>NZ_JBMLSK010000210.1:0-1322 GCF_049240545.1 Roseateles sp. | reverse complement strand
GGCTCTTTTGAAATCCGAGTGGGTTATGCGGCGTGGGGGTTGATGCGGCGGAAGTCGAGCTTCCCGGCGATCAGGAACAGCACGGTGCGCATGGTTTCGAATCGGCCGTACCCACGCGCCTTGCGCTTGGCGGCCTGAAACAGGCCATTGAGCGCTTCAAGGAATCCGTTGGTTCTCCGGGTCTGGGTCCAGGCGACGATGCCGTCGAAGTGGCGGCGGATCATCCGCGCGACATCCTTCATCGGCTCGACCTTGGAGCGCATGACGTTGCTGCACCACTGGCGCAGAAGGCTCGAAACGATGTTGATCTGCTTGCGCTCGAGGATCTCGCGAAGGTGCTCCCGGTAGAGCCAGGCACGCGCGGTGCGCTTCGTCGTGGCCTTGGCGATCAGTGCATCGAGATCGCCGCGCTGCGCCGCATTGAGCCGATCACGGTCTTTCAGCAGCGACCAGCGCAGCCCCTTGAGCGCAGGATCCGTGCGCTGCTCCTGACGCCGCACCCTGTCCAAGGCCGCCGAGGCTTGCGCGATGACGTGGAACTTGTCGAAGGTGATGCGCGCCGCCGGCAGGTGCTCGGTAACGCCGCGGATGTAGGCCGGCGACATGTCGATGCTGACCGACTCGACCTGCTCGGGAACGGCTTGATGGGCGCGCAGATGATCGGCCAGGATACCGAGCGTGTCGCTGCCACGGCCCGGGGCAACGAACACGACCGAGCGCCGGTCCGCATCGGCAGCCAAGGTCAGGTACTGATGGCCGCGTTGGCACGAGGTCTCGTCGATCGCCAGCGCCTTCACCGCGGACAGGTCGAGCGCTTCCGCCGCCAAGTCGACATAGCGCGAGCAGATCGCATGCACGCGATGCCAGGACTCGCCCACCAGCCGGGCGACCGCAGCGAACGGCATCTGCCGGCTCAGCGTCAGTACGAGTGCCTCGAACAGCAAAGTGAACCCGGACAGCTTGCCCGCCCAATCAGGCTCGACCAGGGCAACACGCCCGTCGGGCAGCTTCAGGCGCGGCACGCGCACTTCCAGATAACAGTCGTGCTGGAAGAAGTTCAGGTGCCGGTAGCGCTTGGTCTGCGTGTCATGCACTGGATGCTCGCCGGGCACGTCGGGATGCGCGAACCGACTGCCGGCGACGAAATCGATGCCAATCGTCAACCGCCTGCTGGCGGCATCAAACTCCGTCCCCCTCACGTACCACGGCGCGGCCACGCCAAGGGCGGCCTCCAAAAGCTGCTTCTCGCTCACGTTCCCTCAGACAACGGTCCCAGACTCCGGTCGATTCTGGCGGCCACCCACTCGAAATTCAAAAGAGGC
>NZ_JBMLSK010000209.1:0-14791 GCF_049240545.1 Roseateles sp. | reverse complement strand
TGGTGGGCGTGATCGGCCTGCAGGACGTGGTGGTGGTGGAGACGGCCGACGCCGTGCTGGTGAGCGAGCGCTCGCGAAGCCAGGAGGTCAAGGCCATCGTCGCCGCGCTCAGCCGCCAGCAGCGCGAGGAACAGAACCTGCACCGCAAGGTGTACCGCCCCTGGGGCTGGTACGACAGCGTGGACGCCGGCGAGCGCTTTCAGGTCAAGCGCATCGGGGTCAAGCCCGGTGCCAGCTTGAGCCTGCAGAAACACCACCACCGCGCGGAGCACTGGATCGTGGTGCGCGGCACGGCCGAGGTGACCTGTGGCGACAAGAATATCTTGCTGACCGAGAACCAGAGCACCTACATCCCGCTGGGCGAGGTGCACCGCCTGGCCAACCCGGGCAAGGTGTGGCTGGAGATCATTGAGGTGCAGTCCGGCAGCTATCTGGGCGAGGATGACATCGTCCGGTTCGAGGACACCTACGGTCGCGGTTGAAGATTCAAGTCAGGTTTAGAGGAAACAGAAATTGAAAAATGCACTCATCACCGGCGTCACCGGCCAAGACGGCAGCTACCTTGCCGAGTTTTTGCTAGAAAAAGGCTACGAGGTCCACGGCATCAAGCGCCGCGCATCGCTGTTCAACACCCAGCGGGTGGACCACATCTATGAAGACCCGCACGTGGAGCACCAGCGCTTCATCCTGCACTACGGGGATTTGACGGACACCTCCAACCTCACCCGCATCGTGCAGCAGGTGCAGCCCGATGAGATTTACAACCTGGGCGCGCAAAGCCACGTGGCGGTGAGCTTCGAAGCCCCCGAGTACACCGCCGATGTGGACGCCATGGGCACGCTGCGCCTGCTGGAGGCCGTGCGCATCCTGGGCCTGCAGAAGAAAACGCGCTTTTACCAGGCCAGCACCAGCGAGCTCTACGGCCTGGTGCAGGAGATTCCACAGAAGGAAACCACGCCCTTCTACCCGCGCAGCCCTTACGCGGTGGCCAAGATGTACGCCTACTGGATCACGGTGAACTACCGCGAGGCCTACGGCATGTACGCCTGCAACGGCATCCTCTTCAACCACGAGAGCCCGCGACGGGGCGAGACCTTCGTCACCCGCAAGATCACCCGCGGCCTGAGCCACATTGCACAGGGGCTGGAGAAGTGCATGTACATGGGCAACATGGACGCCCTGCGCGACTGGGGCCACGCCAAGGACTACGTGCGCATGCAGTGGATGATGCTGCAGCAAGACAAGCCGCAAGACTTCGTGATTGCCACCGGCGTGCAGTACTCGGTACGCGAGTTCATCACCTGGACGGCTGCGGAGTTGGGCATCACCCTGTGCTTTGAAGGCCAGGGCGTGGACGAGAAGGGCTGCGTGGCGGCCATCTCAGGCGACAAGGCGCCGGCGCTGAAGGTGGGTGACTGCATCGTGGCGGTGGACCCACGCTACTTCCGCCCCACCGAGGTAGAAACCCTGCTGGGTGACCCGAGCAAGGCCGAGGCCGAGCTGGGCTGGGTGCCCGAGATCACCGCGCAGCAGATGTGCGCCGAGATGGTGGCCGAAGACCTGAAGGCCGCGCAGCAGACGGCGTTGCTGCGCAGGCATGGGTTTCATACGGCGATGGCGAGGGAATGAGCATCCTGGCTCATGCTAACAGCATGGTGGTTGCGTTACCCTCAGGCGCTTTCAGTGGTGGCTGCGTGATCTTCGGAGGCTGAGATGTACCAGGTGGGGTGGCTGGGTTGGCGTGCGGTGGCTAGGCTGGGCATGTCGGTGCGCCTGCGCGTAGAGATACGGCAAGACCTCGAGGCCAACGTTTACGTGGCCGAAAGTCCCGACCTTCCAGGCTTGGTGGTGGAGGCCCCCACACTGGACGAGATCAAGACGGAGGCCCTGGCCGCTGCCGCCGTGCTGCTTGAACTGGAGCTGCAGACCAAGCCTCGCGCCCAGACGGACTTCATCTTGCACAGCCCCGTGCCAGCATGAACGGGTACTACGAACTTGTGGTCAAGATCTTGAAGTCACACGGGTTCAGTCTGCTTCGGCAGACCGGGGGTTCTCATCAAGTGTGGTCGAACGGCAAGCGCAACGTCACGGTTTCCACCAACTACTACTCGCGCCACACCGCCAACGCCATCATGCGTCAGGCAGGTATCCAGCATCGGTTCTGAAAGTCGACCATGCATCTATCCAAGTCTGCCGCCATCTACATCGCCGGCCACCGCGGCATGGTGGGCAGCGCCATCGTGCGGCGGCTGCAAGCGTTGGGGTACACCAACCTCATCACCGCCCCCCATGCCGAGCTGGACTTGACAGACCAGGCCGCCGTGCGTGCTTTCTTTGCGCGCCAGCGTATCGACGTGGTGGTGCTGGCCGCGGCAAAGGTGGGCGGCATCCATGCCAACAACACCTACCCGGCCGACTTCATCTACGACAACCTCATGATGGAGTGCAACGTCATACACGCCGCGCACCACGCCGGCGTGCAGCGTCTGCTGTTCTTGGGGTCCAGCTGCATCTACCCGCGCATGGCCCCTCAGCCCATGCGCGAAGACGCCTTGCTCACAGGCACGCTGGAGCCCACCAATGAGCCCTATGCCATTGCCAAGATTGCCGGCATCAAGTTGTGTGAAAGCTTCAACCGCCAGCACGGGCGGGACTACCGCAGCGTCATGCCCACCAACCTGTACGGTCCGGGCGACAACTTCCACCCCGAGAACAGCCATGTCATCCCTGCGCTGATAAGCCGCTTTCATGATGCGGTGCAGACAGGGGCCAAGGAAGTGATCATCTGGGGCAGTGGCACGCCCATGCGTGAATTCCTTCACGTGGACGACATGGCCGCGGCCAGCGTGCATGTGATGGAGCTGCCACTGGACGTTTACCAAGCCCACACCCAGCCCATGCTCAGCCACATCAACGTGGGCACGGGGATGGATTGCACGATTCGCGAGTTGGCTGAAACTATCGCCCGGGTGACAGGCTTCACGGGCCAGTTAGTGTGGGACCGCACCAAGCCGGACGGCACGCCGCGCAAGTTGATGGATGTGACACGCCTGGCGGCCCTGGGCGGGCGGGCGGCCTTCTCGCTGGAAGAGGGTTTGCAGGCTGCGTACAGGTGGTTTCTGCAAAACGTAAGCTCTCTTCGAAAGTAATCCCTTCTCTGCTACTCCACATCCCGGCTGCACGTGTGAGCCAGAGGCATAGGCGGCAGGCGCGCGGACTGCGAGCTGAATCATTCCAGCTACCGCTAGGGCTGGTTAGGACGAGCGGTCAGTCCTGGGCACCCGGCGGTCACGCGACATCACAGTAGTGGGCCTTTGCCGGGGACCTCTACCCGAACTGCCCCGCGCTGGTCGCGGTGCTTGCTGGACAAGCGGTACTGGCCCCCGTTTCATTAATTGCAGCAAGGGAGTGCGCGGAACAGAAGTTGGCGCAGGGAGTGGTAGAAATCTTGGTAGTCATGCCCACTCGGTGCCGGCCTGAGAGCAGTCGTCAGCACACGGTACGGAGATGGTGCCAGAGAACACAGATACTGGATTTTGCAGATGCGTTTGAATACCAAGAATGTTTCTTGGAACCTATTTGGTGGGGCGTGGACTGGTCTTCTGGTGGTGTTGGCCACGCCATGGTATGTCTCTAGCGTGGGGCTGAGCGGTTACGGAGTCGTTGGCCTGTGGTTGATGCTCCAAGTGATGATGGGCCTCCTGGACATGGGTATCGGCGCCGCGCTGATCAAGGGGCTCGCGAGCGCCCCGCAAGGCAATTCAGGGGCGACGATCAGGCGCGATCTGCTGCGTACTCTTGAACTGCTGTACTGGGGAATAGCGCTGGTCCTGATGCTGGCGTTGGTCGCTTCTTCTGACTGGATTTCACATCGCTGGCTGAAAGCAGGTACCTTGCCGGCCCACAGCCTCTCGACCGCCATGCTTTTGATGGCAGTCAGCCTGGGGTTGCAGTTTCCCGGTGCGCTGTACGCGAATGGCCTGGCTGGCTTGCAGGCGCATGCCCACATGAATGCGATGCAGGTCGCCGGCAACACGCTCCGCTACGGTGCAGGGGCCGCCGTGTTGCTGTGGCGTGCCGACATTGTTTGGTTCTTCGGTGTCCAGATAGGTGTCGCTGCGGCACAGACAGTTGCCACCAGATCCCTTACCTGGCACTTGTTGTCAACGCCGGGCGCCGAGGCACCCCGGTTCCGGCGCGCTGTGCTGGCACAGATACGAAACTTTTCGGCCGGGATGGCACTCACGGCTGTGTGCGCAGTGCTCCTCGCCAGCGCAGACCGGATCGTTCTCAGCCGCATGGTCAGCATGGAGGCACTTGGTCAGTATGCTTTGGCGTTCGCGGGCGCAGGCCTGCTGCAGTTGGGTATCCAACCGTTCTACCGAACGTTCTTCCCCCGCTATGCCGAACTCCTGTCTCTGAACGACCACGTCGCACTGAGGCGCGAATACTTCCAGGGTTGCCGGATGATGGCGATGTTGCTGCTGCCGCTGGGCTTGGTGGGGTTCGTCTTTGCACCAGAGTTGCTGCACGCTTGGCTGGGCCGTCACGACGAGACACTCGCCAACACCTTCAGGCTGTTGCTACTCGGCATAACCTGCTCCGGCCTGTGCTGGCTGCCGGCGGCGTTCCAGCAAGCCCATGGCTGGACCAGGTTGCACACCCAGATGATGGTGGGCTCGGTGCTGATCGGGGTGCCGCTGATAGTGATGGCAGTCCCGGCGTTCGGCATTGCCGGGGCCACCGCGGTGTGGCTGGTGCACGGCCTCTCGGACCTCACACTCGGGCTCTGGCTCATGCACCGCCGGTTGCTGAGGGGTGATCTCCTGCACTGGTATCGCACGGTTCTGACCCTTCCGTTGCTGACCGCTGGGCCGCTCGCCGCAGCCGCAGTCTGGTTGATGCCGGACGAACTCGGCCGTTGGTCGGGGTTGGCGTGGGCCGCCGCCACCGGCCTGCTGGCCTGCGGCTCGGCGTTCGCGGCGCAGCAATACATGGCCGAGCGTAGCGACCGCACAATCTGAGTCCTCTCGCACGGAGCGCAACAACATGTCCCAGACGGACCCTAACCCACGATTCAGCGTCATCATTCCGACCAAGGACCGGGCTGACTACCTTCGATACACCTTAAGGACCTGCGAGCTGCAGGATTACGACAATTTCGAGGTCATCGTTGCGGACGACGGCAGTACCGATCACACGCGCGAGGTCGTTGAAGAGGCGGCACAGCGTGATCCACGCATCCGCTATGCCTCCCAAGGCGCCTCTGTGGGCATGCGTGACAACTTCGAGTTCGCGCTGAATCAGGTCAAGCCTGGTTATGTGATGGCTTTAGGCGGGGATGACGGCCTGCTACCTTACGGCATCCGGGGTATGCGCGACACACTGCTGGAAACAGGTCAAGAACTGCTGTCTTGGCCTGCACCAGTGTATATGTATGCTGGTGCCCGTTCGCACACCGGTCAATTGATCCTGCATGCCCGCAATGGGCGACCTTGCAACCGGCGTCGCATAGTCCGCTCCAAGGACTTCCTCGCGAATCAGGTCAAAGATCTCTTCTACGTAGCGGACATCGAGTCGCCAATGATCTACGTAAAGGGGGTGGCTTCGACGGGCCTCGTCGACCGCGTCCGGTTGCGATCGCCCGGGGGCCGCTTCTACGCACCGTCAACGCCCGACGGCTACTCTGGGATCGTCCTTGCAGGCGAGGTGGAGACCTATGCATTCTCTGGCATGCCATTTTCGATGCACGGCGTTTCGCCGACCTCCGCCGGCCTCAGCTATCTTGCCGGAAGCGAAAGAGCGCGCAAGCAGTCAGAGGACTTCTTCGCCAAGGCAGTGGCCATCCCGATGCACGAAGAATTGGCGCGCCAGCCTTATTCGCCGCTCATCGCCGTGATGACAGTGGACTTCTTGCTCACGGCCCGCGACCTGCCCGGCTGGCCCGGCACCTTTCCGCCGATCGACTACCGGCAGATGTTGCAGCGTGCTCTGTCGGAGCTTGAAGACGGCCAGTTCGCCGGTGAGCGAATGACACGAGAACTCGTCATCCTAGACGCCATCGCCGAGCACCACGGCCTGGGGGCATTCTTCCGCGGTGAGGTCGGCACGCGTCGCAAGAACCTGCGCCGGCCGTTGGAGGGCAACGCCATCAGCCCGAAGCGCCTGTACTTCGACGCCTCGCGCCTAGGCATCGAGAACGTCTACGACGCCGCGTTCGTCGCGCACTACATCCATAAGGCGGCGCCAGAGTTCTCCCTTTCCACAGCTTGGAATTTCCTGTCGAACTCGCTGAAATACCGCCTGCTGTCGTTCAAGAAGGGCGCGCCCTTCCCGCCCCACAGCGAGTGGGGGCGATCCACTTCCGCCTGAGCTTCTGAATGTGGTCGTGACCAGTATTGCCAACCTCACTCGTCCGCCAGGCACGCAGTCAGCACTGCTCGCGTTCGGCGTGGTCTTGGCCTCAGCAGCGTTGCTCGCGTCCGTGAGCGTCGTGGCCTCGCCAGTCATGGCCGAATTGATCGCGCCAACCTTCACTGCGGTGGCTTTGTTCCTGCTTTTCTGCGTTCTGTTGTCGGCGCGGCTCGGCGGTAGCGTCTTCGGCGAACTGGGTTTCATCTACCTTGCTTGGGCGGCGGTATACACGGCTGTGCCGGGTTTCGGCTTGGCCGCGGGCAGTGCCGATGAAACTGGGCCGCTATCTCTGCTGCTTCCTGCAACCGACGAGTTGGCCACCCATCTGTGGCGCCACGTACTGTTCATCGGTAGCGTCGCCACAGGTTACCTGCTGGCACGCGGCACCAGAGCGATCCCGCTGCGTGTAGCACTGCCCGACCCGAATCACTCCAGCGACCGCATGGTGGTGATGGTCCTGGGCTTGGTCGTGGTCTGCATTGCCATCCTGCTGCTGCTTTCAGGGCCTGTGACCAACTACTACGAGCACTACGTGCGCTACGACCATCTGTCCTGGCCGATTCGAAAGTTCGTGTCCGTGTGCGTTCGCCTAAACATCGGCCTTTACTCGATCCTGCTCGTGCTCTTGTTCCTTCATTACAAGCGCTACCGATGGCTTATCCCAGTCGTGCTGATTGCGCTCTGCGTGCACGAGACAACTTACTCCCTTGGTTCACGAATCTTTTCGTTGATGATCCTGCTCCAGGCGGTACTTCTCTACCACCTGCTGGTGCGTCAGATATCATTGATGCGTGCTTTCATGATCTGCGTACTTCTGGGTGTACTGTTCACCGCCATCGAATTCCTCCGCGAGGCACAAGGTGACCTCGATACTGTGAAGAGCCGAGTATCGGATGAAGGGCTCAGGACCGCCGGCGAGTTCGGCGCCGTCTTCCTCACGGGCTTCCACCTCTACGCTGAGCGCGCTCAAGGCAGCCTACCGGCTACCGAGTGGCCCATGTTTTTCAACGACTTCGTCTCGCTCGTGACCTTCGGGGACTTCATGCGGTGGAACCCGATGGACTGGTACGCCCGAAACTACTACCCAGACGCACTCGTGGCCCCATTGACACTGAGCCCCATTGCAGATAGCGCCATCTGGGGGGGCGAGTTGGACTTGTTGTTCCGAGGATTGGTAAATGGCGCATTCTTCGCGCTCATCGTGCGCTGCTTTGTGCGCTGGCGCACCCGCTGGTGGAGCTTGGTGGTCTACGCGTTCTGCTACGCCACGGCCATCATGACTCTCAAGTACTCGGTTTTCTACCACCTCACCCCCCTGTTGAAGACCATGGTTCCAGTGTTGGTGGTCTTCGCGATGATCCGCTGGCTCAGCCAAGTGAAAGCAAGGACTGGGGCTTCAACGGGTGCTGGATGATGGCTGCAAAAACTGGGGTGGGCGCAGTTGCTGCGCATGCACTTTCGGCTGACTGTTTTCAGTGGCTTCGTGCCCAGCAGACCTAGGCTTCCATCGCTTGCGGCCAATGCGCCGACGGTTGCAGCCTGACCGGAATCTGGTCGGGGTACTTCCTGTAACGCCCTTTTGTATATGCCTCGTCGAGCTTTCTTGAGTTCCAAAGATTGCAAAGAACAGCGTTCAACTCTATTGAACATCCCCTTGTTTGCTCCTTCAGTCGGCTCTGCGCAGGTGGGAGTCAAATGCCTCATCGGAGCTTGGGCCATTACCGACCCTCATCCCGTCCTCAACACGCACGGTCCATCCTTGATCAAACATGAGAAACGCTCGCAGGGCGAAGTACTGCAACATTGCCAAGATGATCGCCGTCCTTGCGCACTGGATAGTGGCCAAGAGAGCAGTCTTCGACAATCTGCAGCGTGGCAACACCGGCTCTCTGTGGGCGCCCCGATCGCTGACTACCAGTGTCATGATCGCCGTGCTCAGCCATTTAGATTTCGCGCGCGCCAGCCACGCGGCGCGCCACCTCAAAGCGCTGCACCAATCTGCGGCGGCCGCCGTCCTTGCCGCCAGCCTCAGTGGGGATGTGAACTCCCAGCTGCAGGTATCGGTGTACTGACTCCGACCTTTGCCCCCGTTTAAAGGAGCCTTTTCCGATGACCAACCCTCGGCCGACGACCGTCCTGGTATTAGGCGCTTCAGGCATGCTAGGCAACGCCGTGCTGCGGCTGTTCGCGGCGAGCCACGGATACGTTGTCTTCGGCTCGATGCGCTCGGCCGCCACGCTGCCGCGCCTGCCCCGGACTGTGCGCCCTCAGGTGATCACGGGCATTGACGTCGAAAACACCGATAGCCTGATGCGACTGTTCGCGACCGTGCGCCCACAGGTGGTCATCAACTGTGTGGGCGTGATTAAGCAGCTTGTGGACGCCGACGACCCACTGCTCGCGCTGCCCATCAATGCGATGCTGCCTCACCGACTGGCTCGCTTGTGTGAAGTGGCCGGCGCTCGCCTGGTACACGTCAGCACCGACTGTGTGTTCTCTGGCGCGAAGGGGGCCTATGTAGAGAGCGATGTAGCGGACGCGCACGACCTATATGGCCGCAGCAAGCTACTCGGCGAGGTGGACTATCCGGCTGCGGTGACGCTGCGCACCTCGATCATCGGCCACGAGCTCGGTAGCGCCCACGGTCTGGTGGGATGGTTCCTCGCGCAGCAGCAGCGTGTGAAGGGCTACCGACAGGCCATCTTCTCGGGCCTGCCCACCGACGAGCTCGCGCGCGTGATTCGGGACCACGTCTTGCCTCGGCCAGAGCTGCGCGGCACTTACCACGTGTCGGCGGCCGCGATCAACAAGTTCGAGCTGCTAACCCTGATCTCTCGTGCCTACTGTAAGCAGATCGAGATCGTCGCCGACGACGCGGTCCAGATCGACCGCTCGCTCGATTCCAGCCGATTCAGGGCTGCGGCCGGCTATGCACCGGACGACTGGCCCACCCTCATCGACCGAATGCGCGCATTCCAGGCCGCAGCGGCCGACTAACCATCAAACAGGGGCCAATCATGTTCAAAGAGAAGGTCTTGCTCATAACCGGCGGAACGGGCTCGTTCGGCAACGCGGTGCTCAACCGTTTCCTGAACTCGGACTTTTCCGAGATCCGCATCTTCAGCCGAGACGAGAAGAAACAAGAGGACATGCGAATCGCGCTGAAAAACGACAAGGTCAAGTTCTACATTGGCGACGTGCGCAACTACGAGAGCGTCCACGACGCGCTGATCGGTGTGGACTACGTATTCCATGCTGCAGCGCTGAAGCAAGTACCTTCATGCGAGTTCTATCCGATGGAGGCGGTGCGAACGAACATCATCGGTGCTGAGAATGTGATCCGTGCCGCAATCGCCCGCGGCGTCAAGCGATGCGTCGTGCTGAGTACTGACAAGGCGGTGTATCCAATCAATGCCATGGGTCTGTCCAAGGCGATGATGGAGAAGGTAATGGTCGCGAACTCACGTAACTGCGATCCGGCTCGTACGGTTCTTTGTGCAACGCGATACGGTAACGTGATGGCTTCGCGTGGCTCGGTAATCCCGCTGTTCCTCCAGCAACTACGCGAGGGCCGCGCCTTGACCATCACCGATCCGACAATGACACGTTTCCTGATGTCCCTTGAAGAGTCGGTTGACTTGGTGCTGTACGCTTTCGAGAACGCCAACCCTGGTGACATCTTTGTGCAAAAGGCTCCTGCTTCAACCGTTGGCGTCCTCGCCCAAGCACTTGGCGAGTTAATGGGCTCGCGCAGCGAGATCAAAATCATCGGCACACGCCACGGCGAGAAGCTTTTTGAGTCACTTGTATCACGCGAGGAAATGGTGCGCTCTGAGGACCTGGGACGTTACTACCGTATCCCAGCCGACTCGCGCGATCTGAACTACGACAAGTACTTTGTCGAGGGCGAGGTAGAGATGGCCTTGATCGACGACTACACATCTCATAACACTGAACGTTTGGACTTGGCTCAAGTCAAGAACGTGCTGCTAGGATTGCCTATCGTGCAGGAGGCACTTAATGCTTAAAGTAATGACAGTCGTCGGCACACGGCCGGAACTGATCAGGCTCGCGTGCACGATTGAGAGGCTCGATCGCCACTGCAATCATGTGCTTGTGCATACAGGGCAGAACTATGATTACGAACTAAACGAGATTTTTTTTCGCGATCTGAATATCCGACGGCCCGATATGTTTCTCGAGGCTGCCGGCGCAGGAGCTGCAGAAACGATTGGCAACGTGATCATAGCGGCCGACCGTGCGATCGAGCGGCACCGCCCCGGCGCTATGCTGCTTCTGGGAGATACCAATAGTTGCCTAGCTGCGATCGCAGCGAAGCGACGTAAGGTACCCATATTTCACATGGAGGCCGGCAACCGTTGTTTCGACTTTCGAGTGCCCGAGGAGATCAACAGGCGAATCGTGGACCACATTGCAGACATCAACCTGACCTACAGCCAAATAGCGCGTGATTATCTTCTGAGAGAAGGTATACCACCCGACCAGGTGATCTGCACTGGCAGTCCGATGCGTGAGGTAATCGAGCGCCACCGTGCAGGTATCGAGGCGTCGGACGTATTAGGTCGACTTGGTCTCACACCCGGAGGCTATTTCGTTGCGAGCGCGCATCGAGAGGAGACGGTCGACTCGCCTGCAGCACTGTCCCGTCTGCTCGTACTGCTCAACACCTTGGCCGAACGATTCGGGATTACGGTTATAATGTCGACACATCCACGGACGCGAAAGCGACTAGACGAACTCAATAGTACGCCGCATCAATTAATCCGATTCGAAAAGCCCTTTGGCTTTCTAGATTACATCCACTTACAAACAAAGGCCCGTGCAACGCTGTCGGATAGCGGAACGATTACCGAAGAGTCATCAATACTCGACTTTCCGGCGCTCAACCTGCGCGAGGTCCACGAGCGCCCTGAGGGTTTTGAGGAGGCGGCGGTGATGATGGTTGGCCTCGACGTGGAACGCGTGATGCAAGGGCTTGAGATTCTTCTGGCTACACCCCGAACGGGTGCGCGGTCACGACCGATGGTGCGGGACTACGAGGCTGATAATGTTTCAGATAAGTTGCTACGTATCATCTTGAGCTATACCGATTTCGTGAATAGACGTGTTTGGCGGCACTAGCCAGGATTACTCATGCCGTTACAACGCATAGGCGGTCATGATCTTCGCGCAACAGCAGTTTAGTCGCATTGAAACTGATGACTGACGTTGACGGGCTGGCAGCATCTTGGTAACGGCTATTTCGGAGCTAGGTGTCAGGTCCCGGATGATGGCATTCTCCATATTCCTAATGTTAATGTGACGGCCGCGGGATCGTCATTCTTTGTTGTTGCCTACGCGCTAGCCTCACGCGGGTAGAATTGGTAGCGTTGAACCAAACGAGACATCATTGAAAATCGCATTCGATTCGCAGATCTTCGTAGCGCAGCGTTTTGGCGGTATTTCCCGTTATTTTGCTAGCCTCTCATCGCAACTCGCCCAACTGCCCGGCGTCGTCGCCCGGATCGACGCAATCATCAACATGAACGACCATCTGCAGTCCCTCGCAGGTAGCGTCCCGTCCGGCAGGCACATTCGATTCCGCAGTTCACTTCGTCATCTGCTGTTCACGCTTAACGGTGCTTGGTCAACCGTGAGGTGTATCACACACCCAGTTGACGTTTTGCACCGTACTTACTACTACCGTCAGTCGCCAACGGGCCGTGCGCGGCTCAGTGTTGTATCCGTCTTTGACATGATCCATGAAAAATTCGGGGCTAGCTACTCTGCTGCTGATCGTGAGCGGGTGATCACCGCGAAGCGCCGCGCTGTCCTGAGTGCCGATTTGGTTCTTTGCATTTCTAACAGCACTCGCGCCGATCTTCTCGCAGCTCATCCGGTTGACCCTGCCAAAGTTTTTGTCACGCATCTCGGGTATGACCCGTTGCCGCCACTTGTCGTGTCGCCGATTGCTCCAGATGGTCAACGTAGGTACCTACTCTATGTTGGGTCACGGACTCGGTACAAGAATTTCGACCGCCTGATTGAAGCCTATGGATCCTCGCCACAGTTGGTCTCCGAGTTCGATCTCCTGTGCTTCGGTGGGGGCTCGTGGACACCGAGTGAGCAATTGGCTATCGCGCGGCTCGGAGTCAAAGGACGGGTACATCACCGAGCTGGTGATGATCAGGCCCTGGCACAGGCCTATCGGGGCGCGGCCATGTTCGTCTATCCGTCACTCTACGAAGGATTCGGCATTCCGCCACTGGAGGCCATGTCCGTTGGCTGCCCGGTTGCCTGCAGCAGTGTAAGTTCGATTCCCGAAGTAGTGGGTCCGGCGGGCGCTTACTTCGATCCTTCGGATGTAAGCTCGATTAGAAAATGTCTCGAAATGCACTTGTGTTCAGCCGACCGGATGGCAAAGTTAGTTGAAGCAGGAAATAATCGTTGCCGCGCTTTTTCATGGGAGCGTTGCGCCCAGGAAACACTCGCGTTGTACGGGAAGGGGCTCGGACGATGACGCCGAAGCGTGCACTTGTGTGTGGAGTAGCGGGGCAGGATGGAGCCTACCTAGCGAAATTACTACTGGAAAAGGGATACCAAGTCTGGGGTACCTCGCGCGACGCAGCCATGTCCCAGTTTGAGAACTTAGCTGCTCTTCACATTAGGGATCGCGTTCAGCTGCGTTCGATGGCCATCAACGACTTCCGCAGTGTGCTTAACGTGATGTTCGATATGCAGCCGGATGAGGTGTACTTACTCGCTGCGCAGAGTTCAGTCGGGCTATCGTTCGACCAACCCGCCGATACGCTCGAGAGCATCGCTATCGGCGTCCTCAACGTTCTTGAGATCATTCGTCTCCTCCGGCAACCGGTCCGGTTGTATCACGCGAGTTCAAGTGAGTGCTTCGGTGAGACTGGGCGGCGTGCTGCCAACGAGAGCACGCCGTTTGCCCCACGAAGCCCTTATGCCGTCGCGAAAGCTTCGGCTCACTGGCTGACCCGTACCTACCGAGAGGCCTATGGCCTATTTGCCTGTAATGGAATCCTCTTCAACCACGAATCACCACTGCGCCCGATGAGGTTTGTCACACGTAAGATCATATCTTCAGCTGTACGGATTGCGGCCGGCTCTTCGGATCGGCTCAAACTAGGGCGAGTCGACATAGTACGGGACTGGGGTTGGGCTCCAGAGTACGTGGAGGCGATGTGGCGAATGCTGCAGCAAGAAAAGCCGGGAGACTTCGTAATTGCAACCGGACATCCGTACTCGCTTGAGGACTTCGTCAGGACCGCCTTCGAGGCGGTTGGACTCGACTGGCGTGACTATGTCGATCTGGATACGACGCTGCACAGGCCGGCTGACATTGATTGGAGCGAGGGTGATGCATCGCATGCACGCGGGCAGTTGGGTTGGCAGGCTACGATGTTCATGCCGGCAATCGTCCAGTCAATGGTCGACAGCGAGAGGAAAAGGATCTGGGGGGAGGGTGTGCGATGAATGTTCGGGTCACCACAATTACCGTAGCGTATAACGCCTCCGCGACGATCGGTGACACCTTGCGCTCTGTAGCAAACCAAACGTACACCAATGTCGAACACATAGTTATAGACGGAGCTTCCACCGACGACACGGTCGAAGTTATTCGGCGCGAAGGAATTCATGTGTCGCGCTTGGTAAGTGAGCATGATCAAGGAATTTATGATGCTCTGAATAAGGGAATTAAGATGGCAACTGGCGATGTAATTGGGTTTCTGCATGCAGACGATCTGTTCGCTGACGAACGTGTACTCACCGATATCGCGCGGCAGTTCGAGGATCCATCGGTCGAGGCGGTATATGGCGACCTTGTATACGTTAGTGCTGCTGATGTTTCGAGAGTTATCCGCTATTGGCGGGCAGGCGAGTTCTCCCGGAAAGGTCTGGCTTCGGGTTGGATGCCGCCCCATCCTACGCTCTACGTACGGCGCTCTGTATACGAGAGGCTGGGAATTTTCGACACACGATATCGCATATCGGCAGACTACGACTCCGTGGTGCGCTTCTTCGGCCCCGGGGGCGTCCGACCGGTGTATCTACCGCGTCTACTGATTCGTATGCGCGTGGGCGGCATCAGTAACCGTTCGATAAAGACGATTTGGCGCAAGTCCTGCGAAGACCTCGACATAATGCGGCGACACCGCATTGGAGGCCTGAGTAGCTTGCTATCGAAGAACGTCAGAAAACTTAACCAATTCTGGCAACGCTGATAATCAATCTGAAAAATTTTCAGGAACTCGAATCACACAGTCTAGCTCGCCATGCTGTCGAAAACACGTTGAACTAACTGTCATGTCCCAGGTGGGACACCCCGGACGATGGAAGACACTTGAGGCGT
>NZ_JBMLSK010000208.1:28933-35255 GCF_049240545.1 Roseateles sp. | reverse complement strand
CCAAGCGGTAGAGCCATTCCAAGCCGCGCTTTTGCATCCAAAGTGGCGCGCGGCGCAGGGTGCCCGCGTGGTAGTCGAAGGCAGCACCCACGCCGATCATGACGGCGTTGATGTGGCCGCGCTGCTTGGCCATCCAGAGCTCTTGCTTGGGGCAGCCCAGGCTGACCCAGACGGTACCGGCGCCTGAGTCGTTGATCTGTTTGACGATGGCCGCGTCTTCGTCAGCGCTGAGCGGGCGAAAGGGGGGCGAGTAGGCGCCGGCTATCTTCAGGCGGGGCCAGTCGCGCAGCAGCCGTTGCTGCAAGAGTTCCAAGGTTTCTTGGCTGGCACCGTACAAAAAGATGGACTCGTCCCGCTGGCTGGCTTGGGCGCAGTAGCGCAGCATCAAATCGGGCCCGTTGATGCGCTGTTGGTCGGCATGACCGAGCTTGCGCAGCATCCAGGCCACCGGGGCACCGTCCGCCGTATTCATGTCTGACCCCTCCAAGGCGGCTTGAAACGCCGGTTCTTGGGTGGCCGTCACGACCGAATGGGCATTGCAAATGCCCACATAGCTGCTTTGGCGGCGGCGCGCGAGTTGCCAGATACGGTCTAGCGCTTCGTCCCAACTGACCGGGTCGATGCGGGTGCCGAGCACACGGGTCTGCGCTCTTGGGGAGGTTGCGGTCACGGGCAAATAGCCGGCATGGGCTGATGGTTGGGGCTCAGCGGATTCTAGGCACCGACTGTGTCAGTCCTCTTGCGATGCTGCGGAATTGGCCTGGATCTGAGGGCCTTGGATCCCAAAGCTCTCAAAAACCAGACTCAGATCGCAAGGCCTCGTCTTTGCGGTCGGGGTCAGGCGCCCAGCTTCTCCGCCAGGATCTTCACAATCCGCTCGGCCGACTTGCCGTCCCACAGGGCCGGGCGTCGGCCCTTTTTGCCGCCGTTTTTGATCGTGTCCAGCGCCAGCGGGATGATGACGGCGGGGTCGGTGCCGGCCAAGACGTTGCTGCCTTCGTCCACGGTGACGGGGCGCTCGGTGTTCTCACGCATGGTGATGCAGGCCACGCCCAGGGCGGTGGTTTCTTCTTGCAGGCCGCCGCTGTCGGTCAGCACCACGACGGCGTCTTTCCACAGGTGCAGGAAGGACATATACGCTTGCGGGCCCATCAGCGTGACGTTGGCGCCCAGGTTGACACCGAACTTCTCGATATTGGCGCGGGTGCGGGGGTGCACCGGGAACACCAGCGGCAGTTCGGGCGAAACGGCGCGCAGCACGCTGGCGATGCGCTCCAGCGCTTCGGCGCTGTCCACATTGCTGGGGCGGTGCAGGGTGACGACGCCGTAGCGGGCGTGTTGACGCTTGTAGGCGTCGGTCTCATAACTGCTGGTGTCAGCGGTCTTGCTGAGCTTGTCGGCTTGGTAGAGCACGTTGTCAGCCATTACATGACCAACGTCGTACACCACATCCATATTGCGGCCTTCGCGACGCAGATGCTCGGTGGCGCTGGGCTCGGTGACGAAGAACCAGTCGGTGATGGCGTCGGTGACCAAACGGTTGATTTCCTCGGGCATGCTCATGTCGCCGCTGCGCAGGCCGGCTTCGACGTGGGCCACGGGGATGCAGGCCTTTTTGGCGACGATGGAGCAGGCGGCGGTGGAGTTGACATCGCCCACCACCAGGCAGGCGGCGGGCTTGTCGGCGGCGACCAGGGCCTCGTAGGCCACCATGATCTTGCCGGTTTGCTCGGCGTGGCTGCCGCCACCGCAGCCCAGGCGCACATCGGGGGCGGGGATGCCGAGTTCCTCGAAGAACACATCATTCATGTCGCGGTCGTAGTGTTGACCGGTGTGAATGATCTTCCAGGCCAGGCGGCCGTCGGCCTGCAGCGCGCGCACGATGGGCGCGATCTTCATGAAATTGGGGCGTGCGCCGGCGATCAGGTGAATGCAAGGCTGGGTCATGGGCTTGTGTTCTCGCAAGGTGCGGAGGCCTGCTTGGGCATCCGCTTGTTGTGGGGGCTTTCCTCTGGGTGGCTCATTCTATGGGGGGCTTATGCTCGCACGGTGGTCACGACCGGCGGCCCGGCGTGACCGGGTTCACGCGGGCTGAGGACACAGGCGAGTCGGGTGTCGGCTCCCGGTCACGCTTCTCGGCGAGAATGCCGTGCTGCGATGCACCACAGCTGTCGCACAGGGCAGGCGGGCGAAAAATCACAAAGCCCATGAACACCAGGAGATTGCGTGAAAGTTCTCGTTACCGGCGCGGCCGGCTTTATCGGCATGCATGTCAGCCAGCTCTTGTTGGCCCGTGGCGACCAAGTGGTTGGCCTGGACAATCTCAATGATTACTACGACCCGCAACTCAAACACGACCGACTGGCGCGCCTGACGCCGCTGCCGGGCTTCAGCTTTGTGAAGATGGACGTGGCCGATAAGGACGGCATCGCCCAGCTGTTTGCGACCGAGAAGTTCGACCGCGTGGTGCACCTGGCCGCCCAGGCCGGTGTGCGTTATTCGATTGAGAACCCGCACGCCTACATCGAGAGCAATATCGTCGGCTTCACCAATATCTTGGAAGGCTGCCGCCACAACAAGGTGGCGCACCTGGCTTATGCCTCCAGCTCCAGCGTGTATGGCGGCAACACCTTGATGCCTTTCTCTGAGCATCACAGCGTGGACCATCCGGTGAGCCTGTACGCGGCCACCAAGAAGGCCAATGAGCTGATGGCGCACACCTACAGCCATTTGTTCCGCTTGCCGACCACCGGCCTGCGCTTCTTCACCGTCTACGGCCCCTGGGGCCGGCCGGACATGGCCTTGTTCTTGTTCACCAAGGCCATCATTGAGGGCAAGCCCATCAATGTGTTCAACCACGGCAAGATGATTCGTGACTTCACCTACATCGACGACATCGCCGAAGGCGTGGTGCGCGTCTTGGACCGTGTGGCCACGCCCGAGCCTGGCTACGACCCGGTGAAGAGCGACCCGGCGCATTCCGACGCGCCTTACCGTGTCTTCAATATCGGCAACCATGACCCGATCCAACTGATGGCCTTCATCGAAGCCATCGAAAAAGCGGTGGGTCAAGAGGCGCAGAAGAACTTCATGCCGCTGCAAGACGGCGATGTGCCCGCCACCCATGCGGACGTGGAAGAACTGGCCGCTTGGACCGGCTTCCGCCCCGCCATGCCGGTGCCAGACGGCGTGGCCAAGTTCGTGGCTTGGTATCGCCAGTACTACAAGGTCTGAAGTGCGCCTTCACCCATGGGCTGAGTCTCAGGCGGGCAGCTTGTCCAGCCAGACTGCCAGCCCTTGGGCATTGAGTTCGATATCCATGGACAGCAAGGCCAGTTGCTCCGGCTCGGGCAATTGGCAGCCGTGGGCCTGCAGGCTGTGCAGGTAAATCTGTTGCAGGCCTTGCTTGAGTTGTGCGTGTCGCTCGGGCGCCCGGCGCAGCGCCAGGCCTAAGTCCACCATCTGCTGGACCTGCGCGAGCAGCAGCTTGGCCAAGCGCTGCACGTCTTCGGCGTCACGGCCAATGCGAGCGTAATGCGTCAACAGCATGGACTGCGGCGAATAGCTCAGCAGGAGCTGCACCGACGCGCTCAAGGCTTCGGGTTCGAACTGCACCGGCGTGCTGGTGGGTAGCAGCCAGGCACCTTGTTCGGTATCGAACTCCCGGTAGCTCAGCCCGAAGGTGTCGCCGGTGAACCAGGCTTGGCTGCGCGCATCCCAGATGCAATGGTGATGACGCGCGTGACCGGGAGTGTCGATCAGCAAGAGCGGCCGACCCGCCAGGTGAATGGTTTGCCCATCAAAGCTGGCCTGCGCCCGCTCGGCCGGCACCGGTTGCAGCTCACCGTAAGAGCGCTGCATCTCCTCGGCACCATAGACCGCCAAAGCGCCTTTGAACAAGGCCGAGGGGTCGATCATGTGCCGCAGGCCGCGCGGATGCACCAAGACTTGGGCATTGGGCAGTGATTGCATCAGCAAGCCGACGCCGCCGGCATGGTCCAGGTGCACATGGGTGGGGATGACCCAGTCGACGCAGTCCGGCGTCAGGCCCAGCGAAGCCAGCGCCGCCAAGAGGCGCGGGACCGCGTGGTTGGTGCCGGTGTCGATAAAGGCGGCGCGCCCGGCTTCAACGATCAGGTAAGCCGCATCAAAGCGCGGCCGCTGAAAACCGGTGTCGATGGCGTAGATGCCTTCGCCCAGCGGCTGGAGAAAGTCCTCGGGAATGTTGTGCACGGGGCGGCTCCTTAGAATCCCCGCACGATAGCTCAGAGGGCAGATGATGGCCGTACATGAAATCCTGAAGATGGGCGATCCGCGCCTGCTGCGTGTGGCCCAGCCGGTGACCGAATTCGGCACACCGGCCCTGAAGGCCTTGATCGCTGATATGTTTGAAACGATGAAGGCTGCCAATGGCGCCGGCCTCGCCGCGCCGCAGATTGGCGTGGATTTGCAGCTGGTGATCTTTGGCTTTCAAAGCAATGAGCGCTACCCCGAGGCGCCGCCGGTGCCGCCCACGATTTTGATCAACCCGGTCATCACCCCCTTGTCGGATCAGCAGGTGGAAGGCTGGGAGGGCTGCTTGTCGGTGCCGGGCTTGCGCGGTGTGGTCGATCGTTTTGAGCGCATCCGCTACAGCGGCTTGGACGAAACAGGCCAGCCCTTTGAGCGCGAGGCTGAGGGCTTTCATGCCCGGGTGGTGCAGCACGAGTGCGATCATTTGCAGGGCGTTCTGTACCCGATGCGCATCAAGGACTTCAGCCGTTTTGGCTACACCTCGGTGCTGTTCCCGGCCTTGGACCCGAACGCGGATGATTGATGCGCCTTTCTTGAACCGAGGCCGATTGAAATAGTTTGTAAAGATGGTCGGCGCGGCCGGCTGCCCAGGCGTTAAGCGGCTCTGAAGGAGCTTGCCATGTTCGCTGCCGCTTGGAATCAACGACTCGCCTCTTGGGGGCTTTGCTTGGCTTTGGGGCTTGGGCTGCTGGCCGCCGCTGCCACGCCCGCCTGGGCCGACCCGCCGACGCGCGCGGGGCGCGTGGCCGAGGTCATGGGCGATGCCTGGCTTTTTGATGCCGAGACCAAGGAGTGGCTGCGCGTTACCCGCAACCAGACGGTGGCCGAAGGCGACCGCTTGCGTACCGATGAGCGTTCGCGCGTCAGCCTGCGCATCGGTTCCACCAGCTTGTGGCTGGATGAGCGCAGCGACCTGGAGTTCACCCAGCTGGATGAGGGCCGGGTCTTGTTGCAAGTGGCCAAGGGCGACTTGGGCCTGCGTTTGCGCTCGCAAGAGGCGCTCAATGAGTACAAGGTGCAGACCCGTGAGGGCACGGTGTTTGCCGAGCGCGAAGGGCTGTACCGGGTGGAGCAGCTGGATCGCGGCAGCCGTGTTTTCGCGGTGCAAGGGCGCACGCGCTTTGAGTTCAAGCGTAGCGAGCAAACCCAGCCGGTCTGGTTGCAAACCGGCGAGCAGGCCGAGTTCTGGTGGGCCGGTGGCCCGCGCACCGAGCGGCAAGGCCTGAATGGCGACAGCTTTGGCGACTGGTTGCTGGCGCAAAGCCGGGCCGAGGGTGACAGCTTTGCCTCCGGTGTGAGCCGCCGTTATGTCTCGCCGGAAATGACCGGCGCCGAAGAGCTGGATCGGCATGGCCGCTGGGAGCAGTCGCCGGAGTACGGCAACGTCTGGATCCCCACCGTGGTGTCGGCGGGTTGGGCACCCTACCGCTATGGGCGCTGGGCCTGGTCGCGCCATTGGGGCTGGACCTGGGTTGACGATGCGCCCTGGGGTTTTGCGCCTTTCCACTACGGCCGCTGGGTCAGCTGGGGCGGGCGCTGGTGCTGGACACCGGGCGCCTATGTGCATCGCCCGGTCTATGCGCCGGCTTTGGTGGCCTGGGTCGGCGGCCCCTCGGTCAGCATCGGCGTGAACATTGGCGGCGCGCGCCCGCCGCGCCCTCATTACGGCTGGTATCCGCTGGCGCCGCGTGAGGTCTATGTGCCGCACTATGTGCACAGCCCTGCCTACAAGCACCGCATCAATGTGGATCCGGATCCGGTCACCGTGCGTCGCCCGCGCAGCAATTTTGAGGTGCCCGGCGCCGTCAGCTATTTGCCGGGGCAGGGCGGAGCGGTGCAAGCCATGCCGACACGTGACATCGGCCCGGTGAGGCCCTTGCCGGCAGCGCCGGCGCGTCAAGAATTGGCGGCTGTCTTGCCGGCCCGGCCGGTGGCGGATGCCACGGTGCAACGCCCGCCGGCCGATCTGCCCTGGCGCAGCGAGAGCCTGGGTCGCCGGGAGCGCGAGCGCGATATGGTGGGGCGAGAG
>NZ_JBMLSK010000208.1:0-28833 GCF_049240545.1 Roseateles sp. | reverse complement strand
CCCGGCCGCAGTGACGGTGCCCCCGGTGCCTCCGGTGGCCTCGGGCGGCAGCAACCCGCCCGTCGTGGCGCCGGCGCGTCCGGTGCCGGATTCAGCGTGGCGCGGACGTGATGAGCAGGGGCCTATATCGCAGCAGCCACCGCAGCCGCAGCCGCAGTTGCGGGACGAGTCACGCGAGCGAGTGGAGCGGCTGGAACGGGCCGATCGCGCCGAGCGTCTTGAGCGCGCGCTCCGAGAGGAGCGAGCCGACCAAGCCCGTCGCACTGCGGAGCGTCCGGCCGAATCCATCCCTGAACGCAGCTATGGCCCGAGTCGTAACCCGGGCTTTGAGCGGCATTCGGAGCGGCATCAGGAGCGCAGCCAAGAGCGTTCCATCGAACGGTCTGTGGAGCGACCCCGAGCGATGGACATGCCTGCCGCGCCGCAGATACAGCGTCCCTCTTTTGAACCCGCCCGGCCGCCGCAGGTCCAGCAGGCGCCTCAGGCACGGGGCGATGACGCCGGCCCTCGGCGCGGGCGCGCTGAAGACAATCCGCGCTTGGGGGGTGAGCGCCGCCGCGGCGAGGTGGAACGCTGATCCGAGACGTGCTCAGCGGGTCAGCAGCGGCCTCAAGACCGGCCAGACCTGATCCAGCATGACCGGCTGAGCCTTGGCCAATGGGTGGATGCGATCGGGCTGGAACCAGTCCATGGCGTCGGGGCGATCGGCCACGCCTTTCAGCAAGAAGGGCACCAAGGCGGTTTTCTCCGCCTTGGCGACCTGTTCGAACAGGCTCGCGAACTCGCGCCCATAGCTGACGCCGTAATTGGGCGGCACTTGCATGCCAACCATCACGACCTTGGCGCCGGCCTTCTTGGCGGCTTGGCTCATGGCCGTGAGGTTCTCGCGTGTGGTTGACAGGGGCAGGCCGCGCAAGGCGTCGTTGCCGCCGAGTTCAATCACCACGACAGCGGGCTTGTGCTGCTGCAGCAGCGCCCCCAGGCGGGCTCGCCCGCCGGCGGTGGTGTCACCGCTGATGCTGGCGTTCATCACTTGATGCGGCAGCTTTTGCTCGCGCAGGCGTTGCTCCAATAGCGCCACCCAGCCATGCCCGCGCGCCAAACCGTACTCGGCCGACAGGCTGTCGCCTACGATCAATAGCACGGGCGCTGACTTGGCTGCTGAAGCATTGGCAAGACCTGACCCTGCGCTGGTGAATGCGGCTGCAAAGGCCAAGGCGCTAAAGTAGGCCCCACAATCTCGTCGTCTCAGTGTCTTCACCAGGGTTCCCGTTCAATGGCAGTCAAAATTGTTGAAGTCGATCAAGTCGGCAAGCGTGTTCAAGACGCCAGCGGCGAGTTGACGATTCTCCACGACATCTCATTCACCCTGGCGGCGCAGGAATCTGTGGCGATTGTGGGGGCTTCGGGTTCCGGCAAAAGCACGCTGCTGGCGATCTTGGCCGGGCTGGATACGCCCAGCAGTGGCACGGTGTGTTTGCGCGGGCAGGACTTGTTTGCCCTGAATGAAGATCAGCGCGCCGCTGTGCGTGGCGCCGAATTGGGCTTTGTGTTTCAGAGCTTTCAGCTGCTGCCCAATTTGACGGCACTGGAAAACGTGATGCTGCCTTTGGAACTGCGCGGTGACCGCGATGCACGGGCTTTGGCCACGCAGATGCTGGGCCGGGTGGGGCTGTCGCAGCGTTTGGGACATTACCCGCGCGTGCTTTCGGGCGGGGAGCAGCAGCGGGTGGCGCTGGCGCGCGCTTTTGTGATGCGGCCGGCCCTGCTCTTGGCCGACGAGCCGACAGGCAGCTTGGACTTCGCCACCGGTGCCGCGGTGATGGAGTTGATGTTTGAGCTCAATCGCGAGGTCGGCACGACGCTGGTGCTGGTCACCCATGACCTTGCCATTGCACAGCGCTGCCAGCGGCAATTGCGGATCGAGGCAGGCGGCTTGGCGGCTGAGGTCAAGGACGCCAGCGGCGTCTAAAGCAGGCCGGGACGCCGCAAGTTCGGCGGCCGGGCGCTAGTCGCGCTCAGCGGCGTTTGCGCAGACGGCGCCAGCGCTCGCCCTTGATCACGGCCCACCAGCCAAAGTACACGAGCAGATAGGCCAGCGCGCCCAGCACCAGGCTGGCCAGCGGCAGGCCGATCAGCAAGGGCTCGCCCAATGATTGGATGCTGGCCCACAGCGATGGCCACCAGGTCGAGGGTTGGGTCCAGTCGATGGCCAACATCTCCGGGGTCGCAATCGGGCCGGTGTGGCCCGAGGCCATGCGACCCAGCGCGATGGCCAAGCTCCAGATCGGCACCAGGGTGAACGGGTTGGTCAGCCAGGTGGCGGCCACGGCTGCGGCCACATTGGCGCGAAACACGATGGCCATCAAGGCCGCCAGCAGCATCTGCGTGGGCAGGGGAATCACGCCGACCGCAATGCCGACCGCGACCCCCATGGCGACGCGGCGGCGATGGGCCACCCATAACCAGGGGCGCGGAGCCAGGTAGCGGCCCAACCACTTCAGTCCCTGAGTCTGGGCCAAGGTGTCCGGGTGCGGCAGTATTCGACGAGCCAGTCGGGAAGCAGCCAAGCAAAATTCCTAGGTCGCGAATATCAAAAAACCCGTGCGGCCAAGGGTGGCGCTGCGCGGGTTGGGAGATGTCAGCACTTGGGGGTGGTGTTTGCCTTTAGCAAGTCCCCACCCACAGGGAACGCAAGAAAACAGTGGAGGCCAGAACCTGCCTTCTGGGCAAGGCCGGCCCCCCAAAGGGACTTAGTTTGCGAACTTGTAGTCGGTCTTGGCTTTGCTGCGCAGCTCTTGCTGGTAGGCGCCAATCTTTTGCTGGTTCAGACGCTGAAGGATTTGAGCCTTGACGTCATCGAAAGCGGGGAACTGCGCTTCGCGGGTGTCTTCCAGCTTGATGATGTGGAAGCCGAACTGCGACTTGACGGGCTCTTGGGTCATTTCGCCCTTTTGCAGCTTGGTCAGGGCTTCGGTGAATTCCTTCACATAGCTGTTGCCATTGGCCCAGTCCAGATCGCCACCGTTGGCGGCCGAGCCGGGGTCTTTGGAGTTCTTGGTGGCCAGGTCTTCAAACTTGGCGCCGCCCTTGATTTGAGCGATCAGGGCCTTGGCTTCGTCTTCCTTCTCCACCAGGATGTGGCGGGCGCGGAATTCCTGGCCGCTGTTCTGGGCCTTGAACTTGTCGTACTCGGCCTTGGCATCGGCGTCGCTGACCGGGTTCTTCTTGGCGTAGTCGGCGAACAGCTCACGGATCAGAATGCTCTGACGGGCCATTTCCATCTGGGCCTTGTAGTCGGCGCTGGCGGGGATGCCGCGCTTTTCGGCTTCTTGCAAGAAGATCTCGCGCAGCACAACTTCGTCCTTGACCTGAGCTTCCAACTCCGGCGAACGCTGCTGCTGGCCGGACTTGGTGACCTGGGCAATCAGCTGTTCGGCACGGGCCTTGGGCACCGGCTTGCCGTTGACGATGGCGATGTTTTGCGCGCTGGCCGACAGCGGCAGCAGGGCGGCGGACAGGGCCACAGCGGCGAACAAATTCTTCTTCATGGAGATAGGCGCTTGGTTGGGCTAAAAAAATGGCGCCTGTGAGGGCGCTCGAAGGGCAATAGGGTGCGGAACTCGATGTTTCAGGCTTCGTCCGGTGCGCGTGCGTCAATCGCCAGCGCATGGATGCCTTGTTGCATCAACTCTGCCAGGCAATGATATACGAGCCGATGCCGGGCCACTCGGTTAAGGCCGGTAAAGCGGGCGCTGACGATGCGCAGACTGTAGTGGCCGCCTTCTTTGGCGCCAGCGTGGCCAGCGTGCTGGTGGCTGTCGTCTTGCAATTCCAGCGCGCTGGGCTCCAGGCTGCTGCGCAAGCGGGCTTCCATTTCTTGCATGCTTGCTTTGGGTGTCATGGTTTGCTGCTTTCTTGTGGGGTGTCGCCTCCATCCTTGTCGGATGGGTCAGGCAGGTGGCGGCTCAGGTAAAGGCCTTGAGCCACGGTGAAAACCAGGATCAGGCCGGTGGTGCCAAAGGCTTTGAAGTTGGCCCAAGCGGAGGTCGAGTAGTTGTAGGCCACATAGAGGTTGAGCGCACCCATACTGGCGAAAAACAGCACCCAGGCGCGGTTCAGGTTCAGCCAAACCAGACTGGGAAGCTGCAACTCGGCCCCCATCATGGTCTTGATCAGGTTTTTGCCCCAGAACGCTTGTGAGGCCCAGAACACCAGGGCCATGGCCCAGTACAGGCCGGTGGGCTTCCATTTGATGAAGGTCTCGTTGTGAAACCAGACGGTGGCGCCGCCCAAGATCACCACCAGGCCCAGGCTGATCCAGAGCATCAGATCAATCTTCTTGCCCCGCAGCTTGATGATCAAGACTTGCGTCAAGGTGGCCAGCATCACGACCAGCGTGGCCAGCAAAACGGGGCCTTCTTCCAGACCGACGCTGCCGCCCGAGACCAGAAAGCCGAAATGCTCGGTGGCAAAAGCCGCCGCCCATTCCTTGTGTGATTCGGCGTACTTGAAGGTGCCGAAGAACAGGATCAGCGGCAGAAAATCGAGGAAGAGCTTCATTCGCAGCGGGCTTCAAAAAGGGGAACACCGGCTTCGGTGCGTCACACCGTGGCGCTCCGGCGGTCTGGCCCGTCAAGCCCTCAGGGTTTGGGGGCGAAGTCTATCGCAGCGGAATTGATGCAAAAGCGTTCGCCGGTGGGCTCGGGGCCGTCGGGGAATACATGGCCCAGATGTGAGCCGCATTGATTGCAGCGCACCTCGACCCGAACCATGCCGTGTGAACGGTCCACCACGCGCTCGATCACCTCGGCATTGAGGGGGGCCCAATAGCTGGGCCAGCCGCAGCCGGCGTCGAACTTGGTGTCGGGCTCAAACAGCGGCGTGCCGCAGCCGACACAGTTGTAGAGGCCATTCTTCTCGAAGTGATCCCAGTACTTGCCGCTGAAGGCGCGCTCGGTGGCCGCATGGCGCGCCACTTGGTACTGCATCGGGTCCAGTTCGGCACGCCACTGGGCATCGGTCTTGGCAACGGGGTAGGTTTTATCGGATTCGCTCATGATGAACAGCTGACCTCCAAGGTTTGGGCCCAGTCGGGCGGGAGTGCGGCGTCGCTGGCTTGCTCAGCTTCGTCGAAGGGCCGCTGCAAAACTTTCAGCAAGCGTTCGGTTTCGCTGAAGTCACCTTGCTGGGCCAATCGGATGGCGCCTTCGGCCAAATGATTGCGCAACACGACCGAGGGGTTGCAGGCTTTCATCTGCAGCGCTCGCTCGGTGTCGAGGCTGTGTTCAGCCTGCAGGCGCATGCGGTAGCGCGCCAGCCAGTCGGCCAGGGTTTGCGGATCGATGAACAGGTCGCGCAGACGCGCTGGATCGTCCTGCTGGGTCAGCGAGGCGAGCCGACGGAAGGACTGGGTGTAGTCGGCGCGTGAGGCGGCCATCAGCTTGAGCCAGTCGTCGATCAAGCGGCCATCGTCCTCATGTTCGCTGCGCAGGCCCAGCTTGGTGCGCATGCGGCTCAGCAGGGCAGAAGGGAAGTCGGTTTTGTAGGCCTCCAGGGCTTGTAGCAGCGCTTCGCCTGCCGCTTCGCGTGGCCCATCGATCAGAGGCATCAAGGCTTGAGCCAGCGCATGCAGGTTCCAGAACGCCATATTCGGTTGGCGCGCGAAGGCATAACGGCCCTGATGGTCGGAGTGGTTGCAGATGTGGCCCGGGTTGAAGCCGTCCATGAAGCCGAAGGGTCCGTAATCCAGCGTCAGGCCCAGCATGGACATATTGTCGGTATTCATCACCCCGTGGCAAAAGCCGATGGCTTGCCAGTCGGCCAGCAAGCGGGCGGTTTGTCGCGTGACTTTTTCGAGCAGGGCCACATAGGGCTGACCGTTTTCAACTCCAGCCTCAAGACACTCGGGCGCGTGATGCTGGATAAAGAAGTCAGCCAACCGGCGCAACTCGAGGTGTTGATCGCTGTGTGCGAAATGTTCGAAGTGGCCGAAGCGCAAAAAGCTAGGGGCTAGCCGGGTGACGATGGCCGCCGTTTCCAAGGTTTCGCGCCGCACCGGCAGGCTGCTGGAGGCGGTGAGGGCCAAGGCGCGGGTGGTGGGAATGCCCAAACCGGCCATGGCTTCGGAGCAAAGAAACTCCCGGATCGAGGAGCGCAGCACGGCCCGGCCATCGCCCATGCGTGAGTAGGGCGTAGCGCCAGCGCCCTTGAGTTGAATCTCCATCGGGCCGCTGGCCGTTTGGACCTCGCCCAATAAGTGGGCCCGACCATCGCCCAACTGACCCGCCCAAACACCAAACTGATGGCCGCTGTAGACGCTGGCCAAGGGGCGCATGCCGGGCCAGAGGGCATTGCCACTGAGGACTTGCAGGGCTTGTCCGTCTTCCTGGCTCCACCAATCATCGGCCCAACCCAGCTGTTCGGCACAGGCCGCGCTGCGTGCCACCCATGCGGGCTGGGGCAGACCGGAGGGGGGCAATTCGCTTGAAAACGCGGGGCCCAGTTCGGCGTAGCGATTCAGCCATTGCGCGGCGTCGGCAGGGCCGGAGGCCGTGATGGGCAGGCGAGTTGGAAGGGTGGACGAGGCAGGGAATGCAGGCATAGCGGCAGTGTAGTCAGGCCCCCCAGGCCTTCGTGGGCTTGGGGCTTTGTGGTTTGCTGCCTTTCCATTGCGTCGGCGGCTGTGCGTTGTTGCCGGGAACTCGCGGCTGTCAGTCTTGGGGCGGGTGATGCACGCCCTATACTTTTCGGGCTGTTTTATGGCTGTCACGCGGGCTCTTCCGCATCAACGCTTTGTTTGACCTTGTGCTGCGACCACGATGAAACCTTTTTTGCTGAAGAAGATTGTTCCTGGCGTGCTCGCCATCAGCCTCTTGGCTGCTTGTGGCGGCGAGAGCTATGAGACCTTGATGAGTTCGGCCAAGACCGAACTCGACAAGGGCGACAGCAAGGCGGCCATCATTCAGCTGAAGAATGCGCTGCAAAAGAGCCCGGAATCCGGCGAGGCGCGGTACCTTTTGGGCAAGGCTTTTTTGGATGGGGGCGATGCGCGCTCGGCCGAGGTGGAACTGCGCAAGGCCAGAGACGCCAAGTTTGAACCGAACCGCGTGTTGCCAGCCTTGGCGCGTGCGCAGTTGGCGCAGCAGGCTTACAAGCCGCTGATCGAGACCTTTGCAGAGACTCAGCTTGACGACGCTGCGGCGCGCGCTGATTTGCAGACCTCGTTGGCGACGGCCTATATCAGCACCGGCGTGGTGGACAAGGCCGATGCAGCGCTGGCGCTGGTGTTCAAGGCGGTGCCCGACTACACGCCCGCGGCGCTGCTGCAGGTTCGTATGAAACTTCGTGAGGGCGAGGTGCCCGCAGCCTTGCAAGGCCTGGAGGGTTTGCTCAAGCGTGAGCCCAAGCAGGCCGAGGCTTGGCGCTTGAAGGGCGACATCGTGCTGGGCAGCATCAAATCCGGTGCGGCCGGCTTTGATGTCAAAGAGGGCGTGGCTGCCTATCGTCAGGCCTTGCTGCTGAACCCCAGTGATGTGGGCTCGCATGCCGGATTGATGAATCACTGGATTGAGTCCGGTGAATTCGACACCGCGGCCGCTGATCTGGAGAAACTCAAGCAAGTCTTGCCGAAAGACCCGCAGACGCATTACTTCGAGGCACTGCTGGCGTACTCCCGCAAGGATTTCGCGGCGGCCAAGGCCCCGGTGCAGCAGTTGTTGCAACTGGCGCCGGAGAGCCCGCTGGCCTTGCAGCTTGGCGGTGCGATCGAGTATGAGTTGAAGAACTACACACAGGCGGAGGAATGGCTGGCCAAGGCCCTGAAGCTGGCGCCGAATCTGTCGGCGCCGCGCCGCATGTTGACGCAGATCTATCTGCTGAACTCCAGCCCGGCCAAGGCTGTGGCCGCGATTCAGCCGCTTTTGGCGAGCGGCACCCCGGACGCTCAGGTCTACTCTCTGGCGGGCGAGGCCTACCTCCAGAATGGCGAGAGCAAGAAGGCCGAGGCCTATTTTGCTCAGGCCGCCAAGCTCAATCCCAAGGACATGCGCAGTCGCACCCAACTGGTGTTGGGCAAGGCTGGCAATGCCAAATCGGATGAGGTGTTTGCCGATTTGAAGGCGATTTCCGACAGTGACCCAAGCTCGGTCGCCGACATCGCCATCATCCGCGCGCATTTGCAGCGGCGTGAATTGGACAAGGCCTTGGCCGCGATTGATGTGCTGGAACGCAAGCAGCCGAAGCGGCCGTTTGCGGCCAATTTGCGCGGCTTGGTGCAGTTGGCGCGCAAGGATGTGCCCGGCGCCCGGCAGAACTTCGAGAAGGCGCTCAGCTTGGATCCTGGTTTCTATCCTGCGGCGGCCTTGCTGGCGTCTTTGGATATGTCAGAGAAGAAGCCCGATGCAGCCAGGGGGCGCTTTGAGGCTTTGTTGAAGGTCGCGCCAGATAACGTCAAGGCTCATCTGGCCTTGGCCGAGCTGAAGGAGCTTGGTGGGGCCAGCAAGGATGAAGTGGCCGGCATGATCGACAAGGCCATTGCCCTCAAGCCCAATGACGCCGCGCCGCGTGTCGCCCTGGTGGAGCATCTGCTCAAGCACAAAGACTTGAAGGCAGCGCAGAACGCGGCTCAGAAAGGCATTGCGGCCTTGCCCGAAGCGCCCGAGTTGCTGGAGGTTCAAGGGCGGGTGCGGATGCTGGCGGGTGAGTACAACCAGGCGACGGAATCCTTCAATGCGCTGGCACGGCTGATGCCGCGATCACCGATGCCGCATATGCGCGTCGCCGAGGCTTATGTGGCATTGAAGAATTTGCCTTCTGCGACGACCAGCCTGAAGCGCGCCCTGGAGTTGGCGCCTGATTACTTGGTCGCGCGCAAGCGTCTGGCTGAGGTGCAATTGGCTGCAGGGGATTACAAGGGCGCGCAGGCTTCGGCGGCGTTGATGCAAAAACAAGAGTCCGGCAAAGTGGCTGGGCTGAGTCTTGACGGCGATGTGCGCGCGGCCCAGAAGGAATGGAATGCCGCTGCCGGGCTTTATCGCCAGAGCTTGGCCGCCGCCGGGCCGGATGCCAACGCCGACCTGACGGCCGCCTTGGCCAGCAAGCTGCATCACGCCTTGACACAGGTGCCCAACAAGGCGGAAGCGGAGAAATTTGCCGCCACCTGGATCAAGGATCATCCCAAAGATGCGGTCTTCTACTTCTATCTGGGCAGCGAGGAGCTGCGTCAGGAGCAGTGGGCTTTGGCTGAATCACGTTTTGCCGTGGTGCTGAAGCTGCAGCCGGAAAGTGCTCCTGCGCTGAACAATATGGCCTGGCTGCTGCTGAAGCAGGGCAAGCCGGGCGCTCTGCCCTTGATCGAGAAGGCCAATCAGATCAGCCCCAAACAGGCCGAGTTCTTGGACACGCTGTCGATGGTGTTGGAGGCAGAACAACAAGTGCCCAAGGCGATTGCGGCACAGGTTCAAGCGCTGGATTTGCAGCCGGAGAACCATGGGATGCGACTGCGCCTCGCCAAGCTCTATCTGAAGAGCGGTGACAAGTCGCAGGCGAATACGGAGCTTCAGCGTTTGGCCAAGGTGGGCAAGAACTTTGCGGGTCAGCCCGAAGTGCAGCAGTTGCTGCGTTCGCTCTAAGGCTGAGTTAAGGCGTTAAGTCAAGGCGCCGAGCCAGAGGGCTCGGCCCTCAGCCAGCTTTGCAACTGGCGGCCGAGTTGAGCGTCGCTGAGCAGGGCGATGTGGTTCATGCGGTAGCAGATCCACTGCGCTGATTTGGCAAAGCCAAGATCCCGCCGGGGATCTTCATGCTCGCCGAGCGCACTGTGCAGGGGCACCAGACCATCGCCGATCAAGCGGTCGGCCAGGCGGCCGCGTTTGGGGGCCAGCGTGGCCGCCACGGCAAAACAGTTCACGCCCGCGGGCAGCGGGGTGATCAGGCGGCGGTCGGGCTGGCGTTGGAAGCGATCCGCGCCCGACCAGTCTTCGTCGCGGACATAGCCGTGACGCAAGTCGGTAATGCCGGCGCTGCGCAGATGTCCGAGCTTGGCCAAGGGGGCGGTGAAGGGCGTGCTGCCCAGCAGCACATCGATCCAATTGCCGGCCCGCTCCAGCGGTGCGCCATGGTGCGGCGTACCCAGAAAGACGATGTTCTTCAGCAGGGGTAGCCAGCTCAGGCTTTGCTCAGCGGCGATGTGGCAAGCGCTGCGGGCCAGCAAACCGCCCATGCTGTGGGCGATGATGCTGACCTCCTCAACCGGAACCGGCCAATGATCGATCAGCGCCTGCAACTGATCGGCCAGTTCTCGGCCGTTTTGTGAGGTGTGCAGCCCGGAGTTGTAGCGCAGGTAAAGAGGGCAATAATCCATGGCCTCAGCCAGCGTTTGCCCATAATCAAGCCGCCCGTCTTGGCCTTGCCACTGAAGATCATTCATGCACAGGCCGTGAATCATCAAGAGCACCCGACCCTTGCTTGGCAAGTCTTGTGGCAGTTGCTGCCAATCCAAGGCCTGGCCTTGCCAGCGCACACTCATCGGTGTGGCCAAGGGGTTGTGGCTGGCCACCAAATGGTCGCCCATCACGCCATTCAGTGCCGCCAGCCAAGCGGCACGCTTCGGCGGGTCTGTATCGATGCTGGCGTGGGTATCCTGGGCCAGCAGGATCTCCAGCCGCGACAGGGCGAGGTCGAGGCCGCGGCCCACCAGGTGATTGACCCCGTGTACGCTGCGATAGGCCAAGCCGGTGAGGCCCCGTGTTTGGCCCGCTTGAGGCCCGCCCGGCACGCCGAGTCGGTCCCAGATGGATTGATGCACGCCTTCGACCATGCGCGCCACACCAGCGGTGGCCTGCGTGGCCAGCTTTGCCACGCCGCGCAAGTCCGAGCTTAGCGTGTGTTTTCTTTTGGGCCGTGCGTTCATGGCGTGGGCGCCTCGGATGAAAAGTCGCAAGGCGCGGCCTATTGTGAGGCTGATGGGTGCCGCCAGACGGTCCGAGCTCTGGCCAGACGCGAGCTTAGGGACGTTTGCCTAATCAGCTCACCAGGGTCAGCAGGGCGAAGACGGCCAAGACCAAGGCAATGCTGCTGACATTCAAGGCCATCAGCACAAAGGCGCGCAGCAAAGTGCTCCACCACGGGGTTTGATAGACACGGTGCAGGGCAATCACGGGATAGACCGCCGAAGCGAGGCCGGCGGCTGCCGACAGCGGTGGCCAGTCGATCAACAGCAGCAATAGCATCGCAAACCAGAAGGCATGCAGATGCAAGGCGAACACCATGTGCTCGGTGTAGTACATCCGACGATCCAAGAACAGCAGCTTCAGCCAAATGGCGAAGCAGGGCAGCAGGACAAATAGGGTGGCGCCTAGATTGTTCAGGGCACGCTCCGACAACTGCAGCAGCTCTTGGGCCATGCCGACCTGATCCAGGGTCAGACGGCGCTCCAATCGCTTGCACATGGTGGCGGGCAGTTGCTCGCAGAAGAACACCCCGTCCTTGAGCCCCGCCCGATATCCGCCCAGCCCTCCAATCTGAATATTGGCCTGTTCGCCGGTTTTCAGCTCGATGCTGCTTGCGCCGCCGGCGCCTCGAAGTTGAGGCGCCTGGTCTTCAATCTGGGCGCTGGTCATCAGCCGCAGTGAAAGCAGGGCCAGCACACTGATGGTGAGGTAAAGGCGCAGCGGCAAGACATAGTGCTTGCGCCGACCCGCCAGGTACTCCTTGGTCAACTGACCGGGTTGCAGCAGCAAGCGCCAGAGGGTGCGCCAGAGTGCGCCCTCGGTGGAGATGTAGGCGCCGCCCAATTGCTGAATGAACTCCATCAGCCCGGGCGGGCGCAGATTGCTTTCTTGCCCACAAGCACCGCAGTAATTCGGCTTGGGCACCGCAAAGCGCTCACCGCAATTGGCGCAGCGGCTGGGCTCGCCAGCGTCAGTCAGGGAGGAACTGGAGGTGGTTGGCATGGCGCATTGTCGGAGCAAAATGCGCCAGCCTCTTGAGGGCTGGGTCGCGGCAGTCACCTCCCGGCGGCAATTGTTTCATCGCAGCTACACAGAGTGTTGCTAGGCTGTGCGGAGTTCGTGGTCCGCTGGGAGCCATGTCTTCAGCTACACACGGGCAGCCAAGGCTGGAGGGTTACCATGGCTCCACACAAAAAGGGAATTGAGCAATGAAAGTTACCGCCATTGGCACCGGTTATGTGGGTTTGGTCACCGGCGCTTGTCTGGCCGAGATGGGCAATCATGTGGTGTGCCTGGATGTCAACGAAGAGAAGATCCGTGTGCTGAATGCCGGCGAGATTCCGATCCATGAACCGGGGCTGCTGGAGATCGTGCGCCGCAATGTGGCGGCCGGCCGCTTGCAGTTCACCACCGATGTGGATGTGGCTGTCAGCCATGGCAGCATCTTGTTCATCGGTGTCGGGACCCCGCCGGACGAGGATGGGTCGGCGGACCTGCAATATGTCTTGGCCGCAGCGCGTTCGATCGGCGCGCGTATGACCGACTACAAGGTCATTGTTGACAAGAGCACGGTGCCCGTTGGCACCGCGGACAAGGTTCGTGCAGCGGTGGCAGAAGAATTGGCCAAGCGCGGCGCCGATGTGGCGTTCTCGGTGGTCTCGAATCCAGAGTTTTTGAAGGAAGGCGCGGCGGTTGAAGACTTCCTGAAGCCGGACCGCATCATCGTGGGCTCCGACGATGAACAGGCCACCTTGTTCATGCGTGCCCTGTATGCGCCGTTCACCCGCAACCACGACCGCATGATCGTGATGGATCTGCGCAGTGCCGAATTCACCAAGTACGCCGCCAATGCGATGCTGGCCACGCGCATCAGCTTCATGAACGAAATGGCCTTGTTGGCCGAAAAAGTCGGCGCCGATATCGAACTGGTGCGACGTGGCATTGGATCAGATCCGCGCATTGGCTACAGCTTTCTGTATGCAGGCGCTGGTTATGGTGGTTCTTGCTTCCCCAAGGACGTGAAGGCTTTGGTCCAGGCCGCGCAAGGTGAGGGCATCCCCTTGCGGGTCCTGACCGCGGTTGAAGAGGCCAATGAGCGGCAAAAGATGCTGCTGGTCGATAAGGTGGTGACGCGTTTTGGTGCCGATCTGAGCGGCCGCCATTTCGGAATTTGGGGCTTGGCCTTCAAGCCCAATACCGACGATATGCGTGAAGCGCCGGCGCTGGTGATCGTGCGCGAGTTGCTGGCCCGCGGCGCGACGGTGGCGGCCTATGACCCCGTCGCTATGACCGAGGCGCGCCGGATTCTGGGCGAGACCCAAGGGCTGCGTTTTTGCGAGCGTGCCGAGCAGGTTTTGGACGGCGCCGACGCCTTGCTGCTGGTGACTGAGTGGAAAGAATTCAAGAGTCCAGACTTTGAAGCGATCAAGGCCAAGCTGAAGCAGCCGGTGGTGTTTGATGGCCGCAATCAGTACGAGCCCGGCTTGATGAAGGCCATGGGCATTGAGCACTACGGCATTGGCCGTGGCTTGATCCCGAACTGAGTTCAGGCGCGCTTGCGCGCCTTGGAGTCTCTTGAAAGCGAGCCTGGGCTCGCTTTTTCTTTTTGAGGCAGATTCAGTCGAAGACGCGGGCTTCGGCCAGCAGCGCGGCCTTGGCATCTTTGTCGGCCAGCAAGGCGGGGACGCCGGTGTTGGGCCAGTGAATGCCAATCGCCGGATCGTCCCACTTGACGGCACCCTCGCATTCGGGAGCGTAATAGTCGGTGGTCTTGTAGAGGAAGTCGGCGGTTTCACTCAGGACCAAAAAACCGTGCGCAAAACCGGGCGGGATCCACAGTTGCTTGTGGTTCTCGGCCGTCAACTCAACCCCTTCCCAGCGGCCGAAATTGGGACTGGAGCGACGGATGTCAACCGCCACATCGTAGACAGCACCGCTGGTGACGCGCACCAGCTTGCCTTGGCTGTGGGGCGGCCGTTGGAAATGCAGACCGCGCAGCACGCCGCGAGCCGAGCGGGAGTGGTTGTCCTGCACAAAACGGATGTCCTGGCCGATCGCCTTGTTGAAGGCGAGTTCGTTCCAGCTTTCCGTGAAAAAGCCGCGGGCATCACCAAACACGCGGGGTTCGATGATCAGAACCTCTGGCAAGGAAGTGGGCGTGATCTTCATCAGAAAGCTTGTTCGGTCAGCAGGCGCTGCAGGTATTGGCCGTAGCCATTCTTGGCCAAGGGCTTGGCCAATGCGGCCAACTGTTCGGCAGTGATCCAGCCCGATCGGAAGGCAATTTCTTCCGGGCAGGCGACCTTCAAGCCTTGGCGCCTTTCTAGTGTGGCAATGAACTGGCCGGCTTCAAGCAGGCTGTCGTGCGTGCCGGTGTCCAGCCAGGCATAGCCGCGACCCATGATCTCGACTTGCAACTGTGCTTGGCGAAGGTATTGCGCGTTGACGTCGGTGATCTCCAATTCGCCGCGCGGACTGGGTTTGATGGCCGCGGCAATATCGCAGACCTGTTCATCGTAGAAATACAGGCCGGTGACCGCGTAGTTGCTCTTCGGCTTGACGGGCTTTTCTTCGATGGACAGGGCGTTCTTGTGCTCATCGAAGGCCACAACCCCGTAGCGTTCGGGATCGGTCACGTGGTAGGCAAACACCGAGGCGCCGACCGTTCGTTCATTGGCCGCACTCAGCAGGCCCTGGAAATCATGGCCGTAGAAAATATTGTCGCCCAGCACCAAGGCGCTCGGGGCGCCATCGATAAAGTCCCGGCCCAGGATGAAGGCCTGAGCCAAGCCGTCTGGACTGGGTTGCACGCAGTAGCTGATGTTCAGGCCCCAGCGGTGGCCGTCGCCGAGCAGGCCCTCAAAGCGTGGGACATCTTGCGGCGTGCTGATCAGCAAGATGTCTCGAATGCCGGCCAGCATCAAGGTGGCAAGCGGGTAGTACACCATCGGCTTGTCATAAACAGGCAATAGCTGCTTGCTCATGGCCAGGGTGGCCGGGTGCAAACGGGTGCCGGAGCCGCCGGCCAAGATGATGCCTTTGCGTTGCTTCGTGCTCATGGTGAGCTCCTTACTTGAGTATTTCGGTCAGCATGCGCTCGACGCCTTGCTGCCAGTGCGGTAGTTGAAGGCCAAAGTTCCGGCGGAGCTTGTCGCATGAAAGGCGGGAGTTCAGGGGGCGGCGAGCTGGGGTGGGGTACTCGCTGCTGGCAATGGCTTGGACTTGATCCGCCGCCACTTTGATCGGGGCCCCCATCGAACGAGCCAGCGCGATCACGTATTGCGCATAAGCATGCCAACTCGTCTCACCAGCGGCGACGGCATGATAGCTGCCGCTCAACTGGGGATTTCGCAGGCAAGCGCTCAGCATATGGGCGGTCAGGTCGGCCAGCAGATCGGCGCCGGTGGGGGCGCCTATTTGGTCGGCGATGACCCGCAACTGCTCCCGCTCTGCGGCCAAGCGAAGCATGGTCTTGGCGAAATTGCCGCCGCGTGCGGCATAGACCCAGCTGGTGCGAAGGATCAGATGTTGGCAGCCACTGGCACGAATGGCGTCCTCGCCCGCCAGCTTGCTCGCACCGTAGACACTCAGTGGCCCGGTGAGTTCGTCTTCATGGCGCGCATGTTCGCCGCTGCCGTCAAAGACGTAGTCGCTGCTGTAATGAATCAGCCAGGCATTCAAGTCACGGGCTTGTTTGGCGAGCAAGCCCGGGGTGGTGGCGTTGATTTGCCAGGCGCTGTCGCGTTCAGTCTCGGCTTTGTCGACCGCTGTGTACGCTGCCGCATTGACGATGATCTGTGGCGAGAACTCACGTACCCGCGCCAGCAAGGCCTCGCTTTGTGCCAGGTCTCCACCATTTTGTCGGTCCAGGGCCAGCACCTCACCCAGCGGGGCAAGTGAGCGTTGCAACTCCCAACCCAGCTGGCCGTTCTTGCCCAAGAGCAAGATTCTTGGGCCGTTGCTCATGCCTGGTATTGCTGCGCAAGCCAGTCGCGGTAGGCGCCGCTTTGCACCCGAGCCACCCATTCGGGGTTCGCCAAATACCATTCAACGGTTTTGCGAATGCCGGTCGCGAAGGTCTCGGCCGGTCGCCATCCCAGTTCGCGCTCGATCTTGCGGGCATCGATGGCATAACGCCTATCATGGCCGGGGCGATCCTTCACATAGGTGATCAAGCGCTTGTAGCTGCCCGCGGCATCAGGACGCAACTCATCGAGCAAATCGCAAACCGTGTGAACGATATCCAGATTGGTCATCTCGTTCCAGCCACCGATGTTGTAGGTTTCGCCAACACGGCCGCCCGCCAGAACGGCACGAATCGCCGACGCATGATCGGTCACATACAGCCAGTCGCGGACATTCTTGCCGTCGCCATAAATCGGCAAGGCCTTGCCGGCCAAGGCGTTGACGATCATCAGCGGGATCAGCTTCTCAGGGAAGTGATAGGGGCCGTAATTGTTCGAGCAATTGGTGGTCAGTACCGGCAGGCCGTAGGTGTGGTGCCAAGCCCGCACCAAATGGTCGCTGGCCGCCTTGCTGGCCGAGTAGGGACTGTTGGGTTCGTAGGTCTTGGTTTCTGCGAAGGGCGGGTCCTGTTCCGACAGCGAGCCGTAGACCTCGTCCGTCGACACATGGTGGAAACGGAAGGCCGCCTTTGCTTCCCCGTCCAGTTCGCTCCAATAGGCACGGGCTGCTTCCAGCAAGGTGTAAGTGCCTTCGATATTGGTGCGCATGAAGGCGCCGGGGCCGCTGATCGAGCGGTCGACATGGCTTTCGGCCGCGAAATGGATCAAGGCGCGCGGTTTGTGTTCAGCCAAGAGTCTTGCGATCAAGGCCCCGTCGCAGATATCCCCTTTGACGAAGTGATGGCGGGCATCGCCATTCAAGCTGGACAGATTCTCTAGATTGCCGGCATAGGTCAGCGCGTCCAGCGTCACGACCGGCTCATCCGAGGCCTTCAGCCAGTCAAGCACAAAATTGCTGCCAATGAAGCCGGCGCCGCCTGTCACGAGAATCGTCATACGGGTCCTTCTCGCTTGCTCTTTAATTCGTCATAGACGCCAAACGCGCAGGCCGGCGCCTTCCAGGGCCTTCTGATCAAACGCGGCCTTGACGTCAATAAAGGCTCCGCCGGTGACCAGTTTGCTGGCGATGTCCGTGACATTCAGTTGTTTATAGCTCTTATGCGCCACGGCGGCAACGATGGCATCGGCCTTGGGCAGCTGTTCCCAGCTGACCGGGCGAACGCCGTACTCATGCACCGCCTCGTCGGCGTCGGCATCCGGGTCGGTCACGATCACCTCGACGCCGTAGCTCTTCAATTCGTTGATGATGTCGATGACCTTGGAGTTGCGCAGGTCGGCGCAGTCTTCCTTGAAGGTCAGTCCCAGCACATTGACCTTGGCGCCCTTGATGGGGGAGCCGGCGGCAATCATTTGCTTGATGGTTTGTTCCGCGATGAACTTGCCCATGCCGTCATTGATGCGCCGGCCGGCCAAGATCACTTGCGGGTGGTAACCGAGCATATCGGCCTTGTGGGTCAGGTAGTACGGGTCCACGCCAATGCAGTGGCCGCCGACCAGACCCGGCTTGAATTTAAGGAAATTCCACTTGGTGCCTGCGGCTTCCAAGACCTCGGAGGTATCGATGCCGATCTTGTCGAAGATGATGGACAACTCGTTCATCAGCGCAATGTTCAGATCGCGCTGGGTGTTCTCAATCACCTTGGCCGCTTCGGCCACCTTGATGCTGGCGGCACGGTGCACACCGGGAATGATGATGCGCTCGTAGACCTTGGCAACGGTGTCCAGGGTTTCAGGCGTGTCGCCCGAGACGATCTTCAAAATCTTGGTCAGCGTGTGTTCTTTGTCACCGGGGTTGATGCGCTCGGGCGAATAGCCGATGAAGAAGTCCTGCTTCCACTTCAAACCGGACTCGCGCTCCAGCACCGGAATGCAAACCTCTTCGGTGGCGCCTGGGTAGACCGTCGATTCGAACACGACGATGGCGCCTTTCTTCATATGGCGACCGACACTGGTGCTGGCGCCGACCAAGGGACGGAAGTCGGGAATGTGGGCCTCGTCCACCGGGGTGGGCACGGCCACGATGATGACGTCAGCCTCCGCCAAGCACGCCGGGTCATGGCTGTAGACGGCGTGCGGCGAATGGCTCATTTCTTCGTCGGTCAATTCGCGCGAAGGGTCGGTGCCGGCCTGGCACTTGGCGACCTTGTCCTTGGCGATATCAAAGCCAATGGTGCGGCCATGTTTGCCGAACTCAATGACCAAAGGCAGGCCCACATAACCCAAACCGACGACGGCGATGACGCTCATGAATCTATTCCCTAACTGATCAGATGATGATGAAGGATGCCGGTCTTCAATGACGACCGTAGGTGTCTTCAAAACGCACGATATCGTCCTCGCCCAAATAGGCGCCGGACTGTACCTCGATGATTTCCAGCGGCACCTTACCCGGATTGGCCAGCCTGTGTGTCTGGCCAAGAGGGATGTATGTGCTTTGGTTCTCACTCAGCAGCAAAACTTTGTCGCCGTTGGTGATCTCAGCCGTGCCAGAAACCACAATCCAATGCTCGGCGCGGTGGTGATGCATTTGCAGACTCAGGGCTGCACCGGGCTTCACCATGATTCGCTTGACCTGGAAACGCTCACCCGAATCAATGCTGTCATACCAACCCCAAGGGCGATGGACCTTGCGGTGCAGGGTTTGTTCACCGCGCTTTTCAGCATCCAGTTTGGCGACGATCTTTTTGACCTCTTGGCTGCGGGCCCGGTCGCTGACCAAGACGGCGTCGGGCGTTTCCACCACCACCACGTCATGCAGCCCGACCACGCTGACCAAGCGGCTGGTGGCGTGCACCAAGGTATTTTGGCAATCGCTGAACATCGCATCGCCTTGGGCGGCATTGCCCTGCGCATCCTTTTCGGCGACCTGCCAAACCGCTTCCCAGGCGCCCAAATCATTCCAGCCGGCGTCCAGCGCCACCATGGTCAAGGGGATATCGCTGGCGGGGCAGCGCTCCATCACCGCGTAGTCGACCGACTCCGAGGGGATGGCGGCGAACTCGGCCTTGCCGGGCCTGACGAACTTCGCATCGTTCTTGCGTTGCGCCCAGGCGGCTTGAGTGGCTGTGGCGATATCGGGCCGGAAACGCTCCAAGGCCTTCATCCAAACGCTGGCGCGCAGCACAAACATGCCGCTGTTCCAGACATAGTTGCCCGCGGCCAGATAGCGCGCAGCGGTTTCAGCATCGGGCTTCTCGACGAACTCCGCGACCGCCAGATCGGCGCCTGCTTCTTGGGTGCGGATATAGCCATAGCCGGTTTCCGCCCGATCGGGCTGGATGCCCAGAATGACAATGGCGCCCCCAGCGGCCTTGCGGATGGCGTCCTGCAAGGCCAAGCTGAAGGCTTCACCATCAACGACCGTTTGATCGGCCGGAGTGACCACCAAGACCGGGTCATCACCAGTTTCCAATGCCTGCAGGGCAGCCAAGGTCAGCGCTGGGGCGGTATTGCGCCCCATGGGTTCCAGCAACACGGCACTGGGCTCGATGCCTGTTTCGCGCAACTGATCAAGCACCAAAAAGCGGTGTTCTTCGTTGCCGACGATGGCCGGGCCGGTCAGTTGGATGTCTGCTGCGCCCAGGGCCGCCAAACGCTGGGCCGCTTGTTGGAACAGGCTGCTATTGCCGGAAAGCACCAAGAACTGCTTGGGGAAACCGGCGCGTGACAGGGGCCAAAGACGGGTGCCGCTGCCGCCGGCCATGATGACCGGTTGAACTGAAATGGGTTTCATGGGTTGAGATGTTCAGAAAGACAAGGAATCAGCTTGCATTGAATCCGTTCGGATTCATGCTTTGCCAGCGCCAACTGTCCTCGCACATGCGCGCGAGGTCATGGCGGGCTTGCCAGCCCAGCCGGGCTTGGGCCAAAGCAGGATCGGCGTAACAGGCCGCCACATCGCCGGGGCGGCGGGCCACGATGTCGTAGGGCACCGGCCGCCCGCTCGCCGCTTCATAAGCGCGAACCAAGTCGAGCACGCTATAGCCCTGGCCCGTCCCCAGATTGGTGGTGATGGATTGCGAGCCGGCCAAGAGGAAGTTGAGTGCCGCCACATGGCCTTCGGCCAGATCAAGCACATGGATGTAGTCGCGCACGCCGGTGCCGTCGGGCGTGTCGTAGTCATTGCCAAAGACCTGCAGGCGAGGGCGCCGGCCCACGGCCACTTGGGCGACATAAGGCATCAGATTGTTGGGCGTGCCTCGTGGGTCCTCGCCAATCAGGCCGCTTTCATGCGCGCCGACCGGATTGAAATAGCGCAAGGCCGCGGTCTGCCAAGTCGGGTCTGCGGCACCCAGGTCGCGCAGAATCATCTCGCCCATCAGCTTGGTCGCGCCGTAGGGGTTGACTGCGGACAGGGCCGCATCTTCACGCAAGGGCAAGGTTTCCGGCACGCCATAGACCGTGGCGCTTGAGCTGAAGACGATGCGCTGGCAGCCGTGCCGTCGCATCGTTTCACAGGTGTTGACCAAGCCACCCAGATTGTTGCGGTAGTACATCAAGGGTTGGCTGGTGGATTCGCCGACCGCCTTGAAGGCCGCGAAGTGAACGACCGCCGCGGGTTTGTGGCGTTCAAATACCCGGTTCAGCGCCAGCGCGTCGCACACATCGGCCTGCTCGAAGACCGGCGTTTGGCCGCTCAAGCGAGTCAGGCGATTGAGCACCTCGGGCGAGCTGTTGACGAAATTGTCGACCCCGACAACCCGATAGCCTGCCGCCTGCAGGGCCAGCCAGGTGTGGGATGCGATGTAGCCGGTTGCACCGGTCAGCAAAATGGTAGAGGCGCTCATGGCTCAGTACAGAATGATCTGGCCGTAGCAGCCGTAGCTGTTGGCACTGTAGACGCTGAACAGGCGGTCGCTGTCGCGCGAGGACTGGTTGTATTGGCAACCCAGAGTGATGCCGCGCGAGTATTGCCAGCGCAGCCCGAGATTGAAGGACTTGTCGCGGTCGTACTCGTCGAAGGCTTGGCCCTGGCTGGAGTTGGTAACGTCGCTCTTGCTGAGGGACGCGCCGGCGTTCAAGAACAGCTTGCCGGTCAATTCATAATTTGCATTGACTTGCAAGGCATTGGTCAGGCGGTTGCGGTCGGCGCTGGTGTTGCTGTTCAGGAAAGAAGTTTCCAGACCCGTGTCGCGGCTGACCGAGGTGGTCAGATTCAATTTGGCTGTGGGTTGCCAGTTCCAGCTGAGGGCTCCGGTGAGACCGGAGAAATCTGCCCCGCTGCCCGCCTTCACGGTCGAGCGGCCGGTGCTGATCCGGCCGTCCAGGCTGCTGGCACCACTCAAAACCCAGCGACCGGTCAAATCCAGGTCCTTGCGTTCAAACTCTCGTGCCTCGACCGGAATCGACACCAGCGTGGGTCTTCCGTTGACCAGCACCAAAGACTCGCGGGTGTAGGCGGGGTAGCGATCTTGGGTCAAACGACCCGCCAGTCCGAGGCGCAAGTCAGGGCTGGCCTGGTAGACCAGACCCAAGGAGTAACGGTGTTGGGTCAGCTCAAAGGCGTCGTATTCACTGGCGCTGTAGCTGCGTGTGCGGTAACCGGTGCCGGCTTCGAGTGAAAAGCGGGTGACCAGACCGATGCGAGCCAGCGCATCCAACTGATTGTTGCCTTCGATGTTTTGCTTGCGGATGGGGCTGGCGTTGCGTTCGGTATAAGTGCTGAGGTTGCGTGTGCTGTTGAAGCTGATCGTGCCCGAAACACGCCCAATCGTCGACCAGTCCAAGCCGCCTTTGGCCGAGTAGCCCAGGTAGTTCAGGTCCGAATTCTTGCTGTAGCGATTGGTGTTGATGGACACATCCCCAAACAGGCGCTGACGGCCAAAGGTCTGGTTGATACCGGCCAAGAGACTGGCTGTCGCCACATTGTCATCGTTGCTAGCGGCAGAAGTGCGGTAGATGTTCGACACATGGTTCAAGGCCAATGAGCCGCCGAAATAATAGGGATTGGACTCGGCTTGGGCCGCCGCGCTGCTCAGGAGCCCGCCTGCCAAGGTGGCCAGCAGCCGGGTCATGTGGGGTGATGCAAAGGGCATGAATTTCCTAGATAACAAGAGTTCAGCACGATTCCGTGGAGGCCAAGACCTTGCTAGGCGGCTGAAACCTTTTAAAGACATGAATCATTCAATCGATGCGCCAATCAAGGTTCAATAGGCATTGCGATCGAAAAGCATCAGACGAGCGGTGCGCACAATAATCTGCAAATCCAAGGCCAATGACCAGTTGCGCAGATATTCCAGGTCATATTCAACGCGCGCCTTCATTTTATCGATGGTGTCGGTTTCTCCCCGCAAACCGTTGACCTGAGCCCAGCCGGTAATTCCAGGCTTGACCTTGTGGCGAACCATATAGGCCTTGATCAGTTTGCGGTACTCCTCGTTATGAGCCACGGCATGGGGGCGCGGGCCGACGATGCTCATGCGCCCTTGCAGCACATTGATGAACTGCGGCAATTCATCCAGCGAAGTGCGGCGGATGAAGGCGCCAAACTTGGTAATGCGAGCATCGTCCTTGGTTGCTTGCTTGACGACCGGGCCGTTGTCCTGCGTTCTCATCGAGCGAAACTTGTAGACGATGATTTCCTCGCCATCCAAGCCGTTGCGCCTTTGCTTGAAAATAATGGGGCCGGGCGAGCTGCGCTTCACGCCAATGGCAATCAAGAGCAGGATGGGCGAGATCAAAACCAGGATCAGGCTGGCCAGGATGATGTCGCTGATCCGTTTGGCCAGATCGTTGGTGCCGGTGAACGGGGTTTCGCAAATCCCGACGACCGGCACGCCATTCATGTCCTGAAGGCGGCCTTGGATGATGCTGATGCCAAACACATCGGGCACGAAAAACAGCGAGGCCGTTGTGCCTTGAATTTGTTCCAGCAATTGCACGATACGCGGCTGCGAGCCCAAGGGCAGAGTGATGTAGACCTCGCGCACGCCGTGCAGGCGGACATAGTCACTCAAGTCTTTCAGCGTGCCCAGCACATGATGGGCGGCATCGGGATGCAGGCGATCATCCTGCCGGTCGTCAAAAAAGCCGAGGAAGTCGATGCCCTTGTCCGGGCCTTCTTTCAGGGCGCGGGCAACCTTGGCGCCCAGTGGCCCGCCGCCAACGATGACCGCGCCCCTGCGCGTCGCACTGGCTTGGCGGCGGCGCTCGAACCGGCCCAGCTCAATGGCCAGAATCTGAAGCACTGGAGTGAGACCGGCCCACCACATCAGGACCGGTTCTTCAAAGTAGCCCATGCTGTTGGTGGCATAGCCGCACAAGGCCAGGATGACCAGCAAGGCGAGCCAAGAGCCCAGCACATCAATGATGGCGCTGGTGCGGTTGTCGGTGAAGCGATTGCGGCCCGGAAAAGTCAGTGCAAAGACCAACAGACACAAGGTCATGCCAGAACGCAGGATGGGCTCGTCAAAGAAGGCACTGACCGCCAGATAGCACAGCACGATGATGCTGGGCTCCAAAAAAGCGGCGATCAAGGATTCGACGGACTGGGGCGCGCTGTAAAACGTTCTTTTGTGACTTCTATCCTCGAACATCGTTCCCATCGCTCCTTGTTGCCGGGCTGGCTTGTGTACTGACAAATCTTCAACCGTCGATCTTTTGATTCCAGATCAATACCAGGGTCGCGCCGCCAAAAACGGTTTCGATTCTCGCTCAGCAGCGAGAGCTCTCGCCGCGCCATTGCCCCCTAGGTCGGTGAGGCCGGCTGACTGCCTACAATCCTTGCATGATTCAAACTTGGATTGCCTCAATGACCCCGGCCGTACAGGATCGCATGATCCTGTTGCTCAATCATGTCATCTCCCGCGAAAGCCATGCGATGGCTCGTTTGCGGCCATTTGCCGGCCGGCTTGTTGTTTTTCATCTGCAAGATTGGCCTTCGGTCTTGCCGCCCGCGCCCGATTTGGTCATGCGTCTGACGCCAGCGGGATTGTTCGAGCGACTGGAGCCTGCCGAGGTGTCCGGCAGTGAGGCTTTGACCATCGAGTTGGATGCATCCAATCCCGCCATGATGGCTTTGGGCTCCTTGTTGGGCGAGCGCCCGCGCGTGTCGGTTCAGGGCGATGCGGCGCTGGCCGGTGAAATCAGCTGGCTGATGGACAACCTGCGCTGGGACATCGAGGATGATCTGGCCGGCTTCTTGGGGCCGGCCGCTGCGCATCAGTTGGCCGCATGGGGTCGAGCCACCGCCACTGCCGTGGCAACGCTGGCGCGTGGCATTGCCGCCGCCAAACCGGCGGGACGTGGCGCGGCATGAGGTACTTTGCGCGCCTTTTTGTCATCGTCTGGACCATTCTGCGTTTTGGACTCGATGAGCTGGCACTTTCGGGGCTGAGAAGGCGACGGTTTCGTCTATTGCGGCGCGCCATTTCCTTTGGCCGTAGCTGGGATCAGCCGCGCGGCGTGCGTTTGCGGCTGGCGCTGGAACACCTGGGGCCGATCTTTGTCAAATTCGGTCAGGTTCTGTCCACCCGGCGTGATCTGGTGCCGGAGGATATGGTCGAAGAGCTGGCCAAGCTCCAGGACCGAGTGCCCCCATTCCCGGCCGCCGAGTCGCGCGCCTTGGTTGAAAAGGCATTTGGGCGTCCGGTCGAGGACTTGTTTGGCAGTTTTGATGCGGAACCGGTGGCCAGCGCCTCGATCGCGCAGGTCCATTTCGCCACCTTGAAGGATGGCCGCGAGGTGGCCGTCAAGGTCTTGCGGCCCGGCATGCTGGACACCATCGATGATGACTTGGCCCTGCTGCGCACGGTGGCGGTTTGGGTGGAACGCCTGTCATCCGATGGCCGGCGTTTGAAGCCGCGTGAGGTGGTGGCCGAGTTCAGCAACTATTTGCATGATGAACTGGACTTGGTGCGCGAGGCCGCCAACGCCGCACAGCTGCGCCGCAATATGACCGGGCTGGATCTGGTCATGGTGCCGGAGATGATGTGGGATATGTGCAGCTCCGAAGTGATCGTGATGGAGCGCATGCACGGCGTGCCGATCTCGCAGCTGGAGCGCCTCAAGGCCGCGGGTATCGACATCCCCAAGCTGGCACGTGACGGGGTCACCATCTTTTTCACCCAGGTGTTTCGCGATGGTTTTTTCCACGCCGATATGCATCCGGGCAATATCCAGGTCAGCTTGAATCCGGCCACATTCGGCCGCTATATCGCGCTGGACTTCGGCATCATCGGCACGCTGACCGAGGTCGACAAAGAGTATTTGGCGCAGAACTTCATTGCCTTCTTCCAGCGTGATTACAAGCGTGTGGCCGAGTTGCATATTGCCTCGGGCTGGGTGCCCTCGGGCACCCGTGTCGATGAGTTAGAGAGTGCAGTCCGAGCGGTGTGCGAGCCACATTTCGATCGACCGTTGAAGGATATTTCTCTGGGCCAGGTTTTGATGCGCCTGTTCCAAACCTCGCGTCGTTTCAATGTGGAGATTCAGCCGCAACTGGTCTTGCTGCAGAAGACATTGCTCAATATCGAGGGCTTGGGTCGTCAGCTCGACCCTGACTTGGATCTGTGGGCGACGGCCAAGCCTTTTCTTGAGCGTTGGATGAACGAGCAGGTCGGCTGGCCTGCTTTTGTGAATCAGATCAAAAAAGAAGCGCCGCGATATGCGCAGCTCTTTCCCGAGTTGCCGCGCCTCTTGCACGACGCCTTGAAACGCCAAGCCTCACCCGACGAGACCAAGGCGATGCGCTTGTTGATCGCGGAGCAGCGCCGCACCAACCGATTGTTGCAAGCCCTTCTCTACGGCGCAGTCGGCTTTACCTTGGGTCTTCTGGGTGCGCACCTCCTGATGCGGACCCACCTGATCTGAGGGGGTTGCAAAACCCTTTTTTAGAGAGCCTGGTGCGAGAGGCGGGCGGCCGCTTCTTGCATAATCCCCGCCGATCCTTTTTTGCCGCTGCACAGGCCAACCGCAAGAGCTTTCCCTCATGAACACCACGCTGATCGCCTTTGTTGTGATTTACCTCCTGGGTACCTTGGCCGTGGGGGTTTGGGCCGGCTCGCGGGTCAAGAACACCAGCGATTTCGCCATCGCGGGGCGCAGCCTGCCGCTGATCATGGTCATTACCACCACCTTTGCGACGTGGTTTGGTGCCGAGACGGTGATGGGGATTCCGGCCAAGTTCGTGCAGGGTGGCTTGAACGCCATCGTCGAGGATCCCTTCGGTGCCGGCATGTGCCTGATCTTGGTCGGCATGTTCTTCGCCGCCAAGCTCTATCAGAAGAACTTGCTCACCATCGGCGACTTCTACCGCGAGCGCTACGGCAAGGGCGTGGAAATTTTCTGCTCGCTGGCCATCATCCTCAGCTATCTGGGCTGGGTGGCCGCGCAAATCACCGCCCTGGGCCTGGTCTTCAGCGTGTTGACCAACGGCGCGATGAGCCCGGCCGCGGGCATGATCGTCGGCACGCTGGCCGTGCTGGTTTATGTGGTGGTTGGCGGTTTCATGGCCGTGGCTTGGACGGACTTCATCCAGATGATTGTGCTGGTAGTCGGCTTGTTGGCCATCGCCTTCTTCGCGGCCGATCTGGCCGGAGGGGCCGGTGTGGTGCTGGACATGGCGGCGCAGAAGGAGTTGTGGAACTTCCTGCCGGCGCCGAGCTTTCACGACGTGGTGTTCTTTTTTGCTGCAGCCATCACCATGATGTTGGGCTCCATTCCCCAGCAGGACGTTTTCCAGCGTGTGATGTCGGCCAAGGACGCCAAGACAGCCCAGCGCGGTGCGGTCATCGGTGGTGCCAGCTACATCCTGTTCGCCTTCGTGCCCATGTTCATCGTGCTGGCTGCGGTGGTGGTGATGGGCAATTCGGCGATGGAGTTGGCCCAGAACGATTACCAGCGTTTGCTACCTGCCTTCATCATGGGACATATGCCGCTGGTGATGCAGATCCTTTTCTTCGGTGCGCTGCTCTCGGCCATCAAGAGCACCAGTTCGGCCACGCTGCTGGCGCCGTCCACCAGCTTTGTTGAGAATATCCTCAAGCAGATCCGGCCCGGCATGAGCGACAAGCAGCAACTGCAGGCCATGCGCGTGACGATTGTGGTGTTTGCGGCCTGCGTGCTCATGTATGCGATCGCGATGCAAGGCACGCCCATCTATGAGTTGGTCAGCTCGGCCTATCAAGTCACCCTGGTCGCCGCCTTCGTGCCCTTGTTGTTCGGCCTGTACTGGAAGCGCGCCACCACGCAGGGCGCGATCTTCTCGATCTTTGCCGGCATCTTCACTTGGCTGCTGTTCTTCCCGCAGGTGACGACCTGGGGCGAGGTCTTCCCTGGCCAACTGGCGGGTCTCTTGGCTGCTTTCGCTGGCATGTTGATCGGTTCTCTGGCGCCGCAGGTCTTGAAAAATCGCCATGAGCACAAAGCGCATGTGGCGGGTTTGCCTGATGAAGCTTCGGCTTGATTGGAGCGTTCGCGCGAGCCAGGCGAAGCCAGATCGGCGACCCGATCCCAATCACTGCGGCTGCTGCAGGCAGTCGCGGGCAGCCCCGCCCCTATAATTTCGCCTTTTTGATCAACAGGTTCTTTGACCATGCCGATCTATGCCTACCGCTGCAGTTCATGCGGTCACGCCAAAGATGTGCTGCAGAAAATGTCTGACGCACCCTTGAGTACATGCCCGGCTTGCGGCGCTGAGTCCTTCCAAAAGCAAGTGACCGCCGCTGGTTTCCAGCTCAAGGGCTCGGGCTGGTATGTGACCGACTTCAAGGGTGGCGCTGGCGCCGCAGCGGCCACGGGCGCCGCAGTGGCTCCGGCGGCGTCGTCAGCGGCAGCTGATGCGCCTGCCGCAGCGTCGTCAAGCGATGCATCTTCGGCTTCATCATCGAGCGCCGGTGCTGCTTGCGGCGGCTCCTGCGCCAGTCACTGACGCATCCCATCACCAGGACCCTTGTGAAAAAGTACATCATCACCGGCCTCTTGGTTTGGCTGCCCTTGGCCATCACCATCTGGGTGCTGTTGTGGGTGCTGAGCCTGATCGACGGGGTGTTCACCTCCTTGCTGACGGCTTCTCAAGCGGTGCTGCCCGCGTCGATGTCGCACAACATCGACGAGCTGCGCCATATTCCGGGCCTGGGCTTGCTGATCCTGGTCGGTGGTATGGCGCTGACCGGCATGTTTGTCGCCAATATCTTTGGGCAATGGTGGCTTAAGCAGTGGGATCGCCTGCTGTCCAATATCCCCATCGTCAAGAGCATCTACAGCTCGGTCAAGCAAGTGTCGGACACGCTGTTTTCCAGCAGCGGCAATGCCTTCCGCGAAGCGGTTTTGGTGCAGTACCCGCATCAAGGGAGCTGGACCATCGCCTTCGTCACCGGCAAACCCAGCGGCGAAGTGGCCGAGTCGCTGGGGGATGAGCATGTGAGTCTTTATGTGCCGACCACGCCGAACCCGACGTCGGGCTTCTTCCTGATGATGCCGAGAAGCAGCGTCAGGCCCTTGAAGATGAGTGTGGACGCGGCACTCAAGCACATCATCTCGATGGGGGTGGTGGCGCCCGAGGGGCCTGTCGCCGTGACCAGCAACTCGGCACGAAATCAGCCGGGTTGAGCGTTCCGGCACGCGCTCAACCCTGAGGGCTTTCAATCCAGCCTGTCAGCGCCTATCCCCAACCGAATCAAGACAGCGCCAGCGCAAGACTTCACGCGCTGGAGCCCATACCAAGAATACTGGAGTGATCCCATGAGAACCTGTTACGCCGGCCAAGTCAGCGAGAAGCTGCAAGACCAGACCGTCACCCTGATGGGCTGGGCCCATCGTCGCCGCGACCACGGCGGCGTCATCTTCATCGACCTGCGCGA
>NZ_JBMLSK010000207.1:0-1596 GCF_049240545.1 Roseateles sp. | reverse complement strand
GTCGTCTGTGAAGAACGCGATTTGGGTTCTGGGCTGGGATAGGTTGGAACGGTGAGCCGCCCTGGAGCGTCATGCAGCGGCCATTTCACGGCGTGCTACGGGAAGCCAAGCCGTGAGCAAGGCGCGCAAAAGCGCGTTCAGCCATGCGACGAGCAGCCTCAGATTGTGTCCTGCGGCGACCAGGATGGCGTTGATGGCATCGCCGGTGGCCCCGGCAAGGTGATTGCGCTCCAGCAGGCCGTCAGATTTGGTGTGGCCGATGATCGGCTCGATGGCATTTCGGCGCCTGAGCTCGCGCTTGATAGTGGGTGAGGCGATGCCGCGGGTGTGGGCGATGTAGACCTTGGCCTTCCCGCCATGCTTATGGCCCTTGTAGCCCCGGTCCACATAGGCCCGCTCGACGGTGATGCCGGTCAGGCGCTCGACCTGCTCGATCTGCCCGGACAGGGTATGGCCGTCGTAGGGATTACCGGGCAGTGCCTGCATCCCGACGATGAACTGGCCACCCGCGGTACGCGCGTTGGTGACCGCGATGGAGGTCTTTACCCCGAACTCGTAGCGCGTCCTCGCCTTGCCCTTGGCGATGCATTCCACCTCGGGTGCGTGCAGCGCGTAAAGCTTGTCGGTGCTGTCCGCCTTCTGGGTCAGGATCTTTGCCACCCGCTCACGCGCGACGGCAAAGGCGGCCTCAAGTTCTTCATTGCCGGCGATCTTGCGACCGATGTCGCGGTCAAGCCGACCGAGCCAGGTGCGCAGTTTGCGAACCCAGCGCATCGCTTGGCTGTGCCCACGGCCATGGATTAGCCGCGAGACATCGCGCCGGGCCTGACGTCCGACGCGCAGGAATGACTGCCGCAGCTTGAGCCCGTGCTTTCTGGCCAAACGGTTCAGCCACTCAATACCGCGCATCAGCAGATGACTGTCGGTGGGATGGGCAACCGCCTTGGTCTGCACCGTCGTATCCACCGTCACACGCTCGCAAGCCTGCGGGGGCATCGCCCGGGTGTCCATCGCAATCCGCAGCGTCTCGCCCAGCAGCAGTTCGAGCTTGTCAGCGCCGATCCGCCCGCGCCAGCGCGTCATCGATGACCGGTCCAGCGGCAGCTTGTGGCAGAAGTACTGCTCGCCGCAGAAGTACTGGTAATACGGGTTCTCGACCCACCGGGCGCAGACCGCCTCGTCCGACAGACCCTCCATGTGCTTGAGCAGGTGCAGTCCCGCCATCAGCCGGGTCGAAAGGCCTGGCCGCCCCTTCTCATGATAGAACCGGCCAAACGCTTCATCGAACCGCGACCAGTCGATCAGCTGCGCCAATTTCACCAGCGCGTGCCCCATGTCGATCATGTTGTCGAGCTGGCTGCGGAACAGCTCGTCACTGCGCGGGGCGGGCTTCTTCGGCGGCATCGGCAAACCTCATCATGGAGACCAGCACACTGAATCACAGCACGAATTCCGAAGAAAGCCCCCACGTGCCCAGGCGCGCAAAATCGCAAGCTTTTTGCCCAATCCCGCACCAAACCTTGCAAATCCGATTACTTCAATCCCACCAAAACCCACGCGTTTCCAACGCTTTCAGCCTTTTTCACGGGCGACTAG
>NZ_JBMLSK010000206.1:0-3061 GCF_049240545.1 Roseateles sp. | reverse complement strand
AGACCATCATCGAAGCGCCGACCGATCTGCTGGAGCGCTGCATGCGCCAGGCGCAGCAGGAGAGCACGACGCTGCGCGCCGTCATCGAGGAGGGCCTGCGCCTGGTGCTGCGCGCACGCGCTCAGAGACGCCACCCCTCATCAGCCTACCGGAACTGCAGGTGCGTGACCCACTGGTGAGCTGAATCTCGAACGCCGGTGCAACCGCGTTTCTGCAGACCCAAGGATGATCGTCCACCGACGCAGCGAGCAATGGAAACATGGTGACATGACTGCCGTACGAGCCGCCGACCCCTCAATACCGTCAGGGTCTATGTCGCTCAGCAACAATCATCTGATCAGTTGCTCGCGCCTGTCCAAAAGGACCGGACCCGCTCATTGCACACAGCCCATGAACAGCAGAAGTCACTACGACCAGTCGCTCGCGATCGTGAGCTCGGCCATCCGGGCGTGGGACCCTCTCGGGCTTGCCGCCGACGGCGCGCCGCCCGACGAGTATGCGCAGGAGGTGGCCAGGATCGTGGCTCGCATCCCGCGCTGTCGGAGCGAAGCCGAACTGGCTGCCGCGATCTCGGAGGTTTTCTCCGAATCGTTCGAGTCCGACTCCTTCACGGTCGCCAACTGCAGCGAACCCGCCAGGCGGGCCTGGACCGGGCTCGTTGGCGCAGGTCTGTTGCAGCCTGCCTGACCCTTCGCTGTCCAATCGATCGGAGTCGGCAGATGACGCACCGCCTCGAAGACATCGGCAGGACGATTGAAGAAGCACTGCCGATCACCACCGTCCCCGCGGAGCGGGGTTTGCGCCTCGAGATCGCTGGCGTCGACGCCAGCCTTGAACTGGCGATAGGCCAGGAGTTCACTGTGTTCGCGGATTCGTGGCACGAGCACTTTGCGACACGGGATGAACTGATGGCGTTTCTGCAGGGCCTCGTCTGCGGCGCGCTTCACGTGGTGGTCACCTACCAAGGTTCGCGAGCCGTTGCGTACCAGATCGTCGAGACCGGGAACGGCGCGGTGAAGATTCGCTCATCGGGTGGCGCGTTGCTCAGGCCGTGGTGGCGCCAGCGTAAAGAGGTGGTGTTGAGCTACGAGGCTACAGAACGAGGCGAGCGAGAAGCGCCGCAGCGAGTCGCAGCCCCTGGCGCATAGGCTTGGAGTTGTGAGATGCCACGGTTCAATGCTTGGAAGTTTCCCGAAGGGATCGTCGTGCCGGGCGCCAGCGTCCGTCATTTCACCGAGGCCGAAGCGGCCGCCTTGACGGCTGCCTGGCTGGCGGCCTTTGGTACAGACCGGGACGGCGTCAAGGCCACGGGCCCCAAGGGCTACCTCTGGCATGTCTTCAGCGCGGGGCGGTATCCGTGTACGGCGCGTGAAGATGCCCGCAGCACCTACCGGTTGCAAAGCGAGGCCGAGTATCTGGTGCTGCTGAATGGCGGACGCGCGGCTGTGGCCACCGATGCACTGCCGCTGGAGGTGCCGCTGGCTGATTACTGCGTGTTCCCGCCAAACCTCGCCTGGACCATGGCCTTCACGCACGAAGCTCCGCTGGATGGCCCGTTTTTCGCCAGACATGCCCGGTTCGATGAACTGAGCAAGAGCAATCTGGCCCTGGTTCGGAAGAAGCAGGCCGCTGAGGCGGCCAAGGCCAAGGGGTGGCCATAGATCAGACTGGGGTACCACCGTGAGCCAGATCGAGCACTTCATCCATGGGACGGCGGCGCGATTGAAGCGGTTTCGCGCCGCGCTGCCCGCCGGTATCGAGGTGGGTGCGGCGCGGACGCCGGGCGGCCTGATCCTGCGCGAGACTCTCGGCGCCGGGCTGGACAGCGCAAGGGCCATCGCCCGAATCGAGGCGCTGGCGATCGCAAGCGGCGTTGAATACGACGGCCATGGTCGGGATGTCGAGAAGGCCAATGCGCCTGCCGGTGCCGGGCTCGATATCCAGTTCCGTGCCTTCGGCAACCGAACGGGCGTCCGGGCCGGACACGCCTTCGCACTGCCCTTGCCCGATGGGCGGTTCGGGCATGCTGTCTTTCTAGGCGGAGACAAGCAGGGTTATCTTCTCCTGGACATCAGCGCCCTGATCACGGTTCAGCCCGCCAACCCGGAAGCCGTGCGCGAGGCGCCAAGGCGCTATCGCCAGCCGATCCTCGTCTGGCATACCGGCTTCGCCGCCGTGCCGCTTCCGTCCACGGTGCAAGTCGCGCCATTGCCCTGCGAGGTGGTGTTCCGGTCGGGCGTCGGCTGGCCCGATCCGGAGGCGATCGCACGGCTGGAAAGGCAATTCGCGGTCTCGGACACGGAAACCCCGCAAGGCTGGAGAGCCTTGCTCATGGCCATGGCAGCCGCTGGACAACGGCTTCCGGGAATTGAAGGCCACACCTTGGTGACGGCTCGGGTCGGACGGACGGGCGCGCTGAAGCTGATCGAGGATCACACCCTTCTTCGGCCCGCAGACGACGCCCGCTGGCCGATGCGGTGGCAACCTTCGGAAATCGATGAGGTCCTCGCCGCACTGTCGGACGGGACGGACATGGTTGCAGTGAAGGATCAGGTGGAATGAGTTCGCGTCGCTTCGGCACTGCCGAAGCCCGCAAGTCGTGGAACCGTGAAGCCCATGCGCTGCTTGGCGGCACAACCGGCCGGCACTCCCCGTCGGCGGGCAGCGGTGTCAAAGTCAGAGCTGTTCTGAGGCATCAAAGTCCAGCTCCACCCTCGCCCCGTTCGGGTCGAAGCTGAAAAGCTGCCAGGTGCCTGCCCCCGCCTGGCGGCGCAGGTCGTAGCGCAGCCCGCGCTCATCGAACCGGGCCTTGACGGCTTTGAGGTCGCTGGCGGTAAAGGCCATGTGATCGATCACGCCCGTGGCAGCGGCGGGCGCGGGCCGGTCCCAGTAGATGTGCAGCACGGCCTGCGTGCCCCCTGGGGCGTACAGCCAGGCCCCGGGAAAGCCGAGGTCCGGCCGGTGCCCTTCCACCAGACCCAGCAAGCCGCAGTAGAAATCCAGCGTCGCCGCGCGGTCCTGCGCGGTGATGGTGAAGTGGTTCATGCCTTGGATCATGGAA
>NZ_JBMLSK010000205.1:0-2275 GCF_049240545.1 Roseateles sp. | reverse complement strand
TCACGACGCTGGTGTGCTCGTACAGCTTGCTCAGCAGGTGGAACAGCAGCGCGCCCCCGGCCTGGCTGAACGGCAGGTAGCCCAGTTCGTCCAGGACGACCAGGTCCATGCGCAGCAAGCTGCCGGCGATGCGCCCGGCCTTGCCTTCGGCCTTCTCCCGCTCCAGCGCGTTGACCAGGTCCACGGTCGAGTAGAACCGCACCCGCTTGCCGTGCTCGGTGATGCCGGCCACGCCGATGGCCGTGGCCAGGTGGCTCTTGCCAGTACCGGGCCCACCCACCAGCACTGCGTTGTGCGCCGCCTGCGTGAACTCGCAGCTGGCCAATTGCGCGACGAGCTTGCGGTCCACCGGGGAGACCTCGAAGTCGAAGCCCGCCAGGTCACGGTGTACGGGGAACTTGGCTGTGGCCATCTGGTGGCTGACCGAGCGAGTGGCCCGGTCGCTAGCCTCGGCCATGAGCATGTGCTCGACGAGCCAGCGCGAGCGCTCCAGCTCGCCGTTGTTCTGCTCGCCCAGCTCGGCCCAGGTGGCGGCCATGCCGTGCAGACGCAGCGACTTCAACTCAGCGATGACGTCACGCATCTTCGGCCCCCTGTTCGATGCTCAGGCGGCGCAGCTCGTCATAGCGCGCGGTGTCGGCCTTCGGTGGCGTCAGTGCGCTCAGCGCCGTGGCAACGTTCTCCGGGCGAGGCGGTGCCGTCAGGCGGGCCAGCACGTTGCCTACGTGCTCGGGGCTGACCCGGCCGCTGGGCCCGGCACGCTCCAGCGCCAACTCGGCCGCCACCAGAACAGCGTCCAGCCCGGAGCCCTTGACCAGACCCAGCACCTGGGCCATCAGCCGGTCTCCACCAGCGTGCTTGAGCAGGGCCTGGCGCAGCCGGGCCAGGGGCTCGGGCAGGTCCATGAACGGCGCGCCGTTGCGCAGCGCACCCGGCTTCCTCTGCAACAGCGGCACATAGTGCTGCCAGTCGTAGACGGTCTTGCCCTTGCCAGGTTGCCGCTCATGCTCGGCCACCACCCGCTCCTCGGCAACGATCACCACCCGGCCCGGGTACAGCCGCGTGCTTACCGTGTGCCGCGCCCACTCGCACGGCACCGAGTAGCGGTTGCGTGCTGCCGTCACCAGGCACGTGCTGCTGACACGGCTGAACTCCTGCACGTAGCCGTCGAAGGGCGCTGGCATCGGCATCAGGTGCTGCCGCTCCAACTCCAGCATCTCCGCCACGCTGAACGCCTTGTGCTCGGGGTGGCGTAGCTCGGTCCACAGCGCACGGCAGCGCTCGCCCAGCCAGGCGTTGAGTTCGTCCAGGCCGCTGAAGCGCTGCTCCCGCGCATCCAGCCAGATGCGCCTGCGGCTGTCCTGCACGTTCTTCTCGACGACGCCCTTCTCCCAGCCCGAGGCCACGTTACAGAAGTCGGCGTCGAACAGGTAGTGCGCGCACATGGTCGTGAAGCGCTGGTTGACCTCACGCGTCTTGCCCTTGCCCACGCGGTCCACGGCGGTCTTCATGTTGTCGTAGATGCCTCGGCGCGGCACGCCGCCCAGCGCTGCGAACGAGCGGGTGTGGGCATCGAACAGCATCTCGTGGCCCTGGCCAGGGTAGGCCACCAGCCAGAACGCCCGGCTCGCGCACAGCTTCATGTGCGCGACCTGCAACCGCTGGTACTGCCCGCCAATGACCAGCGGCTCTTCGCTCCAGTCGAACTGGAACGCCTCGCCCAACTCGAAGCTCAGCGGCACGTAGGCATCGCCTGCCTGCACGCCGCCGCGCTCGGCTCGCCACTGTCGGATGTAGTCGGTCAGCCGGCTGTAGCCGCCCTCGTAGCCGGCTGCCGCAAGCTGGACATGCAGGGCCTTGGCGGTTCGCCGTTCCTTCTTCGGCCGCCTCGCATCAGCCAGAAGTGCCTGCTGCACCGCCTCCACGAACGGTGCCAGCTTCGTCGGCACCTCGGGCCGGCTGTACTTCGGCGCCTCCGCCTTGCCGATGCGCAGGTACTTGCGCACCGTGTTCCTCGCCAAGCTCGTCGCCTTGACGATCTCCCGCACCGACTTCTTCTCGCGGTGGCGCATCCGCAGGACCTTGCCAATCATGGCCATGGTGATCACTCCTCACACCCCGCCCCTCTGTGAATATGTCGGGCAGGGTAGGTTGAACACCTGGGTCAGTTTTCAGTCGGCATGATCCTCTGAAGTGGGTCAAATTTCAGTCGGCGCCAACAGGCCAGCGAAGCCGTTGTCGCCACCGCATGCGAGGCCGAGCCCATCCAATTCCG
>NZ_JBMLSK010000204.1:0-107960 GCF_049240545.1 Roseateles sp. | reverse complement strand
AAGCGGCCAATCTCACTGGCCTTGTCCTGCTCACCGCGCTCCACGATCAAGTCATAGGTGTCTTGGCTGGCGATGATGTGCTCGGGCTGGTAGGCCGAAGCGCCCAGCACCCGCACCGCGTGATAGTGGCTCAGCAGCACATACTTGATCGGCTTGTCCGTCACCTCACGAATGCGCCGGATCACGTCTTGCGCCATGGCGGGCGTGGCCTGGGTGTCGATCACCATGACCGCGTCATCGCCGATCACGATGCCGGTATTGGGGTCGCCTTCGGCGGTGTAGGCATAGGCATGTTCGGACAGGCGATCAAAGCTGATCCGCTTGACCTCCAAGTCCGCCTGGGAGGCGAAGCTCTTGCTGTGTTGACTCATGAAGGCGTCCTTGGGATGCAATGGTTGAGCGATTCTTGGCCCATCAAAGCCGGGGACGAATTTAACCAAAACCAAATACATTTGTCCATATTGAATTTTTCACCTGGGTTGCCCCAGGGAAATACGGCACGGATTCGGTTCTAATCTCGCCTCATGCAAACACCGGCCCCACTCCCCCACGAAGCCGCGGAACGCGGCCCCCGAGGCATACAAAGCATCGAAGTCGGCGGGCAGTTGCTGATTGCCCTGGCTCACCAAGGTCGCCCTCTGGCCCTGAAAGATTTGGCGCGCGAGGCGAAGATGGCGCCAGCCAAAGCCCACCCCTACCTGGTCAGCTTCATCAAGATTGGCTTGGTGGAACAAGACGGCAGCAGTGGCCGCTATGGCCTCGGCCCCCTGGCCCTGCAACTGGGCTTGATCAGCTTGCAGCAGTATGAGCCGGTACGCTTGGCAACGCCACGCATTGAAGAGTTAGCGCTGCAACTGGGTCACACGGTGGCCATCACCGTCTGGGGCGACCGTGGGCCTACCATCGTCCGCGTCGCGGAAGCACCCAGCCCGATTCACATCAGCATGAGGCACGGCACGGTCATGAGTTTGACCGGCACCGCCTCCGGGCGCCTGTTCGCAGCGCATTTGCCACGCAGCACCGTGGAGCAGGCCTTGCACAATGATGGCGCACAACCCAAGGCGACGATCACGCCGACCCTGGAGGCCCTGTTGGCGAAGGTACGCGAGACGGGCCTGGCCAATTCGCTCGACGGTGTGATGCAAGGCGTGAGCGCCTTGGCCGCGCCGGTGTTTGATGATCGCGGACGCTTGGTGCTCAGTTTGACCGCCATCGGCCCCAGCGGCAGCTTTGACCTGGATCCCGACGGCGCCATCGCACCCGCTTTAAAGCAAGCCGGCACCGACTTGTCGCGTCAACTGGGCTGGCGGCCAGACAGCCAGTAGTAAGTACAGAGCAGCAGCAAGGGCCGAATCACTGGCGCAACTTGGCCAGCATCGCAGCCTCTTGAGTCGCGTCGTAAAAGTAGGGATAAAGCGAGCGCGTCGAGAGCGCCAAGTCGGCATTGCCACCGAAACACGCAATCTGCTGCCGCGCAAACTCAAGATCGATACTCATCAGGACGGCCGGCGCTTTGACTCTGGGGTTCATGCGCTCTTCGGCCAAGACCTTGTACCCCAGCATTCGCTGATAGAAAGCAACATGCCGAGGGTTCACCTCGACCACCGCCATCTCGCAACCAGCCAGTCGATGGGCATGCAGATACGCCAGATGAAACAGATGCGCCAGCAAGCTCTTGTTTCTGACCACCTGCTGGTCGACGGCCAAGCGGCCAAACTCACAAAGACTCATGCCGCTGGCGCGCAAGGCATGAACCTCGGGACCAAACACCTGTTCCGCCTTGAAACCCTGCGCCGAATCAAAGCGCACCGAGATCGTGCCCACCGCGGTTGCGCCTTCGAAAGCGGAGCACACGATCACCGAGCCCTCTTCAACATGGGCACTGAGGTCGCTGCACAGATAACCTCGATCGGCATAGCGCCGGGACACCAAGTCCCTAGAGCTAGCCCATTGAGACGTTGCAGTCTTTGCAGACACCCAACTGAGTGGTGCCGGCGAATAACTTGTCACCTCAATCGATTTCATGAAACTCCCGCCGCTTGTCAAGCACCCAAACACGGGATGCTTTATGGATGCCGGCAGTCTATCGCTCAAGTCGTGATTTTTTCACGCTGAAACACACCGTTACTTCTGATGCCTGCATTCACAAAGCCTGGTATTCACCAATGCGGCTGTGCCAACAGCTGATTCAGACCCCGATGACTCGCGACCAGAGCCTCGGCCACACAGTCGTCCGCTTGCTTGGCCAGCAGATTGACATCGAAGATCCGCGCCAGGGTGGGGTCATCAACAAAGGCAGCCAGGCGAGTGTCTTGTTGGCAGCACTGAAGCATCAAGTGACGCAGATCTCCTTCGTCACGGCGTACCCGCTCGCACAGCGCCTCAACTTGCTGGCGAGCCGCAGCCCGCCCGACAAAACGCGCCAACCAGAACCCTAGCGCCTCGGCGAACACCTGCCCCTGCTGAGCCTCGATATTGCCCCGCATGCGCGCCGGACAGAATTGCAGGCCCGCAACGGCAGTACGCAAGCCACGAACCGCCCCATGCGCATGCAACAAGAGCCCCTCCAACTCAGCGAGCTCCGCCTGCCAGCCGCCGAGACCGCGTTCATGCTCCTGACTCATGCAGGCCAGCATCGCCGCCACCCGCTGGGGCGCACGCAAGGAAGCCGCCATCGTCTGCATGCAGGCCAGGACGCTGGTCTTGTCCTGCCGGGCACCCACCGTACCGGCGCTGCCCAAACGTAACTCTCCCATTTCTGACTGACTCAAGCGCGCCAAATCCCCCGCCAACTTGCCCAGCGATCCCGACAAAACCCCTAACTCAGAAGCCAAGCGGACGATGCAATCGCGCTGGGTATGCCAGCACATCGAAGGTGCAGGCAGCCTGAGCTCATGCGCCAGGGCTTCGGTCACCGCTGCAGCACACTCCTCCAGCGTCGACAAGGTTCCGACCGGGCCGCCCAGTTGCAAGACCAGGGCCTGGTCTGCCGCGTGCCGCAAGGCTTGCGCGCTGCGCAGCAGCGGCTGGCTCCAAGCGAGCAGGCGGAAACGCAAGCTGCTGATATGGGTGGCCTGCATCAAGGTGCGGGCAAGCAAAGGCGTCTGAGGATGAGCTTGAGCCAGTTCAAGAAGACTACCGACCAAACTGAGCAGATCCTCTTCGATCAATGCCAAGGCACGCCGGCTCAGCAAGACCATGGCGGTGTCCATCAGGTCTTGGGTGCTGGCCCCCAGGTGCACATAGGCAGAAGCGGCGGGATCAAACAAGGCCACCGTTTCGGCCAGTTTTCGAACCAAGGCTCCGGCGGGATTGCCGGAGGCAGCGCCTGCCGCCAGAAGCGCGGGCACATCGTACAGCTCGGCCTTGCACAAACTAGCAATGGCCTGCGCCGCAGGCCTCGGGATGACGCCCACCTGCCCCTGCGCACGCGCAAGCGCCGCCTCAAAATCCATCATGACCTGCACGACCGAGTGCGCCTCGAACAGCCGATGCATCTCGGGTGTAGACAAAAACCCTTCAATCACCAACATTCAACCACCCAGCAGGACTCTTTACTGGGCATGGTAGCGGTGCGAACAAGTTTGTCTGCTCCCGCAAACCCGCAGCGGGTTTGCCTGGGTGAGCAGCGATCCAGCCTAAAGCCGGATCGCCACGGCTTGATTCATTCATAACTCTAGAATCAAGCGCCACAAAAGGATGTGGCAGGCTCCTTCACAGGAGCCGTACTCATCAAGCCGCAGCGGCGTGCTGCGTGGCCAGACGATTCATATTGCCCATCGACACGCGGTGCATCTCCAGCAGAGACAACAGGCCGCTGCGGTGCAGCTGCAGCACCTTGTCATCGGCCAGTTCGGCAAGCTTTTGCTCATCCACGGCCAAGAAGCCCTCGACGTCAATCTTCTCGCCATTGCTCAGAGTAGCTTCGAAGCGCATATCGCGCAGCAGATCCAACTCGACCAACTGGGCGCACGCAGCGCGGGTGCGCTCGGACTCTTGCTCGAAGCTTTCCAGGAAGGTCTTGGCATTCAGCAAGAACTCGGTCGGCTGACCGTCGGCGGCAAACAAGGACGTGCCTTCGGTCACCGAGAAGCCGGGCCACTCGCTGTCGTAGCAAACGGCCACGGTGTCGGAATTCTCTTCAATGCGGGCCATGGCGAAGGGATAACGGCGCAGGTAGGCGGGCACGTAATTGCCGGTCCACGCGCCATCCTTGATGAACAAATTGCTACCGGCCTTCAAGCCCAACACGGCCAGCGGGGCCACGGTCGGCTTGACGCCCTCGGCAGGAGGCTCTCCGACACGCACGAACACGATCGGATATTCCTTGCAAGCCTCGGCGAACTCGACCACGGCCAGGAACAGCGAGTTCATGCCCTGCACACGGTCCATCGTCGACAACTCGGTCTTCAGGCGCAGATGCTTGTGGGCCTCACGGTCCAAGGGCACCAGATTGCCATACAGCGGGGGGGTCGTACTCATTCTCTATCTCCGTCAACAGCCAGTCGACTGACCAGCACTTTGTCCACACGCTTGCCATCGAGGTCCACGACCTCGAATCTCCAAGCATTCCACTCCACCACATCGGACGTGCGCGGCAAGCGCCCCAGCAGCAGCATCACCATGCCGGCCAGAGTGTTGTAGCGCCCACGATCCTCTTCGGGCAGTTCCTTCAGCTCCAAGCGGTCCTTCAGCTCGGGCACCGGAATCAAGCCGTCAAGCAGCCAGCTTCCGTCCTCGCGTTGCACCGCCCAGGCATCTCCATCACCGGGCGCATTGAACTCGCCCGCGATTGCTTCCAGCACGTCGCGCACAGAGATCACTCCCTGCACCTCGCCGTACTCATCCACCACAAAAACCAACGGCGCATCAGACACCCGGAACTGTTCCAGCAACTCCATGCCGGACAGGGTCTCGGGCACAAACACCGCGGCCTCCAAGTCCTCAGCCAAAGCCAGCGGCTGACCGCTGAGCGCCCGCTGCAACAAGGCCTGCGCCGCCACCACGCCCATCACCTCGCCCAAGCTGCCGCGGCACACCGGATAGCGGCTGTAGCCATGGGCTTTCACCACCTCCAGCACCTGCTCGGCGCTGTCGTTCACATCCAACCAGGCGATCTCGGCGCGCGGGATCATCATCGAGCCGATCTCGCGCTCATCCAGCCGGAACACATTGCGCACCATCTGGTGCTCGTGTTCTTCGATCACACCGGCGTCCAAGCCTTCTTCCAGGCTGGCGGCAATTTCTTCTTCCGTCACGCCGCGCGCACGGCGTCCACCCAGGCCGAACAGACCCAAGACGGCTTCGGTGCTGAAGCTCAAAAACTTCACCAGGGGACCGGTTGCAGCCGACAAGATGTTCATGACCGGCGCGACGCGACGGGCCACCATCTCGGGGAAGATCTGGCCGATCCGCTTGGGCACCAACTCACCGAAGATGATGGACAAGATGGTGATGACGATGACCACAATGCCTGTCGAAGCAATGCTGACCCAGCGCCCCTCCCAGCCGAACTCTTGGCCCATCCATTCGGCCAAGGGTCCCGAGAAAGCGGCATCGCCAACGATGCCGTTGAGCAGGCCGATCGATGTGATGCCGACCTGAACCGTCGACAAGAACTTCGTCGGGCTGTCATGCAAGTCCATGGCGGCTTGCGCCCCCGACTCACCGGATTCCACCAAGACTTGCAAGCGAGCCTTGCGACTGGCCGACAAGGCCATCTCCGACATGGCGAAGAAGGCGTTCAACAACAACAAAAAGAGAAGTAAGGCGGTATCCATGAGGTGCGCATCCCAAAGCCCAGGGTTTCCCCCAGGGGTTGCGCCGCAGTTTGACGAAAGGCGCAAGAGTAGCAGAAGGCCGTGACGATGAAAGCAGCACAATCCCGGCATGAACTATCTGATCGGTGACCTGCAAGGCTGCTGCGACGCGTTTGAACGCTTGCTCAGCAAAATCGATTTCTCACCCTCGCGTGACCGGCTGTATCTGCTCGGCGACCTGGTCAACCGGGGGCCAACATCCTTGGCCACATTGCGGCGTCTGATGGCGCTGGAAGGCTCGGCTACCTGCTTGCTGGGCAACCACGACCTGCACCTGCTGGCCGTGGCCCATGGCGCCAAGAAGGCTCACCGCAACGACACCCTCAGCGACATCCTCGACGCCTCCGACCGCAGCGCCCTGCTCCACTGGCTGCGCCAGCAACGCATGGCTTGTTATGAGCAGGGTTGGCTGATGGTGCATGCGGGGGTCTTGCCGCAGTGGACAAGGGCCAAGACCTTGGAACTCGCCGCCGAGGTCGAAAGCCTGTTGCGCGGCCCCGATCTAGGCGATTTCCTGCAGCAGATGTACGGCAATGAACCGGCGCTCTGGCTGGATGAGTTGCGGGGCCTGCCACGCCTGCGCTGCATCGTCAACGCCCTGACCCGCTTGCGCTTCGTCGACGCCAGCGGCCAGATGGACTTGAAGACCAAGGACAGCGCCGACGGCGCCCCCCCCGGCCATATGCCCTGGTTCGAAGTGGCCGGCCGCCAAAGCGCCGACACCCCCATCGCCTTTGGGCACTGGTCCACCCTGGGCCTGGTGCAACGCCCAGACTTGCTGGCCCTGGACACCGGCTGCGTCTGGGGTGGCCGACTCAGCGCTGCCCGGGTTGAAAACGGCCGCGCGCTGGAGTTGATTTCGGTGAAATGCGAGCAGGCTCAAAAGCCCGGTTAGAATCCCGCTCCTGCTGCCGCGCTGGCATCGTGCGTGAATGCACAAAAAGTTTTTGGAAGCAAGGCCTAGCGGTTTAAGGCACCGGTCTTGCTCAATCGACGCCTCGGCGGCGATTGCGCCGAAACTCATATCGCGCAGCGATGTGAGTGCAGGCAAAACCGGCGATCCTTCGCTGGCACAGTGAATGAAGTGTTAATGGAAGCTTGGCCGAGCGGTTTAAGGCACCGGTCTTGAAAACCGGCGAGGGTTTATCCCCTCCGTGAGTTCGAATCTCACAGCTTCCGCCACAATCAAAGGGCTCGCTCAGGCGAGCCCTTTTGTGCCGTTAACCATAACGTGGCCGTTTGGCCGCGTTATGGTTGATTTTCTGAATGGCCACATTTTGCTTTTTCATCAAAGCGTGGTACGGGCATTTGCAATTAGAAGTGCATGGCACAAGGTGTGCGTTTTCGGTCGCAACCACCCTACTTCGCTCAGTCAGAGTGGATTGGCGTCAGCCAGACTCAGCATTGCTTGATCTCCGCAGTGAGGCCGCTTACGGGCTCCCAACATGCGCCTGAAGAGGGTGCGCAAGGAGCGCCGTCGATGCCCGGAAATTTGGGCGTGTCGAAGAGTACTTATCCCCGCAAGTCGTCAACAAACTCTGACGAGGGCTCGGCACTGGTGACGAGTAGACGGTCCCTGGCTCGCGTGCAGGCCACGTAAAGCAGGTGCCGCTCCGTGTTGTAGACGTCCTCAAGGTCGGCATCATCCGTGACCGCTTCAATGCGCTCCTGCAGGGGTATGACTTCGTCATCGCATGCCATCACCACAACGGCTCGAAATTCCAGCCCCTTTGCCAAGTGCATCGTGCACACGCAGGCCTGACCATTGACCGTATCCACGTTTTCATCGAGCAAGCTGAACGGGATGCCGGCCGCTGAGACGGCGGCAACAGCACGCGCCACCTGTGCGTCGGATCTGACAAAGACGCCCAGTTCATGGGGTGCGAGGCCGTCTTTAACGCGCTCAAGAAGCCAGGCGGTGACGGCCTTACATTCGTCCGCATCGGATTTGAATGATCGAACTTCTGGCGCCGGGCCATTGAAGACCGACACCGTGCCGCGCCGATCTTCGGTATTGCCATCAACATCGGAGACATCAGGCCCCAAAAGTTGATCGGCCTGGGCTCTGATTTGATGGGAGGTTCGATAGTTGATGTGCAGCGTCCGAGACCGTCCGCGAATATCAACGCCAAGCGACTTCCACGAGAAAGGCTGCTGGAATATTCGCTGCCCCAAGTCTCCGGCAAAGAACAAACTGTTTGGACGGACCTGCCCTTGGCTGGCACCGATGGCAGCCAGGAACTTGAGCTGCGCGACGCTCACGTCCTGGGCTTCATCCACGACAACAAAGTCAAAGGCCGGTTGTCGCAGCGTCGCGGTCTTTTCAGCCAATCGCGTGAACATCTCAGCGTGCGTGATCAGACCGCCGCGCGCCAAAGCAGCTTGCAAGCGGTCGAAAACAGCCCACAGCGCGAGACGTTGCGCCTCAGAAAGCCTAGTCTTGCGCCCAAGCCGCTTGACGTCCCTATATGCATCCCAGGTCTTCAGCTGCCAAGCGTCGACGAGATCATTCCATTCGCCCAGCATGAACCGGGGACTGAACTTCAGGCTAGGGTCCGGTTTCGCTGCTTCGAGCAAAAGCCGGCTGGTCTCCGACTGCGTTGCCAGCTTCGGCTTGCCCCAATAAGCCATGTACAGCCGCTTGCCGATGGCCGCCATCGAATGAATCTCAAGACGCTCGGCAAGCCTGGGCTGATTGCTGATCAGGTTCTGCAGCTTGGTACCAAGCGCGCTCGCCAGGGTCTCGGAAAATGTCGCTAGCAGTACTCGGCTGTCCTGGTTCTGGCGAGCCAAGTAGACGGCCCGATGCAGAGCAACAATGGTCTTGCCAGTTCCAGCAGAACCTGAAACACGGGCTGGACCTGAGTAATCACGCTCGACCCACTGCCGCTGCGCGGGGTGTAGAAACACGGTCCATTTCTCCCAGGGCGAGTTCAGTGCGCGTTCCAGCTCGTCCACGTCCTTCATCACCCTGAATCGGCGCTGTGCGTCCGGGTGGCTGAATGGGTCGGCACCGGGCTGAGTCGCCAATACCGGCTTCGGTATGCCGCCCATTGCCAGTTCGAGCAGCGCCTCCGCAGCCTCAGCCGGAAGGTGGTCCGCAAGCTCCAGCAAGGTATCTTCGTCTGCCGAGCGAACGTCAGCCAACCATTCAGGCGGCACACCGTAGCTCAGCAAGTCCTCATCGGCCTTCCCAGCAAACAGAAGTGGCTTCTGCTTTGGGGGCTGCACTGATGCTGAAGCAGCAACCATCGCCTCCGCAGGATCAGACGCCGCCCCGACTGGGCCGGCATGCGGAACGACGTACTCCTCTACTCGCTCGCGAATTTCGACCCACTGCGCTGCACCAGTCTTGGGGTGGACTTCGAGTTTTCGACGCTTAGCCCATTGGTAGGCCTTGTCGTGATGGTCGACATAGCAGAGCAGGAAGCTGGTGGCTGTCCTATGCACGATGAGACGGATGTCGCTGCTTACCCTGGCGGACCAGAAGTTTTTGTCCTTCGACTGCTCGATCCTGTGCAGGCTCATGCTCGGGTGAGCCGGATTCAGCTGCAGGTCGAACGCAGTGGTCTTGGCCGCCTTTTGCTCATCGCCAGTGAGCTTGGCGAGGCTGTCAGTGAAGGTACCCGATTAGCGATGTTTTGACAGCAGCCCTCTGGTTGCATTCGCTTCCAGGCTACTTGTATTCCGACGAGCTCTGGCTCGACTGATTGAGGTCAGTCACGCAACAGGATCGATATTGGCCTGTCGCGGTAAGCGGAGTTTCGAGGATAATGCGAAGCATTCGTATTTCTACATACTGACGGACCAACTGCCGGTCTCCATGCGCGGCCTTGACGTCTCTTTGTTCTCTCCCGGGTCTGCACATGCTGGAGCGCTATCACCGCGAATTGCTGAACTTCCTCTCGCGCCAAGTCAATGACCGGGACACCGCGGCCGACCTTGCGCAGGAAAGCTATGTGCGCGTGCTCGCTGCACAATCCAGCGGCCTGGCGGTGCTGGACATGCGGGCCCTGCTCTACCGCATCGCCCGCAACCTCGTCATCGACCAGCATCGGCGCAAGGAAGTGCGCCGCCACGAGGACCTGGCTGCCTTGCCCGAAGACCAGCACCCGCCCGCACCACTGCAACTGCAACCCGAAGAGATGCTGGCCTCGCAGCAAGTGATCCGCGCCTACGTGGCCACCATCGAGGCCCTGCCCGCCCGCTGTCGTGAAGCCTTTGTCCTGCATGTGTTCGACGAATACAGCCACGCCCGCATCGCCCAGCACATGAGTATCTCGGTCAGCATGGTGGAAAAGCACATCGTGCGCGCCATGCTGGCCTGCAAGCTGTGCCAGCGCCGCCTTCGCGGCGAAGGCGGGCTGGCCCCGGGCAGGCCCGAAGAACGGCCCGAGCCGAGCTAGCCCAACGCGACACCGGCGTTCTACCCATGGGCGCCAACCGGGGGTGAGGTTTCGCGCACACCCATGCGTCAACATTAACAAGAGCAAGCCCTTTCCCGCACCGCCATGCCTCAAATCCCGAACGATACGCGCCTTGAATGCGGCCGGACTACTGCCCAGGATCAAGCGGCGCGCACCAATTCGGGCCAGCCGGCTGAGCTAGATGCCGATGAACGCGAATTCGAGGTCTTTGCGCAAGAACAGGATCCGCTGGATATCGCGGCGGCGACCTGGGTGACGCGCAAGCGCAGCGAGCTGAGCCCTGCTGGCGAAGCCGAGCTGAAAGCTTGGCTGGACGCCGACCCGCGCCACGCCCAGGCTTTTGAAGCCATGGACGCCACCTTTGGCGCGGTGCAGCAGCTGTCCGACGACGAAACGGCCCAGTTCCGCGCCGGGCTTGAAGAGCCAGACGCCACAGCCCAGGGCGCCGCCCTGTCCGGCCAGCACGGCTTACCAAGTTTGCTGCGCCCACTGGCGGCCCAGACCGCAGCAGCCGCCTTCGCTTTCTCCTTGGTGGGTTGTATTTGGCTGGGCTGGAGCCATTGGCAGAGTCAAGCGGTGTTCGAGCAGGCCTTCGCCACCGCGCGCGGCCAGCAACTCAGCGCAACCCTCCCCGACAGCGCCATCCATGCTGTGGCCCCGGCAAGCACACTGCAACTGGACACCGCAACCCAGACCCATGTGAGACTCTACCGAGACCGGCGGGAGGTGCACCTACATAGCGGCCAGGCCATGTTCGCGGTGCACCGCGACTCGCTGCGTCCCTTCTACGTTTACGTCGGTGAACTGCGCGTCACGGTCATCGGGACCCGCTTCTCGGTAAGGCACACCGCCACCGGGTTGGACGCGGGCCACACCGTGGTGGCCGTGGAAGAAGGCAGGGTGCGCCTGGACAGGCTGCAGCCTGGCGCCAAAGACAGCGCTGCCGCACAAGTCCGGGCCGCCTTCATCGACGCTCCGCCGGACCAAGCCGTGGAACTGAGCGCCGGCCAGACCGTGGTGGCCGACGCCCAGGGCCGCATCGGCCCGGTGACTACGCTGGCCGGCAAGGCCATAGCCCCCTGGCGTGAGGGGCGGTTGAGCTTCGACCAGGTCCCGCTGGCCCAGGCGATTGCCGAGTTCGAGCGCTACGGCCGCACCGGCCTCATGCTGCGCGACCCCGCCTTGGCTGCCTTGCCTGTGGGCGGCAGCTTCAGCCTTGAACAGTGGCATCGGTTTGCCGAAGCCCTGCCTCAGGTGCTGCCGGTACGTCTGGTGCGCCATGGCGAGGTCACGGAAGTGGTGGCGCAATGAGGCGGGTCGACTGCAAAGAATTTCTTGAAGAATTCTCATTCGCAACGTGAGGATCACGCAGGGCTGCTGCGTCTGTATCAGTAGGAGGGTCTGGCGCATGGTGCGCCGGCCCAGCAATTCACCCACTGAACTAGGATTCTCGACTCATGCGACCGATGCCGCTGCACCAGCGCTTCACCCCAACTCCCCTGGCCGTGGCGACCGCCGTGGCCATTGCGCTAACCGCCGGCCATGCACCGCCGGCGCTTGCCCAGAGCAGCGCAGCAACTGCGGCAGCCGCACCGATATCCATCAACATTCCGGCGCAAGCACTGGGCCCGGCACTGAACGAGCTGGCGCGTCAGGCCAACCTGCAGATGACTTTTCCGGCGGTATCAGTGGCGGGAAAGCAGGCACCGGCGGTGGTGGGTCAATTGACGGTGCGCCAGGCACTGGATCGGCTGCTTGCAGGCAATGGGCTTGCAGGCGCAGTGGATGGCGCTTTCGTGATCGTGAGAGAGCTGCCCACGGCCGAAAGCGCTGAGACGGCCTTGCCAATCGTGCGCGCGGTCGCCAAGGCCGAACGCCCTGGCGATCTGCCTGCGGTCTTTGCCGGCGGCCAGGTCGCCGCAGGCGCTCGGCTGGGTGTGCTGGGCAACCAGAATGTGATGGACATCCCCTTCAACATAACGAGCTACACCGCCGAGCTGATGGAAAATCGGCAGGCACGCACGGTTGCCGATGTATTGACCAGTGATCCATCGGTGCGCAACGCGGTCACCGCCGGGCACCAGTACGAGAACTTCCGGGTCCGTGGATTCACGGTCAACCGTGGCGACTTTGCCATCGATGGCCTGTTCGGCGTGAGCGGGAACAGCAACAGCACCGTCGAAATGTTCGAGCGCGTGGAACTGCTGAAAGGCCCCGGCGTGCTGTTCACCGGCATGGCCCCCAGTGGTGCGGTCGGCGGCGTCATCAATATGGTGCCAAAACGTGCTGGCAACGAAGCGCTCACCCGTCTGACCGTTGACGCTCGCAGCGCCAGTCAGTTGGGCACCAGCCTGGACATCGGCCGCCGTTTCGGTGAGGACAAGGCGCTTGGTTTGCGCATCAACGGCCGATTTGCCGATGGCGAAACAACGCTGCAAGGCCAGGACAACCGGCGCGAATTCTTGTCCGTTGCGCTGGACTACCGCGGCAGGGCCCTGAAGGCTTCGCTCGACGCGTACAGCACCAAGGAAAAGGTAAGCGGTGGCGTGGGCGCGATGTTCTGGTTCGCGACCAAGGGGATGATTCCGGCCGCCCCCGACCCGTCCATCAATCAGTTTCCAAGCGCCAACGGTGAATTGGAATCCAAGGCCGCGATAGGCAGGGTCGAGTACGAGCTCCGTCCTAACCTCTCGGCGTTTGCCGCCGTCGGCATCTCGAAGTCCGAGAACTCGGGCTTCACGGGTGGTTCAATCGTGAACAGCATCAACGCCAAGGGCACGAGCACGACCACGACCACAGGGGCAAATTTGGGGTATCAGACCAACCGGACCGCAGAAGCGGGCCTGCGCGGGCGCTTTGCCACGGGGTCGGTGCTGCATGAAGTGGTGCTGCAAGCGTCGGGGCTGCAAAACGAGACCAAGTCGGCCTCCGCAACCAAGGCCATTGCCAGCACGAACATCTACAACCCGGCCTACGCCGCCATGCCGGCCGTTCCTACATCCGCGCCCAAGACTGCGGAGAGCACATGGTCGGGCATGACGCTGGCCGACACACTGTACGCTTGGGACGACAAGTTGCGGCTGACGCTGGCAATTCGCCAGCAGCGCATCAAGACCACCAACTTCAGCGCGACCGGTGCCGTCAGTGCGGCTTACGACAAGAGCACATGGGCGCCGTCTGTGGGCATGGTGGTGAAGCCTTGGGGGGATGACCTGTCGCTGTTTGCCAACCATGTGAAAGGTTTGAGCCAAGGCGAATCGGTGACAAAGATTGCCGGCTACGCACAAGACTTTACTTTCGCGCCCTACAAGACCCAACAGCACGAGCTCGGCGTCAAGTGGAATTTGGGCAGCTTCGCCCACACTGTTAGCCTGTTCCAGATTGCTCAGCCCATGCTGATCTCCGCAGGCACGGCGCCCAATCTGATCGCCACGATCAATGGAGAAAAGCGCGTGCGCGGCCTGGAATGGAACGCCTTCGGATTGGTGACCGCCAATACCCGCCTGCTGGGCGGTATTGCCTACACCCAGGGCGTGCAGACCCTCACCAAAGACGGGGCGTATGACGGCAATGACGCGGTCGGTGTCCCTCAATGGCAGGCCAATCTCGGTGCTGAATGGGATGCCTCGTGGCTGCCTGGCCTGACTCTCACGGGCCAGGTCAACACCACCAGCAGCCAGTTCCTGGACTCCGCCAATACCCTGACCTTGCCCGGCGGGACCGTACTCGACTTCGGAGCGCGTTACCTCATGCGGATTGCGGGGCAAGACCTGATTGCCAGGCTGAACGTCAGCAATGCCTTGGACCGCCACTACTACTCAAGCTCTTTCCGAGATACCCGACCGGTCGCGAACCTGGGTCAAGGCCGGGTGGTTTCGGCATCAGTCAGCATGTACTTTTGATTCCTAGAGCCAACAAGATGGGCGCTACAGCCGTCAACACGCCATGGACGAGCACCTTGATCGGGCTGGCACTGGCCTTTGGTGCTTGCCTGGCCATTTATCTGGCATCGCCCAACCAGCGGTGGCGGGCCGAGCCTGTGCCCCCTCTGCCGGCGCGGGCCGGCGGCCTGGCCCTGTGCGTGATCGCCTGGCTCAGCCTTGCTCAGGGCCGGCAAGCTCTGACGGCCACGCTGATGCTTTACACGACGCTAATGCTGTGCTTCGTGGTGCTGCCTTGCACGGGCGCGCTGCTGGGTCTGCTAAAAAAGAAAGCATGAGATGACCGAAAACAAGCCCACGCCCATTCAACGTGACTGGTTGTCCAAAACCCTCGCCGGCCTGTTGCTGGGTGGCGTTCTGGCCTGGGCCTTCAGCAGCCTGTTTTCTCAACTCAGCAACGACTTGCCCTTCAGTGCGCGCCGTCAACTGGCGAACTGGATGGTGCCGCCGATCCTGCTGGGTGTGCTGGGCACGGTCTACTTCTTTTCAAGCGGACTGAGGGCTTGGCTTTGGCTGGGGGGCTTGGCTGTCTTGCTGACCTCGGCTTCATATCTGCTGCGATGCGCATGATCATTTGAAACCAGCATGAAAACCGAGTACGTTCGCATCTACAAGTCGGTGCACACCTGGGTTGGCATCTTCAGCGGGATGGTCTTGTTCATCGCGTTTTATGCGGGAGCTTTGAGCATCTTCAAGGAACCGCTGAACCGCTGGGCCGCCCCGCCAACGCAGGCACGACATCTCACCCCTCTTGCCGATACCCAAGGCCTGATCACCCAGACCTTGGCCAGCAACCCGTCGGCCGCAAAAGGATTTGTGGTCTATCTAGACGATGCCGAGCACATCCCGGCGCGGATGGCCTGGCGGGTTCGTGGCCCCGGTGATCGGGAAGACAACGCCTCCGCCCCCATCACTCACGTCACCGACCTTGACCCGCAAGGCAATGCACAGGTGGAGAGCTTCCAGGGCAATCGCCTGGGATCTTTCATCGACCACCTGCACCGGGTTGTCGGCCTGCCCTTCGACAACGATATGAGCCGTTGGGTCATGGGCGTGTTCGCCACGCTTTACGCCATGGCTTTGATCTCGGGCGTGGTGATCCTGCTGCCGTCGCTGGCTAAAGATCTGTTCGCGCTGCGGATTGGCAAAAACCTGAAGCGAATGTTGATCGACGCGCACAACGTGGTGGGTGTGGTCAGTCTGCCGTTTCACATCGTCATTGCCGTGACGGCTGTCGTGTTTGCGTACAACGACCCGATCTACAAGATACAGGACTGGTCCATACACGCCGGTGCCAAACCGACGAACGGGCCAAGAGAGCGCGTGGCGACCAACGCCGCGATCAGTCGGGACCCCGCGCAGATGATGTCGCCGCAGGCCCTGGTGGACAAGGTCAAGGCGTTTTCCCCCTCCTTCGAGCCGAGCTTCCTGCAATACCGAAGGGTCGTGGACGCCGGCGCCGAAGTCCGGGTCTGGGGCAAAGACGCAGCAGCCATCATGCCGCGACCTCGGGGCGGCTTTGTCAGCCTGGACCCCTACACCGGCAAGATCACCGGCAGCGACCGCATGCCGGGCAAGCAGGATGGGCCGGCCTTGATCATTCACAGCCTGTTCGCGCTGCACATGGGAGCATTCGGCGGTGTGGCCGTGCAGTGGATGTATTTCCTGCTGGGTCTGGCCGGCGCCTGGCTGTTCTACAGCGGCAATCTGCTGTGGCTGGAGTCGCGCCGCGTCAAGCCTGTGCGTGGCGCACCGGGCATCGATGCGCCAGTCTTGCAGAAACGCCATGTACAGATCATGGCCAATGCCAGTGTGGGTGTATCCCTGGGCTGCGTTTGCGGCCTTTCCCTGAGCATCGTTGCCGCCAAATGGCTGCCTGGTCAGGTGCAAAACATGGGCGCGGCGCATCAGTGGGTCTATTACGGCATGTTCTTTGCTGCGCTGGGCTGGACCTTCTGGCGCGGGGCCGCGCGCGCGGCCATGCATTTGCTGTGCTTGGCGGCCGCCTTCACGCTGGCCATTCCGGCCACCAGCTTGCTCGCTTGCCTGCTTCCTGGGCTGGGCATCTGGGCGCATGGCAGTGCGGCGAGCTTGAGTGTCGATGCCGTGGGCTTGGTCGGGGGTCTGGGCTTCGCCTGGCTGGCCCTTGTGACCCGACAACGCATCTATTTCGGCCCGTCCGACAGCATCTGGTCGGTCAAACCGAGGGTCTGTGCCGCCCGGGTTTGATGACAGGACAGGTCTATGTCTGAGCTGCCCAGCTAGCGCGGGTGCGCATGAACTCACACACCAGGGACGACGGCTTGGGCTCATCGCTGCCGGACGACTTCTGTCGCAGATTGCCTGACTGACATTCAATCCAGGCTTGAATTCCGCAAAAGTTCAATGCCGCTTTGCCACGTCAATTGACAGTTATTGCGACAAAAGCATCCACAACCATGCAGGTTTTCGATCCATCTGCATGGCCCACCAGATTGTCGGCACCGACGCGCAAAGGCACTCAATTTCGCCTCGGCGCCAACAGAGCTAAATCTGTAACGATTCGCCGGCGTCTGCGCTACGGCCTAACGAATAAGGTCAGATCGCGCTTGCCGCGATCTGAACCGCCGGTTGGACAAGCCCGGATTAACTGCCTGTTGGTGGCACAGGAAGCATCTTCCTGAAGTTGTGCCTGCCCCATGAGCTGGAAGGCTCGTCGCGGCTGAATGCGGCGACTTGTGTGCTCGACCTGACCCTCTGATGCAAGGGCTAATGGCTGCTTTGGGCACACAGCTGCCGCAGGCCCGTTGGCTTCAATCTCTATGTGCAGGTCAGTGCCACAACCAGTCAGGTGGTCATCACACTTAGAAGCCCATGTGGCCAAGCAACCGCTCGCGGAAATCAGCGAAGCGGCCTGAGAGCCAATCGGACCTCTTTGTAGTCGATTGTAGAGAATTGTAGAAAACGGATTAGTGAGCGCTTACAAACTATCATCCGCAAGAGCTTCCGGCTGAGGGAGTGCTGAAATTGTTGGCCAATTTTTAGATTGCCATACGGCATCTGCAGCAGCCCTCACCGCAAAGCAAGACCTTGCGCTGAGTGGCAGACTGTGCAAAATTTCACTTGGGCAGAGAAATGAATGCATCAAGCCAACACCACCTTGACACCGACAGGGGCACCGCTTGGGACGACCTGCTGTCGAGTGATCCCGGAAAGCGCATTATTGAGTTGCAGCTGATTGAGCGGATGCTAGCGCCTACGCCGTTAGTTTCGGCATTCAACCTTGACCGTGCTGCAATGGCTGCAACGAAAGATTGCGCAGCCTCTAACTTCGAGCGCATGACCGACCCGTCTAAGGATGAAATGTTGGCAACGCTTGAAAACGCTGTCCCTGGAACAGAGGACTTCGGCCCATTTCGTGGTCGCAGAGTTGACTGAAAACTTTGACTAGCTTTAACGGGCTGTTTCCTCACCCACTTAAGCCAAACGGCCTCCAGTAATCTATGGGCTGATCAATTAAGCATATATTGGCCAAAAAATACTGCTGACAACAATAGTAATCGATGTAAAGATACTGATACTTAACTCATAAGATATCAGACACATGATTCCGACCGACTTCCCCCGCGCCCCAGATGCAGGCTCCGTCAGCGGCTACCAAGCAAAGTTGCTCGTCAGACTTGTCGACGGCAAATACCTCACGGGTTGGTCCGATGCGGAATTGATCGAAAGGTTCGACAACTGCAACGACTTGGTCGAACAACTCATCAGGTACTGCAACCGGAAAATTGCTGAGCAGCCCGCTCTACGCCTGGAAGAGCTACTCGCTCGCGTTCGTACAAGTGCGGAAGGCAAGGCATGGGACGTGACCGGCGGAGAGCTTGACTGGATCATGTCTCAGCTCGACAAGCGGATGCGAAGTCCGTCAACGGAAAGCAAGCCTGACTAAAAATACCGAATGTCTGGCTTAGCCTGAGTCCCGTAGATTTTGCGGAGCTTTGATTTACACTTAACCTTAGAACTCCCCCCAAGGGGATTTCTCCGCATTTTCATCCTGGCAAGCTGAATCACATCAGGAAGTCTACCTATCCTTCCCACAAGAAACTTTGGGAGGAACCCGAGCGATGTCGGCGCTACGGAATTTTTTTGCAAAATTAACTTTGACAAGATATTGTTTATTTTTTGCTTTAGGCCATATTTTGATTTAAATGCATTTTTGACAACCCCCGCCACTTATCGCGGAGAGGACAGGAATTGCTTTATTTCATGGACATAAAATAAATAACGGCACACCTTTTTTTGACCTCACGCCCAGCAAGCAACGGCCCATCATGACCCTGCGCTACCAAACCGTTCCCGTCACCGCCTTTGCGCAAAACTGTTCGATCGTCTGGTGCGATGCCACGATGGACGCCGCCGTGATTGACCCGGGCGGCGATCTGCCGCGCTTGAAACAAGTCGTGCAAGACCTGGGGCTCACGCTGAAAGCGATTTGGCTGACCCATGCCCATATCGACCACGCCGGCGGCACCGGGCAGTTGGCTAAAGAGCTGCAGTTGCCCATCATCGGCCCGCATCCGGGCGACCAGTTCTGGATCGATGGCCTGGCTCAGCAAAGCCAGATGTTTGGCTTTCCGCCGGCGCTGCCCTTCACGCCCACGCGCTGGCTGGCCGATGGCGATACCGTCAGCATCGGCCATGAAACCCTGAATGTGCGCCATTGCCCCGGCCACACGCCCGGCCATGTGGTGTTTCACTCGCCCAGTATTCAGCGCGCCTTTGTCGGCGATGTGCTGTTCGCGGGCAGCATCGGCCGCACCGACTTTCCGGGCGGCAACCATGACGATTTGATCGCCTCGATCCAGCAGCGCCTCTGGCCCATGGGGGATGACACCGTGTTCATCCCCGGCCATGGCCCAGAAAGCAGCTTCGGCCGCGAGCGGCGCAGCAACCCCTACGTTCGCGAGGTTTGAACGATTGATGCGCGGCGGCTGAGGCTCAAACGCGCAAAGCCCGCGCCAGATCGGCAAACAAGGGCCGGGCGCTCACATCGGCTTGAGTACAGGCTTGCTGCAGGCCCTGCAGCAGCACCATTGGCTGCGCAGAAGTTTCATCGCAACGAGCCAGCCACTCTTCCAGCAAATGCCCAAAGGCCAAGATCTCGAGGCGCTCGATCGCCTCGCGCTCGGCGCGACTCAGGTTTTCGGGCAAGAGCGTGGCGGCTCCAAAGTCACCCAGCCAGACTTCGCCACGGCCATTCCACATCAGGTTGTGGGCATAGAGGTCGCCGTGCGAGATGCCCCGGCCGTGCAAATACCAGGCCGCATCCACCACACCTTGGGCCATGCGCCACAGTTGCTCGGCCGTGAAGCGGATCTCGGGCGCATAGACATCGCGGGTGCAGCTGCTCAAGCTGGGCGGGCCCGCCAAGGTGCTGAAGTCCGGCCCGATGCGCGGCATCACCAGCCCTTCGGCGCCCATCGGGTGCTGCGTCAAGCGACCGCAGGCCGAGATCAGATGCGGATGCAAGCCCGCCGCCAAACTGGCCGCCCACTCGCTGTGCGGCCAGCCGTCGCTGGTGACTTCACCCTTGAAGACCTTGAGTGCCAGCTCTCGCAACTCAGGCGCAGCCTTGGGGTCTTGGGCCGCATAAATCACGCCCGAAGCCCCCTGCCCCAACACATCGCTCACCAAGAGCCGCTCCCAAGGAAACTCGGGCAGATCAGCCACATCCAGCACGGCCGACTCACGCGCCGCCCCCCAGGGGTTGCCGCCCATGGCCAGCCAGGCCAGTTGCGGCATCTGCAGCAGCCAAGGCGGCATGCGCTCAAAACGATTGGCCGAGATGCGCAGCAGGCCCAGCTGCTGGCACTGCTGCATCGAATCCGGCAAGCTGCTCAGCCGATTGCCGGCCAGGGCCAGCTTTTGCAACTGCGGCCGCTCGCCCAAGGCGGCGGGCAGCTGCTCCAACTGGTTGCCTGTCAAGATCAGCCAGCGCAGTTGCGCGGGCAAGGCCGCGGCCGGCAGCTCGGTCAGCTGATTCGCCTTGAAGCCCACCATGCTGAGCGAGGGGCAGGTCCCCACCACCTCGGGCACCCGGCTGAAATGGTTGTCTGAGCAGAACAGCACCTTGAGCTTGTGCAGTCGCGGCAGGTCCTCCGGCAGATCGGTCAAGCGATTGCCCGACAGGTTCAGCACCTCCAGGCTGTCCGCCAGATCAAACACCTCGGACGGCAGTTCGGTCAGGGCGCAATTCAAGTCCAGGCGGCGAATGCCTGCCAGTTCGCCGGCGCGCAATTGGGCAAGGGTGTGCATGCGAGTGGTCAATCGAGGTCGTCAGCAATAGATGGTTGGATTGTCGCGCCCAATTGTTCGGCCGCATCGCCGCTCAAGGGCGGGCGCAGACAAACAGTGGGGTCATCAAGACGCCAAGGGTGCGGACTCGGGCTGCTGCGAGCTCGACCCGAGTTGATCGATTAGCATGCCCGCCCATGCGCCGCAATCTTGCCCATCATCACAATGGCCTGCGATTTTTTGAATCGGCCGCCCGGCATTTGTCCTTCACCCGCGCGGCTGAGGAGTTATGCGTGACGCAGGCGGCGGTCAGCCATCAGGTGCGAGCCTTGGAAGAAGCGCTGGCTCTTCAGCTCTTTGAGCGGCGTCCTCGGCAAGTCAATTTGAGCCCGGCGGGCGCGCGCTTGCTGGCGGTCTTGTCCAGCAGTTTTGATCAGATCGAATCGGTGCTCAATGAACTGAAACGTCAAGGCAGCAGCAGTTTGCAGCTGGCGGTGACGCCTTCTTTCTCCAGCCGCTGGCTGATGCCGCGCCTGCCCATGTTCTGGGATGCGCACCCCGACATCGAGCTGCATCTGCACCACACCGCGCAAGGCGATGCTCTGGCCCGAGGCGCGGCAGACGCCGCCATCATCTGGACCAACAGCAAGCCAGAAAAGCCGGGCCGTCTTTGGGCTCAGCGCCTCTTCGGCACCACCTTGAGCCCGGTGTGTGCCCCTGGCTTGGCGCGGCCCGATGCGCCCTTGAGCACACCAGACGCCCTGCGCCATTACCCCTTGCTGCATGAGGACAGTATTGAAGACTGGCAGCGCTGGATGCTGGCCGCAGGCGTGGCCGACGCGCAGGTGCAGCATGGCCCCGTCATTGACGACAGCAATGCCTTGCTGATGGCCGCCATGAGCGGCCGCGGCGTGGCCTTGGGCCGTCTGGCTCTGGTGGCCGATGACCTGCGCAGCGGCCGTCTGATCCGTCCGTTTGAATGCAGCATCGAAGCCGATGGCGCGTATTGGCTGATCGCCTCGCCGGCCACGGCCGAGCAACCTCGCTTCAAGGCGCTGGTGGCTTTTCTTCAAGCCGAAGCGAAAACGCCAGCCGAGCACCATCCGGGCTGAGCGCCAAGTTCTTGATCACCCCGCCTAAATGGCGCAGGTCGGCAAAGGGCTTGAAATCGGTGCCGGGCCGGCCATCCCAACGCAGAAGGCGCCCACCTTGCGGCAACAACAGCGAGCCATCGGGCAGCCAAACAAAATAGTGGCTGCGGCTGGCCTCGCCTTCGCCGGCCGGCGGCAGCGGCAAGTCGATCAGTGGCTGAGGTTGTGCGTCCTGCAGGCCCCTGGCCATCAAGACCCAGCGCTGCGGATCTTGCTTGTCGATGAAGCTGACTTGATCGCCCTGCGGCATGCGCGAAAAACCGCTGCCGGGCTTCTCGCTGAGCAGCACTTGTCGGCCGCTCAAGCGATCTTCCAGCACCAGCCGATGGGCATTGCGCTCGGCTTGCTCGTCCACCAGGAAGAGCGCCATCTGCTGCGCATTGATCCAAGCGTGATAGCCCACGCGAAGCGTCGGCGTGAGGGCTTTGAGCGGCTGGCCGTCCCAGCCAAAGCGCCACACCGGCGGCGCCTTCGATTCGGCCCCATAAAAGGGATCCGGGCTTTGCACCCGTATGGCCGAGAAGCCACGCCCGTCGGCCAAGGGCGTCGGGGAATACAGACTCTCGGTCGTTTGCGTGAGCGCGCGGGTCTGCCCGCTGGCAAAGTCATGGCGATAAATATTGGGCGTGCCGCTGCGTTGCGAGACGTAGAGCAGCCCGCTGCCATCGCGCAGAAAGGCGGGTTGGAAGTTGCTGCCCTTGCCCGGTGTGATGTTGAGCGGTGCGCCCAACTGGCCCGAGGCCAAGTCCAGGCGCGCCACGAAGATCGCCACATCGGGCTCAGCCGTCGGTGGTGCTTGCGGCGCGCTGCTACACGCGCCCAACAAGCCCGCCAGCAAGACAGCCCCAATTCCCCGCGACAAGACGCCGCCTCTCGGCTGGCGCCGGGCGGGCTGGAACCAAGCTTTCATGATCATTTTTTTGCTGTCTCCAACCCTACACAGGCGCCGCCCGCGCGGCGCCTGTTGGGCGAGGTCGACACGCCCCGATCACCCGGGCCTCAGTTGACCACCGCGCTGATGGACAAGCCGCTGTAGGCGCTGCTGCCGCGTCGATTGATATAGACCCAGGCGTTGCCGGCCAAGCCCGTCAAGGTGCAGCTGTCGGTGTTGTCCGCGCTGATGGAGCGGCAACCATAGCTGCTGGTGCTGGGCCAGCCATCGGCCTTCACATACAGGTCGGCGTTGCCGCTGCCTTTGGCGCTGCGCACGGTGACGCTGGTCTTACCGGCCGGCACAAACACATACATCCAGCCATCCGAGCCGCTGCTGCCCGCCAGGCCGGAGCGAACGCAGCCATTGGCGTTCAACTCAGCGGCATTGCTGGAGCTACACGCCGGGCCGGTGGTCCAGTCGCTGCCGCCACCACCGGCGCTGCCGAAGGGCAGCTTGCTGTACATGCCGCGCAAGGTGGCCGATGTAAAGCCACTGCGCGGCACGACCAAAACGTAAATCCAAGATTGGCCACCTGTGGGTACTTCCAGCAGGACATCTTTGCCGCCGGTGCTGGAGGCCTTGTACTGGAAGTCGGTCTCCGTCGGGGTGCCGGTCGTTTTGGCGTAAATGTCGACCGGGCCGTTCACCCCGCTGAGTTGGAAGTAGACCGTGCTCCAGGTGCTGGCACTCAACGAGAAGGACTGGCTGGCACTGCCGCTGATGCTCTTGCTGCAGCCATTGCCCAGCGTGTTTGCGCCTGAGAAATTGCAAACGCCCAGCACGGACGGAGTCAACAAAGGCAAGGTCCCGGCTCTTTGGCTCAGGCAATTACTGGAACTGACATCGCCGCCGCTGACGCATTGGGTCAACCAAGCCGAGAAGCCGCTGTCCAGGCTGCTACCGAGCGTGTCCATCTGCTGGCTGTAGCCGGCATAGTCGCCGCTGCGCATCCGGCTCAGCAGGCTGTTCACCTGGCTCGGCTGGCGCTCCAGCATGTAGCGCGTGGCCAGATAGCCCCAGTTGTAAACCCGGGTCTGGCCGCTGTTGTAGGTGTTCTTGAACAACTCACCCAAACCCAAGGGCGCGGTCTGGGCACGCGAGGTGGCATCGGCGTAGTAAGCGCGGCGGAACGAGTGAGACACATACTCGGCCACCCCTTCTATCCACCAAACCGCAGAGTTGCGCACGCTGCCGCTGCCGCCGACAGACAAGGGGTAGTTGCCGAAGCTGCCCGCCATATTGAAGCGCCCATCCAGGTAATGGGTGAACTCGTGATTCAGGTTCCAGATCTCAAACGACCCGAGCCATTCGGCGCGATAAGCAATAAAGCGTGCTTGGTTGCCCGGCTGCGCGGGGTCGCCCTCCAAGTAGATGCCGCCGTTGTCGCTGTTGTTGCCGAACAGAAAGCCCGAGAAGCGCTTGTAGTCGTTGGAACTGTTGAACACCACCAACTCCAGGCTGCTGTTGTTGTCGTTTGCCACCGGGCTGGCCGGGTTGCTGCCCATCAAGGTGTGGAAGTAGCTGGTCTGATTGCTGATGCTGGTGCAGGTGTCTTGCAGTTGCTGGGTGGTCATGGCCTGTGCGCGAATCTTGTAGTGCGTGCCACAAGCGAAGTTGATCGGCAGTTTTTGTTGCGCGATCTTGCTTTGGCCATCGCAGGTGCCGTAGGCATTGCAATTGGCCTTGTCCACCGCGTCCACCACGGTGGCGGCCCGCATCCAGACCCCGATGGTGTTGTCGTTGGTGTAGGGGTACTTGGGCAGCTGATTGACGGCCAAATTCCGGACCTGCATCGTCAGCGCCGGCAGCGCGGCAAAGCGAATCATTTCGCCGATGGCGTTCTCCAGGTGATAGGCATTGGCCGTGCCAATCATGGCGCTGTTGCGCGTCATGAACGCATCAAGCGCGCGAGCGTACTGCGGATCGTTGGCCACGGCCGTCTTGAAACTGGCTTGGAAGCTGCCGTAGAAAAACACATTCATCGCTTGCGTGATGATGTCGGCCGTGGAGTAACCCACATTGGCCGTTGCCACCGTCGCCTGATCCAGCCACTGTTTGGCACTGGGGGCCAAGGCCGCAGAAAAGCCCGAGGGTGCCAGCTTGTAAACCTCGGTGGCGATGATGGTGTTGGCCTCGGTCGGGTCCAAGAAGCGCGGCGAAGCGACCAACTGCAACAAGGCACTGCGAGCCGCATTCAGCATCGCGGCACTGCCGGGCGGAATGTTGTTGCTGGGGTCACCATCGACCGTCAAGAAGTACCAGTAGCCGGCGCCGCGCAGAAACTGCAGCAGATTGCCCACACCGGTGCTGTCATTGCCCGGGTAGCTCACCGCGCGGCGTTGCAACTCATTGGCGACGGTGATGATGTTGGCATCGCTGAAGACGCTGCGGTACTGACTCACCGAGCCGGCGTAGAGGCTGTACATGCAGCCACGCAAGGCCGCTGCGTCGATGAAGCTGATCAGCGCGGTACCGGAGCGGCCGACAAAGTCGGCGCCGCTGCAGTTGGTGCTGCCGGCCATGGCACTCTGATTGGCCGAGGGCTGCAGCGTTGAGCGACTGGCCTTGCTGGGCGGGGTCGGGCTGTCGGGCAACTCACCAATGCGCAAGCGGTACAAGGCCGGGTCTCGGGGTCGGCTCGCGCGCAGCAGGCTCGGGTGCGTGCCCTGTCTGGCCACATGCTCGCCCTGCATTCGACTGGCCGTATCGGCCGCCGGCAAGGCCGCCAGATCGGCTGCGCCGCCAACTGGTCGGCTTTGCGAGGCCTCGGCCGCTGAGTCCGGTGAAGACGGGCCTGCCCAGCCCCAAGAGGTAGCGACCAGGGCGATCGCCCCAAGTGCCAAGCGTGCGCCAAGGCGCAAACGGCTTGGCTGAAGAAGCTCTGTGTGCATCAAATTCTCCTCAGAATTGAACAAGAGTCCCTGCATCGGAGCCCGTAAAGCCCCGCCGCATTAACTCAAATATCCAAATCAAATGCCATCAATATATTTACCAACTAGGGTAAATCCTTGATGGCCCGGAGACCCACAACCAAGAGGCTTCAATCGTTGCAAGGGCCGGCACCGGGAAGCGGCGTCCTAAGGCAATGCCGCTCCCCTGCCCCCGTCTCAGCCCTCTGCCTTGAAGCCAAAGGCCCGCTCATGCACATAGACCAGCTTGCAGTCTTGCAGGTACTGGGCATCGTGGATGCGGCCGGCGGCCACATAGCCGGTCTGCCCTTCGCTCAAGGTCTGCGGCGGGCCATCGGCATGCAAGGCGCCGGCCGCATCACGGGTGAAAAACTGGATGCGCATCTGCCCTTGCACCACCACCGTCATGTCATTCCCCGGGTGGCTGTGCGGCGGCTCGCTGCTGCCGGCTTGCCAGCGCTCCAGCATCACCTCGACACCGTCGGGATTGGCGGGTACGCAGGTGCGCACGGTGAAGCCCGCAGGCGCACCCGGCGCCTCGACATGGTGGGACCAGATCGAACTCTCGTGTTGCTGTGTTGTCATGCTTGTCTCCTCGTATCAAAAAGCCATGGTCAGTGACAACTGGGCGTTGCGGCCCAAGATCGGTCGTGCATAGTAGTAGTCACTGCCGCCCGGCGCTTGCACAAAGCCGGAGCGCGGGTTGCCTTCGGTCAGACCGATGGTGTTGGTGATGTTTTGCACGCTGGCGTTCAGCGAGAGCTTGGGCGTGAGCTCGTAGCGCAGACTCATGCTCCAGGTCTGGTAGGCCGGCAGCTTGACCGAGTTGGACACATCGGCATAGCGCATGCCCATATAGTGGTAGCCCACGGTCAGCTCGCCCTTGTTGTCATTGAAATAGACCGTCGGCGCGATGGTGTAGTTCTGCTCAGGCGTACGCTCCGGGCGGTTGCCGTTCCAGCTGGTGGCTTCTTTGCGCAGGTCTTCCAGCTCCTGGCCCGAGCCGCGCAGCACGCGCAAGTCATTGACGCTGAAGCGCGAGCGCTGCACCACGCCCACCGCGTTCAGCTGCAACCAGTTCAAGGGCCGCCAGTTCATCTCGAACTCCAGGCCATTCGACTTCACGCCTTGCAGCATTTCCACCTGAGAATTGCCCACTTCAGCGCCGTTCGGGTCGCCTTGGAAGTCAGCCTTGTAATAGGTGAAGGTGCCGGTGAAGCCCCGCGTTTGGTAGCGCAGGCCGGCCTCGGCGAACTGGATGCGGGTGACCGGCAATTCGCCGGTGGCCTGGTAGCTCTTGGCATAGCGGCCATAGACGGCCATCTTGTCATTCAACAGGTAGTTGCCGCCAACGGTCCAAGACGGCTCACGCCAGTCATTGCGGATGCTGGTGGTCTGGCCATTGGTCGGATAGGCCCAGCGGTTGTTGGCGATGATGTTGTCCACATCGCAGGCGGCGTCACCGAGGGTCTCAACATCGCAACCGGGCTTGAAGGCGCCGGGGATGGCGGTGTATTCGTTGTAGCCGCTGCGCTGCTCGCGGTATTTGTAATGCTCCATGCGCAAGCCGGCATCCAGACGCAGGCGCTCGTTCACCTTGTACTCGTTGTTCAGATAGATGGACGTCGAGTTGTTGTGGAAGGTGGAGTTACCGTCGCCCCAGGTGGAGTACTCACGCACGCCGTTCTCGGTGTAGGCGCCGACCACCTTGCCAGCGGGGTCCAAGGCCACAATGTCCATGCGGCGGGCGTGCGTGCGCACATCGGTGACGAAGCGCGCGGTGGCCGGGCTGCCGTTCGGTCCGATGCGGGTGTCAAAGGCCAAGAGGCCCACCGTCAGGCTGTTGTTCGGCGTGTTCCAGCTCAGCGACAAATCATTCACCGCCTCGCGCTGCGCTTGTTTGTCGGCCTGCAGCACATTGTCGGAGAGCAAGCCATTGCCGTTCAGCGCATTCAGCTGGGCTGGCGTCGACAAGATCTCACCGGTGGACACCACGCGGATCGCCGGCGTGCACTGGCCGCCGCAGGCGCCCGCAAAGCGGTCCAGCATCTCCTGCACATAGCTGAACTTGCTCGGGTCGAGCCGGTTAACGGCCGGGCGCAAGCTGTTATTGCTGGAAGAGAAGACCACGCTGGCGGTCACATCGCTGTCGGTGTAGCGGCCTTTGGAGCGCAGCGTCAGCTCCTTGCTCAAGGCTTTCTCGAAGCTGTAGCCAATGGCCGTGGCCTTGACGTGATAGCCCTCGCGGGAATCGTTCAGCTGGCTGAAGCTGCCGGGAAACAGCGAGGTACGCACGTTTTGCACGCCCGAGTCCAATCCGATCATGGTGCCGTAATTGGCATTGATACCCGGCAAACTGCGCGGATTGTCTTTGCCCTGCACGGGGATCGGCAGGTAGAAGGTGTTGTGGTCATCGACCAGCTTGGCGTTGATGCTCCACTCCCCGCCCTCGATCTTCTTGCCCACATGGGCGCGCAAAGTGCCGCCGAAGTTGGCGGTGAACTCGGGGTTGCGGACGCCGTCGTCGCGGCGGTAGAAGCCCGAGGCCCCGGCAAACCACCCGTCTCCCAGGCCACCGGCGTAACGCAGGTCAATGCGGCGGGTGCCGTAGTCTGAGGTCGTTAGGCGGACGGCGCCTTCTGGCGCACCCTTGTTGCGGTAGGTGAGGAAGTTGATGGTGGCGCCCGCGCCATTGGTGGTCAGGATGGCCGAGGTGCCGCCGCGCACGGCCTCCAGGCGGTCAATGCCGATTTCTTGCTTGACCAGGCCGTCGGCCGTCCAGCTGGGGTAGTAAAACACCGGCAGGCCGTCTTCTTGCAGCTGCACCCAGCGCTGGTTGCCGCCCGACATGCCGCGCACCGAGTAGTTGTTCGACATCTCGCCGCCCGAGGCTTCCACATACATGCCGGGGATCAGCTCCATCGCCTCGGCGGTGGAGCGCGGGGCCTTGCGGTCCAACTCGTCGCGGTCCGCCACGGTCACGGCCACCGAGCTGTCGCGCAGCGTGCGGTTCAGGCCGGTGCTGCCCGTCACGACCACCCGGTCGAGCTGGCTGGCTTCGTCTTTCTTGTCGGCCTTGCTGTCTGCCTTGCTGTCTGCCTTGCTGTCTGCCGTCGCAGTTTGCTGCGCCAGCGCCGGCATCAGGCCCAAGCTCAGCAGCGCAGCCATACACACCGCGCTGGGCTGCAGGCGGCGCGGCAGTCGCGCTGCTGGGCTAGAGGAAAAGGTCTGCCCGATCTTGCTTGTCTTGCTCATCATGATCTCCATGTCTCCAGAGGTTTTGCTTTTAGGAAGGAAGGTAGGAACGAGAGAAAAAGCGGACGAAAAAAGCCACCCAGCACGCGGCCGGAAATGCGCTGCGCGTTGCGGTTTTGCTTGCTGAAAAACGGTCGCGCCTCGTCCAGGCGCGCCGAAACTAATGTGGCGGCGTCATAGCGCTCGACTCGCACCCAGCAGGGCCGGCGGCTCCTGGCTGGCAATCACATAGCTGGGCACGGCGGCCAGATAGCCCGCCATGCGGCCCTTGCCTTCAAAGCGCTCGCGAAAGCGCGAAGCCCGAATCCACTCAGGCCCCAGTCGCGGCACGATGCCGCCGCCGATATAGACCCCGGCACGCGCGCCGAGAGACAGCACCAAGTCGCCGGCCACATCGCCCAAGAAGGCGCCAAACAGATCCAAGGCCTCGACACACTGCGCCTGGCTTTGCGCTTGTGCCTGTTCGATCACCGCAGCGGGCGTGGTGCCCGGGGGCAAGGTGCAGCCATCCAGCTCACACAAGGCCTCGGCCAGATGCACTAGCCCCGGCCCCGACAACACCCGCTCGGCCGAGACATGGCCAAAGCGCCGCGCCAGTTGTTGCACCAGTCGGTGCTCGCGCTCGCTATGCGCCGCCAGGCTGACATGGCCGCCCTCGGTTTGCAGCGCCGTCCATTGCCGGTCGCCGGTGGACACCAGGCCCGAAACGCCCAGGCCGGTGCCTGGGCCTAGCAAGGCCAGGGTGCCGGCCTGCGCCACCGCCGCCTCAGCCGTGGGCCCGCCGCAATGCCAGAAGTCAGCTTGCGGCAAGGCCGGAATCGCCAGCGCCAAGGCGGTAAAGTCGTTCATCACCACCAGTCTTTGTAGCTCCAGCTCGCTGCGCAGCGCCTTGGCCGAGAAGCTCCAGTCGCGATTGGTCAGGCAGATCTGGTCCTGCAAAACCGGGGTGGCCACACCCAAGGCCGCTTGGCTGGGTGGCGCCAAACCGTCGCGCTCCAAGCCGTTCAGGTAATCCTGTATGCAAGCGGTGAGACTTGGAAACTCCGCGCAAGGCATGACCCGCACCCGCTCGATGCGCGCCCCTGCCCCGCCCTGCCAGGCCAGACGCACATTGCTGCCGCCTACATCGCCGAGCAAGCTGGGTCCGGCCTGCGCCACCCCGCGTTGAGGTTTGAAACCAATCTCAATCATTCCTTGATCTCCTCAAGTCGTTTCAACGCGCGTCCAGATGCCACCCGCGCGATGACTGCGCAGCGCCGCGTCCACCAAGAGCAATCCCTCCAGGCCATCGGCCACCTGCGGCAGACCCAAGCTTTCCGCCGCTGGCGCACGCCCCTGCTGGCGCGCCCGAATGTGCTCGGCGGCCTCGCGGTAAAGCTGGGCAAAGGCCTCCAGATAGCCTTCCGGATGGCCGGGCGGCAAACGGGTGGCGGCGCGCGCGGCGGCGCTGTCCAGCCGGCCGCGCGTCAGGATCTCGGTGGCGCCGCCCTGGCGGGTGAGGCGCAGCTGATTGGGCTGTTCTTGGTCAAACTCCAAACCGCCTTTGCTGCCATAGAGGCGCAGGCGCAAGGCGTTCTCGCAGCCGCTGGCCACCTGGCTGGCCCAGAGCGCACCGCGTGCCCCGCCGGCAAAGCGCAGCAGCAGCTGGGCGTTGTCGTCCAGGCGCCGGCCCGGCACAAAGCTGCTCAGCTCGGCACACACCGATGCGGCCCGCAAGCCGCTGACAAATGAGGCCAGCTGATAAGCGTGTGTCCCAATATCGCCGAGCGCTCCGGCCGGCCCGGCCAGGGCCGGGTCGCAGCGCCAGCTGGCCTGCTTTTGGCCCTGCTGTTCCAGCGGCTCAGCCAACCAGTCTTGCGCATATTCCACCTGCACCAGGCGCAACTCCCCGAGAACCCCGGCGCGAACCAACTCACGCGCATGGCGCACCGCCGGATAGGCGCTGTAGTTGTAAGTGACGGCCAAGAGCCGTTGGCGCGCCTGGGCCAAGGCGGCCAGCTCGCGCCCCTCGCGCACCGAGAGGGCCAGCGGCTTGTCGCAGATCACATCGATGCCGGCCTGCAAAAAGGCCTGGGCCACCGGCGCGTGCAAATGGTTGGGTGTGACGATGGCCACCGCCTCGATGCCATCGGGCCGGTCCGCCTCACGCCTGGCCATCTCGCGCCAGTCGGCGTAGCAGCGTTCGCTCATCAACCCCAGAGCGGCACCGCTGGCTGCGCTGCGCTCGGCCGTGCTGGAGAAGGCGCCAGCCACCAGCTCGAACTCACCGTCCAAACGCGCCGCGATGCGGTGCACCGCACCGATGAAAGCCTCTTGGCCGCCACCCACCATGCCCAGACGCAAGGGGCGCTGAAAGCTGGCACTCATGGCTGCGCCTCTCCGGCCGCGCCGACCATCGCAGAGCCCAAGCCCAGCAAGGCACGCAGCTCTTCGCGAGGGCTGCCGTTGCCGGCAAAGTCATCAAAGGCCTTGTCTGCCACGCGGATCAAATGGCGCTGGATGAAGGCCGCGCCCTCACGCGCGCCGTCTTCCGGGTGCTTCAGGCAGCACTCCCATTCCAGCACCGCCCAACCGGGGTAGCCGTAGCGGGTCAGCTTGGAGAAGATGGCACCGAAGTCGATCTGCCCGTCGCCCAGCGAGCGGAAGCGCCCCGCCCGGTCGGCCCAGTCGGCATAGCCGCCGTACACGCCTTGCCGGCCATTGGGGCGGAACTCCGCGTCCTTGACGTGGAAGGCCCGAATGCGGGAGTGGTAGAGATCGATGAAAGCCAGATAGTCTAACTGCTGCAAGTGGAAGTGGCTGGGGTCGTAGAGGATGCAGGCGCGCGGATGCTGCTGCACCGCGTCCAAAAAGCGCTCAAAGGTCACCCCGTCGAACAAATCTTCACCGGGGTGCAACTCGTAGCAGACATCAACGCCGGCCTCATCGAAGGCATTGAGGATGGGCGTCCAGCGCCGCGCCAGTTCGGCAAAAGCCTCGTCCACCAAGCCGGCCGGGCGTGGCGGCCAGGGGTAGAGATAAGGCCAGGCCAGCGCGCCCGAGAACGTGGCATGCGCCTTCAGGCCCAGCCGCGCCGAGGCCTTGGCCGCCAGCTTCAGCTGCTCGGCCGCCCAAGCCTGGCGGGCCTGCGGCGAGCCCCGCACCGCTGCGGCGGCAAAACCGTCAAACGGCCGGTCATAGGCCGGGTGCACCGCAAGCAACTGGCCTTGCAAATGAGTGGACAACTCGCTGATCTGCAAGCCCAGCTCGGCCAAGCGGCCGCGCAGGTCGTCGCAATAACTCTGGCTCTTAGCGGCCAAGGCCAAGTCAAACAAACGCGCATCCCAGCTGGGGATCTGCAGCGCCTTGAAACCCAAGCCCGCCGCCCAGAGGGCGATGCTGTCCAGGCTGTTGAAAGCCGCGCTATCGCCGGCAAACTGGGCCAGAAAGAGGCCGGGGCCTTGCAGGGTTTTCATCGTGGTTGTCGTCATGGTTTGGAGGCCCTCAAAGGGGCTTGGTCGCTTTGGCGCTCAATCAACTCGGCGCGCTCCAGCACTTGCAAGCGCTCCATCGCTTCGCCGTCCAGGCGGCGCAGCAAGAGACTGCCGAGCTGACGCCCGGCGCGGTGCAGCGAGGCAAAGTAGGTGCTGATGGGCGGCACGAAGAAGGCGCTGATATTGCTGTCATCGGTGGCCACCACCACCGCCTCGCGGCCCGCCTGCCAACCCAGCTCGGCAAAGGCCGACAAAGCACCCAGGGCGGTGAATTCATTGGCGCAAACAAAGGCCGTGGGGTGCTGTGCGCCTTGCGCCAAGTCCAGCACGATGCGCCGCCCGTCCCCGGCCGACAGGCCGGAGCTGCGCAAAAGCGCGGCGTCAAAGCCCAGGCCGGACTCGGCGAGCGCGCGCCGATAGCCTTGCTCGCGGTGCTGGGCATACATCAGCTCGGGGCTGGGGTTGAGCATGGCAATGCGGCTGTGGCCGCGCTCAATCAGGCGGCGCGTCGCCTGATAGGCCATGTCCTCATGGTCGGTGTCATAGCTGGGATGGGCTTGCGCCAGCTCGCTGCGGCCATAGCTGACGAATGGAAAGTCTTGCGACAGCAGGTACTGGATGCGCTCGTCCTGCGGCCGGGTTTGGGTCAGGATCAAACCGTCCACTCGGCGCGATTCGACCAGGGTACGCAAGCCCTCCAGCGGGTCCTCGCCCGGCAGCTGCGGGTGCACCACCAGGCTGTAATAACTGCCCGCCAGCGCGGCATACAGACCCGACACCAGGGCCATATAGCCGCTGTCGCTGAAGTCTTGCTGCGCGTCTTCCACCGGCAAAACGATGCACAAGGTGTAGGTCTTGCCAGTACGCAGCTTCACCCCGGCGAGGTTGACGCTATAGCCCAGCTCGGCGGCGGCGCGCTTGACGCGCTCGCGGGTCTCCGGCTTGACCTCGGGCGCATCTTTCAAGGCCCGCGACACCGTGCCCAGAGACAGACCGGTGTGGCGCACCAAGGTCTTCAGGGTGACGTTGGGGTTGGCCGTGGTGTCCAGTTCATTCGACATCAGCAAGCTCCTTTGCTGCGGCCATCTCTTGCTGTTTGAGCAAACGCTGCCCCAGCAAAAGAAAGACGCTGGAGGTCCAAGTAAATGCGGGGTCGCGCAGGCCGGCACCGGACTGCGCATCAAAGTTCTCGGCCATGCCGCTGCGGGCGGCCATGGCGGTGAAGCGGCGCGCCAACTCGTCGCCGAGGTCGGCGCGACCGCAGCGGTCCAGCGCATCAGCAAAAAGCAGCATGGTCGATGCCCAGATGGGGCCGCGCCAGTAACCATCGGCGCGGTAAAAGGGGCTTTGCTGCGATTCGGTGGCCAAGCCATGCGGGCTCAAAAAGCGGCCGGGCGCCACCAAGCCTTGCAGCAAGATTTGGCGCTGCGCCTCACTCAGGCGTCGGCCCAGGATCAGCGGCAGGAAGGCGATCAAGCTGTCGGCGCCGGGCTCGGGTGTCAGGCCACCTTCACACACCGCGATATAGCGCTCGCCGTCCCAGAGCTGGCTCATCAGGCGTTCGCACAAAGCATCGGCGCGCTGCAGCCATTGCTGGGCGGCCTCGGGCTTATGAAGCAAGATGGCCAGAGCTGCCAGTTCCTCCATTTGCAGAATCAAGAAGCAGCTGAGGTCCGGGCTTTGCAGCGGCGTGCCGGGCAAAAAGCTGGTGGCGTTGTCCCAACCGGCGTCATTGCCATGGTCGTATGCAGGCAAGCCATGCTGACTCGCGCTGGCCATCCAGCTCTCGACCTGGGCGGCCAGCCAGTCATAGGCCTGGGCGCAGCGCTCGGGCGTCCAGAAGCTCGGCGCCATGCGACGCAGCTGAGCGACGGTCCAGCCATGCACCGGCGGCTTGGTGAAGCGCCAATAGGCAAAGCGGTCGTTCACAAAATCGGGCAAGCGGCCGCTGGCATGTTGATGCGCAAACAGCACAGCCAACTGCTGCCAAGCCCGCTCAGGCTGTGCCGCGCCGAGGGCCAGGGCATTGAAGCAATGGTCCCAGCTCCAGATATTCGTCATCCAGTTCTTGGACATATACATGGCGGGGTAGGCCAGCTGCCCTTCGGCCGGCACCAGGCAAGACCAAGTGATGTAGGCCGCCAGGCGGCGGGCGGCTTGCAGTTCGGGCAAGACCGGCGGGCACTTGAGCAGCCAGTCCGCGAAATCGGCGGCAGCGCTTTGCTTGGCTTCTTCAAACACCGGGCAATCCAGGCGCTGTGGGGCAACGCGGTACAGATGCAGCGCCGCGCTGAGCCGGCCCTGATCGCAGGGCAACAAGGCGCAAACGATGCGTTCGGCGCGCTGGCCTTGCCAGGGCGCGTCCAGCTGCGAGCTGCCTTCGGCCAGCGTCAGGCGGACCGACAGGTCTTGGCTGGCGCAGCTGATGTGCAGGGCATCCGGCAGGCGCTGTGCGTAGTCATAACGTTTCGATTGCAGGGTCAAAGAAAGACCGATGCCTTGGGCCGACAGCGCCAAGGTGTCGGCATCCGCAAAGGCCAAGGCTAGCTGACCGGACGAGCAATGAAAGCTCAGCGCCTCGGGGCTCAGGCGCCAAACGCCTTGCAGTGGCTGACCGGCAGCGTCGATGGGCGTCAAGCGGAACAAACGGCCCAGATCGGTGTGTTCATCACCACCGCGCAGATTGCGCAGCCAGAAGGATTGCTCATCGGCCAAGTAAGACACGCACAGCCAGCTCTCGCGCCGCGAGAAAGGCACGCGTTGCGGGTCCATCAGTTCAAGCTCGTCGTTCATGCAGATCAACCTTTGACGGCGGCGCTGGTGGCGCCGTCCATGATGTGGCGCTGGGCCAAGAAGAACAGGATCAGCGGCGCCAGGCACAAAAGCACCGTCATCGCGGCAATCGCGGTCACATTGTTCGAATGCAGGCCTTTGAACTGGGCCAGGCCCAGCGGCAAGGTGTACTGGCTTTGGTCGTTCAAAAAGATCAACGGGCCCAGGTAGTCGTTCCAGCTGCCCAGGAACTGGAAGGTGCCCACCAGCACCAGGGCCGGCGCCATCAGCGGCAAGTGGATGCGCCAGTAGATCTGCCAGGCGTTGGCGCCGTCCATGCGGGCGGCCTCGTCCAACTCCCGCGGAATGCTCATGATGAACTGGCGCAACAAGAAGATGAAGAACGGGGCAGCAAAGAAATTGGGCACGATCAGCGGCTTGAGCGTGTTGATCCAGCCCAGGGCGTTGAACTCCATGTACAGAGGGATCATGGTCACATCCCAGGGAATCATCATCGAGCCCAGCACCACCATGAAGAGCGCATTGCGGCCCTTGAAGTCAAAGCGCGCGAAGCCGTAAGCCACCAAGCTGGAGGAAAAGATCTGGCCCAAGGTGGACAGCAGCGCCACCCAGACCGAGTTGCGCAAGAACAGCGCGAAAGGTTGGGCCTGCCAAGCTTCGACAAAATTGCTCCAACGCGGCTCGGCCGGCCACCAGACCGGCGGCCAGGCGTAGAGCTCGCTCTTGGCCTTCAGCGCGGTGAGCAGCGTCCAGTACAGCGGCGCGGCAAAGGCAAAGCACAGCACCAGCATCAGGCTGTAAAAGGCCAAGCGGCGGCTGCGGGTTTGCAGGCTGCTGTTCATAGACGCGCTCCCTTCTTGCTGGGCTGGCCTTCAGCTTTCACTTCGTTCTCATAAAACACCCAGAGGCTGGAGAATCGCATCACCGAGGCCGAGAGCAAGAGAATCAGTGCAAACATCAGCCAGGACATGGCCGAGGCATAGCCCATGTCGAAGTACTTGAAGGCGGTGTCGTAGATGTACATGGCCAGCATGTAGGTGGACTTCATCGGCCCGCCGCCGGTCAGCAGCAAGGCCATGGTCAGCTGCTGAAAGGCCGCGATCAAGGTGGTGACCAAGTTAAACAAGAGCACCGGCGACAGCAGCGGCAGCGTGATGTGGGTGAACTGCTTCAGTTTGGACACGCCACACATCTCGGCCGCCTCGTACAGCTCCACCGAAATGCCCTTGAGCCCGGCCAGGAACACCAACATCGTGCCGCCCAAACTCCACAGACTGGCGATCACCACCGCGCTCATGGCCCAGTCAGGGCTGCCCAGCCAGTCAACGGCCGGCAGGCCCATGAGCGAGAGCAGATAGTTCAAGAGCCCGTACTCACGGCTGTAGATCCAGGACCAGATGCTGACCAAGGCCACGCCAGAGAGCATGGAGGGAAGATAGAACACGGTGCGAAAAAAGCCCTCACCCCGGCAGCGCCGATTCAGCAGCAGGGCCAGGCCCAGAGCGCCGGCCAAATGGGTGGGCACATAGAACAGCGCGAAACGCGCGGTCACGCCCAGGGCCTCCCAGAAGTCTTCGTCCTGCGTCAGGATGCGCTGGTAGTTCTGCAGGCCCACAAAGCGCTCGCCGCCCATCAAGGGCCAGTCAAAGAAGCTGATGTGGAGCGAGTACAGCAGCGGCCCGACGGTGAAGGCCAGAAAGCCAAGCACCCAGGGGGCGATGAACAGATAAGGCAAGACCTGGCCCCAAGAGCGCGAGCGCCGCAGCTGGGTTCGCGCCGGGTCCTGCTGCCTTGCCGTGTTCATGGGCATCAGCATTTCGCTTTGGGCATCCATATGTTGAGACTTGTGCATGGTCAGCGGTGTTCAGCGGTCTTCAACAGTCTTCAGCGCAGACGCCGCTCGGCCTTGAGGGCAGCGCGGTCCAGAATGGCCCCGCTGTCACCCTGCTTGCTGAGAAAGACTTCTTGGATGGCGTCGCGAACGACATCCTGAGCACGCATCCAGCGCGGGTTCAGCAAGTGCGCCGGGCTTTCCTTCATGCTCTCGGCCATGGCGTAAAAGGGCCGCACCAAAGGGTCTTGGGCCAAACCCTGCTCGGCCGCCACGCTGAGCAAGACCGGCAGGTCATTGCCGCGCAGGCGCACCGCCTCGGCGCTGCTGAAGAACTGAATGAAGTCCCAGGCCAGGTCTTTTTGCTGGCTGCGCTTGGCCATGGCCAGCGCCGAGACGCTGAGCACGCTTTGCGCCGGCCGGCCTTGAAAGCTGGGCAGGCCCACCACGCCAAAGCGCTTGCGGTCTTGCGCCAACTCCAAGCGGAAGGCGCTGCCGTCCAGCAGCATGGCCACCTTGTCGGAGACAAACATCTGGCGCTGATTGCGCCCATCGCCGACGCCCAGCGTCGCCACCGTATCGCTGCGCAAAAGCTCCTGCAGATAGGCAAACATGGCCTTGCTCTCGGGGCTGTTCAGATGGCCTTGCACGCTGACGCCGTCAGCCCCCAGCATGCGGCCGCCGGCGCTCCAGAGATAGCTTTGGAAGTCATAGGGGTCGGGATTCACATCCAGACCAAAGCCGTAGGCCTTGGCGGCCGGATTGCGCAGGCGCTGCGCCATCGCACGCAGATCCTCCCAGCGCCAACCCTCTTGCGGATAGGCCAGACCGGCGCGGTCCAGCATGTCTTTGTTGTAGTAGATGACCTGGGCGGTGAAGCCGGCCGGCACGCCGTAGATGCGCGACTGCTTTTGCTCAGCATCCCAGACGGTGGAGAAACGCCACAAGCCGGGCACAAAGTCGTTCTTGTCGATGCGTGCATCGCGGGCCAGGTAAGCGTCCAGTGGCTCCAGCACCCGCTGGTACTGCGGGAAGTTCCACATATACATGACATCGGGCGGATTGCCCGCGCCAAAAGCGGCCGAGAGCTTTTGGTTGTAGCCACCGCCATAGGCCTCCACCTGCACTTTGACGCCCGGATGGCGGGCCTCAAAAGCGGCGGCAATGCGCTGCTGAATCAAGAGGCTTTCGCTGCCGTCCCAGGTGGCGAAGCGCAAGACGCGTGGCGCCGGCGCGGTCTGCTCAGGGTTGGCGCCCGCACTCGCCCACCAGGCGCCCGCACAGAGCAGACTGAGCACAGCCAGAATGCCCAGCTTTGTACGTTGGGAGCCAAGGATGGGCTTCATTGCGCCAAGGCCTTTTCCACCGCCGCGCTCAAGCGCCGTGGCAAGGCGCGGCCCTCGGCCGCGAACACATGCAGATGCTCAAGCTCCAGGCTCAGGCCCAGCCGCTCACCACGCTGCACCAGCTGCGATCCGTCGACGCAGACCGTCAGCATTTCGCCCGAAGGCAGCTTCAGATGCACCATGCTTTGGGCACCGAGTCGCTCTACCGACTGCACCTCGGCGCTGAGCTGAGCCGCTGCATCGTCCAGCGCCAAGAGGCGGATGTGCTCGGGGCGTATGCCCAGCGTCAGCGCCGCGCCCTGGGGCACCAGCTCTGCCAGCGCCAGGCTGGAGAGCAGCGCAGCGGCCATGGCCCCGGGCAAACGAAGTTGCAGCAGGCCGTCTTGCACGCCCGAAGATTCGGCCGCCAGAAAGTTCATGCGCGGCGTGCCGATGAAGCCGGCCACAAACAGATCGGCCGGCCGGTGGTAGAGCTCGAGCGGCCGGCCCACCTGCGCGATACGGCCTTGGTTCAAGACCACCACCTTGTCGGCCAGGGTCATGGCCTCCACCTGATCGTGGGTGACGTAGATTATCGTGGCCTGCAGTTGCTGATGCAGCCGAGCCAGCTCAGCGCGGGTGTTCTCGCGCAGCGCTGCATCCAGATTCGAGAGCGGCTCGTCGAACAAAAACACCCTCGGGTTGCGCACAATGGCGCGGCCAATCGCGACCCGCTGCCGCTGCCCGCCGGAGAGCTGCTTGGGCTTGCGCTCCAGCAAGGCTTCCAGCTGCAACATGCGCGCCGCCTCGGCAATGCGGGTCTCGATCTAGCCTTTGGAGAAGCGCCGCAGCGAGAGGCCAAAGGACAGGTTCTTGCGTACCGTCATATGCGGATAGAGCGCGTAGTTCTGGAACACCATGGCCAGGTCGCGCTCGGCCGGGGCCACTTCGTTCATGCGCTCGCCGCCGATCAAGAGCTCACCCCCCTGCACCGCTTCCAATCCGGCAATGCAACGCAAAAGCGTGGACTTGCCGCAGCCCGAGGGGCCGAGAAAGCAGACAAACTCCCGGTCGGCGATGTCCAGATCGATGCCTTTGAGCACATCGACCGGTCCGTAACTCTTGCGCAAGCCGCGCAGCGATAGATCAGCCATGGTGAGGTGGGGGCTCCTGTTCGCTGGGTTCAGTTCAACAACAAGGTTTGCAGATAGGCCTGCCCTGCCGCCGCCGTGCGGGCCGGCTGGCTGGGCTGGTCATGCTCGACGATGAAGGTGCTGAGCTTCTGGCGCAGCCAGGGCAGCCAGGCCGGCCAATCCAAGCGCCCTTCGCCCAGCGTGGCCCAGCCCTGCTCAGTCTCAGCCAGTTCAGCGCCGGGTTTGGCCAGGTCTTTCACATGCACCGACTGCAGCCGCTCGGCATAGCGTTGCAGCCAAGGCAGCGGCGACTCGCCAGCACGCGCCACCCAGGCCACATCGGGCTGCCAACGCAGGGCTGTTGCAGCCTCCAACACCGTTTCAAGCACCGTGCGGCCGTCTTCGGGGAGCCGCTCAAACTCGAAGGCATGGTTGTGATAAGCCAAGCTGATGCCTTGCGACTGCAGGCGCAGGGCATGGCTTTGCAGCGTCGCCGCCAGCGCCAGCCAGCCCTCGCGGGTCGTCGGCCGCTCAGGTTCGTCCAGCCAGGGCATCACCAGCTGGGTGCAGCCGCAGCCCTTCAAAGCGGCCAGCACCTCATCCATGCGCTCGGCCAGATCGCTCATCTCCACATGCATGGAAGCCAGGCTCAGGCCGGAGGCGCGCAGCGTGGCAAGGAAAGCGTCAGCGCTCAGGCCGTGCATCGCTTCGCTCTCCACCCAGGCAAAGCCGGCTTGACGGGCTACTTGCAAACGAGCGGCCAGGTCACCGGCGCTGCGCACCGTGTAGAGCTGCAGCGCAATGCGCGGCGCATTCACAGTCATAGGGTTCGTCATGCGCTTTGCTCCTGGACCGCAGGCTTGACCTGGAACTGCAGGCTTTCAGCAAAGCCGGGGTTAACGGGGTCAGGTCTTGCGCAACGGGTGCGCAGCGAGACCGGCGCCTTTTTCTCGGCGGCGCGCAGCACCGCATCCATGGCCTCCAAAACATGCAAGGCCATCTCGCCATTGGCGCGGTGTTGGCGACCGCTGCGCAAGGCCTCGGCCATATCGGCCACGCCCAGGCCGCGATGCCGGCCGGTGAAGACTTGCGGCGTCTGCGATTGCCAGTCGCCATCGGCGTCACAGCTCTCAAGCGCCCCGCCGAACTGATTGGGATCGGGCAGCACCAGGCTGCCGCGCTCGCCATACAACTCGATATGGCTGCTCTTATGCTTCCAGACATCAAAGCTGGTGCTCAGCGTGATGAAGGCGCCCTGCTCAAACTCCAGGCCGGCCACCAGATGGGTGGGCGTCTCCACCTGGATGCTCTCGCCCTGGCGCGGGCCGCGCGGAATCTGCCGGATCGGCCAGCTGGTGTGCGCCATGCCATTGACGCGAGTGATGGGGCCCAGCAGCTGCACCAGCTGGGTCAGGTAATACACGCCCATGTCCATCAAAGGGCCGGCGCCGGGACGGTAGAAGAAAGCGGGGTTGGGATGCCAGTCATCCGGGCCGCGCTCCATCATGGTGGCCTGACCGGCCACGATGCGGCCGAGCTGTCCACCATCCACCAGGGTGCGCGCCAGCTGGCCGGCGCCGCCCAAAAAAGTGTCGGGCGCGCAGCCGATGCGCAAGCCTTGCGCGTTGGCCAACTCCATCAAGGCGGCGCCATCGGCAAAGCTGCCGGCCAGCGGCTTCTCGGTGTAGAGGTGTTTGCCGGCTTTCAGCACCGCCTCGCCCACCGCGCGATGCGCTTGCGGTGGCGTCAAGTTGATGATGATTTGAGCCTCACCGGCTAACAACTCATCCACACTGAAGGTCGGCACAGCCAGGGCTTGAGACTGCGCGGCGGCCGCTTCGGGCCGCGCATCGGCCACGCAGACCAGTCTCAGATTGTCAAACTGCGCCAGGCCCGCCACATAGGCTGGGAAGATATCGCCGGCGCCGATGATGGCCACCGGTGTTGCTGCTGCCGGCATGGCCTTGCCCTCGGGCTTGAGATGGAGATCGTTCATCTTCATGCCGGCGATCCTTGCTCGGACAGGTCCAGCCAGGCCATCTCTTCGGCCGTCAATTGCACCGTCAAGCCGCGCATGGAGCTGGCGGTTTCGGCAATCGAGCGCGGCCCGATCAGGCTGAAGGCGGGGAAGCGCTGGCCCAGCACCCAGGCCAAGGCGATATTGATGGCCTGCACGCCCTTCTCGGCTGCCAGCTTCTGGGCGCGTGCGCGGCGCTCAAAGTTGGCGGCGCTGTACCAGCAGCGCACCAGCTCTTCGTCCTCGCGCAGATCCGGGCCAGCCCGGTCGGTGAAGAAGCCGCGCGCTTGCGAAGACCAGGCAAACAAAGCCAGACCCTGCTCAGCCAGCAGCTGGCGTGAAGCCGGGTCACCCGCCGACACACAGCCGCGCCAGATGGGCGCTTGCATGCGCGCCAAGCTGAGCTGGTTGTTCAGCAAGGAGAAGCCTTGCAAGCCCTTGGAAGCCGCGTAGGCGTTCGCTTCCATCACCCGCTCAAGCGACCAGTTAGAGCCACCAAAGGCCTGGAAACGGCCGAGGCTGCGTTGCTCGTTCAGCACCTCGACAAACTCGGCCACCGGCACCTTCGGGTTGTCGCGGTGCAGGATGTAGAGGTCGGCATGGTCGGTTTGCAGGCGCTCCAGGCTCTCGGCCAGTTCGCGGCGCATGCCCTCGGGCGTGCAGTTGGGGGTGTGTGCACCCTTGGCGATCAGCACGATTTCGTCGCGGATGCCGCGGGCCTTCAACCACTGGCCCAGAATGGCCTCGCTGTGGCCGCCTTCAAAGTCATAGACCCAGGCGGTGTCAAAAGTGTTGCCGCCGCGCTCGATGTAGTCGTCAAACAAGGCAGCGGCATGTGGCAGCGTCTCTTGGTTGTCCACGCCCATGATCAGACGCGACACCTGCTTGCCCTCCAGGTCCGGCACATGGCCATACGTCATCAGCGCATCGGCGCGGCGCGCAATCGGCAAGCCGGCCAAGCTCAGGCGACCTTGCATAGCGGCCTCGCCCTCTTTGGGGTAGCTCAGACCAATCGCCTGACGCCAGCGATCCATCACCGCCAACGTGCCCAGCGAATCGGCCGGGCTCATCGCAGGGTGAGGCACCGCGCCGGCCTGCACCGTTTGGGCAAAGACATCGGCTTCATAGGCATAGAGCCCACGGTCAGTGCTGATCGTCCAGGTCTGGGCCAGAGCTTCGTCAACATAAAGCTCGATACGGCTCTCGCCCGCCTCGGCGCCCGCGCCGTACCAGGGCTTGGGCACGACTAGCGCGCCCTTGCTACCGCCAATGCGCAGCGACTCTTCTTGCTCGAAGCGCACGGCGGTGCTGAGTTGCGCCACGATATTGCCGGGGAAGCGCAAGGTCGCCGTCGCCCATTCATCAACCGGGCCGCTAGCGCTCTGGTACAGCTGACCCATGGCTTGCAGCTCGGTCGGCTCGGCAAAGGGCAAGTTCCGCGCCACACCAGCGATCAGCCGCGCCATCGACACGGGGTAGCAACCCACATCCAGAATGCCGCCGCCCGCCAGCGAAGCCTCCCAGGTGCGCGAGCCGGCCCGTGGCGTGGAGCTGTAGCAAAAGGACGCCTGGATGTGCCGAACCTCGCCAATGGTGCCAGCACGCAACAGCTCCAGCAGCTTGGCCGTTTGCGGCAGGCAGCGGTACATGAAAGCTTCCATCAGCACGCGGCCGGCGCGCTCGGCCTCGTCATAGGCAATCATGGCTTCGGCATGATTGAGGCCCAGCGGCTTCTCGCACAGCACATGCTTGCCGGCACGCAGGGCTTGCACCGTCCAATGCAGATGCTCGGTATGCGGCAGGCCGATATAGACCGCCTGCACCGCCGGATCGGCCAGCAAGGCTTGGTAGGAGGCATGGGCTTTGGGCGGGCAAGCGGGCGTGCCGTGTTGCTCGGCAAAGGCCTGCGCCTTGGCCGCATCCCGGCTGGCCACCGCCACCAAAGCGCCACTGTCGGTCTGCTTCAGACCCGCCGCGAAAGCGCCCGAGATGTTCCCGGCGCCGATGATTCCCCAGTTGAGCATGATGTGTAAATTGAAACGTTATGATTTACGAACAAGGCAAATATATTTTTGGCATGCAATTCAGAACAGGGGGAGAAACCCGCTGTGACTGGAGGCATGGCCGGTAGGTGAATTCACCCTCAGCAAAGACGTGGCGAATAAACAATCGCCCGGGGCCACGGGGGTGCGGCTGAGCGAGGTAAAGGAGGAGCCCTGAGCAAAGCGAAGGGCGGGTGGACTGAGCTCGGACTCAAGGCGTCCTGAGGACGGCTTGAGCCTAGCGAAGGCTTGGTCCGCTGGACCAAGCAGGAGCGAGACCGTGCCCCCGTGATCCAGGGTCCGGCGGACCGAACTACTGGAATCGCCAAGAGCAACTCGGGCTCGTGAGGGCCTTGGGTGCTCTGCGCCGCTCATGTCACCCGACCGGCGCTGCGCACCGGTCTCCTTCTTTACTTCGCCGCGCAGAGCACCCAAGCCCCTCATGGCGGCAGAGCGCTTGCGCCACGAAGAAGCAAGCGAACTCATGCCGACCCCGCCAGCCCACCACCGTCCACCACATAGGCCGAGCCGGTGACAAAAGACGAGCGATCGCTGGCCAGGAAGAGCACCACGTGGGCAATCTCTTGCGCCTGCCCCACACGCATCAGCGGGCGCGCATTGCCAGCTTCCACCAAGGCCAACTCAGCCAAACCCAGTTGATGCGCTTCATTGCGCAGCATGGCGGTGTCGGTATCGCCCGGGCAAACGCTGTTGACGCGGATGCGCTGCGGCCCATGGTCCACCGCCATGGCGCGCGTCATGTTCACCACCGCCCCCTTGGAAGCGCAGTAAGAGACGGCATCCTTGCCCCCCACCAGGCCCCAGCCAGAACCCGAATTGATGATGCTGCCGCCACCCTGCTCGGCCATCACCGGCACGGCGTACTTGCTCATCAGGAAAATCGACTTGACGTTGACGGCCATCACCGCGTCCCAGTCGGCCTCGCTGGTGTCCACCACATTGGCACGCCGCGTGATACCGGCGTTATTGAACAGAACGTCCAGGCGACCAAAGCGGGCCAGGGTCTGGGCCACACTGCGCTGGCAATCGGCGGCCACCGCCACATTGGCTTGCAGCGCCAGAGCCACGCCGCCGGCGGCCTCGATCTCGCGCACGGTGGCCGCTGCACTCTCGGCATTCAAATCACAGACCACCACCTGCGCCCCCTCTTGCGCGAACAGCAAGGCGGTGGCCCGGCCGATGCCCGAACCCGCGCCGGTGATCAGCGCCACCTTGCCGCGCAACTCACCTGCGGGCTTGCTCACATTCGATTGCGTCATCCTCATCTCCTTTTGTCCATGGCCGCAGCCAGCGGCTACTCTGCCACCAATCGCATCACCGCCCGGTCGCGCGGGCCGGTCAAGACCTGCACCGGGCCGCTGAACAAGGCATCCACCTCGGCACAAGCGCTGTCCACCCGCAAGATGCCGCCGAAACTGGCCGTCAGGCTTTGCAGCTTGGCGGGCGTCATCAAGACCGTCAAGGCCTGCGGCCCCAAGGCCCGCAAGACACGTGCGCTCAGCGGCGCATTGCCGCGACCGATCACATGACCCTGGCCGCCAATGGCCGTCAGCCACAAGCGAGGCCGCCCCGGCATGGCTTGCAGCAACTCCAGCAACTGCGCCTCGCTGGCATCACGCAACCAGAGCTGGCCATCCACCACCACATCCAAACCGATCAGGCTGCCGTCCAGCTGCAGCGCCTGTTTCAAGGCCCAGGTGGTTGAACCCGGCCCGATCAGGTGAACGCCAAAAGCCAGCTCCGAGCGCAGGCTTTGCGCCAAAGCTGCGGCGGCTTGGGCATCACCGGGTTGGCTGCGGGTCTTGCGCCCTTGCAGCCAGCGCGGGTCCACCGGTGAGGCCAAATAGCCAAAAAGCCGGGGCAAGACCTCCCCCCCGCGCAACGCTTCTTCATCCAGATCCATCACCTCGCGCAGCTCCAAGGGCCGCGCAGCCGAGGCCAAGAAGGAGGCGGCCAAGCGCCCTGCCGCCGCCGGGCTGACGCCAAAACAGGCGGACTGCATCTTCACCCCGGCCGGAATGCCCAGCACCGGCAGACTGGATGAATCACCCAAACCCGCCAGCACATCCCGCGCCGTGCCATCGCCGCCGGCAAAAAGCAGCAGATCCAGACCCAAGGCGGCCATCTGCCCGGCCAAGTCTTGTGTGTCTTGAGCCCGGCTGGGGCCTGCAGTCGCCAGCCCCAACACCTGAGGCTGCAGCCCTTTCGAACGCAAGACTTCCTCACCCATGGCCCCCGGCCCGCAAACCCATTGCAGCGCCTGGCCCTCCCGCAAGCAGCCAAGCGCCACCAAGGCTCGCTCGGCCGACCAAGAGGAGGCCAGGGCCAGGCCATCGCTGCCATGCTGGGCCAGCACGCCGCCCGCGCCCGCCATGGGGTTGATGATCAAGCCGACGCGCAGCCCTGGCATCTCAGTCCGCCCCGTGCTCAGCCAACTTGCGCTGCCACGCGCGCCAGGTGATGGCCCAGCGCTTGGGGTCTTCCAAATACGACTCGTCCACCCGGCGGGTCGGGCAGTTATGCGGCGCGCTGCGAACCAGCTCCGGGTCGCTGCGCGCTTCATCGGCCACCCGGCTCATGATCTGCGCGAACTCATCCAGATCGGCGCGCGAGTAGGACTCGGTCGGCTCGATGGTGGCCGGCTCTGGCACGACATAAGGGTGATGGCTGGTCCAGTAATGCACGCCGTAGTCGGCAGCGCGCAGACCGATATCACCGGAATGCACGCCCGTCTCGGCGCAGAGCTCGGCCCAGCTGTAGCGCACCTGCTCGATGCGGCGCTTGCCCGGCGCATAGGGAGCCGACAGGCCGCGAATTTTCAAGAGCTGGCTCATCATGTAGTTGTTGTTGAGCACCGCAACTTCCGCCACTTCGCGCAAGCCCGCCGCGCCCAGATTCATCACCCAGGCATAGGCGCGCAGCACGATGCCGGCCGTGCCCATAAAGGCCGCCACCTTGCCAATGGACTGCACGTCTCCTTGGTCGATGCGGTAGCGGCCATCGGCCTGCTTGACCACGCGCGGGCGAGGCAAGAACGGCGCCAAATCTTTCGTCACCGCGCAAGCTCCCACCGCCGGGCCGCCGCAGGCATGCGGGGTCGAGAAGGTCTTGTGCAGATTGAAATGGCACAAATCAAAACCCGCCTCACGCGCCCGAGTGATGCCCAGAAGCCCATTGGCATTGGCTTGGTCATAGCAGGCCAGGGCGCCCACCGAATGGGCTGCCGCCACAAACTCGCGGATCTTGGCGTTGAAGATGCCGGTGTCTTCCGGGTTGGTGATGATGAGGGCCGCCGTGCGCGGGCCCACCGCGGCTTTCATCGCCGCCAAGTCGGGGTAGCCCTGGGCATCGGGATACAGGGTGATGACCTTGTAGCCCAGGACCTTGGCGCAGGCTGCATCCGAGGGGTGGCTGAAGATGGTGGTGATGATCTCGTCGCGCTCACCGGCCTCGCCGCGCGACTCAAACCAGGCGCGGATCATCGCGATATTCGCGTAGATCGCCTGCGAGCCCGAGCGCGGCTGCAGGCTCACCGCATCCATGCCCGAGACTTCCTTGAGCACGCCCTCCATCTCGTGCATCACCCGCAAGATGCCTTGCACCGTGCTCTCGTCTTGCAGCGGGTGCAGCTCGCTCATGCGCGCATCGCGGGCCAGGTGCTCATTGACCTTGGGGTTGTACTTCATGGTGCAAGTGCCTTGCCCCACATCCACATTGAAGTCAGCGCCCAGGTTCTCTTGCGAAAGGCGCAGATAGTGGCGCAGCACGCGGTTCTGGCTCAGCTCGGGCAAGGCCGGTGGCTTGGCGCGGCGCATGCCAGGCGGCAGGGTGAACAAGACATCGTGGGCGGCAGCCTCAATCGCCGGTTCGACTTCGGGCGTCAGCAAGGCACGCTCGCCGGGCTGGCTGAGTTCAAAAATCACCGGCTCGTCCCAGCGCGCCTGCTGGTAGCGGCGCAGATTGGGCTGACCCTCGGTGAAGCGGTGGGCGGAGATGTTTTCCATCGTGCGGGGCTCTGAAGAGTTAGGGCTGTGAGCGTTCATTGGGACAAGACCTCGCGCAGGGCAGCCACCAAGGCGTCGATGTCCGTTTGGGCGTGCACTTCGGTGAAAGCGTAGAGCGCCGCTTGGCCCAAAGCCGGGAAGGCGCCCGACAAATCATGGCCACCGAAGATGCCGCGCTCGCGCAGCGCCGCATTGATCTCGGCCACCGACTTGCCGCTGGGCGAAAAGTCCAGCACAAACTCCTTGAAGTGCACCGTCTTCGCATGCATCAAGCGCAGGCCCGGCACAGCAGCCAACTGCTGGCGCGCATAGGCCACCCGTTTCATGATGCCTTCGCCCAGCTCCTGCATGCCTTGTGGCCCTTGGCATGCCAGGAAGACCCCGGCCGTGATGCCCCACAGCGCGGCCGCCGTGCCGACAAACTCATTGCCCAGCTCGCGCTTGTCAAAAGAGGTGCGGTGGTAGGCCACATCGCCAAAGCCGTACTGCCCCGGCACCGAGGTGGGCGCCAGACCAAACAGGCGCGAGGGGTATTGCAGCACCAAGGCCTCTTCGTCGCGGCTGGCAATAAAGCCGCCGTGGCCGCCGCCATAGCTCATATGCATGCCCAGGGGCTGGATGTCGCCGCAGACGATGTCGGCACCATAGTCGGCCGGCGGGGTCAGCACACCCAGCGACAGCGGGTCCACGCCCACCACCAACATTGCGCCCACCGATTTGACCAGGGCCGCGATGGCCCCGCCCTCTTCAATGCCGCCGAAGTAATTGGGCACGTCCAGATACAGGGCTGCGACTTGATCGCTCAACTTGGCACGCAGATCGGCGCGGTCCAGCAGGCCGCTCACTGGGTCGAAGCCGACCTCGACGAACTCGATCTCGCTGCGGCCATAGGTCTGGATGTGTGAGCGCTTGTCGGCACTGGTATTGCCCGCCAACAGCACCCGCCGGCGGCCGGTGTATCGCGCGGCCATGCAGCAGGCGGTGGCCGCCGCCTGCATGCCGTCATAAGTGGGCACGCTGACCACGTCCAGATTGAGCAACTCGCCCATCATCGAGCAGTATTCCCACAAGGCCTGAAAGCGCCCGTGGTCGTCATAAGGCTCGCCGGCATAAGCCGTCAGGAACTCGCTGCGGCCATTGATCTCATCGCAGATGGAAGGCACATGATGCTGATAGCAACCACCACCCAAAAAGCTCAGCACCTCGCCGCAATGCTGGTTCTGCGCCAGGATGCCTTGCACATGGCGCTTGAGACGCGCCTCGGACAGGATGGGCTCCGGCAAGTTCATTGGCCGGTCCAGGCGCAAGTCGGCCGGCACATCGGCATAGAACTCTTCCACCGAGGCGGCGCCGGTAGCGGCCAACATGGCGGCCTTGACGGCCGGCACCGAGTTGGGGATGTAGGGGTAGACGATCTGTGGCTTGGCTTTCATCGCGGCGCTTCGTTTCTCGGGGTCTGTGATGGGCTAGGCAAGGCCTGCATTTCACGCCGCATGAGCGCGGCTGACAAACGAGAAATCGATGCGCATGGATTAGCTGAGCTAATCCATATCCCGACTTAGCTGGCCGCTTCTGGCAGCGCCACCTTGAAGCTCAGGCCGTGCTGATCAAAGCCCAGGTGTTGGTAAAAGGCATGGGCATCGCTGCGCCGCAGATTGGACGACAGCGCCAGCTTGTAGCAGCCGGCTTGAGCGGCCAGACGCATGGCATCTTCCATCAAGGCGCGGCCGGCGCCCTGGCCCTGCAAGGCGGCATCCACGCCCACGCTTTCCACCACGGCACAGGGCGTGGCCTGATGCGAAAGCATGGGCAGGATGAAGAGGGTCAGCGTGCCGATGATGCGCCCGCCACTTTCAGCCACGCGGACCCGAGCCCCCGGCCAATGGCTGAGTTGCTGCCAAGCCTTGCGAAGGCTGTCCATATCCCCTTTGCCCGGCGTATCCAAGCCACTGGTCTCGAACAGATGCAAAAGGCCGGGAAGGTCGGCCTCAACGGCGTCACGAATCTTGAGAGCTTTGGGCATGAAATCTCCGAGTTCGAGATCATCACAAATGCAAAGCGGCGCCGTAAGGGCGCCGCCAACTGTTTGCAAATCCAGACCTACCAAGCGCTCGGCTCAGCGAAGACTATTTGCCTGCTGCCGGTGCCGGCTCTGCCTTGGCGGCCTTGGCCGCTGCAATCGCGGCGGCTTTTGGTCGCTGCTTGGCTTCAAACTCAAGCGATTCGGCCAGCGTCAACCGGTCATCGCGATCAACATCGGCCTCATCAAAAAAAGCCATGCGCGCTTCGACCAACTCTTTGAAACTCAACTTCATATCGTTGTTCAGATCGCTGCGCTGGAGCAAGCGAAGCATGGCGCGCAATGCACCCCGGTCGGGAATGGACTCCAACTCGGCGCGAGTGATCTCTCCATCGCCATCCAGGTCAAGCGCACGCCATGACTTGACGATGTCTTTGTGGAACTCATCCAGGCTCACCACACCGTCGTTGTTACGGTCAGCGACCCCAAAAGACTGCCGCGCGGCACTAGGGGATGAAGCGCCCAGCATCTTGTCCACATCTTTTTGCGCAGACTTGGCTTTACCTTCAGCCCAAGCCAGAGGCGCAAGAAAACTAGACGCTACGAGAGCAAGCCCAGCGAGCAAGACGCGGGACGATTTGAAAGCTGTTTTCATTTCTAAGTACCCTCGCCTTACCACCACCAACGTTGGTTCTGACCCCCGTTGCATCGCCACATCAAGACCTGTTGGCCGGGACGCGCATTGCCGTCACGGATATCCAGGCACTTGCCATTCATCTGGCTGCGAATCTGGTTGCCACTGCGCATCCAGCGTTGATTCTGGCCGCCATTGCACTGCCAAGCCAAGACGCGCGCGCCATCGTTCTGACTGCCGCCGTCCACATCCAGGCACATATTGCCGACCCGAACCTCGCCATTGCGCGTGAAGGAGAAGCGCTGGTTGTTGCCCCCGGCGCAGCGGAACACAATCAGCTGATTGCCCTGCCGCAAGCCGCCTTCAATGTCCAGGCAGAGATTGTTCATGCCACGGATCTGATTGCCCCAGCCACCGCCACCTGGGCGATCTGGGTAGGGCCGCTGTGGGTAGTTGTCGTCAGGGTAGTAATTGTTGTTCGACTGATCACGGTCTTTGCTGGCGTGACTGGCGATCAAGGCCAAGCCAGCAATCGCGGCCACCGCGGCCACCGCCGCACCTGTGTTGGAGCCACTGGAGGACTCGCTCGACTCGCCACTGGTCATGACCTTGAACCGTGCGGCGCAGCCGCTATTGACCCAAAGCTCCATCTTGCTCAAGTCGTAGCCCCAGCTGCGATTGAAGCGACAGGCGCCGGACAACTGCTGCTCCAGCTCCACTTCGGTCGTTCCCTTAGGCAAACGTGTGGACTCATAGCCACCGCCCGAGCGCAACTCCATGGTTTGCTCGGCCGCACGCGCCGGCGCAGCGCCCAAGGTCATTGCCACTGCCGTCAAGCCGCAGACCCAGTTGCTTGGTGTAGAAAAGACTTTCACTGCTCACCCTTGATTGAACGTTAGGCCGGCATAGATTAGCAGCTTTTCAAGGCCGAAAGCTGACAACCGAACAAGCGCCTCTCAGGCTTCCAGCGACTGGCGGGCCGGCCGGAGCTTGAGGGCGAAGCCCTTGCTAGCCTTCAATCAAGGCTGCAAAGCAGCTCAGCCCAGGCCCCAAGCGGGTCGACGCGCCAGGAAAAACACAGACGGGCTTGCTGAGCGCGAAGTGACATGGGCTAAGCACCCAGCAAGCGTCGCTGATGCTGCGGATGCATCCAATGCAACCCAGTCGCGACGACTCCACCGCTTTCGACTATTTGCTCACGTTGACCCAAGAGAACTCAAGCCAGTTGTCGGCCCGATTGACGGCGCTCACCGAGTTGCGAGCTGCCCAGGGAATCATCTGACGGTGCAGGGGCAAGATATGAAACTGCTCCTTGTACTCGGTCAGCGCCGCCTTGATCAATTGCTCGCGCTTTTTGGGATCGGGCTCCACCGAGGACTGAGCGGCCAGGGCATCGAACTTGTCATTGCGCACGCCGCTGTAGTTGTAGGCACCGACGCCCTTCTCCCCACGGTTGCGGAACACCGGCGTCATGATGGACTCGGCATCGGTGATGGCGCCGCCCCAGCCATAAAGAAACAGGCTGGTGTCGTATTTCTCAAGCTTGGGGAAGAACGTGACCCGTGGCATCGCCGAGACACGCACTTTGATCTTCAGTTGCGCCCACATGGCGGCCAAAGCCTGACAGATCTCTTCGTCATTGATGTAGCGGTTGTTGGGGCAATCCATCGTCACCTCAAAGCCATCGGCATAACCCGCCTCCTGCATCAGCTTGCGCGCTGCGGCGATATCAAAGGGATAACGGGCTTCCAGAGCGGCATCGTTGTAGCTGGCAATGGCCGACGGGGTCGGGCTGCCGGTCGGCAGGCTGAGTCCATTCATCAGCTTGACGCGCATGGCCTCGACGTCCACGGCCTGGTACAAGGCTCGCCGTACACGCACATCCTTGAAGGGATTCTTGTCCGCAAGAGGGCCAGGCACCTGGCCGTAAAGCAGCTTGTCGCGTGCCTGATCCATACCGATGAAAATGACGCGATTCTCGGGGCCGTCAATGATCTTGACCCCCGAGGTCTTGCGCAAGCGCGGCACATCGCGTGGCGCCGGGTCCAATACGAAGTCGATCTCACCCGACACCAGGGCCGCCAGCCGGGTGGCGTCATTGCCGATTGGGGTGAACACCACCTCCTGCACATTGCCCTCAAACTTATTCCACCACGCCGGGTTGCGCTTGAAGCTGGTTTTCACGCCTGGCTGGCGATTCACCAAGATATAGGGGCCGGTGCCATTAGCGTTCATGCTGGTGAAGCTCTCTTCCTTGTTTTTGTAATCCAAGGGACGGGTGACCCGGTGCTTCTCGGCCCAGGACTTGCTCATGATCCAGAGCGTGTCCAGATGCTGCAAAAAAATTGGATTGAACGTGCCGAGTCGAAATTCAACCGTCAAGTCATCGATCTTGTGCGGCGTCCCCACCGCATTGGCATAGACCGCAATCTGTGAGGTGGGTGAAGCCGCACGCTGGATGGAGAACACCACATCATCGGCAGTAAAGGGCTGACCATCATGGAACTTGACGCCGGGCCGCAGCTTGAAACGCCACACCAAGGGCGACACCTGCGTCCACTCGCTGGCCAAGCCCGGCACGATGTTCAGCTGGCGGTCACGCCGGGTCAGGCGTTCATAGACCTGACCGTTGACCATATTGGTCATGCTCTCGTTCTGCGAGTGCGGATCCATAGTCTGAGGGTCGCCCTGGCTGGCCCAGCGCAGCGTTTGCGCGCAGGCTTGGGGGATCACTGCGCCCGCCAGCAGCAAAGCCGACACACAAGCCCAAACACCCTGTCGTTTCATCATCACCACGCTCCCAAGTTTCGATCTGCGCCGAGTTTAGGCATGCCCTCTCGCGCCCAGCCCTGGGGTAAACCTCAGCCAATTCAAAGCCGATGCAGAGTGCAGCCGGACTCAGCTCGCCTGTTGCCAGATGTCCTCGAGATGAGGGAATCCCCACTCCAGCGGTGACTCGCGGCCGATCACACGGTCTTTGGCGTCGCTGCGGGAGAGATCCAAGGTCTGCACCGGGATCGGTAGCTTGGACTTGGTGGAGTAAAAAACCCGCACCACCGGCGCAGCCAGATTCTGGGCATTCATATCGGTGACCACCGCCAGCCGGCCGGACTCCAGTTTGACCAGACTGCCCACCGGGTAAATGCCCACGCTGGTCACAAAGGCTTTGAAGATCACCGGGTCAAAGTGCCCGCGCCAGCCTGCCATGCGCTGTATCGAGCCGGCCGGATCCCAGGCGGCTTTGTAGGGGCGGGTGGAGGTGATGGCGTCGTACACATCACAGACGGCACCCATGCGGGCCAGCAGGCTGATCTGCTCACCCTGCAATTGGTGCGGGTAGCCGCTGCCGTCCATCTTCTCATGATGGTGCAAGCAGACCTCCATCGCCGCCTCGGGCACGGAAGCCCCTTGCTTGAGCATCTCGAACCCTCGTTCGGGATGGGTACGAATGACCTTGAACTCAGCCTCGCTCAACTGCCCCGGCTTGTTCAGCACCTCTTGCGGCATGGCCATCTTGCCCACATCGTGCAAGAGCCCGGCCAGACCCGCCTCGCGAGACTGGGCCTCATCCATGCCGAGGCGGCGCGCCAAAGACACCATCAGTGCACAGACCGCCACCGAATGCATATAGGTGTAGTTGTCCTTGGTCTTGAGTCGCGCCAGACTGATCAGCGCCGAGGGGTTGCGGGCGACCGAATCGGCCACATCCTCCACAATCGGCAAGCACTGCTCGGTATCCACCGCGCGACCCATGCGTGCCTCACCGAACAGCGACAGCACCGCCTGCCGAGACCGGTTCACCACCTGGGAAGCGCGCTCGATCTCAGCGCCCAGGCTGACGCGCGCCGGGGGCACGGCAGGCGCAGGCGTTGAAGGTGGCGGCGCTTCAGGAGGCGTTTGAGGTTCCTTCGCTGGCACTTCAAACGGCAACGGGGCCACGCTGTTGGGGCGCACATCGTCGCCCTTGCTGCAATCGATCCAGACCATCGCCACACCGCTGGTCAGCAAGGCCTCCAAATCGGCGGGATCGCGCAGCAAAAACTGGGTCTTCCAAAAGGGATGCGACAGCCACGAGCCTTCCAGTGACTGGATGAACATGCCCAGCTGAACCTGTTGAGTGGCAATCTTCTTGAGCATGAATCAAAGGAAAGGCAGGTCGAGCGCGTGGAACATGGGCAACTCAGTATCGCCCGGCCCCGCACACCGGCAAGCGCGAATCAAGCGCGCTTATCGGCGGCTCATTCCTGCATCAGCGCACACCCAAACTTCAGCTCTTGCGCCAGATTTCGTCCAGATGGGTAAAGCCCCAGTCTTGGGGGGACTCTCGCGAAACAATCCGGTCGCCCGCACCGGGATCCGACAGGTCCAGCGTCAGCACCGACACCGGCAATTTCGAGCGGGTGGAATAAAACACCCGCACCACCGGAGCGGCGAGATTTTGTTGATTCAAATCCACCACCACCGCCAAGCGGCCCGATTCCAGTTTGACCAAACTGCCGACCGGATAGATGCCCACGCACATCACGAAAGCCTTGAACACCACCGGGTCAAACTGCCCTGTCCATTGGGCCATGCGCTGGATCGAGCCCGCCGGATCCCAGGCGGTTTTGTAGGGGCGGGTGGAGGTGATCGCGTCATAGACGTCACAGACCGCCCCCATCCGCGCCAGCAGGCTGATCTGCTCGCCCTTGAGCCGCTTGGGGTAGCCGGTTCCATCCATTTTTTCATGATGGTGCAGACACACATCGAGCGCCGCATCGCTCACGCCCTCGCTGTCCCTCAGGATCTGATAGCCGCGTACCGGATGGGAACGGATGACGTTGAACTCAGCATCGGTCAACTGTCCAGCTTTGTTCAAGATATCCAAGGGCATCGCCATCTTGCCGATGTCGTGCAACAAGCCCGCCATGCCCGCCTCGCGCATCTGATCTTCGTTCATGCCCAGCTGACGCCCGAGCGACACCATCAAGGCACACACGGCCACCGAATGCATATAGGTGTAGTCGTCCTTGGTTTTCAGACGCGCCAAGCTGATCAGCGCCGAGGGGTTGCGCGACACCGAATTGGCAATCTCCTCCACCAAGGGCAAACACTGTTCGGCGCTGACCGACTTGCCCATGCGCGCCTCGCCAAACAAGGCCATGACCTGTTCGCGCGAGCGGTTCATCAACTGCGTGGCCTGCTCGATTTCCGCACTCAAGCTGACTCGCGCCTGAGCTGGCGGCGAAGACACCGGGGACGAAGGGGGAGGCAGAGGGGGACTCGTGGGTTCCGGCACGACCACCGGCGCTGCCTCGGCAGGCTGGGCTGCCGCCACTGCTGCAGGCGCAACGGCGCCCGCAACATCATGACCCTTGCTGACGTCGATCCAAACCGCAGGCACGCCGCTCTTTTTCAGCGCCGCCAAATCAGCAGGTTCACGCAGAACAAACTTGGTCTTCCAAAACGGATGAGAAAGCCAAGAGCCCTCCATGGACTGGAGATACATGCCCAACTCAACCTGTTCGGTGGGAATTCTCTTGAGCATCGGTCGCCAAAAATCAAAGCATCAGGACACCGGGCAAGTATCACCCGAGTGCGACAACTCCTTGGCAGCGCTTTGCACAAAAAAACCGCCTCAAGGGCGGCCTTATCTCCGGATTCAAGCCGGGGCTCAAGCCCCAGCAGACATCAACGGAACTTGCTTTGCGGCACGGTGCGCAACTCGCTCGGCAAGGAGGCCAGGTATTTGGCCATCGCCTTCAACTCGGCAGAGCTGAACTGCTTGACCTGAGCGGCCATGATGGCATTGCTGCGGCCAACCACCGCATTGCCTTCGACTTGGTAGGACTTCAAGGCCACGGTCAGGTAGTCGGCATGCTGGCCGGCAATCTTGGGGTACGAGCCGTCAATGGGCTTGCTGAAATTGGCGCCATGGCAAGACACACAAGCGCCCTTGGTCAGCAACTCCGCCACCTGCGCCGAAGGCGCCGGCACCGCGTCCGCCACCGCAGGCACAGCGGCCTGAGCCTCGTAGAACGCCGAAATGTCGGTGATATCTTGTTCGGTCAAGCTCAGAGCAATACCGCGCATGGTCGGATGCTTGCGCTCGCCCTTGGCATAGGCCGTCAGCGAAGCGGCAATGTACTTGGCGTTCTGGCCCGAGATCATCGGAACCTTGTGCACCTCAGGAAAACTGGCTTGGTAACCCGGAATGCCGTGGCAGCCGATACACATGGCCACCTTGGCTTGCATGGCCGACGCGACCGTCGGTGCCTCTTTGGCTTGAACGAAAGAGGCTGCGCCGAAAAGCGAGGCCAAGGCGAGCGAGATCTGCAACAGTTTTTTCATAGTCCCGAGTTCTTGATCTTGTACCGGGGCGCATTATAGGGGCCCACTTATACTGAAACTCCACCTTTTGCAGTTTGATCTAAACCATGAAATTTGAAGGCTCGGAACAATACGTTGCCACACCGGATCTGATGCTGGCCGTCAACGCCGCAGCCACCCTGCAAAGACCGTTGCTGATCAAGGGCGAGCCGGGCACCGGCAAGACGATGTTGGCGGAAGAAGTGGCCCAGGCATTGGGCATGCCTTTGCTGCAGTGGCATATCAAATCGACCACCAAAGCCCAACAAGGCCTGTATGAATATGACGCGGTGAGTCGTTTGCGCGACAGCCAGTTGTCCGGCATTGAAGGGGCCGAGAAGGTCCGCAATATCGAGAACTACATCGTCAAAGGAGTGCTCTGGCAGGCCTTTGAGGCCGATCGGCCGGTTGTGCTGCTGATCGACGAGATCGACAAAGCCGACATCGAATTCCCGAACGATCTGCTGCGCGAGATCGATCGCATGGAGTTCTATGTCTACGAAACGCGCCAAATGGTCAAGGCGCGCCACCGCCCGCTGGTGTTCATCACCTCGAACAACGAGAAAGAACTGCCCGACGCGTTCTTGCGTCGCTGCTTCTTCCACTACATCAAGTTCCCGGAAGCTCAGACGATGAAGGCCATCGTCGATGTGCACTTCCCCGGCCTCAAGCAAGAACTGCTGAGCGCTGCACTGCGGACCTTTTTTGAGGTGCGGGGCTTGCCCGGCTTGAAGAAAAAGCCCTCCACCTCGGAGTTGCTGGACTGGCTGAAGCTGCTGGTGGCCGAAGACATTCCCACCGAGACGCTCTTGCTCAAGGATGACAAGGTCACGGTGCCGCCCCTGGTCGGCGCCTTGCTGAAAAACGAGCAAGACCTGACCCTTTTTGAGAAGCTGGTGCAGATGCAGCGCCACAACCGTTGATCGACACGCAATGAAACCTGATTTGAAGAAAGCCGGACTCGAAGGTCTGGCCGACGCAGCCGGTTTTGTCCTCGGTGCCCTGGCCGGTTGGAAACTCGGCGCGGCGCTGGGCTATGACTTCATCAACACACCGGGCTGGGGCATGCCCCAGATCATCGGCCTGTTGATGATCATGGCGGGCTGCGGCGCAGGCCGCTGGTTGTTCCGCCGCCTGCTGGCCTGATTGACCTCCACACCACTCGCGAAAGCAATCCCATGAGCCGTATCAAGGCGAACAAGAAATTCAAGCTCGAATCTCTCTGGAACATGGGGCGCCTTGGGGCTCCGAGCCTCTCGCCGGACGGCGCACAGGTGGCGGCCAGCCTCACGCAGTTCGATATGGAGAGCAACAAGAGCAGTTCCAGCCTGTACCTCCTGTCCACCCTGGGCGGAGAGCCGCGCCGCCTGACCAGCGCCGGGGAGAAAGATGGCATCCCGCAGTGGAGCCCGAGTGGCGAACACATTGCCTTCATCGCCAAGCGCGAACAAGAAGGTAAAAAGGACGAGGAAGCCCAGCTCTATGTGATCGCACCCGACGGTGGCGAGGCACGGCGCCTATGCACGATTGCAAGCGGCGTTGAGGCCTTCAAATGGTTTCCTGATGGCCGCCGGATCGCCTGCATCTCCTGGGTTTGGCCCGAGTTGAAGGGCCAGAAAGCGCAGACCAAGGCCTACCAGGACTTCAAGGCTCGCAAGGCGACCGGTTACGTCACCAGTGAGAGCCTTTACCGCTACTGGGATCATCACATCCCAATGGGTCGTGTCGCGCATCTGCTGATCGTTGATGTGCAAAGCGGCAAGGTGCAGGATGTTTTTGAGGGTACAGGATTTGAGCTCAGCCGCAGCGCGCCCGACGCCACGGCCTTTGATATCTCGCCCGATGGCCGACGCATCGTGTTCGCTTTCGATCCCGCGCAGGAGAAGAAAGTCGGCAACCGTTTTGCGCTGGCCGAGATGGAACTGAAGACGCGGCAGGTGCGCACCCTGCTCCAAGATGAAGCCTGGGACTTTGGCGCCCCCTGCTACAGCCATGCAGGCCAACACCTGGCTTTTCTGGCCAGCCATCAAGGCCTCAAGCACACCATGCCTGCGCAGTTGGCGGTGCTCGACACCCACGGCCATTGGGCGGTGGTGTCGGCCGACTGGGATCATGAAGTGGCCGCTCCGCTGGTCTGGGCCGAGGATGATTTGTCGCTGCTGTTCTGCGCCGAACAAACGGGACGCCGCCATGTATGGCGCTTCGATTTGCCGAAAGCGAGTGCCAGCATTGAATTCAAGGGCGGGCATGCGGCGAGCTTCAGCGTCGCTGGCAATACTCTGGTCGTCAACCACGACAGTGCCAGCTTCCCCTCACGCCTGTCGGTGCTGGACGAGCACCGCGTGCCGCACCGCATCGAGTCCTTCAACCAAGCGATGCTGGACCTCCACAGCTTCCCGGATCCAGAAGAGGTGTTCTACCGCGGTGCCCAAGGCGAGCAGGTGCAGATGTGGCTGAGCTACCCGCCCGGCTTTGACCCCCAAAAGAAGTATCCGGTCATGCATATGATCCATGGCGGCCCTCACACCTGTGCCGGCGACATCTGGCACTGGCGTTGGAATACGCAGTTATTCGCTGCCGAGGGCTATGTGGTCGCGAGCGTCAACTACCACGGCTCCTCCAGCTTTGGCTACGCTTTCCTTGACTCGATCACGCACCGTTGGGGCGAGTTGGAGTTGCAAGACATCGAAGCCGGCACCGACTGGCTGCTGAAAAAGCCCTGGGCCGACAAGCGCCGCATCTTCGCCACCGGCGGCAGCTATGGCGGCTTCATGGTGGCCTGGATGAATGGTCACATCAAGCCCGGCCGCTACCAGGCCTATGTCTGCCACGCCGGCTGCTTCGACTGGCAAGCGATGTTCGCCGACGACTGCTACAGCTGGCATGTCAAGGAGCTGGGCGCCTATTACTGGGAGGATCCGGCCAAGATCGCGGCCCAAAGTCCTCACAGCTTCGCCCAGCATATTCACACCCCGACGCTGGTGATGCACGGCGCCCTGGACTACCGGGTGCCCGATGCGCAAGGCCTGGCCTACTACAACACCTTGAAAGCGCGCGGCGTCGACGCACGATTGCTCTGGTTCCCGGACGAAAACCACTGGATCCTCAAGCCACAAAACAGCCGGCTCTGGTACGGCGAGTTCTTTGATTGGCTGAAAAAGTACGATCCAGCGAACGACAACCCGAGCCAGGGCCGCAAGCGCAAAAAGAACTGAGTGCAAGGGGCAAGTCGCGGCGCTACTCCGCCTGGCCCCAGTCGGCATCCCCGCACAGCACCCGCAAACGCCCATCCTGCCAAAAGGCCACCGAGACGGTGATGCAAAGGCGGGCGCCATGCAGGCTGAGATAGGGCCGCGTCACCTGCACCTCGCCAATGCTGGCCAGCGCACGGCGAAAGTAAGGCCGACGTGCCCAGCGGGCATCTCCGGCACGCTCCAGCGGGGCAAAGCGCTCGTCGGTCGACTGCACAACGCCGGCTGGCAACTCGCGCGCCCCTAACTCCCGACCCTGCTCATCCAGCAGATAGCAAAGCTGCGCGCCTTGCAAACGCAGGAACGCCTCGCAGGCGGCGCGCAAATCGCGCCCCTGTTGCAAAGGCAAGAGTGCCAAAGCCATCGCCGTTCGGTAAGGCGCCACCCGCTCTTCATAGCGTTGCCGCCCCTGCAGATGCGAGGCGTCAAACAAGGCCCATACATCTTCAATCAAGGGCGAGATTTCACCCGCGGCGCGCAGATCCGCCTGAGGCATTCCAAAGGCATAGCCCTGCACCAGGTCGATATCGGCATCCAGCGCCAGCTGCGCTTCCTCGCGAGTCTCGACCCCCTCCAGCAGCACCAGGGCGCCACACTCATGCAGCAGGGACACCATCTGTGTCATCACCCGCGCCATGCGGGGCGAGCGCATCGCTTGCTGCAGCAGGCTGCGGTCGAGCTTGACGATCTCGGGCTTGATACGCCAAATGCGATCGAAGTTGGAGTGCCCCGCGCCAAAGTCATCCAGCGCCAGCAGGCAGCCGGTGCGCCGCGCTGCCTCCACTGCGTGCTCGAACTTCTCGTCCTGCGCCATCACGTCTTCGGTCACCTCGAAGACGAGGCGGTTCATCGGCAGGCCCAGCTGCTGCACCACATCGACCGCTTGCGTCAGCATCTCGGCATGACGCGCCGCATGCACAAAAACCGCCGGATGCACATTCAAAAACAACCAGCAGTCCGGCATGCGCTGTTCAACGAAGTTATGCACATGCAGCAAGCGGCAAAGCCGATCCAAATGCACCTGCTCTTCAAAACTACCCACACGCTCAAAGGCATGCAGCGGTGACAAAACCTGCCCCTGTGCATCGCTGACCCGAATCAAGGCCTCATAGCCCACCGGGCGGCGGTGCGGGAAGCTGTAGATCGGCTGGAAATGGCTGCGCAAAACTTGGTCCGCATGGCGGGCCTGCCAGCGCCCGGGCTGATCGGGCTCCTCGGCCATCGCCCCATACAGCGCCGTCAACATCTGCTCGACTTCTGGATTCATGCATCGCCCTTTCTTGCGGTACGTGAAGTCTGGCACAAGCCGGCTGCCGTGAGAGCATTCGCAAAGTGCACGCAACAAAGACTTGATTCAGAAGTCCAGACCAGCTTTCCAGCGACAGAGCATCAAGCGCGATGAGGCTGGTGCACAGAACCTCCTGCTGGCGAGAACCGGCGCTCAGACGCCTGCAATCAACTCCGCCAATACTGAAACCCTCTCCGGAGAAAACAGAAGCCCCGTGGATAATCCCTCCACTGGCCCCGCGAGGCCTCCTTCTCCCCGACCGGGCTGTCATGCTGATCAAGTTCTTCTACACCCTGCGCGCCGCCAAACTCCCGGTTTCCGTCCGGGAGTTTTTGACGCTGCTGGAGGGGCTGAAGGCTGGGGTGATTGGGGCCGATGGGCCGCCGTCCATCGATGACTTCTATTTCCTGGCCCGCACCAGCCTGGTCAAGGACGAAGCCCATTTCGACAAGTTCGACCGCGCTTTTGGCGCCTATTTCAAGGGCGTCGAGTTGCTGACCGACTTCAGCCAGGACGTGCCGTTGGAATGGCTACGCAGCCATTTGGAGCTGGAGCTCACGCCAGAGCAGAAGGTCGCCGTCGAAAAGATGGGCTGGGATGAGTTGATGGAAACGCTGAAGAAGCGTTTCGAGGAACAAAAAGAGCGCCACGAAGGCGGCAACAAGTGGATTGGCACGGGCGGCACCAGCCCCTTTGGCAATAGCGGCTACAACCCGCAGGGCATACGCATTGGCGGCGCCAGCCGCAACAAAAGCGCCGTCAAGGTCTGGGAGCAGCGCGCTTACAAGGACTATGACGACCAACTGGAGCTGGGCACCCGAAATATCAAGGTCGCGCTGCGCCGCCTGCGCCGCTTTGCGCGCGAAGGCTCTGAGTTGGAGCTGAATCTGGACGACACCATCCACAAGACCGCCGCCAACGCCGGCCTCTTGGACATTCGCATGCAACCGGAGCGGCACAACAAGGTCAAGGTGCTGCTGCTGATGGATGTGGGCGGCACCATGGACGAGCATATCCACCGAGTTGAAGAGTTATTCTCGGCGGCCAAAAGCGAGTTCAAACACCTGGAGTTCTATTACTTCCACAACTGCGTCTATGACTTTGTGTGGAAGAACAACCGCCGCCGCTTTGCCGAGAAGACCGCCACCTGGGACATCATTCGCAAGTACAACCGTGACTACAAGCTGATCTTCGTCGGCGATGCGACCATGAGCCCCTATGAGATCCTTCAGCCCGGCGGCAGCGTCGAATACAACAATGAAGAAGCCGGTGCCGAATGGCTGCAGCGGCTGACCAACGCATTTCCGAAGTACGCATGGATCAACCCCGAACCGCAGGGCGTCTGGCAGTACCGCCAAAGCGTGGCCCTGATTCAGCAACTGATGCACCAGCGCATGTTCCCGCTGTCGCTCGCCGGCCTGGAAGGTGCCATGCGTTTGTTGAGCAAATGAGGCAGGTTTTGGCGATTCAACAGCGCGAGGCGGAGCCCAGTCATCGGCTTTGGCGCCACGCCGGGCTATTGCTCTGTGCGGCCAGCATCGGCTTGGCAGGCTGCAGCACCCTACAAGATCTCGGGCAAAAGCTCACCCCCGACACCCCGAACGCATCACCCACCGCAGCGAACCCGGCCAGCGGCCGCTTGGTGGCCGAGTACACGCTGGAAGTCCAGGCCCCCACCAAACTGAAAGATCTGTTGGAGGAGCATCTGGACCTGGCGCGCTTTCGGCGTGCGCCCGAGGATCAACGCTTGAGCCCCCAAGAACTGGGCCGCTTGGCCGCCACCGCGCCGCAGCAAGCCCGCAGCCTGCTCGAGACCGAGGGTTATTTCAATGCACAGGTCACGGTGGAGCGCAGCGACCGGCAAGAGCCCAGCACCAGCCGCAGCACCCAGCGCCCCACCATCACGGTCAAGGTTGAACCTGGCGAGCAGGCCAAGGTCAGCGCGCTAGAGCTGAACTTCGTCGGCGAGTTGCAGGAACCAGCGCCCGAAAAAGCCACCGAGGCCAGCGCCAGCGAGGCTTTTGTGGCGCGCAAGTCCAGGCAACGCAATCGCTTGCGAGAAGCCTGGGATTTGGCCCCGGGCGCCGCATTCAGCCAAGAAGCCTGGGCCAGTGCCAAGTCCAATCTGCTCGGTCGCTTGCGCACCCAAGGCTATCCCTTGGCGCGCTGGGAGGAGACCGCTGCCTTGGTTGACGCCGAAGCCAATAGCGTGGCGCTGAGCCTCACCTTGGACAGCGGGCCACTGTTTCGTCTCGGTGAAATTCAGATCACCGGGCTGAACCACCAACCGGCCAGCGTGGTGGAGCGTTTGGCGGGCTTTGAGCCTGGCGAACCCTACACCGAACGGCTGATGCTGGATTTTCAGGAGCGCCTGCTGAAGACCACCTTGTTCGATACCGCCAATGTCGACATCCGCCCCGACGCGGAGAACCCGGGCAGCGCGGCCAGCAGCACGGTCTATGTGCAGGTGAAGGAAGCCCCGCGACAGCAAGTGACGCTGAGCTTGGGATTTGACACCGCCACCGGCCCACGCATCGGCGCGGACTACACCAACCGTCATCCCTTCGGCCTGGATATGCGCTCACGCACCAAACTCAAGTTGGGCAGCAAGGAGAGCTCTGCCGACCTGGAGCTGAGTTCGCATCCACTCAGCAATATGCAACGCAATTTGGGCGCCTTTTTTGTCGAACGCCTGAGCCATGACGATACGGTCACCACAAACGTCCGGGCTCGCCTCGGCCGCATTCGCGAGACCGAGCGCGAAGACCGCACCTACTACCTGGAAGCGCTGCGCGCCTTTGAGGACAAGCCCAGCAACGACACCCATGCCGGCGCGGTCTCGGCCAATGTGCAATGGACATGGCGCCGCGTCGACAACACCTTGCGCCCGACCAAGGGATACACCGCTTCGGTGCTGCTGGGCGCTGGCTGCGCCGACAGTTCCACCTATGAAAACGGCTACTTCGGCCGCAGCCAGGTCAAGCTCTACGGCTACTACCCGCTGCCCGGCGGCTGGTTCGGCTCGGCACGCACCGAGTGGGGCCAGATTTTCGCCGGCGAGCGTGTGGGCCTGCCGGAGAAGCTGCGCTTTCGCACCGGAGGTGATGAATCGGTGCGGGGCTATGGCTTTGAAGACCTGGGGCCTACCGACGCTTTTGGCAACCCGACCGGCGGCCGCGTGGTCTGGAACGGCAGCCTCGAACTCGCCCATGCCTTGAGCAACAACCTGCCTGACTTGCTGGGCGCGGTGTTTGCGGATGCCGGTCAAGCGGCGCGCAACTGGGACACCCTCAAGCCCACCACCAGCCTGGGCCTGGGCCTGCGCTACCGCAGCCCGCTGGGCACGCTGCGCTTGGACTATGCGCGCGCCACGGACCTGCAGCGCTGGCGGCTGCACTTCAGCATCGGCATCGCCCTCTGATGAACCATCCGCCCGAACCCATCAAGGACGAAAGCGCGGCCACAAGCGCAGTGTCAGGCGCAGTGCCAGGCGCAGTTGCAGCGCCTGATTCACTGCCCCAGCCGGCCGGCCCCGCCAGCCCTGCCGATCCGAAGCCCAAGCCCTCGCTGTGGCGCCGCGGCCGGGGGCTGCTGCCGAGCTTGCTGGTGTTGCCGGTGACCGCCGGTGCTCTTGGCTGCCTGCTGGGCTGGGGCCTGGCCACCCAGTCCGGCAGTGCATGGCTGTTGAACCAGGTGCCGGGCCTTCAGGTGACGCAGCCGGAAGGCAGCCTGCTTGGCGACTTCTCGGCTCAGCGCCTGAGCTACGCGATTCCCGGCACCGAAGACCGCGTGGAAATCGATGAGCTGCGTTGGCGCGGCTTGTCGCTGCACTGGAACCGGTCACCCCATCTGTGGGGCGATCTGCACATCGACAGCTTGCAGGCCAAGCAGGTGCAACTGCACCTCAAGCCAAGCGCCGAGCCCAGCACCGCCCCCAGCTCCTTGAGCCTGCCCATCGGCATTGAAGTCGCACGCCTGCAAGTCAGCACACTGCTGCTGCCCGACAGCAGTGACAAGCCCTTCAACGATGTGCAGGGCAGCCTGAGCCTGAGCGCCCAAGGCGGCGCCGAGCACCAACTCAAGCTGGACCACTTGCGGTGGGATCTCTTGCAGCTGAGCGGAAGCGCCCGTGTTCAAACCGAAGGGGCTCTGGGCTTGCAGGCCGAGCTGGCTTTGCGATCGAAGGCCAATGCGCAAGAGCAGCTGCCCGCTTGGCAAGCGCAGTTGCAAGCCAAGGGGCCGCTGCACAGCTTGGCGATGAGCGCCCATCTGCAAGCCGAGTCTCAGGACTTGCAGGCGCAAGCCCAGGTGCACCCTTTCGCCGCCTGGCCCCTTCCACAACTGAAGGTCAACACCCAGGGTCTGGATCTGGCGGCCTTGGTATCCGGTCTGCCGCACACCCGCCTGAGCGGGCAGGCCGAGTGGCAGACACAGCCCGCAGGAACCACGGGGAGCGCAGCCCTACCCAGCCTGGTCCTGAAAAGCCAGTTGAGCAACAGCCTGGCGGGGCGCTGGAACGAGCAACGCCTGCCGGCTCGCGCTTTGAACCTGGATCTGAGCTTTGCCCCCGGCGATCCTGCGGCGCTGAGCATCAAGCAACTGGAGTTGTTGCTGGGCAGCTCGCAACAGCCGGCCGGGCAAGTTCACGCAAGCGGCCAAAGCAGCAAGGACAAGGGCAGCGCCTTGACGATTGCCATCAGCGAGCTCAACAGTCAGGCCCTGGATGCGCGCGCGGCGGCAATGCAAGTGGCCGGCGAGATCGAGCTTCGCACCGCGCAGCCGGTCAACGCGTTGGCCCAGGCCGGCGATTCGCTGCCGCAACTGAGCATTGAGGCCAAACTCGAGGGACGACTGCTGAGTCCCGACACACGCGGCCGCAAGCCGCCCCCCGCGCCCAACGCGGTCACGAGCGCGCTGGGCGTCACGCCGATCAGCCTGCAAACCCAGGCCCAAGTCTCGGCGACTGCGCTGACGCTGCAGTCCTTCAAGCTGCGTTTTGATGAAGCCTCGCTGGACGCCAGCGGCCATATGGCCTTACAAGCAGCGGCCAGTTTGGCCAAGGGCTGGCAAGCCACGGCACAGGCGCAGGCCCAGGTGCCGGACCTGCGCCGCCTGTGGCGCGGCGAGGAAGGCAGTCGCTGGCGACAAAGCGCCCAGCCCATGCTCGCCCAGTTCGACGCCAAGCTGCAAGCCGGGCCCCTGCCTTCTGGCAACAGGGGACAAGCAGCGACTCTGAAGGCCTATGCCCCGACCGGCACCGCGCGCATGCAACTGCAGCCCACGGTGTTGGCGGGCGTGCCCTTGAGCGCCGACCTTCAATACAGCCACCTCGATCTCGCACAGACACCGCAGTTCACGGCGTTTTTGAATGCCGGCGCCAACAACCGCTTGCAAGTGCAAGGGGAATTGAAGGCCTCGGGTGAGCTGCACAGCGATGCCACGCTGCAGTTCGCCGAGTTGAGCAGCTTGCAGCCGCTGCTGACCGCCTTCCGCGCGCCAGCCGCAAAAGCGACCGCCAAGACCGGCACGAGCCCCCTCCCCCTGCGAGCCGATTTGCAAGGCAGTTTGCAAGGGAAGCTTCAGTTGATCGCCGCTGTGGGCCCGATGAGCTCGGGCCGGCCCGACAAGCCGGGGTCGACCGCGAACCGCTGGACTTGGCGCAGCAAATCCGAGTTGCAGGCTCGCGCCCTTCAAGTGACGGGGCTGCCTGATTTCGCTACCCTGCGTTTAGCGGCGGCTGACTTGCAGTGGGCGATCGACAGCTCCCATCAAGCGCCGCTGGACCTGCGCGCCAAGCTGGAACAACTGAGTCTCGACGGCATCAACCTGCCTAGCGCCAGCGCCACGGTGCAGGGCACTTGGGCGCAACACCGCGTCGAGCTGCAAGCCATGGCCGATGGCAAGATGCCGGCCGCGCTGATTGCCCCCGGCGAAGCGAGCGATCAACGCCTGCGCGGGCCTGTGACCCTGAGTCTGAACGCCGGCCTGAGCAAGCCTCCCACGCAAGCCTGGCTGGAGGGCGCCGAATGGCAGGCCCGCGAGCTCATGTTCTTGGCGCAGCCGCAAGGGCAAGCCGCTGCACCAGCGCCCGCGCCGCCCTTGCTCGCATCCGCCAAGCCAACGGCGGGCAAGGCCGCAGCGCCCAGCAGCGCCTGGCTGAAGGCTCAAAACCTGCGGATGGATCTGGCTTGGTCGCCGGAACTGCAACTCAAGCAATTGCAAGTGGCGCCCGGCCGACTGGAATTGCTTGGCGCGGGTCTGAGTTGGCAGGAACTGCAATGGCAGGCCGCCGAGGCCAACCCAAGTGTCGGCCCGGCGCCGAATTCGGTGGGTCGTTTCAATCTGGACCTGCGCTTGGAGCCCTTGGCCGTCGCGCCCTTGTTGGCGCGCTGGCAACCCGAGTTCGGCTGGAGTGGCGACTTGGTCCTGGCGGGGCACGCCCGGGTCCGCAGCGCGCCGGGCCTGCATGTGGATATCGCGGTGGAACGCAGCAGCGGCGATCTGATCGTCAGCGACGACAACGGCGTGCAAAAGCTCGATTTGAGTGAGCTGCGATTCGGATTGGTCGGCAGCCCAGGGCTTTGGCATTTGACGCAGGCCTTGGCCGGCCGCAATGTCGGTGTCTTGGGCGGGGCGGTCACCGCGCGCAATGAGAACCCCCACCAGATTTGGCCCAACAAAGAGTCCAAGCTTGAAGGCGTTCTAGAGGCTCGCGTGGCCAATCTAAGCACCTGGGGCGCCTGGGTTCCAGCCGGCTGGCGAACCGGCGGCAGTGTGTTCGCCAGCGCCAGCTTCTCGGGCCAAGTGAAGGCCCCTGAAATCAAGGGACGCGCCGGCGGCTCCGGCTTAGTGCTGCGCAACCCCCTGCTGGGCGTGGACCTGCAACGCGGCGAATTCGCGCTCAGCTTGGATGGCGGGCAGGCCAAGCTGGAGCAGTTCAAGGCCTATGCCGGCGATGGGGATTTGAGCGCCCGGGGCGAGATCCAGTTCGGCGCCAAGCCGCGCGTGGACCTGCATTTGCAAGCCGACAAGTTTGGCGTGTTGCGCCGAGTGGACCAACGCCTGGCGGTCAATGGTCGGGTGGATATTGCGCTGGATGCCGATCTGGTGGATGTGCAGGGGCAGCTGGATGTGCACGAAGGTTTGTTTGACTTCTCGCGCGGCAACGCACCCGAACTCGGCGACGACGTCACGGTGCGCCGACCGGAAGCCGCCTCGGCCGAGGCCGATCACAAAGCTGCCGCCGCAGGCAAGCGCCGCGCCAAGGTCAAGGTCAAGGTCGATATTGATCTGGGCAAGAAGCTGCGGGTCAAGGGCTATGGCTTGGACACCTTGTTGGCCGGCAATCTGCAACTGACGCAGGCCGCCAACGGCCCGGCCCTGCATGGGCGCATCAGCACCGAAAGCGGCACCTTTGACGCCTACGGTCAGAAGCTGGTGATCGAGAAAGGCAATATCAGCTTCAGCGGTGTGATGGACAACCCGAGGCTGGATGTGCTGGCCCTGCGCCCCAGCCAAGAAGACCAACGCGTCGGTGTCACCATCACCGGCACCGCGCAAAAACCGCGCGTGAAGCTCTACTCCGAGCCGGCCTTGGATGAGCGCAGCACCTTGTCCTGGTTGCTGCTGGGCCGCGCACCTTCGGAACTGGGAACACAGGACAGCGCGCTCTTGAGCAGCGCGGCCCTGGCCTTGCTGAACGGACAAGGAGAAAGCAAGACCTCCAAGCTGATCAAGTCGGTCGGGCTGGACGAGTTGTCCTTCAGCGACAGCGGTGTGGAAGCGCAAGGCACCGTGGTGCGTCTGGGTAAACAGTTATCCAAGCGCTGGTATGTTGGCTACGAGCGTGGTTTGAATGCCACCACCGGCAGCTGGCAATTGGTCTACCGCCTGGCCCAGCGCTTCACGCTGCGCGCCCAGTCGGGTGACGACAATGCGCTGGACCTGATCTGGCAGTGGAAGTGGGAGTGAGCTGGGGCCGGGCGTGGCGAAGTCGTGCGAGAATTCGGCCCGCCCTGAACCCGGGCATCTCTCCGTAGTTCAATGGATAGAACGGCCGCCTCCTAAGCGTTTCTGGCGGCCAACATAAGACTGCAAGTCATTGATTTTCAAAGGATCAACGCCCCTACACTCCCCTCGCGTCCTGTCCCATCCGTTCACGTCACTGTCCCAAATTTGTCCCGGCGAAAGTGACTGACCAAGGCGACGCGACGCATCAGATCAGCTCCCCGTAGTTCAATGGATAGAACGAGCGCCTCCTTTCAATGGGCAGTCGGACGCGAAAGCACCGGCTGAATGGAGTCAAAGTCGGTGAACCCTCTGGCGCGCCCCGCGCCGTGGCAACGCCGAGCCAAGCCCGAAGCATCGGGAAGGTGTAGAGACTAGACGGCTCCTGCCTACCGGCGCACAACGCCCACGGCAAAGGCATAGTCCAGACCACGAACGCGTCATGCGGCGGCGAAAGCCGAAGTGGTACGAAGCGCTAGATACAGGTTCGATTCCTGTCGGGGGGACCACGTATGGTCGTGCGGCTGCGTTGAACCGATCCGGCCGGATCAGCGCAGATCAGTCCATAAGCACGACGACCTTGCCGCGTGGCTTGCTTTGGGCGAAAGAGTCGAGCGCTTGCTTGGCTTGGCTCAGGGCAAAGGTCTGCGCAATGCGCGGCTGGTAGCCCAGCAGCACAGCGCGCTCGCCCATGGCGGTGAGCGTTGCGCCATCACCAAAGGTGGCTACGCCTTCTAGGCGCACGCCCGCATTCTTGGCGGCCTTGATGTATTTGCCAAAGATGAGCGGCAGCACCCATTTCACGATGAAGGGCGGCTTCATGCCCTGGCGCAGCATGTCGTCCACCCCGGTCATGACCTTGAGCGATGCAATGACCCCGCCCGTTTTTATCAACGGAATGGAGTTCAAGAACGTCTCGCCGCCCATGCCGTCGAGCACCATGTCATAGCACGCCGGACTCAGGGTGCTGAGGGGCTGGGTTCTGTAGTCAAACACGTCCTGTGCGCCCAGCGCCTTCAGATAATGGGCATCGGCACTGTTGGCGGTAGTGTCAACCTGTGCGCCCATGGCACGCGCCAGAACGATGGCTGCCGCGCCAACGGCGCCGCCACCACCGTGAATGAGCACACGCTGACCGCTCTTGACGCGAGCGCGCTGCAAGGAAAGATTGGCGCACAGCAGCGCCAGCGCTGCGGCGGCGGCTTGTTCAAAGCTCCAGGCTGCGGGCTTTTTGGCAACCCATGCTGCTTCTACCACGGCGTATTCGGCCACGGTGCCGCAATGCACCAGGCCGGTGTAGAAGAACACTTCGTCGCCCACCTTGACGTTGTGCACCTCGCGACCCACGGCCTCCACCACGCCCGCGCCATCGACGCCGACCGCGAAGGGCGGTTTCACAGGCGACATGCCCTTCATCTCGCCGCTGATGATGTGCAGGTCCGCCGGGTTGAGCGCTGCCGCCCTCATGCGCACGCGGACTTGGGAGGGCAACGGCTTGGGTGAAGGAAGGTCTTGCAGTCGGACGGCATCAAAGCCAACCTTTTGATATTGGGTGAGGGTGAGGGCTTTCATTGGTTCGATTTATCGCTGGTGTTCAAATTTCTGGCCTAGCCTGTCCAATTCCCGCGCTGTGTCACCGTTGCGGTCCGTGTTGATAACCACGCCATACAGCACGGTCAGCAACACCGTGAGCATCACGACGACCATGGCCCCGCTGCGCTGGCGGATGTGTTGACCAATGGCTCGGCGGTTCAGCCATATGTGGCTGCACGCGCACACCACCATCAGCAGGCCGAACAGTTTGTGCACGGGATGCATGGCTATGGTGAACGAGGGTTTCTCCACGACAAACATCATCATTCCCGATGTGGCCATGGCCACAAAGGAAATCAGCAATCCCATGGCGGTGAGGCGACGCCACATGGTGGAAGTCCGGCTTATCGGGCACGCGCCATGGGAACTTGCAGTCCGCTCTTGGGGCGGTTCTCGGGCTTGTAGAAGCCAGAGCCATCCACATGTTTCGCACCCATAAACAGCATCTGGTACCGGCCTTGGCCATACAGATAGATCAGGTCATGGTCCTTCACCACTTGGCCCGAGTCGATGTTGTTCAGCAAGACGCACGACTTTCTGAGAATGCTCTGCGGAGTGTTCAGCTTGTAGGGCTCGTCGCCGCAGGCTTTCGGGGGTACTTGCGCCATCATGTCCACGACCATTTGTGCGCGCGGTGTGATGCTGAGCGACTCATCCAGAACATAGGTGATTTCGCGGGCGCCCGGCGCTGCCCGACTGGTTCCGCCAATTTCCGCATGTCCACTGAAGTTGAATTCGTTCATCGGCGCTTCGCAGAATTGATCAGCAAAAGTCACGATGGTGGCCTTGAATTTTCCAGTGCCATCGAACGTGAAGTCTCGGGTCACCCAGGAAGCTTGAACGGGTTCGCCAGGCTTCCCCGATTGGGGACGAAGCTCACAGGCAATGCTCTTCCAGCGGCCCTTCATTTCACCTTGTAGTCGCAGCGCATCTTTATCGGAGGCGCCTTGCCCGTAGGCAGCTGAGATACCGGTCAGGGCGACGGCTGTAGCGGTCAGGATGTGGCGAGTGGTTGACTTCATGATGTGTATCCTTGGATGAGGGTCAGTGGGCGGCAGCGGAGGTTGAAGGACTATTGCTTGGCTGCGAGTTGTCGAACCGCACTCATCCAGTCCTCGATGTGATACGCGCGGGTGAGCTTGCCGCCTTCGACGGTGTGAATGTCGATGGACATGATGCGGAAGCTCTTGCCGCCGTGGGGCACGCCCATGAAGGCGCCGGCGGGGGTGCCTGAAGCCTCGCCACGCACCACCACGCGATCGCCGCTGACCAGCACTTCCTTGATCTCCCACTTCAGATCAGGGATGGCTTTGCCAAAGCCCGCGATCATCGGAGCGACCTTGTCGCGTGGCTTGCACTCGTCCTGCCCGCTGCAAGACACCCAGGTCGGCCCGGTGGCTTGCATCACCAGAGCCGCGGCATCTTTGCCAGGGGCGGCATTGAGCGCGTCATAAAACGGTGCGATGGCAGCGCGGGCCTGATCAAGGGTCAAGTTTTGCGCCTGAGCGGGCGACAGTCCGCCAGCGCTGAACAGAAGTGCCGCAGCGCCTGGAGCCCACCATCCGAGTCGGATAAGCATCGGAATCCTCATGAACGTTGTTGATGTTGGATAGAATTTATGATGAATTTAGATGTGACGCAAACAGATAATCTTCATGCCTCATGCACAAGATTGATTTACGTCGGATTGACCTGAACCTATTGCTGCTGTTCGAGGTGCTGATGCAGCAGGGCAGCGTCTCCAAGACCGCTGAGCAACTGGGCCGCACGCAGTCAGCGGTCAGTCACGCGCTGGGGCGCTTGCGCCAGCAGTTGGGCGACCCGCTGTTGGTCAAGGTGGGAGGGCGCATGCAGCCCAGTCCCTACGCGCTGGACCTGGTGCAAGAGGTGCGTCCCATCTTGCGCAGCATCGAGCGTGTGCTCAGCCCACGCGAAGCGTTCGAGCCGCACACCTCTGACAGGGAGTTTCGTCTGGCGGTGCCCGACCTGGCCATGGGCTTGTTTCCACGGCTGATCTCGCGAATTCAGCGGGACGCCCCGCAAGTCGTGCTGCAGTGGGAGACCCCTAGATCACAAACCCTGCTGGATGTGGCCGAAGGGCAGGTGGATGCGGCATTACTGCCCGAGTCCGTTAAGCGCCCGGAAGGCGTTGCTGCCGAGGTGATCGGCCAGTTCGAATGGGCGTGCTTCATGCGCGAGGATCACCCCTCCTTGAGCGCGTGGGGCGCAGCGTCTTGGGCTGCTTGGCCGCATGTGGTGGTGGGCACCGGCGATCAAATGCGCAGTCCGGTGGGTTCGGCGGCGCAAGAAGCGGGCTTGAAGCGCCGGATCGGCCTGACCGTGCCCACCTTCGGCGCGGTCGCACCCTTGCTGGCGCACAGCGACATGATCGCGACGCTGCCGACCCTAGTGCTGGCCGACGCGATGCAGAGTTTCGGCCTTACTGCCCGCAGAGTGCCGTTCAAAGTACCTGCCATGCGGCATGTGCTCGCTTGGAGCGCGCGCCTCACCAACGACCCAGCGTGCCTTTGGCTCAGGGACTGTCTTGGCGAGGTCGTTGTGGGGCAAATGGGAGGAGCCGCCAAATTGCTTGACCATCTGACATGAATGCAAAGAGCGCCATGGGCATCTTGGTCTTGGTCATCCCGTTCATTGACGAAAGCTGTTGCGTCGGCAGTTGGCGGGGCTACTCAACACGCAGCTGATTGCACCGAGACACCCGAGGAATCACTTCACGTTCATGCAAATGCTTGATCTGAGGGCCATTTCTGACGGTGTCCCATTTTTGTCCCATCTACACCGGGCGTTCTACTTTCCTTTTTTGCATCAATAACTTACCAACGATTGACGTGTGCCTCCTAAGCGGCAAATACAGGTTCGATTCCTGTCGGAGGGACCAATGATGGGCCTGTGGCCCAGTGGGCTCCAGGCCCATCATTGGCGAATTTCAGCGCTGCCGCATCGCCCTTGAGAGCATCAGCACCGGCACCAAACCCACCAAGACAATGGCCAGCGACGGCAAGGCCGCTTCGCCGAGCCGCTCGTCGCGCGCCAGCTGGTAGGCCACCACCGCCAGCGTGTCGCTGTTGAAGGGGCGCAGCACCAGGGTCGCGGGCAACTCCTTCATCACATCCACGAACACCAGCAGCGCTGCCGCGATGGCCGATCGCGCCAGCAGCGGCGCATGCAAGACTCGGAACAAGCGGCCGCGCGAAGCGCCGAGCAGGCGTGCGGTTTCGTCCACGGTGGGCGAGATGCGGGCATAGCCAGCTTCCACCGACTGCAGGGCCACGCCCGAGAAGCGCACCAGATAGGCATAAATCAGGCCGGCAATGGTGCCGGTGACGATGGACGTCAGGCCCAGCTGAGGCGCATGCTGCTGCAGCCAACCCAGCGGCATCAAGATGCCCACGGCAATGACCGCGCCGGGCACCGCATAGCCCAAGGACACGATGCGCAGCGCCGACTTCAAGAGCGGCCCGCCACTGCCCATGCGTGCCGCATAGGCCAGCGCCATCGCCAGCGCCACCGCCAGCAGGGCTGAAATACCGGCCAGTTGCAGACTGGTCCAAGCCCATTGGGCAAAGCGCGCCAGAGGCAGGCCGAACTCGCCATAGCGGGCTTCCAAAATCATCAGCTTGACCAGTGCCACCAGGGGCAGCACAAAGCCCAACAAGACCGGCAAAGCGCAAAGCACGATGGCTGCAGCGGCGGCCCAACCCTGCAAGCGCAACGGTCGGGCTTCGGCTGCGTGCACCGCGCCAGCGCGGCTGCTGGTGAAGCGCAGCTTGGCCTGGGCGCGCCGCTCCAGCCAAAGCAAGCCCGCCACGGCCAGCAGCAAAACGGAGGCCAGTTGTGCGGCGGCGAGGCGGTCGTTCATCACCAACCAGGCCTTGTAGATCCCGGTGGTCAGGGTCGCCAAGCCGAAGTAAGAGCCCACGCCGTAGTCGGCCAGTGTCTCCATCAGCGCCAAGGCCACGCCCGCCGCCAGCGCAGGGCGCGCCAAGGGCAGCGCCACCTCGCGCACCCGACGTAGCGTGCCTGCGCCGAGAATGCGTGCGGTCTCCATCAGGGTGACGCCGCGCTCCAGCAAAGCCGTGCGAGTGAGCAAATAGACGTAGGGGTACAAGCAGAGCACAAAGAGCAGCACCGCGCCCGGCAGGCTGCGCACATCGGACCACAGCGGCCCACTCGCCCCGGTAACGGCACGTAGCCAGGTCTGCAGCGCGCCGCTGTATTGCAAGGCATCGGTGTAGGCATAGGCAGCCACATAGGCCGGCATGGCCATGGGCAAGAGCAAGGCCCACTCAAACCAAGACCGCCCCGGGAAGTCAAACAGACTGACGGCCGCCGCGGTGGCGCCGCCCAGCAAGGCAACACCGATGGCCACACTCAGCGCCAGCAGCAAGGAACTCCAGGCGTACTCGGGCAAAACCGTCGCCCACTGATGCTGCAAGATGGCCAGCGCCTGTGCATCCAGGGCCAACCAGGAACCGAGCACGCCGGCCACCGGCACGGCCAAAAGCAGGCAAACAACGGTGATCAGACGCAGCATGCGAGAGAAAGGGGTGAGGAATTCAAGACGCCTGCAGCGGGCCGCCAAGGCTAACTCGCTATCATACGGGCCATGTTTCTTGCACTCGACCAGATCGGGCTGCGCTACCCCGGCAGCCCTGTTGCAAGCGCGGCGGGCACCGCGGGCTCGGTGCCCAATAAGCGCAGCGGCGCGGTAGACCATGTCAGCCTGAGCCTCTCGCGTGGCCAGATTGGCGTCTTGATTGGCCCGTCTGGCTGCGGCAAAACCTCTTTGCTGCGCTGTATCGCCGGGCTGGAGCGCCTGCACAGCGGTCGCATTCAAATCGCTGGTGAATCCCTGGCCGACGCCGCCCATGGCTTGCATCTGAGCCCGGAGGCACGCCGCATCGGCATGGTGTTCCAAGACTACGCCCTGTTTCCGCACCTCTCGGTGGCAGACAACGTTGGCTTCGGCCTGCGCCACCTGAACCGGCAGGCACGCGAGGCGCGCATCACCGAGGTCTTGGACCTGGTTGGCTTGGCCCATGCCGCCAAGCGCGCACCGCATCAACTCTCGGGCGGGCAGCAGCAGCGTGTCGCCCTGGCGCGCGCCTTGGCGCCGACACCGCGTCTGCTCTTGTTGGACGAGCCCTTCTCCAGCCTCGATGTGGACCTGCGCGAGCACCTGTCGCAAGAGTTGCGCGCCATTTTGAAAGACAGCGGCACCACCGCCTTGTTCGTCACCCACGACCAGGCCGAGGCCTTTGCCATTGGCGATGTGGTGGGCGTGATGCACCAGGGCCGGCTGGAGCAATGGGACGCGGCTTACACCGTCTACCACCGCCCCGCGACGCGATTCGTGGCGGACTTCATCGGCCACGGCGTGTTTGCGCCGGCTCGCATCGTGCAGGGCAGTGAGGGGCCTGAGGTGCAAACACCCGTGGGCAGTCTGATCGACGCCGAGGCTTGCGCACTGGCCAGCGCCTACCCCGAGGGACGCTGCGATGTGCTCTTGCGGGCCGATGACATCATTCACGACGACCTCGCGCCGGTGAAGGCGCAGATCGAACGCAAGGTGTTTCGCGGCGCGGACTTTCTCTACACCTTGCGCTTAGGAACGGGCGAGCGGCTGATGGCCCATGTCCCCTCACACCACGACCACCATGTCGGCGAATGGATAGGCATACGGGCCCATGTGGACCATGTGGTGACCTTTCCGCAAAAACCTGCCGAGCCCGCGATGTCGGTCAGCCCAAAGTAAAGCCAGGGTAAAGACGGCGCTTTCGTCTCTTTGTGCACTTGAATCCAAGGATTTGGGGCGCCAAATGGGGGTGTCTACTCACTTTGCGTGCCATGGGCGCGCTTATACTGGACCCGCGATTTTCCGTCCCGCAAACGGGCTGAAAGCCGCGCAAATGCTGGAGACAGCTGATTTTTTCCGACCGATAGGACAGGCAAGCATCATGAGTGCCAAATTGAAAGTTGCAGGCTGGTTGGCCCTGGGTGCCGTGGCCGGCGCGCTGACCACGATGCAATTGCAAGCGAACGCCCGCAGCAGCTTGTCACCCCTGCCGCTTGAAGAGCTGCAGCAACTCGCCGCGGTCTTCGGCATGGTCAAGTCCGACTATGTCGAGCCGGTGGACGAAAAGAAGCTGATCAACGATGCCATCGCTGGCATGGTCTCGGGGCTGGATCCGCACTCACAGTTCTTCGACAAGAAGAACTTCAAAGAATTCCGTGAAGGCACGACCGGCAAGTTTGTCGGCGTGGGCATCGAAATCGGCATGGAAGACGGTCTGGTCAAGATCGTGTCGCCGATTGAGGGCTCGCCTGCCTTCCGCGCTGGCCTCAAGAGCGGCGACCTGATCAGCAAAATCGACGACACCCTGGTGCGCGGCCTCGGCCTGGACCAAGCCGTCAAGCGCATGCGCGGTGAGTTGAACACCAAGGTTCAGCTGACCATCTACCGCAAGAGCGAGAACCGCACCTTCCCCGTGACCATCGTGCGCGAGGAAATCCACAACCGCAGCGTGCGCGGCAAGGTGCTGGAGCCCGGCTATGCCTGGTTGCGCGTCAGCCAGTTCCAAGACAGCACGGTGGAAGACTTCGCCAAGAAGCTGGAAGAAATCTACAAGCAAGAGCCCAATCTGAAGGGCTTGGTGCTGGACCTGCGCAATGACCCGGGTGGCTTGCTGGAGGCCTCGGTGGCCATCTCGGCCGCCTTCTTGCCCAAAGACCTCGAAGTGGTCAGCACCAATGGCCAGATCGCCGACTCCAAGGCCAGCTTCAAGGCCAGCCCTGACTACTATCTGCGCCGCGGCGGCAACGACCCCTTGAAGAAGCTGCCGGCTGCCGTGAAGAAGGTGCCGCTGATCGTGTTGGTGAACGAAGGCTCGGCCTCGGCCAGCGAGATCGTCGCCGGCGCTCTGCAAGACCACAAGCGCGCCACCATCATGGGCGCCCAGACCTTTGGCAAGGGCTCGGTGCAAACCGTGCGCCAACTCGGCCCTGACACCGCGCTGAAGATCACCACCGCGCGTTACTACACACCGAGCGGCCGCTCCATCCAGGCCACCGGCATCGTGCCCGACATCATGTTGGACGAAACGGCCGAAGGCAATGTCTTTGCTGCCCTGCGCATGCGCGAGGCCGATCTGGAAAAACACCTGGGCGGCAAGGACGAGGTCAAGGACGAAGCCCGCGAGAAGGCCCGTGAGGAAGCGCGCCAAAAGCTTGAGGCCGAGTTTGCCAAACGCAATGAGCCGCCCAAGCCCTTGCCGGAGTTCGGCAGCAGCGAGGACTTCCCACTGACCCAAGCCCTCAACCAATTGAAGGGCAAGCCGGTGCTGGTCTCCAAAACAGTGACCGAACGCAAGGCCGAAGCCAAGACCGAGTAAGACCGCAAAGAGCTTGAGTTAATCAAGCTTCAGAAGCAGCCCGTCCCTCCCGGCGGGCTGTTTTTCTTGGGCGGCGCGCTATGCTGCCGACCATGAATGACATGCAGTTGTTGCGCTACTCGCGCCATATTTTGTTGGACGACATCGGCATCGAAGGCCAGCAGCGTTTGCTGCAATCACGGGCGCTGATCATCGGCGCAGGCGGCCTCGGCTCACCGGCGGCCCTCTTCCTCGGCACCGCCGGGGTGGGCCACATCACCTTGGTCGATAACGACCACGTTGATCTGAGTAATCTGCAACGCCAGATTGCCCACACCGAAGCTCGCATCGATCAGCCCAAGGTCGAATCAGCCGCGCAAGCCATGCGCGCCATCAACCCCGAACTGAGCCTGACTTGTGTGCAGGCCCGAGCCGACGCGGCCTTGCTCGACCAATTGGTGGCTCTGGCCGATGTGGTGCTGGATTGCAGCGACAACTTCGACACCCGGCAGGCTATCAACCGCGCCTGCGTGCAGCATGCCAAGCCCTTGGTGGCCGGCGCGGCGATCGGCTTCGATGGGCAAATCAGTGTCTACGACAGCCGCCAAACCACGGCCCCCTGCTACGCCTGCCTGTTCCCGCCGGATAGCCAGATGGATGAGGTGCGCTGCGCCACCATGGGCGTGTTCGCCCCCTTGGTGGGCATCATTGGCAGCATGCAGGCCGCCGAGGCGCTGAAGCTCTTGATCGGCCTGCCCACCAGCTTGGCCGGGCGCCTGCAAATGCTCGATGCCAAAAGCATGGAATGGCGCGAAATTGGCGCGCAGCGCGACCCTCACTGCAGCGTTTGCCAAGCACGGCCCAGCTTGCCCGAATGAAATCTCGTCCGAGGGCGAAAATGACGCACAGAATTCTCCGCAGGCTCCCGTAAGCTGCGCCCCGTCGACCTTTTCTTTTCTGCACAGTCTCCCGACCGAATGGCCCCGGGCACTGACGACACACCATGAGCCAAAAGCGCAAACAGCTGACCGCACGCAATTTCCCAAGTGCCAAAGAGGAATCCAAGGCTTTGGCGCCGCAGCCCAACTACGACCAGCCCGGCAGCGCCTACCGCCTGGCTTTTGACGACAACGAATTCTTGCTGCGCGAGGAGTTGCGGCCGGTACGCATGCAGCTGGAACTGCTGAAGCCCGAGTTGATGCAACAAGAGCAAGGCATCAACGCCACCATCGTGATGTTCGGCAGCGCCCGCATTCTTTCCCACGAGCAAGCGCAGCAAGTGCTCGAACAAGCCCGCCTCGGCAGCGATGCCGAAGCCTTGAAGCGCGCCGAGATGCAACTGGCGATGAGCCACTATTACGAAGAGGCGCGTCGCTTCGCCGCCATCGTCACCCGCGTCTCCAGCGAGCGAGAGAATCCGATCTATGTGGTCACCGGCGGCGGCCCCGGCATCATGGAGGCCGGCAATCGCGGCGCCTATGAAGTCGGCGGCAAGAGCATTGGCCTGAACATCGTGCTGCCGTTTGAGCAGCATCCCAACCCCTACATCACGCCGGAGCTGTGCTTCCGCTTCCACTACTTTGCGCTGCGCAAGATGCATTTCCTGATGCGCTCGGTGGCACTGGTCTGCTTCCCGGGCGGCTTCGGCACCCTGGATGAACTGTTTGAAACCATGACGCTGATTCAGACCGGCAAATGCCGGCGTCGGCCGATCCTGATGTTCGGACGCGACTTCTGGAGCCGTCTGGTCAATTTCGAGCTGCTGGTCGAGACCGGCATGATCAGCCCCGGCGATGAGAAGCTGTTCCATTTCGTCGACACGTCCGAAGAGGCTTGGGCCCTGCTCGAATCCGAATACGACATGAACCCCGGCGCGAACAGCGCTGAATAACGAATCAAAGCAACAACAAAGGACGACGGCCATGACCGCATTGAGACAAGTTTCCCTGATCGGCGCCCCCACCGACATTGGCGCCGGCGCGCGCGGCGCCAGCATGGGCCCCGAAGCGCTACGCGTGGCCGACTTGGCGGCCGCCCTGCAAGGCCATGGCGTGGATGTGCTGGACCGCGGCAATCTGAGCGGCCCCGCCAACCCCTGGCTGCCGCCGGTCGATGGCTACCGTCATCTGAACGAAGTCACCGCTTGGAACCAGTCGGTGCACGACGCGGTTTACGCCGAACTGAAGACCGGCCGCATGCCCATCTTGTTGGGTGGCGACCATTGCCTGGGCCTGGGCTCGATCAGCGCCGTGGCCCGACATTGCCGTGACACTGGCAAAAAGCTGCGCGTGCTGTGGCTGGACGCCCATGCCGACTTCAACACCAGCGCCCTCACCCCCAGCGGCAATATCCACGGCATGCCGGTGGCCTGCCTGTGCGGCTTTGGCCCGCAGCAGTTGATTGAAATCGGCGGCAAGGTACCCGCCATCAGCCCCAAATGGGTGCGCCAGATTGGCATCCGCAGCGTTGACGCGGGCGAAAAGCGCTTCGTCAACGAGCAGGAGCTGGAAGTCTTTGACATGCGCTACATCGACGAGATGGGCATGCGTCACACGATGGAGTTAGCCCTGGCCACGCTGGATGCCAACACCCATCTGCATGTCAGCTTTGACGTGGACTTCCTGGACCCCGATATCGCCCCCGGCGTGGGCACCACCGTGCCCGGCGGCCCTACCTACCGCGAAGCTCAGCTCTGCATGGAAATGATCGCCGACACCGGCTATCTGGCGTCGCTCGACGTGATGGAACTGAACCCGGCGCTCGACTTGCAAAACAAGACGGCCAAGGTGGCGGTGGATTTGATTGAGTCTTTGTTTGGCAAGAGCACCTTGATGAGAAAGTAAGCTTGCCCTGCCTGCGGCAGAGGGCAACTCAAGCACTCACGATCCATCCCTCCAAAGGATCGATGGCCGCAGGCAAGCCGAAGTTCGGCTGCCTGCTGGCCCAGGCGGCCTGCATCAGGCACAAGACTGCATCCAAGCGGTCTCCACGCGCATCATCAATCAAGAGCTCACGCTGGGCATGACTGAGCTTCAGGCGCAGGCCCAGGCGGCTGCGGCCCTGCTCTAGCGCATCGATCAGGTCTTTGCGGGCGATCAAGCGCTCTGGCGTTTGCTTGGCCTTGTCATCGCTCTTGTAGCTGCGTCGTCCCAAGATCTCTCGAGCCAAGAGACCCGGGTAGGCTTCCAAGGCGAGTTTGTTTGGCTCTTTGCCCTGATGCAGACCGGGCAATGTGGCGCCCGCCTGCAACAAGAGCGGCACACCGGCGTGCAGCATAAAGGCCACCGGCGGATTGACCCACTTCATGCTCGGGGATGAACCTGCCGGCCCATCACAGGCGCGATGCGCGAACTTGGCACCGACCGGCCGGCCGGCGCAAAAGGCGGCGAACAAGCGACGAATCTCATCGCGAGGCAGTTGGGTGTAATGCTGCATCAGGGACTCCCACTGCTGCGGCCAGCCCAGATGCTCCACCAACTCTCTGGGCAGACCGAAGGGGAGATCGAAACCGCCGATCCAGGCTCCCGGTTCGACCAGAAACACCGCGAACTCATCCAGGCTCGCAAAGTTCTTGATTTGATCCAAACGCAAGACCTGACCCTGCGTGCCCTGAAATTCGCCCAATGCAGCCACAATGGGCTTGCGCTGGCTCGGCGCGCTGCTGAAGTCCACCCCCATAAGCGGTGGGCTGTGTTTTGTCGGGCTAGAGTGCATGCTCGCCAATGTAGCCTTGAACAAACCGGAGACCGACCATGGCAGAAGCCGAATCCAAGCCCGACGCCGACAAGAACAGCCGCAGCGAGAGCACCGACCCCACGGTGGAGCGCTTGGTCAGTACCGATCACAAGATTCAAATCGGCAAAAAGACCTTCGAATACACAGCCACCTGCGGCACTTTGCTGCTGCGTGAGGTGGACGCCAAGGATGGCGAACACAAAGGCAAGAAAACGCGTGCTTCGGTGTTCTTCATCGCCTACACCTTGAAGAGCAAGCAGAAAACCGAGCGCCGCCCGCTGACCTTCAGCTTCAACGGTGGGCCGGGCTCCAGCAGCGTCTGGCTGCATCTGGGGCTGCTCGGGCCGCAACGGGTGCCCACCGATGAGATGGGCCAATGCGGCCAGCCGCCTTACGACTTGTGCACTAACGAGTTCACGCTACTGACCGAGTCTGACCTGGTCTTCATCGACCCGGTGGGCACCGGACACTCGCGTGTGGCCGAAGGTGAAAAAGTAGCCGAGTACCACGAGTACCAGCGTGATCTGGATGCGGTCGGCGAGTTCATCCGCCTTTACCTGAGCCGCAATGGCCGCTGGTCCTCGCCCAAATACTTGATCGGCGAGAGCTACGGCACCACCCGCGCCGCCGGCCTGTCGCGCCATCTGCAAGAGAAGCACAACATCCATCTGAACGGCCTGATGCTGGTGTCGATGGCGGTGGACTTCCAGACGCTGAGCTTTGATCACGGCAATGAGCTGCCCTACCCGCTCTACCTGCCCACTTATGCCGCCACCGCCTGGTACCACAAGGCCTTGAAGCCAGCGCTGCAGAAGAAGCCTGTCGCCGAGGTGGTGGCCGAGGCCGAGGCTTTTGCCAATGGCGACTACTGGGTCGCGCTGATGCAGGGATCACGCCTGAGCGCCGAGCAGCGCCAAGAGATTGCCGAGAAGCTCTCGCTGTACAGCGGGCTGAGCACTGCGTATCTGCTGCGTTGTGATTTGCGACCGACCGAGTTCCGCTTCTTCAAGGAGTTGCTGCGCGAGCGCGGCCAAACCGTCGGTCGCCTGGACAGCCGCTTCCTCGGCCTGGACCGCGATGACGCTGGCGAGCACCCGGAAGAAGACGCTGGCATGAACAATCTGGTGGGGGCCTATGCGGTCGGCATCAACCGCCTGCTGCACGAGACCTTGAAGTTCGACAGCGATGCGCCCTATTTGGTGATGGCACCGCTGTGGAATACCTGGAGTTGGAAGGGCTTTGAGAACAAGTATGTGAACGTCGGCGACAGCCTGCGCCGCGCCATGCATGCCAACCCCAGCATGCGCATCTATGTGGCCAGCGGCTATTTCGACCTGGCCACACCGCATGCGGCGGGTGACTACACCCTCAGCCACTTGGGCCTGCGCGACAGCTTGCAAAGCAAGATCAGCGTGAGCTACTTTGAAGCGGGCCACATGATGTACATCCACCCGCCTTCGCTGGCCCGCATGGCGGCGGAGCTGAGAGCCTTTGTTGGGCAAGTGGCTTGACCAAGCGAGAGTAGTCTCAAGGTCTCACCCTGAGACGAAAGCGCGAGCAAGGCCTTTTCAACCGGGCAAGGTGCCAAAGTAGCTGCTCAGGCTTGGGGCAAGAACACCATCACACCGAGCAGACCGCTGCGAACCATCGCTGGCCGACCGCAGTTTGCCTTGCCGATGCTACTCGGGCGTCGATCGTGAGTCTGGCGAACCGATCACCGCTTCGGCCGCAAGAGGTGCGGGTACAGCTCCAAGATGAGCGCGTCGAACATAATGAGCGGCACCGGCCGATTGCCCGAGGAACTCATGATGCATCCGCGCCAACACATCGCCATCATCGGCGGCAACTTCGCCGGTTTGACCGCCGCCGTCAGGCTGTCGAGCCGGCACGCCGTCACGGTGATCGACCCGTCGGCGCACTTCGAGTGGATGCCCAATATTCACGAACTGCTGTCGAACGTGAAGACCGCTCAAAGCCTGCGCTTGGACCGAGCGGCCATCGTCGAACAAGCGGGGCATCGCTTCTTGCAGGACCGGGTGACCGAACTCCATCCGGACCAGAGCCGGCTGCTCACCGCCGACGGCCAGGAACTCAGCTTCGACGCCTGCATCGTCGCCGCAGGCGCACTTTGGAACAACCACGGCGTTCCCGGCGCGGCGCGCCACGCGCTGCCGTGTCGCAGCATCGCCGACGCTTTGGCGATCGAACAAAGGCTGAGCACAGTGGTGCAGCAGGGAAAGCCTCTGCACATCGTGATCGTCGGTGGCGGCATTTCAGGCATTGAGGCGCTCGGTGAGATCCTGCGCCGCTACCGTGCCGCGCCTGGACTGTCGATCAACGTGGTCGAGGCCGGCGAGCGACTGCTGCCCGGCCTGCCCGCTGTACTCGACGCCGATCTGCGGCGCTTGTGTCAGCCTCACGCCGTGCGTTTTCACACCGGTACCGCCATCGCCAGTGTGTCCACCAATGGGGTTCACTTGAGCGACGGCACGCGCCTGCCTTCTGAGCTCACCTTGTGGACCGCGGGGTTGGCGGCGCCTGCGCTGCTCGCCCAAGCGGGCCTGACCCAGGCTGAGCAAGTCTGGGCCGACGTGCATCCGACCCTGCAGAGTCAACATGCCAGCAACATCTTTGTGGTCGGCGATTGCGCGCAGCTGCCGCAGGCGGTTGCCAAGCAGGCCTTCAACGCGATTGATATGGGTGAGCTGGCTGCCATCAACGTCACTCGCTGGTTGGCAGGCGCAGCACTCAAGCCCTACCAAGCCTCCAGCAAGCCGTTGCTGATCGCCTTTGGCGACCTCGACACCTACTTGGTTAGCGGTGAAACCGTGCTCGCCAGCCAGGCGCTGGCCGGGGCCAAAGAGGGCGTGTTTCAGCTCTTCATGTCGCAGATGTCTCCGCGCTGCGTCTTGCACAATCTGCCGGCCGCAGGCGATCGCCTGTTGCAAAGCTTGCGCGAGCTTGCATGGCCGCAACTGCGCTCACTGGCCGACCTCAGCACCTTGGCCGAGCGGCGATTGCTCAGGGTGCTCTAGCGGCTAGCGTGGCGTCTATGCCTGTCGTTTTGACGGCCCCTTGCATGGGCCTTTACTGGCGCAGTTGGCGCGGCGGGCCGTGTAGACTTGGCGTCATGGCGGGTGCCAGCGAGCCCGCTGCAGGACTTGGCCGACGCAGGGTGAATGCATGATTCGAGGCAAAGCGAGTGCGACGATCCGGCAGCCGGCGGCAACGGTGTACAGCTTCATCGTTGACGATTTCCTGACGAACTACCCGCGCTGGTCACCGGAGGTGCAATCGCTGCGGCCACTGAGTGAGGGCGGCTTGCGGGTCGGCTTTGTGGCCGAGCAAACGCGGGTCGATCAAGGTCGGCGATCAACCTCAACTTTTCGTGTCACGGCCTGTGACCGCGACTGCCGTTTGCATATCGCCGGCATCTCCCAGCCCTTCCAGCTGAGCTTCGAGTTGGAGGCCGACGGGTCAAGCACGAAGATCAGCTTTGCCTTCGAGTTGTTGAAGGTCGATTTCTTCATGCGGCCGTTCGAAAAGCTGATTCGGGTGGCGGTCGAGGACGGAGCACGCGGCGTGGTCACCAATCTCGCGCGGCTGCTCGAAGCGCAGGTTCAGCTCCCGGCGCCGCCACAGCCCTTGCTTGCGCCTGTGCAGACACCACCCCTACCGAGGCAGACCATGGACTTTCTGGCATCCAAAGACGATGGACTGATCCCCTTTGTGCTCTCGCAAATTCTCGATACCTGCGTCAATGGCGTCACCTTGTCGGACCCGGATCAGCCCGACTCGCCCATCATCTATGCTAACTCTGCCTTCGAGCGGATATCGGGCTATCCGAGGTCCGAAATCATCGGACGCAATTGCCGTTTTTTGCAAGGCAGCGACCGCGATCAGCCCGAGCTTGATGAGATCCGCGCGGCGCTAAAAGATCATCAAGGCATCGAGGTCACGCTGCGCAACTATCGTAAATCGGGGCAGATGTTCCTCAACAGGCTGTCCATTCGGCCACTGCTTGATCGCAACGGCCTGCTCATCTACTACTTGGGCGTTCAGTACGACGTCACGACTCAAGTGGGTGCCAGCGCCGAGATTGATCGCCTGCGCCTCCAACTTGGCGATGGTCGGCGCTGACTGAGGCGCCGCCGCCCAGCTCCGGCACAAAGAGTGGAGGCAAGGCGCCGGACGCATGCGGCCAGCAGTGCGCAGCAACTGCACGACAGTAACTGCCGCAGAAATGGACTGCAAACTGCCGCCGGCGAGGTCGATTCATTGGTGCCAAGTCACTCGTGAAGCAGTTGGACTTAGCGTCCGAAAAGCATGAAGGAGAGGAGCTTGTTTGTAGCAGCTTGGGTCCCGCTCAGAACTCAATTGCGCACCACTCCGGTCTGCAGTGCTTGCGCGGTCGCGATTTTCGCCACGGCGCCGAGCCCGCCAGACAGGGCCCAAAGTAGCAAGTTGGGCGTGGCCTTGAGCAGAACGCGGTGGGTGGCGCTGCCGAGGTCGGCGCTGTTTGGGCCCATGCGGGCAAGACCTTTCATTCGAGGTTGCCCCGTACGACTTTGGCCTTGGCCATCAGCGCTCACCTGCTGCAAGTAGGGCAGGCACGCATTCCGCCGACACTGCAGCGACCAAGACTGCTTCGCATCCAGCAATCCCGCAAGAGGGACTTCCGCTCCGGGCACCTTGCCGCCTGTCACGCTGGGCGACTGAATGACCGGCGCTGACCCCGTAGAAAGCGGTCGCCAAAGTCAGCGCGCCGACTGCTTTGTCGGCAGCGCAGTGGCCGCTTGCAAACTCCTGGGGCGGGTCGCCATCAGTTTGGCGGCTTACGAAACGAGGGCGACGGCGAGGGGTGTCCGGTTCAACGCGCCAACTTGAATGCCGCCACCGAGTCCACCATCTGCGAGGCCTGCTCACGCAGGCTTTGTGCAGCCGCCGCGGATTCTTCCACCAGCGCCGCGTTCTGCTGCGTCATCTTGTCCAGCTCATTGACCGCCTGCCCGATTTCCCCCAGGGTCAGGGCCTGCGCCGACGTGGAGCTGGAGATTTCGGCCACGATTTGAGTTACCCGCTGCACGCTTTGCACCACTTCGCCAATCGTGTCGCCGGTGTCTTGCACCAGCTTGGCACCGCTCTCAACCTTGTCCACCGAGGTGGAGATCAGGGTCTTGATTTCACGCGCCGCCTGCGCGCTGCGCTGCGCCAGGGAGCGCACCTCGCTGGCCACGACCGCGAAGCCACGCCCTTGCTCGCCGGCTCGTGCCGCTTCCACCGCCGCGTTCAGCGCCAGGATATTCGTCTGAAACGCAATGCCATCGATCACGCCGATGATGTCGGAGATCTTGTTGGACGAAGCCTGAATCTCACTCATCGTCTCCACCACCCGGCTGACCATCGCGCCACCCCGGTCGGCCACGGCCGAGGCCGTTTGCGCCAAGCCATCGGCTTGCCGCGCCGCTTCTGCATTGCTACGTACGCCCTCGCTGAGCTGCTGCATCGCCGCGCCCGTTTGCTCCAGACTGCTGGCGGCCTGCTCGGTGCGGTTGGACAGATCCATATTGCCGGTGGCAATTTCGGCCGAGGCGATACGCACCTGTTCGGCCGCGCTGCGCACGCCGGAGATGGTGCCCGACAGCTGCCGCTGCATCTGCTGCAAAGACTGCGTCAAGTCGGCCATCTCGTCGCGGCCGACCACCTCGACCTCTTGCGTCAAATCACCGTCGGCAATGCGCTCGGTCAAGGCCTGCGCCCGCTCAACCGGCTCGGTCACCGAACGCGTGATGGCCAGCGCAATGCCGATGCCGATCACAGTGGCCGCGCCCGCCAAGACCAGCGCCAAGGTCACGGTGGCGCTGGCTTTTTCGCTTGCCTCTTGGCGGGCGGCTTGCAGGCGCTGGCTCTTGTGCTCCGCATAGTCCTCGATGGCATCGATATAGGTATCCATCGAAGGAATCAACTCCGCTGCCACGCGGGCACGAATATCAACGCCTTCTTTTTTGGACTTGACCAATTCATCCCGTATCGCCTGGTATTGCTTGCGGGTCTGAGCAATCTTGTCGCTCAAACGATCGCTCTCGGGGGTCTTGCTGAGCTTGTCCAAGGCCGCTTGGGTCTTGTCGATTCGGGCCGAGGTTTCCTTGGACTTCCGGGTGAAGGCCTTGGCGAAGTCTTCATCGTCAATCACAAACGTGACGATGCGTCGTTGAATATTCGCCTCCGACATACCCGCCCACTGCCGCGCCAGCGCCAAGCCCTGTGAGTCCACATCGACCAATTGCTCAATGCTGGCATTGAGTTGCTGCACCCGCAGCATGCCCACCACCGAGCCTGCCAAGAGCAAGACCATCACCACGGCAAAGCCGGCCAGCACGCGTGAGCGCAGCTTCATGTTTTGAATGGACACGTTCCGATTCCCCCGAAGCAATTCACAAAAACTCAAATCGCCTTGCGGCGAGCCAGCCCGGGGAAAGTCTCGCCGGACAAGCCGCTGATTCTCAAGGCCATGCAAGGTGCTCAACTTCGGAGCAGGCGCTGAATCACCTCGCTGTTTGCAGCTTCTGCCGCTGCTATCCATAGGTCCGCTGACCGGCCGGCTTAAGCGCCATGTCGGCAGCATGCTCTAAACATGGGCATAGCTTCTTGCTGTATTCAGAGTCATGTCTTGCCTATTCCTTTGTCGCCCCAAGCCGCCCTGAACTGCGTAGCATCAAAAACGGCCCTTTCATCAACGCACGGGGTCACCCGTGGTCACACCAAGGATCAATCCATGAAGTAGCTTTTCTTAGCGATTGCGATGACCTCTCTTTGCGCCGTGGCCGGCGCGCAAAGCAAAGACCTGAAGGTAGCCATCGACCCGAACTATGAGCACAGTCCTCGCTGGCACGCAATCGAATCATCAGCCGCGTCTCCATGGCCTCGATCGTGATCGGGCTGGCTGCGGCCGCTTTTCTAGGCTTCAACTTGATGCGCGGCATCACCGTACCGCTGGGCCGTGCGGTCAAGATTGCCAATGCTGTGGCGGCCGGAAATCTGAATCAGTCCATCCCCAGCACAGGAACGGACGAGCTCTCGGAACTGATGCGCGCGCTCGGTGCGATGCAGAAGGGCCTGGTCAAGGTGGTGGCCACGGTGCGACAAGGCTCTGAAGGCGTTGCGACCGCATGCTCCGAAATTGCCCTCGGGAACCACGATCTTTCCTCACGGACCGAACACCAGGCCAGCGCCTTGGAAGAAACCTCCTCATCGATGGAAGACCTGAGCTCGGCCATGGTGAAGAACGCCGAAAGCGCACGTGAAGCCAATCAACTCGCCATGCGCGCCTCCAGCATCGCGACCGAAGGCGGCGATGTCGTGAGCCAAGTCGTCAGCACCATGCAGGGCATCAACGAATCCTCCCGCAAGATTGCCGACATCATCAGCGTGATCGACGGCATTGCGTTTCAGACCAATATCCTGGCGCTCAATGCCGCCGTTGAGGCCGCTCGCGCCGGCGAACAGGGTCGCGGTTTTGCGGTGGTCGCCAGCGAAGTGCGCAGCCTTGCCGGGCGCAGCGCCGACGCGGCCAAGGAAATCAAGAGCCTGATCAGCGTCAGCGTGGATCGGGTCGAACAAGGCAGCGCCTTGGTGGACAAGGCAGGCGCCACGATGATTGAAGTGGTCAGCGCCATCCGGCGTGTCACCAACATCATGGGCGAGATCAGCGCCGCCAGTACCGAGCAAAGCACCGGCGTGGCTCAAATTGGCGCCGCCATCACCGAGATGGACCGTTTCACGCAGCAAAACGCGGCCTTGGTCGAGGAAATGGCCGCCGCGGCAAGCAGCCTCAAGACACAAGCGCAGGGACTCGTGGAGTCCGTGTCCGTCTTTGAAACCGCCGCTGAAAGATAGCGTCACGGCCTTCCACGGGCAAGAACCCGGTGCGGCACTCGCGTGAATAGTCGATCAATAACCCGTGCAAATAGCGCCCGGTCGCGCCTCAACCCCTCGAGCAGGGAGCCTCAACCGGAGCGCAGCCACCGAACCCAACATCAGGGTTTCGTTTTCTCAAGCCACTGGCTGCCCTTGCGGCAAGAAAGAAGGCCAAGCTCCGTGCCTCTCGTGAACCCGAGCGAAGCCGCGCCCGAGTAGCCAGCGTCTGGCTCGATCAACGCGTTGTTTGGCGGTTCTGCCGGCCCGTGCGGCTCTTGCGCTTGGCCTCATACATCTGCTGATCGGCCAGTTTGAGTGCGGTGTCGGGGTCAGGCACCGAGCCGGGGCTGAAGCGAGTCACACCAATGCTGAGGGCGATGCCGTATTGCTCGCTCAAACCCCGGGTACCGGCATGCAGGGCCACAATATGTGCGTCGATCTCTACCGAATCCTCACTGCCCAGCAGCAAGACAAACTCATCGCCCCCCAGACGAAAGCCTTGCGCCCCAGCGACGGCACTCAAGACTTGCCCGCATCCCTTCAGTACTTGGTCGCCCACATCATGGCCAAACCTGTCGTTGACACTCTTGAAATGGTCAACGTCGACATAGAGCAGTGTGCCCGAGGCACTTTGTAGCAAGCCCTCCAACTGCTCGAACAAGGCACGCCGATTGCCCAGGCCAGTCAACTCGTCCCGGTAGGCTTGGCTGTAAAGCTTGGCTTCCAGACGGTCTCGCTCCAGCATCAAGCGAATAAAGGCCAGCGCCATCAGGAAAAAACCACTGGCGAACAAGACGTCATCGGTCGCTTCCAGCCATGGGCGCCATTGATTGCTTTGGGCCAGCAACTCGTCTACCCAATCCAAGACGCTGCCAAGCAGAAACAGGGTCACACCCAAAAAGAAAGGCCTCAGCTGCTTGCGCATTCCCAAGCGGGCCCAAGTGAATACAAGCACCGCCCCGATGACGATCAAGCCATATGCGTCATGGGCTCCAGGCACCTGCAGAAGATGCAACAAGGCCCGCACACCGATCAACAGGAAGAGCCAAAAGCCAATCGACCAATGCGTCATCTGAGATCAACTCCCGCAACAGCGCAGACAGAGAAAGTCACGGCGGACGAGCGGGGGGCGACGGATCACCCCTGATCGAGGGTCAGTGCATCCCTGGCTCGCCAAGGCACGCTCAAAGCTTGAACACCGCCACCGACTTGGCCAACTCATCCGCCTGAGTCTGCAGGCTTTGCGCGGCAGCGGCCGATTCTTCCACCAGGGCGGCGTTTTGCTGTGTCATGGTGTCGAGTTGGCTGATGGCTTGGCCGATCTGCCCGATGCCGGTGCTTTGCTCGGCGGTGGCATGGCTGATTTCAGCCACGATATTGCCCACCCGTCCGATCGAGGCAATCACCTCCTGCATGGTGCCGCCGGCACGCTCGACCAGGGCCGCCCCGGCCTCCACGCTCTCGCTGCTGGCGGTGATCAAGCCCTTGATCTCTTTGGCGGCCTCGGCCGAACGTTGCGCCAAGGAGCGCACCTCGCTGGCCACCACCGCAAAACCGCGCCCTTGTTCGCCGGCGCGGGCCGCTTCCACGGCGGCATTCAGCGCCAAGATATTGGTCTGGAAAGCGATGCCGTCGATGGTGGAAATGATGTCGCTGATCTTGTTGGACGAGGCGCTGATGCGGCTCATGGTGCTGACCACCTCGCCCACCACTTCACCGCCCCGCTGGGCCACACCGGCGGCCTCGGTGGCGAGCTGATTCGCCTGCCGGGCCGAATCGGCGTTATGTTTGACGCTCGCCGTCAGTTCCTCCATCGCCGAAGCGGTTTGCTCCAGATTGGATGCCGCCTGCTCGGTGCGATGGCTCAAATCATGGCCGCCAGCCGCCACCTCGGCTGAAGCGATTGCAATGCTGTCGGTGGCGCTGCGTACATTGCTGACCACCTCACGCAAAGAATCTTGCATGGCCTTGACGCCGCGCATCAAGTCGCCGGTCTCGCTTTTGCCATGCGGCACGATAGCCTCACTCAAATCCTGGCCAGCGATACGTTCCGTCGACTGCTGGACCGCCGCCAAGGGCTGCAATATCGAGCGGATATTGAAGACCGTGTAGATGGCGATCAGCGACAGCGAACCCACCAGAATCAGCACCAAGCTCATGCGAATACGCTTTTCCTGCACCGCAATCTCCGCCACCCCCAGATCGGCATCTTTGTCGATGACGACGACCAATTCGGCCAGCTTCTGTTCCAGGGGCCGGACGGCCTTCTTGGCCTCGGCAAGCGCTTTATTGGCAGCAGCGGGGTCGGCAAAGGCCTTGGCGGCGACCTGGCCCATGAAGGGTTCCATCTCGGCCTTGTACTTCTTCAGGCCGTCTTCAATCGCCGCGATCAGTTGCTTCGCTTCGGGCGCAACATCGAGCCTAGAGAGATCTTGCTCCGCCTTGAGAAACTTGTCGTACGACTTGGCCCAATCGACCCGGTATTTCTCGATGGCCGCGCTGTCCTCGAGATTGATCACCATGTCTTTTTCGTAACGGCGCAAATTGCCAGACTCGGCGCGCAACACCGACACGTAGATCAGAGACTGGTTGTCGTTTTCGACAAAATGCCCAAAAGACCGCGCCGACTGATTCAGGCTCAACAAGCCCATGCCCCCGACAAGCAGCAACATCAGTATGGAAACCGCGGCCAAGGCATACAAGCGGGCGCGTACCGTGAAATCCTGCAGATTCAACATCGTCGGCTCCTGGGGCGACAAGCCCTCATGGTTGCTCAATATATGCGATACGCTGTTCGCACAAAAGAGATAAAGCGCGGCGATGCCTGCCAAATTGCAACAGACTCAGGAGCCCGGGGGGTTGTGCAGGCCTAGACGAGCGCCTGCATGGTGCGGATGAATCGTTCGGTCACGGCGTTCTGGGCAGTGTGAGCCAAGGCCTGCGCCGGTTGCCAGCGCAGGCAGCCCGCCACATAGACTTCACGCAAGACCTGACCCTGGGAGGCAAAGACCAGGCCATCCAGCGCCGACTCGGCCGGCAGGCCGGCCACGCCGCTGGCCAGCGGGTCCAGGACCAGAAAATCAGCCCGCCCCCCCTGCTCCAGGCCCCATTGCTTGAACCCGGCCGGAGCCGCGCTGCCCTGGCGCGTCGCTTCAAACAGACGCGCCGCGGTGCTGGGCTGGCGCCCTGGCGCGGCGGCCACATTGCGCTGCTGCAGGCCAAGGCGCTGGCCGTACTCCAGCCAACGCAGCTCTTCCACCCAGTTGCGGGTGACATGGCTGTCCGAACCGATGCTGATCGGCACCCCAGCCGCCAACCAGCCCGGCAGGTCGATCAGACCGTCACCCAAATTGCCCTCGGTGCCGGGGCAGATCACCACGCTGGCACCCGAGGCGGCCACTTGAGCGATCTCGTCTCGGGTGCTGTGGGTGGCATGCACCAAATGCCAGCGCGCGTCGGGCTTGAACTGATTGCACAGCCATTGCATCGGCCGCTGGCCGGTGGCGGCCAAGCAGTCGCGCACTTCTTGCTGCTGCTCGCTGATGTGGATGTGGATGGGAATGTCGGCCTCGCCGACCAAGGCCTGCAAGGCCTCGATATCGTCGCTATTGGCTGCGCGCAAGGAATGCAGGGCCACGCCAGCATTCAACAAGGGCCGCTGGGCCGCATTGATGCGCTGGCTGGCGGCCCAGACCCAGGCTGCATCGGTCTTGAAGCGGCGCTGATCCTCGCGCAAGCCCGGCTGGCCAAAGCCCGAGCGGGCATACAGCACCGGCAGCATCGTCAAGCCAATGCCGACCTCGGCGGCCGCATCGGCCAAGGCCCAGCTCATGGCCAGCTCATCGGCATAGGCTTGGCCGTCCGGCGCGTGCTGCAGGTAGTGGAACTCACAGACCTGGGTGTAGCCACCGGTCAGCAACTCCTGGTAAAGCTGCGCCGCCACATCGCGCAGCTGCTCGGGGCTGAGCTTCAGCGCCAACCCATACATGCGGTCGCGCCAGGACCAGAAATCATCATCCCCGGCTTCGCGGCGCTCGGCCAGGCCGGCGAAAGCGCGTTGAAAAGCGTGGCTGTGGGTGTCGACCAAGCTGGGAATCACCGGCCCGGACAAGCGCTGCATGCCCTCGGCGAAAGGCCGGCCGGCTTCGATCTGCTGCCAGTGACCGTTAGCACCGATCGTGAGCGCCACATCGCGCTGCCAACGGCCCTCGACCCAGGCCTGCTCGGCCCAAAAGAAACGCTCACTCATGCCTGGGGCTTCCACTTCAAATACTCGGTCAGCAGCGTGTTCAGCAAGGGGCGCACCTGGGCCGCATGGGCTTCTTCATAAGCGTATGGCGAAGCTTCTTCCATATAGCAGCGCCAGCACATTTCCAGCTGCACCGCGTGTTGCTGCTGCTCGGGTTGGCCGTAATGTCGGGTGATGTAGCCACCCTTGAAACGGCCGTTCACCACCTGCGTGTAGTCACCCTGACCGGCCAGCACCGCGCCCAAAGCTTGCGTGATGGCAGGGTCACAGGAGCGCCCCTCCACCGTGCCCAGGTTCAGATCGGGCAGACGGCCCTCAAACAACCAGGGCAGCTCGGAGCGGATGCTGTGTGCATCAAACAGCAGCGCATAGCCAAACAGGTTTTTCAGGCGCTGCAGCTCGGCGTTCAAGGCCCGGTGGTAGGGCAGCCAGTAGAGCTGGCGGCGGCGCAGCTTCTCGGCCTCGTCGGGCTCCTGGCCCGGCAGGTAGAGCGGCTCGCCGCTGAAGAAGCGCGTGGGGCACAGCTCGGTATTGCTGGCGCCCGGATACATCGGCGTGTCTTCGGGCGGGCGATTCAGGTCGATCAAGAAGCGCGAGTAATGCGGGACGATCAGGCTGGCGCCCAAGCTCTCAGCGATCGGGCGGTAGAGCCGCTCCAAATGCCAGTCGGTGTCTTCGGAGGCCAAGGCGCGCGGCTGATAACGCGAGACCTGATCGGCGGGAATGGCGGTGCCCACATGGGGCATGCTGATCAGCAAGGGCGTACGGCCCTGGCTGAGTTGAAAGACGGGATGGTCGCTCATGGTTCTTGGCTTATCGCTACAGACAGACGGACAGACAAACTTACTTTCGCTCGGCCCCGCCGCGCGCCACCTGGCGCAGCGGATTGCGGCCAAAGTAGTAGGACAGCTCGTTCGGGTGCTCGATGTCCCAGACGCAGAAGTCGGCGCGCTGGCCCGCCACCAGTTGGCCCCGGTCGGCCAGACCCAAGGCCTTGGCGGCATGGATGGTCACGCCGCGCAGCGCTTCTTCCGGCGTCAAGCGGAACAGGGTGCAGGCCATGTTCAGCATCAACAGCAAGGACAGCGTCGGCGAGGTGCCGGGGTTGTGGTCGGTGGAAATCGCAATCGGCACGCCGGCATCGCGCAGCGCCTGCACCGGCGGCAGCTTGGTTTCGCGCAGGAAGTAGTAGGCGCCGGGCAGCAGCGTTGCCACCATTCCGCTGGCGGCCATGGCTTGAACACCAGCGTCGCTCAGGTATTCCAAGTGATCGCAAGACAGGGCCTTGAATTCGGCCGCCAACTGCGTGCCGCCCTGATCGCTCAACTGCTCGGCATGCAGCTTGACCGGCAAGCCTAAGGCGCGGGCCGCCTCAAAGACCTTGCGCGTTTGCGCCGGGCTGAAGCCGATGCCTTCGCAAAACGCATCCACTGCGTCGACCAGGCCGTCGCGGCGCAGCGCCGGCAGCCAGTCGCACACCGCCTGCACATACTCGTCTTGCCTGCCCTCGAACTCGGCCGGCACAGCATGGGCGCCCAAATAGGTGGTGCGCACATCAACGCCCAGACCCGAAAGGCGCCGCGCCACGCGCAGCATCTTGGTCTCGGCCGCCTGACTCAGGCCGTAGCCAGACTTCACCTCCAGCGTGGTCACGCCCTCAGCCAGCAGCTTCAAAACCCGGTGCGCCGCTTGCGCATAAAGCTGGTGTTCGGTGGCATTGCGGGTGGCGGCCACGGTGGAGCGAATGCCACCGCCGGCGCGCGCAATCTCTTCGTAGCTGGCGCCGTTCAAGCGCATCTCGAACTCATGGGCGCGCTGGCCGCCATAGACCAGATGGGTGTGGCAGTCGATCAGACCCGGCGTGACCACCGCACCGCCCAAGTCCACCTCGCTGACGACCGAGGCGCGCAAGTCCTCGGGCAACTCCGCCAAGGGCCCGACCCATTGCAGATGCTCGCCCTGCGAGGCAAAAGCGCCCTGCTCCAACATGCCCCAGGGCTGATCGCCAGCCAGGGTCACCAGTTTGGCATTACGCCAGAGTTTGGTACGTCTCATCGCTTCAAGCTCCTGAAGAGGATTCGCTCCAGACCATCCACCAAGCCGCGCCTGAGCCATCGAAATGGCAGACCTGCGCAACCGGGCTCTCACACCAGGCCAAGCTCAGCGGCTTGAGCGCCATCGCCCGACCGCCGTGAATCAGGCGACCACCTTCGGCGCTAAACAGTCCCACCCACTGCGCTTGGCCGGCAACTGGGGTCAGGTCTTGCGTGGCGGCTTTCACCTGCATCTGGCCGCGGCTGCGCCGGTGCATCAGATTGAAGTCGCGGGTCAGGCCGCCAAGCAGGCTGCAGTCCGGCGCCAGCGCGCCGTCAAATTGATGCAGACCGTCGCCCGCACGCAAGTCCTGATCACCAAGCCGCACGCCCTCGCCTTGCAGCACCGCGAACCAGCGCTCGATACCGTCAAAGGCCGAGAACGGGCCGTCGCGTTCAATGTCCGCCACGCTGATGCGAACAATCCAATCGCTGAGATGCGGCCAAGCCAGCAACTCGCGGGTCTGGCCGCCGCCATTCTTCCAAGCCTGTGCAGCAACATCTTCAGCACTGATCACACTCCAACTCATTGGGGCACCCCGTCACTTCGTTCCGACCCGCCAAGCGGGTGTGAGCCCAATTTTGGGCGGCCATGCATTGGGCTCATGCCTGAAAACTCCCCTGCAACAAATAGCGCGAGCCCGGGTGGGTCAGTCGCACCGTGGTCACCGTGCGGCCCCGGCTGTAGGTGGTGCGCAAAAGCACCAAACAGGGGTCGCGGCGGTCAATGCCCAGCAGCTTGGCTTCCTGGGCGCTGGGTAATTTGGACTCGATGGTGTAACGCGCTTCGCTCAAGGGCGCAAGCTCAAGCAGGTAATGGGTGGGCGTGGTGTGGGTGAAATCGAGGCTCAGATAGTCCGGCGCGCTGGCCGGATTGACCAGGCGGTCTTCACACTGAATGGCAACACCGTTTTCCAGGTGCACGATCAAGCTGTGGAACAGCGGCGCGCCTTCAGCCACTTCAAACAGCCGGGCCTGCTCGGCGTTCGCCGACACCTGCTTCAACTCATGCACCTGAGCCTCATGCCGATGGCCTCGCTCAGCGATCTCGTCATGCACATCGCGCACCGTCAATGTGGAGGAGATGCGGTGCAACTGCGCCACAAAAGTCCCCACGCCCTGCACCCGCTCAATCAAGCCTTCTTGATGCAACTCGCGCAGCGCCCGGTTCACCGTCATGCGGCTGACGCCGAAGGTCTGCACCAGTTCAGCCTCCGAGGGCAGCAGGTCGCCGGCCACCCAATGGCCGCTGGCGATGCGCTCGCGCAAATGGTTTTGCACCTTCTGGTACTGCGGCTCGGGGCCGGCGGGAGATTTTCTGACCATGGGCTGGATCGTACTTGACTGTACTTGTATAGACAAGTAGAGTTCGCACACTTTCAAAGCATCGCCTCGGTCCCTTCAACGCCGGTCGCGACTTCCATTTCACATGTTTTTGGAGAAGCCCATGTCCAAGACTCCCGCCCAGGCTCGCGTCGTTCGCGCCCCCACCGGCACCCAACTCAGCTGCAAGAGCTGGCTGACCGAAGCCGCTTACCGCATGATCCAAAACAACTTGGACCCGGTGGTGGCCGAGAACCCGAACGACTTGGTGGTCTATGGCGGCATCGGCAAGGCGGCGCGCAACTGGGACTGCTTCGAGGCCATTCTTGAGTCGCTCAAGAAGCTCGAAGCCGACGAAACCCTGCTGGTGCAGTCGGGCAAGCCGGTGGGCGTGTTCAAGACCCACGCCGACGCACCGCGCGTGTTGATCGCCAACTCCAACTTGGTGCCGCACTGGGCCAACTGGGAGCACTTCAACGAGTTGGACCGCAAGGGCTTGATGATGTACGGCCAGATGACAGCCGGCAGCTGGATCTATATCGGCACCCAAGGCATCGTGCAAGGCACCTATGAAACCTTTGCCGAAGCCGGCCGCCAGCACTATGGAGGCTCGCTGAAGGGCCGCTGGGTGCTAACCGCAGGCCTGGGCGGCATGGGCGGCGCCCAGCCGCTGGCCGCCACCTTTGCCGGCGCTTGCTCGCTGAACATCGAGTGCCAGCAATCGCGCATCGACTTCCGCCTGAAGACCCGCTATGTCGATGAGCAAGCCACCGACCTGGACGACGCGCTGGCCCGCATCAAGAAGTACACCGCCGAGGGCAAGGCCATCTCCATCGCGCTGCTGGGCAATGCGGCTCGCATCCTGCCCGCGCTGGCCGAACGCTGCAAGACCGACCCCAGCGTCAAGCCCGATCTGGTGACCGACCAAACCAGCGCCCATGACCTGATCAACGGCTATCTGCCGGCCGGCTGGAGCGTCGAACAATGGAAGGCTGCCGCCGCCGACCCGACCCAGCACGCCGAGCTGAAGGCCGCCGCCGCCGCCAGCTGCGCCGAGCATGTGAAGGCCATGCTGCTGTTCCAGGCCATGGGCATCCCGACCGTGGACTACGGCAACAACATCCGCCAGGTCGCGCTGGAGCAAGGCGTGAAGAACGCCTTTGACTTCCCCGGCTTTGTGCCCGCCTATGTGCGCCCGCAGTTCTGCGAAGGCCGCGGCCCCTTCCGCTGGGTGGCGCTGTCTGGCGACCCGGAAGACATCTACAAGACCGACGCCAAGATCAAGGAACTGTTCCCGCACCACGCCCATGTGCACCGCTGGCTGGACATGGCCAAGGAACGCATCGCCTTCCAAGGCCTACCGGCACGCATCTGCTGGCTGGGCCTGGGCGAGCGCCACATCGCCGGCCTGGCCTTCAATGAGATGGTCAAGAACGGAGAGCTGAAGGCGCCTATCGTCATCGGCCGTGACCACCTGGACAGCGGCTCGGTGGCCAGCCCGAATCGCGAAACCGAAAGCATGCAAGACGGCTCGGACGCTGTGTCCGACTGGCCGCTGCTGAACGCCTTGCTGAACACCGCCGGCGGCGCCACCTGGGTGAGCTTGCACCATGGCGGCGGCGTGGGCATGGGCTTTTCCCAGCACAGCGGCGTGGTGATCGTGGCCGACGGCACCGATGCTGCCGCCCAGCGCCTCTCACGCGTGCTCTACAACGACCCCGGCACCGGCGTGATGCGCCATGCCGATGCCGGCTACGAAATCGCCAAGACCACGGCTCGCGAACGCGGCCTGAACATGCCCATGTTGGATCAATAAGCCACCTCATAACTCAAACAAAGAGCTGACCCATGAACATCGAAATCACCCCCGGCCACATCACGCTGGACCAGCTGCGCCAGATCCGCAACGGCGATGCCCGCCTGAGCCTGCATACCAGCGCCACCGACATCATTCGCCGCAGCGCCGCCGTGGTGCAGGCCGCCGCCGCGGGAGATGCTCCGGTCTACGGCGTCAACACCGGCTTCGGCAAGCTGGCCTCCACCCGCATCAGCAAGGCCGACCTGGCCACGCTGCAGTTCAACCTGATCCGCTCGCACTGCGTCGGCGTCGGTGCGCCCTTGCAGCCTTCGGTGGTGCGCCTGATGCTGGCCACCAAGGCAGCCTCGCTGGCGCGCGGCCATTCCGGCGTGCGCGAAGAAGTGGTGAACAGCCTGCTGGCGGTCTTCAACGCCGGCCTGATCCCCTATGTGCCCGCGCAAGGCTCGGTGGGCGCCTCGGGCGACCTGGCACCGCTCTCGCACATGACCCTGGCCCTGCTGGGCGAAGGCGAGATGTTGGTCGACGGCCAGCGCGTGCCGGCCCTGCCCGAGCTGCAAAAGCACGGCATTGCGCCGCTGGTGCTGCAGGCCAAGGAAGGCCTGGCCCTGATCAACGGCACCCAGACCAGCACCGCCCTGGCGCTGGAAGGCCTGTTGCGCTTTGAAGTGGTCTATGCCGCTGCCATCGTCAGCGGGGCACTCAGCCTGGACGCGGCGCGCGGCAGCGACGGCCCCTTCGATGCCCGCATCCACGAGGTGCGCGGCCAGCCCGGCCAGATCGAGGCTGCGGCCGCCTATCGCCAGATCCTGGCCGGCAGCGCCATCCGTGCCTCGCACCAAGAAGGCGACGAGCGGGTGCAAGACCCCTATTGCCTGCGCTGCCAACCGCAGGTGATGGGCGCATGCCTGGACCAAGCGCGTTATGTGCGCGACGTGCTCTTGCGCGAAGCCAATGCCGTCACCGACAACCCGCTGGTATTTGCAAATGCCGACGGCAGCAGCGCCATGGTCAGCGGCGGCAACTTCCATGCCGAGCCGGTGGCCCTGGCCGCCGACGCGCTGGCCTGCGCCATCGCCGAAGTCGGCGCAATTGCCGAGCGCCGCATCGCCATGTTGATCGACGCCGGCGTCTCGCGCCTGCCACCCTTCTTGACCGCCAACGCGGGCCTGAACTCGGGCTTCATGATTGCGCATGTGACCGCCGCCGCCCTGGCCAGCGAGAACAAGAGCCTGGCCCACCCGGCCAGCGTGGACAGCCTGCCCACCAGCGCCAACCAGGAAGACCATGTCTCCATGGCCACCTTCGGCGCGCGCCGTCTGGGTCAGATGCTAGACAACACCGGCCACATCATCGGCATCGAGTTGTTGGCCGCCGCCCAAGGCTTCGAGTTCCTGCGTCCGCTGCAAAGCTCCTCCGCCTTGGAGAAGGTTTACGCCTTGGTGCGCGAGCAATGCCCGCCGATGCCGACCGACCACTATCTGGCGCCCGATATCGAGCATGCGTTTGACTTGGTCAGCAGCGGCAAGCTGACCCAGCTGACGCAAGACGTGGGCGGCTTGGTGGTGCTGCGCTAAACCTTTCGCAAACCAGCCATGAAAGGGCGGGAATGGACTTGAGTGGTCCGTTCCCGCCTTTTTTTGTGCCTGCTCCCGGGACTACCCCTCAGTAGCGCCCGGTGGCCCCGGCCACGCGCAGGTAGACATAGGCGGCCCAGGCCACCAGGGCTCGGCGCAGCACGCCGCGCCAACCCGCGCCGCCCAAGGACGCCATATCGACACGCCGAGAAACCTGCACCGCCCGCTCAAACTCGGCCGCCAAATGGCGCGAGAAGCCGGCATCCTGCACGATCACATTGGCCTCCAGATTGAGCAGCAGCGAGAGCGGGTCGATATTGGAGCTGCCCACCGTGGCCCAACTCTCATCGACCACGCAGACCTTGGCATGCAGATAGGCCGGCGTGTACTCATAGATGGCCACACCATGGCCCAGCAGCTCGGCATACAAGGCTTGCGCGGCCATGCCGGCAATGCGGTAGTCCAGCTTGCCTTGCAGCAGCAAACGCACCTGCACACCGCGCCGCGAGGCATCGCGCAAGGCCTTGCGAAAGGCATGGCCGGGATAAAAGTAAGGCGTGACGAGGTCGACACGCTGCTGCGCTGAACGGATCGCCTCGATATAGGCGCGTTCGATGGTGCGGCGACGACGCAGGTTGTCGCGCAAGACAAAAGCGGCACAGACGGGCGGCAAACACGGCTCGACCGCCGCCACGCCCTGACCCGCAAGCGCCCCGCGCCCCAGGCGAGGCAGACGCAAACCTTGCACCAAGCGACGCAGGCGGGCACCCGGCTCCGTGCTGCGAACCAGCGCCAACAACTCCTCACCAAAATCGCGACCTAGCCAGGCACGGGTCCAGACGGCCCGCACCGCTTGCGCCACCGACTGCACCAGCGGGCCGCGCAGACCGACGGCAAAGTCCAGCCGGGGTTGATCGGTATCACCATGGTTGAGATCCACCCGGTCGCCAATGATGTTGATACCGCCAACAAAGGCGTGATCGCCATCGACGACACAAAGCTTTTGATGCAGGCGACGCAACTGCCCAGGCTGCAGCCAGCTGTACCAACGGTCGATGGGGCGAAACACCGCCAGCGCCACGCCGCTGTCTGCAAACTGCTCTTGCAGCCAGGGCAAGCTGGCACGCGAACCAAAGCCGTCCACGACCACACGAACCCGTACGCCGCGCCGGGCCGTGGCCACCAGCTGTGCCGCCAAAGCAGCACCCGCGGCGTCGAAGTGGAAGATGTAGGTTGCCAGCCAAACCTCATGGGTGGCCGCGCCAATGGCCTCCTCCTGGGCAGGAAATAGCTCGTCACCGCCACGCAAGAGCTGTAGCTCGTTGCCGCCGACCCAATCGGCCAGCGGCATCTTGTGCCAAGACAGCAGGGCGTCAGACTCAGCCGGGGTACTCAAGTGCGCGGCACCTATTCAAGCTCCAGCTCAGCCAGCAGCGGCAGATGGTCCGACATCCGAGCCCAGACCGGGCCCTTGGGCACTTGCATGGAGACGCAGCGTAAGCCCCGCGTATAGATGCGGTCCAGCGAGAAAAACGGCAGCCGCGAAGGGAAGGTCGCATGGCGCCCGCGACCCATCGGTGGCACCGCGCGCTGCAAGCCCGACTCACGCATCGGCGCATCCAAGCGCTCGCCCCAATCGTTGAAGTCACCCGCCACCAAAAGCAAGGCATTGGCCGGCACATGGTTGGCGATGAACTCGCCCAAGCGCTGCACTTGGCGCACCCGGCCGCTGTGCATCAGGCCCAGATGCGCGACCACCGTGTGCACCTCCACGCCCTGCCACTGCACCGGCACATGCAAGAGGCCGCGTTGCTCGAAACGATGGTCCGACACATCATGGTGCCCCACGTCGCCCAGCGGAAAACGCGACAACAAGGCGTTGCCATGTTCGCCATGCTTGGTGACGGCATTGGTACGGTAAGCCACCTCGTAGCCGTCTGGCGCCAAAAACTCCGCCTGCCCTTGCTCGGGCCAGCCAAACCAGGTGCGCTGAAACTCCTTGGCCTCCCGGTGATGAAAGTGCCGCACCTCTTGCAAGAAGACCAGGTCGGCCTTCAAAGCCTCCACCCCCATGCTGAGGTTATGGATCTCCAGGCGTTTTTGCGGCCCCAGGCCGCGCACACCTTTGTGGATGTTGTAGGTGGCGACACGCAAATGAGGCCGGCTGAAATGACTGTTGGAGGGCAGCACCGAATGGCTGAAGGCGTTTCCAGCATTCATCGTCAAGCCTGCGCGATCAGTTGCTGGGGCAGATGCAAGACGGCTTCTGCATTCGAGGGGGAGAAGCACAAATCCGCAGCCTCACGCCAGGGCAGCCAGCGGAACTGCAGATGCTCACGTGGCGCCAAGCGCACCAAAGTGCCGGCTGGCACCTGCAGGCCGAAGACATGCTCGGTGTTGTGCGTCACGCCGGAGGCATAGCGATGGCGCCATACCGGATAGATTTCATATCGATTGGCCAAACCCCAATCGACCAAGTCGCCCTCTTGCGCCACGATGCCGGTTTCCTCCAGCACTTCGCGCCGGGCGGTCTCTCGCAAGGCCTCGTCGGGCGCGTCCTTGGAGCCGGTCACGCTTTGCCAAAAACCGGGTCGATCGGCGCGCTCCAGCATCAAGACCTGCAGGTCGGCCGTGTGAATGACAACCAGCACGGATTCGGGGATCTTGTAAGCACGATTCATCGGGGTCGCTAGGGCTCGAACACTCATGCGCAAAGCATAGCGGAGAGTCGACCCACTGATGATGACGCCGGCCAGTGGCCCTATAGTGAGCCAACGCGCGCGAGCTTACTCACCAGCGCCTCGAGCCCACCCACCCCGACCATGCCCAAGCACATCCCATGAAGTTGCTGCCCCGCATCGCTCTCAGTGTGATCGCTCCGATGCTGGTGCTGGCCGGGCTGACGCTCTACTTCAGTGGTCAGATGATGCGCGAGTCTTTATTGGCCGAGCACAAAGGGCGGGCTCAAGCGGTGCTGGCAAAGAACGCCGAGCACCTGCAGCAAGGCATGGAGGACGCGCGCGACACCCTGCGCGTCTTAGCCAGCAGCGAACCCTTGCCCGGCGGCAACCAGACCCAATGGCTGGCTGCACTGCGGCGTTGGAATGGCATGTCTCAGCGTTTCGAGGCCTTCTACTTCCTGGACGAGAAGCAGGGCCTGCATGCCAACGGGCAAGCGGCATTGCCGGCGTCCTTTGATCCCCTGCTGAAAGACTTGGCGCAGGGTCGCGAGACCCTGTCAGCGCCCTTCATCAATCCGGACTCCGGCGAACTCTTGCTGAGCATGGCCCAGCCTGTTTTTGATCCGCGCGGCCGCCAAGTGGGCGCGCTGATCGGCAATTTGAAGCTAGCTCCCTTGCTGTCCTTTGCTGTGGGCAACATCACGCAAGAGGAGGCGCGCACCATGGTGCTGGACCGCCAGGGTCGCTTGATGGCGGGCGGTCTGGGCGAAGAAGGCGAGGCACTGGGCGTGCCTTCTGCAGCGAGTCAGCCCCAAACCACCGAGGTCTTGTCGGTGCTGCGACGCGCGCAGGAAAGCGGCCAGCGCAGCGGCTTGATCGCGATCGCAGCGGCGGGCCAGACCTGGTACGCCGAGGCCGGCCGGCCCAACGAGTGGGAATGGACGCTGGTCTACGCCCTACCCGAAGCCAGCTTGTTCGCACGCGCAGAGCGGCTGCGCCTGCGCGGCATGCTCGCCCTTGCCGCATGTGCCCTGTTGGCGCTGCTCGGTGCGGTACTGCTCCGCTTCATCGTGCTTCGCCCGCTTGGAGAGCTGGCCCAGGCCCATGGACGGCTGCAAAACGGCGACCCCCAAGCCCGCGCTGCCATCATGGGCGATGACGAGATCAGCGAACTGGCCCGCTCCTTCAACCGGATGGCCGAAACCCTGGCCGCCACGGATCAACGGTTTCGGCTCACGGTGGAAGCCTTCCCCTATCCGATCACCCTGGCACGTTTAAGCGACGGGGTCTATGTCGATGTCAATCCAGCGTTCACAGCAATGCTGGGCATCTCACGCGCCGACGCGATTGGCCGGACGCCGGTGGACTTCGGCATTATCGAGAGCCAAGAGAAGATGCGCGCCATGGGCCGCGAGCTGGCTGCAAGCGGCCAACTGCCTGTTCAGCAGGTGCAGCGCCAAAATGCCGACGGCCAGCCGGTTTGGTTGATCTACACCAGCCGCCTGCTTGCCTTGGAGAAGGAACAGCTGGTGCTGGCCGTTTCCACCGACATCACGGCCTTGAAACAGGTCGAGATGCAGTTGCGCCAGAGTGAACAGAGCTTCATGGCCCTGTTCGACTCGGCCCCTCTGCCAATGGCGCGAACCTCGATGACCGCGGGCAGCGATTCACCCACCTATTGGAATCAAGCCTGGTATCAGGTCTTTGGCTATCCACCCGGCAGTTGCGAAGGCCGTCCCGGCAAGGCGTTCGACTTCTGGCTCGACAAGGATGCACGGGGCCGCTTCTTTCAAGATTTGATCAAGAACGATATGGCGCTCAGCCGCGAGGCTTTGCTTCGCCATGCAGACGGCAGCACCCGGCTGTGCGAGGTCTCAGGTCGCTACATCGATATGCATGGCGAGCGCACGGTGCTGACCAGTTATCTCGACGTCACCGAGCGCAAGCGCGTCTCGGCCCAACTCAGTGCGCTGAACAGTCAACTCGAAGGCCGCGTGACCGAGCGCACGGCGCAACTGGAGGCGCGCAACCGGGAGTTGGATGAAACGCTACAGACCTTGCAACATGCGCAAACCGAATTGGTACGCGCAGAAAAGCTCGCCTCTTTGGGGAATTTGGTGGCCGGCATCGCTCACGAGCTGAACACTCCCATCGGCAACGCGATGCTGATGGCCACCACCTTGGCTGCCCGGCAAAAGGACTTTGAAGCGGCCTTGAGTACGGGCCTGAGACGCTCATCGCTGCAGGCCTTCTTGGAGGCCTTGCGCGAAGCCAGCAGCATGCTGGAGGCCAGTCTGGGCCGCGCGGCCGAGTTGATCAGCAGCTTCAAACAAGTGGCCGTTGATCAATCCAGCTACCAGTTGCGCGAGTTTGACCTCAAGGAGGTGCTGCACGAAACCGTGCTCAGCCTCGGGCCCAGTTTGCGGCGCAGCGGCGTGCGCCTGCAGGAAGATGTCCCCGCAGGGCTGCGCATGAACAGCTATCCCGGCCCCTTGATCCAAGTGCTGATGAACATCATCAACAACGCGGTTCTGCATGCGTTTCCCGCAGGAAAGCCGGGACGCATCGATATCAAGGCAGAAGCTCGTCCCGAGGCACGCGTGCGGATCGAGTTGAGCGACAACGGACAAGGCATGCCCGCTGAACATTTGGCGCGGGCCTTTGATCCCTTCTTCACCACCAAGCTGGGCCAAGGCGGCTCGGGCTTGGGGCTGCACATCGTCTACAACTTGGTCACCGGGCTCTTGGGCGGACAGATCAGCATCGACAGCTCACCGGGACAAGGCACCAAGCTGAGCATCGAACTGCCGCTCCAAGCCCCCTTGATCGACCCCAGCCCAGATCAACCCGAGGCCTAGGCTGCGACCCCAAAAAACAAGGGCAGCCGAAGCCGCCCCTGTCCTTACACAAGCCAAGCCCGGCTGCCGCCAGACTCAGGCTTGCTTTTACTGCCGCATCAAGCCGATGGCGTGGCCACCGCGTTACGCAAGCGGATGTGCAGTTCGCGCAGTTGCTTGTCGTCCACATTGCTCGGTGCGCCGGTCAGCAGGCACTGGGCGCGCTGGGTCTTGGGGAAGGCGATCACGTCGCGGATGGACTCGGCCTTGGTCATCATGGTGACGATGCGGTCCAGACCGAAGGCCAGGCCACCGTGCGGCGGGGCGCCGTACTGCAGCGCGTCCAGCAGGAAGCCGAACTTGACCTGGGCGTCTTCCTTGCGGATCTTGAGCGCGTCGAAAACCTTGCTCTGCACCTCGGCGCGGTGGATACGGATGGAGCCGCCGCCGAGTTCCCAGCCGTTCAGCACCATGTCGTAGGCCTTGGCGATACAGGCACCGGGGTCGGTGACCATCAGGTCCTCATGGCCATCCTTGGGCGCGGTGAAGGGGTGGTGCACGGCCGCCCAGCGATCGTTCTCTTCGTCGTGCTCGAACATCGGGAAGTCCACCACCCACAGCGGTGCCCAGCGGTCTTCGAACAGGCCATTGGCCTTGCCGAATTCGCTGTGACCCACCTTCAGGCGCAGCGCGCCGATGGCGTCGTTCACCACCTTGGCCTTGTCGGCGCCGAAGAAGATCAGGTCGCCATCTTGCGCGCCGGTGCGGGCCAGGATGTCGGCCACGGCCTTGTCGTGCAGGTTCTTGACGATAGGGCTTTGCAGGCCTTCGCGGCCCTTGGCCACTTCATTGACCTTGATCCAGGCCAGACCTTTGGCGCCGTAGATCTTGACGAACTCGGTGTAGGCATCGATCTCGCCGCGGCTGATCGAGGCGCCACCGGGCACGCGCAGAGCAACGACACGGCCGCCCTTGGTGGTGGCGGGGGTCGAGAAGACCTTGAAGTCCACATCGCCCATCACATCGGTCAGCTCGGTGAACTGCAGCTTGACGCGCAGGTCGGGCTTGTCCGAGCCGTAGAGATGCATGGCATCGGCGTACTTCATCACCGGGTAGGTGCCCAGATCCACATTCAGCGCCTTCATGAAGACGTGGCGGATCATGCCTTCGAACATGTCACGGATTTCCTGTTCGCTCAGGAAGCTCGTTTCAATATCGATCTGGGTGAATTCGGGCTGGCGATCGGCACGCAGGTCTTCGTCGCGGAAGCACTTGGTGATCTGGTAGTAGCGGTCGTAGCCGGCCACCATCAGCAACTGCTTGAACAGCTGGGGCGATTGCGGCAGCGCGAAGAACATGCCGTCGTGCACGCGGCTGGGCACCAGGTAGTCGCGCGCGCCTTCGGGCGTGCTCTTGGTGAGCATCGGCGTTTCGATGTCGATGAAGCCATGCTCGTCCAGGAACTTGCGCGCTTCCATCGCCACGCGGTAGCGCAGCATCAGGTTGTTCTGCATATAGGGGCGACGCAGGTCCAGCACGCGATGTGTGAGGCGCGTGGTTTCCGACAGGTTCTCGTCGTCGATCTGGAACGGCGGCGTCACCGAGGGGTTCAGCACTTCCAGCTCATGACACAGCACTTCGATCTTGCCGCTGGTCAGGTTGTTGTTCTCGGTGCCGGCGGGGCGCAGGCGCACCTTGCCCACGACCTTGAGGCAGAACTCGTTGCGCACCTCTTCGGCCACCTTGAACATATCGGCGCGATCGGGGTCACAGACGACTTGCACCAGGCCTTCGCGATCGCGCAGGTCGATGAAGATGACGCCGCCGTGGTCGCGGCGACGATGGGCCCAGC
>NZ_JBMLSK010000203.1:0-12224 GCF_049240545.1 Roseateles sp. | reverse complement strand
GTCCAGGTGGATTCCACCTATCGAGGTGTCCGGGGAAATTAGACCAGCACAGCTGCTGGTGGTGCTGTCGGAGCAGATCGTGCCGGGCAGTTTTGCCTTTGCGCTGAACTACCTGGTCGATCACGAGTTGGATCTGAGCGCCTTGGATGCACGCTTCAAGAGCGACGAAGTGGGGGGGGCAGCGCCTTTGACCCACGCGTGATGCTCAAGATTGTCTTGCTGGCCTACAGCCGGGGGCTGATCTCCAGTCGCAGCATCGCAGGCGCTTGCGCGTGCAACGTTCAGTTCATCGCCCTCAGTGGCGACAGCCAGCCCAGCCACGCGCACATCGCCAAGTCGTGGTGTCGCTGAGCGATCAAATCAAGCCACTGTTCGCCCAGGTGCTGATGACCTGTGATGCCCAGGGCCTGATCGGTCGAGAGATGTTCGCCATCGACGGTGTCAAGCTGCCCAGCAACGCCAGCAAAGAGCGCAGCGGCACGCATGAAGAGTTGCGCCACTGCGCCGCGCGGCTGGAAAAGGCGGCCGACAAGATCCTGGCGCTGCCCAAGCCCAAGACAAAGCGGGGGCTCAGGAGCCGCTGGAAGCCAAGCCTGAGGCACAACAAGCGAATGAATCGTTTGAACCTGCGCGGGCAAGCCAAAGTCAGGACGCAGTGGAGCCTGTACTGCATGGTGCACAACATCGAGAAGCTGCAAAGAGCGGGCTTCGGGCAAACCGGGGTTCAATAACGCGGGCAATAGACGGCACAATCGCTCAGGCGCCAAACCTGCGGCGCACAGATCCAAATTCACCGATGAACCCAGAAATTCAGCGACTCAAACCTGCTGGCGCCCGTCGGGATGAGGGTGGTGGTGGATTTTGGGTTATTGGACAGCCTCGTTAGACGTCAAATGAACCGTCCTCCTGAGATCATCGAAGGAAATCCGATCAGGCTTCGTCGTGCGTCGCCGGCTGACGCAACGGCGTTGTTCAACGCCGCTGCCAATTCGGATGTCATGAGGTATATGGATTGGATTGCCCCAAAGACCGATAAAGAGACTCGTGCACACCTTGAAGGCGTTGTCGAAAGTTGGAATACCGGCGTTGAGTTTCAATGGATCATTGAGGAGATCGCCACCGGCGATCTCGCTGGAACAATCTCCTTTCGGCCCAAAGGGCACGCAGCTGACTTCGGATATTTCCTAGCCAAGTCACACTGGCGTAAAGGCATCGCCAGCGCTGCCGGTGCGCTTGTTGTTGGGTGGCTGAAAGAACAGCCGGAGATACTGCGCATCTGGGCCTCAGCAGACCTCGAGAACACGCGATCACATCGAGTTCTTGAACGGCTTGGTTTGAGAAGAGAGGGCACGCTGCAGATGGGAACGTATCGCCCCAACATTGGGGGCTTGCCACGTGACACAGCGATCTATGGCTGGTGCAAACGTGACGCCTAACTGGGCGTTCGAGCCGCCCCGCAACGGCTGGTCTCTCCAGGCCCCCATTCCATTCTGGGCCTTCCGAGCCCATCCGCTGTTCGCGGCTCAACTTCGACGCTTGGGCAGCACATCCAAGTCACATCGCCCATGACGCCAATTGAATCTCGTGCCGCGTTTGAATCGTTCCTTGCGTCGCACGGCGCCAGCGTTTCGAGCTGCACTCCTCGCCAGGGTGTGGACCTGATGTTCGCCTTCTATCAATCGGAAAAGCCAGTTGGCTGCGACGGGCTGGATGGCGACATGCTCTTGTTTCAGTGGGGAACGTACGACTGGGGCAAGGGCCGTCATTTCAGTTTGAACATCACTCGGCAGTTCATCGAGAAAGTCCTCCAAGACGATGCCGCAATCAGCCAGTTGAGCCTCACGTTCCGGTTTGACCCCACGGTCGAACTGGAGGAGCTCGGAGCAGGCAATCGATGGTGTGATGGACCAAGTGAGTTCACCTTGGTTAGGGACTTCGCATTGTCATCAGTCCCGTTACTGGCTGTGGCGGACCAGTCCGCTGTCGCCGTTGAACTTGAGCACTCGTATGTCTAGCGGAGTGCGGCCCAAGCTTTTGCTGCAGCGGACGTTGGGCGTCGTAATTCTCACCACTGCTAACTCCAACCTCCATGAAGAAAACTGCCGTTGTCCTGGTCGCTGTGCTCGCAGCCTCTGCCTTAGCCGCCCCAGCCGAACTTGTGCGCCCGCCGGTAGGCCATCCACTTGTGGGTAAATGGCAGTGGACACGAGGAGTGAATAGTTGCACTGAGGTGTACGAGTACAAAGATGACGGTACTGCGCCAGTCGTCAGCGGAGCGGAGAAGACAGACAACGTCTACACCGTCGCACCAAACCCGGATTCGAACGGCTTCTACCGGATGACGATTCGCACTACGAAAGACTATGGCGGCAAGGACTGCGGAGACGATACATCGGACAGTACGGGAATGGAGAGCGAAAACTTCCTGATCTTCAATCCGGACCGTTCACAGTACCTGGCCTGTTATGAGCCCAAGCTCGAGAAATGCTTTGGCCCACTTCGGCGGGTGCAAAAATAGCCACTACTAATCATTATCTCAAGCGGACACACCACGGAATTGAACCCTTGAGCATCATTTCATTCTTGCCCAAGCTCGCCACGCCGCGGTGAGCCGCTTTTATAAAACGTTAGGTATCAGATGGCCTTTTGTCCTTCATGTGGAAAGTCGGTGCTAGCGGACGCTGTTCAATGTCCATCGTGCAATGCTTCGTTTGACCGGCCGGGATTCGAGATACTCGATTCACGTCTTACGCCTGATCAAGAACGTGCATTGCGAGTTCCGACGTTCGCATTCGTGATGCTCGGGTTGCTCGGAATCGGCGGCGGGGCGGTGGGACTTGTTGCGCTTGGTTCGACAATTGCAAACACCGCTGTTGGCGCAATGGATGGCGTCATCATGGCATTTGCTGGATTGCTTTACGTGTTTGGCGGATATTGCGGCGTCGCGGCCCTGAGAAAGGCGCCCGGTTGGCTTCATTTCAATCAGCTCTTCTGGGCTATCCAGGTGCCAGTGATTTCGTCCCCCCTGGCCTCGTACTTCTTTGCAACGGGTGGCTTTCTTAGCATCTGGCTACAGGTATATCCGCCAATTCATGGCGGATTCAATTTCATGGTCGGAAGCAGCTTTACGATCAATTTCTTTGCTTCTAGCCCTGTCGCCTTCGGCGTAAATGTTTTCGCTGCAGCCATTGCCGTTTATCTGGCGCGGCTGGGGAAAGCTCGTGCCGCCTAGCCGGTCTCTCGAGTGGGCCTCCGTCATCTAGCCTTTTTTGTTTCAATGTTCGGCAGCATGAATTCCTTCTGCGTACCGCATCCGGCGTCCTGAGCCGGTCGACTCGGCCCGCTGAGCTCAGAATCGCCGATCTGGAGAACCAACAACATGCGAATCACGCGAGCCGTCCTTGATGAGGCGACAGCAAAAGGTCTGATTGCGAAGGAGCAGAACGTCGCACTCTGGGCTTTCCTGGTTGAGCGCGAGCAAGAGACGCCGACATTCAAGCCCGCTCACATCTTGTACTACCTTGGGGGCATGATCGCCATTGGCGCCATGACCCTGTTCATGACCCTCGGCTGGGAACGCTTCGGGGGCACCGGTCTGCTTCTCATCTCTGCCTGCTACTGCGTCATCGCGTTGGCGATGACCGAGTTGCTCCTGGGGCGCAGGCAACTTGCTCTACCTGCCGGCATTACCGCGGCGCTTGCAGTTGTGATGATTCCTCTTGCCGTGTATGGCGCTCAGCACGCGCTCGGCTTTTGGTCCGCAGAGGGATCGACCAGGTGGGCGTACCGCGACTATCACACCCGCATCGATTGGCGGTGGGTGCTGATGGAGTTCGCGACCCTCGTGGCAGGCATCGTTGCCATCTGGCGCTATCGCCTTCCGTTCCTGGTCATGCCGATCGCGGTGACGCTTTGGTACATGAGCATGGACTTGACGCCGTTTCTGTTTGGGGGCGACGCGATGGACTTCTTTTCCGACCGAGGCAAGCTGGTTTCAACTAGCTTTGGACTCGCGATGACTGTCATCGCCTTCTGGGTGGACGTCCGATCCCGGCAGCCCAAGGACTTCGCCTTCTGGCTTTACATATTCGGTGTGCTGACTTTTTGGGGTGGTCTGACGAGCATGGATTCGAACAGCGAGTTCGGAAAGTTCCTGTACTTTTGCATCAACCTTCTCTTGATCGCCATTGGCGCCGCCCTTTCTCGGCGCGTGTTCGCTGTTTTTGGGGCGCTTGGTGTCGCGCTGTACCTGGGTCACCTCTCGCATACCGTGTTCAGGGACAGCATGCTGTTCCCCGTCGCACTGACTGCCATCGGCCTGGCAGTCATTGGCGCTGGCGTCCTTTGGCAGCGGCGCGAGGCGGCCATAGGTGCTTGGCTGCGGTCCTATCTACCCCCATCTGTACGTGAACTGGTGGAGCACCGCGCATCCCATTGAATAGTCGAAGGGTCTGTCATCGGCACCCGCTTGGCTTGAAAGTTAGGCCTCAAAAAACACGCTGCACCAATGCTCATATGAAGATCAGTTTAAGAAAGATCACGCTTGAGAATTTAGACGACATCGTCGATCTTCGCTTGCTTGATCACCAATACGACTACCTCGCGAGCAACTCTTACTCAATAGCCGAGGCCAGCCTGAATACCTCACTTCGCACCCATGCCATCTACGGTGACGAGCGGGTGATCGGCTTTGTCTTGTACTGCACGCCAGATGACAGTGATAGCGAACCCGGCACCTACGAAATTTGGCGATTGATGATCGATGCGGGTTTTCAAGGGCGCGGCTACGGTCGGCAGGCTCTAGAGTTCGTCCTTCGGGAGATATGCGCAGACGACACTGCGCGGAACATCCATATTTGCTACAAGCCAGACAACGAGGCGGCGAAACGTTTCTACTCAAGCCTTGGATTTGAAGAAGTCGGTATCGAGCCTGAATCTGGGGAGATGGATGCTGTGGTTACGCCTTTGCGCATCAGATGGTCCAGGCCAGCAGGTGAGGCCTAACCGTTCACTCGATGCCTGCAAATCTTCAGCTCCGCGCGGCCAGCGAGCTCCGGCCGCTCAACTCCGATGTTGGCAGCCGTCTGTTGACACGGCGGTCGTCGTCATAGTCCACCTTGCACTTCTTGCCAAAACTCATGAACATCAAGGCCCTGATCGCGTCCGCCGCTCTTGCACTGCACGCACTTCCAGCGTTCGCCCAAGAGGTTACGAAAAGCCCACTTCCGCAGGAGCATCCCCTGGTAGGAACCTGGCGTATTGACCTTCAAGACTTCAAATGCTTCGAGGAATACGACGTTCGAGCCGATGGTACGAAGCACTCTCGCTCAGGAGAAGAGCGCAACGAATCGGAACACTCGATCTCAGTCTTGCCAAGCTCCAAGGGCTTCTATAAGTGGACAGACAAGATCACGAAGAACAATGGGCGGCCAGATTGTTCCGGAAGCTTCACAAAGCTGGGCAATGTCGCAGTCAACTACATCCGACTGCACACAAGCGGCCAACGGTTTCTGTTGTGCGAGGCCGAAGAGATGAAGTCTTGTTTTGCTGAGTTCTATCGCAAAACGCAGTGACGCATAACGGGTCACTCGAGTGGACCTGCGACAGCTGGTGGCAGCCGTACGGCTCGAACCTTAATCCGCGCAGAATGAGCTTTCCGATATTCCACCGCCCAAGGAACGCCAATGCCAGACTTCACCGCCGTCTTCGCTGCGCTAAACAGTGTCTTGGCGCCGTACGTAGAGAAACTCGATACGAAGAAGGACGACGAGACCGAGCTGTACCTTGATACGCGGCACATTCAGAAGAACAAGAAGCCCCTGTTCTTCGGAGCCGTACAAGTGAAGAAGTCGTACGTGAGCTTCCACCTCATGCCGGTCTACCTGAAGCCCGAACTCTTGGCATCCCTGTCACCAGAACTCAAGGCGCGAATGCAGGGGAAGTCTTGCTTCAACTTCGCAGCCCTTGAACCCGCACTGATCAAGGAGCTCGCGGCACTGACCAAAGCAGGCTATGCCAGCTACAAGGAGCAAGGGTTTGTTGAGTAGGTTTGGCGCTGCATCGCCGGCGCGGCCTAACCCTTCGCGCAACCGGAGAAGCAAGGGCTTGCTACAAGCGCCTGGCCCTTGCTGCCCGGTTGGTTCGAGCGTTGCTTGGCCCCTACCTTGCTGGCCGTGCTGGCCATGCTGATGCTGCGGGCGCTGTTTCGTGGCACTCTTCTGAAGGGTTGAGCGTGAACCTATACATTCAGGCTGAGGCCGCATCGGCTGCGTCCCAGAAACACAGTTGCGCTTAGCGTAGCAGCACATGAAGTTATCAACGCGGTACGGACTGGTGGGGATTGGGGCCTTGTGCGTCTTGAGCCTCGTGCACGAAGGCAGAGAGCAGCAATTTGAGGCAGCAGCGATCGTGCTTTACTGGATGGGCGTTCTGCCCAATGTGGCCGCAGCCATCGCCATTCCCTTCGTCTTGGTCAGCGTCTGGGCGGATCAGAAACCCGCCGCAAGCTATCAAGCGGCACGTCGAAGTTTTGTCGGCTTCACGCTAGTTGCAGGGGTCGGGCTGATTGCCTGGGAGTTCCTGCAACAGTCGAGCCGCACTCTCTTTTTCGACTATCACGAAATTGCTGCAACTCTCTTGGGTCTTGTCCTGGCTTGGCTGCTGTTTGTGCTGTTAACGCCAAGAGCCAATGCACAAGAAGCCTAAGCGTTCTTTCAAATCGGCGACGTTTTTGGCGCGCGGCCTGAGTGCTCGCTGCAAGAAGCCCTCTGCCTCGCCGGTGGTGTCCTGAGGCGGGCGCTTTGTTCCACTTTTTGCCAACATTCTTGATGAGTCCGTCGATCGAGCTTGTCCCTTACTGCCCTGAATGGCCCGCCCAGTTTGAAGCCGAAAGGCAGGTGCTGGAGGCGGCTCTCGCGCCTTGGTTGGTCGGTGAGATTCAGCACATCGGCAGCACCTCCGTCATCGGGCTCTTGGCCAAGCCCGTCATTGACATCATGGCTCCCGTCAGCTCGCTCCAAGGGTCCGAGGCCGCGATCGCTGCGGCCGCTTCGGCGGGCTATTTGCATCATCCCTATCGGGCTGAAGTCATGCATTGGTTTTGCAAGCCCTCGCCGCTGGTTCGCACCCATCACCTCCACCTGGTACCGCTGGGAAGCCTGCTGTGGCAGGAGCGCCTGGCCTTCCGCAACGCGCTTCGCGCCAGCCCGGTGCTCGCCGAGGAATACGCGGCGCTGAAGCGGTGCCTGGCGGCCCGCTTCCCCAATGATCGTGAGGCTTACACGCAGGCGAAAACGCCTTTTGTGCTGCGCGTGCTTTCGCTTGGCGAGTCGCAGCGCAAGGATGCAAGCTAGGCCTGGGGCGCTGAGCCTGTCGGCCTCTTCCTGGATCGGTCGTTCACCCGGCGTGCGCCGTTGGGGCTAGCCCGTGCGTCACGGGCCAGCCTTATCGGCGCGGCATGCTATTCATTCGCGCGAGTGTGCGCGGTCTGCGATCTGATCTGATCAACCACCTGGAACATTGGCCATGCGAACCTTCCTCACTGATGCGCTGAAACTGGGCGTGACGGCTGTTGTGTTGGCGACCGGCGTCAGCAAGGCGATGGCCGCCTGCGGTCCCGAAACGACGCTCGCACCGAGCAAGGACTATTCGTTCACGTTCAAGGTCTGCGACAGCAGCCTGTTTGGCACCGTGACGGCCCGAGCCACCGGCTGGGTTGCAGTGGGCTTCTCGAGCGATCAGTACATGCCCGCCACGGATGTCTTCATGGCCGGCGTTCTCACCGACGGTACTAGCTACAGCCAGGATGCTTTTGCGTTCAGGCGCGTTGCTCCGACGCCGGACCCGCGACAGGACGTCCAACTGCTCAGCGCCTCGGAGTTGGATGGCGTGACGAGCTTTAGCTTCTCCCGGCTGCTGAATACGGGCGATGCCAGCCGCGACTATGACTTGACGTCTGGCCCCTACTACATCCTGACGGCCTTCAACCTGAGCAGTGACAACCTGAGCGAGCAGCACAGCTACGCCGATTCTTCCGCTTACACCTATCAGTTCGCGCCGGTGCCGGAGCCTCAGGCGGTTTTGATGCTGCTGGCCGGCTTGGGTTTGGTGGCGGGGCGCCTGCGCCGCGTCCGTAGCGTCAGCGCGGCTTGAAGTTGCGTCGCAGCGGATAGAGAAAGGAAGGCGGACGTAGTGAACAAAGCACCCCCAGGGGGCTTTGCCGTATAGGCTTGTTGGCGGGGCGCACGAGCCGCAGGGTCAGGCCTCATCATCAAGCGCCTGGCTGGCGCCACTCACTCAGCACAAGCCGGTGCTCTATATTTGAGACTTGACCCCCGAGTCTCCGAGTCACTTCTACCATCGGCCGAAAAATGGAAGCAGTGTTCGCCGCCTGGCTTGCAAAGTTTGTCGCCGTTGCTCATGCAGCCATCGTCGGAATCACGATGTATGGCATCGTCGGGGTCATCCTTGGGCGGTATTCAAGGCGCAGCCTCCAACGCCCCATGACTTGGGTTTTCATGGGGGCCTGCGTTTCGCAGTTGGCTTCGTACGCCGTCTTCCGCGAGTGCCTATTGACTCGGTGGGAGAAGTCACTGCTCCAGCAAGCCGGTGAACCCAAGACCTTCACCGGGACCTTTCTTCAGCGGTTCATTCCGGAGCTGCCAGACCACGTGGCGCACACAGGCATTCCCCTCATCGTTCTGGCGATCTTTATTGGGCTGCTGCTGCAACTGGCTCGTCGCGGGCCTGCTTCACCTTGAAGCGAGGTCCAGATTGGATGCGGCAAGCCAGCATCTCCCTGGGCGACGCCTGCCCCACCGTCAAGCCAAATTTCGCGCCGAGCCGGCGCGAACGATGCGGCGAGTCGCGTTCATCGCCGCGCAGGTTAAGCCTGCTCTTCTTGAGTGCCTGAAAGCATGAAACCAAGCATCGCGCTGATCCTCGTCAAGATCGTACTCACCATCCCGGTGGCCTATGCCCTGGCTTATCCCTTCTTGAACCCTTCCGCAGGTGGCGGTGTTTTCAAGGAGTTGGAGATGCTGGGCGTGGTTGGGAGCACTTTGCTTGCCTTGGCGTTTCTCACCCTGATTTTTCTTTATGGCCGCGACCTTTCTCGAACACTTTCGCTGGTGCGTCCCAGCGCACGAACGGCATCTCCACGAAGTGTTTGGCTGATGTTTCTGATCCCCTACAACTTCGTCGAGGATTTTTTCATTGTCTATAACGTGGCGAGTTCCCTGCGGCAGGAGGCTCAACACAATGCGGCGCTGCATTCGTTCAAGAGCTTCGGCATGGTGTCTGGCCAGGGCTGGTGTGCGGCGCAAATCGTCTCTTTGTTGCCCAATGAGATCGGCTCAATCGCCGGAGTGCTGGCCTTGCCCCTTTGGATCGTGCATTGGCGACTGGTCCGCCAGGTGAATGCGGTGCTAGCAGAGGCCGCTCGCAGCAAGGCGCAGGCTAGCGGCTAACGGCTAACGGCATCCATGTGGCGATTGAATGCCAGGCGAGGGCGATGGATGCGCAGCTCATCGTGCCAGCCGCAGCAGCTTGCCACTGTCGGTCAGCATCAGCAGGGCGCCGTCGCTGGCTTGACGGACATCGCGGATGCGCTCGCCCAGTTCTTTGTACATCTCGCTGCGTGCCACCACGGTGTCGCCACTGAGTTGCAAGCGCCACAGCGCCTGGCCGGCCAGAGCGCCTGAGAACAGCTGACCCTGCCACTCGGGGAACATGCTGCCGGTGTAGAAGACCAGGCCGGCCGGCGCGATCGAGAGCGGGCCCCAAAAGCTCAGCGGCTCGACATAACTGGGCGCATGCACGCCACCGCCAATGCGACAGGCTTCGCCGACCGGGTCGCCATAATTGCAGCCATAGCTCTTGATGGGCCAGCCATAGTTGGCGCCGGCGCGGGCGATATTGATCTCGTCGCCGCCTTGTGGGCCATGGTCACTGAGCCATAGCTCGCCGCTGACCGGGTGCAGCGCTGCCCCTTGAGGATTTCGGTGGCCCAGGCTCCAAAGGCCGGGGCGTGCGCCGAGACCAAAACTTGGGTTGTCGGCCGGCAGGCTGCCATCACGGTTGATGCGCACCACCTTGCCCAGGGTCTGTGTCAGGTCTTGCGCCGGCGAGCCCAACTGCCGCTCGCCCAAGCACACGAACAAGGTCTTGTCCCGCCTGAACACCAGGCGCGAACCGAAGTGGCCGCCGCCGCTGACCTTGGGCGCTTGGCGGAAGATCACCGCCACGTCGAGCAAGGCGTTGCCAACCAGACGGCCACGCGCCACCGCCGTGCCGGCCCGCCCGGCCTCGGCGCCCTGGCCGGGCTCCGAATAGCTGAAATAAACCCAGGGAGCGGTGGCGAAGTCGGGGTCCAGCGCCACGTCCATCAGTCCGCCTTGACCGACCGAGACCACGGTCGGTAGGCCGCTGATCGGCATCGCCGCACCCTGGCCGCCGGCGGGGAGCCTCAGCAGGCTGCCGGCCTTTTGCGTCACCAGCCAAGCGCCATCGGGCAGTTGCGCCAAGGCCCAGGGGCTTTGCAGATCGGCGCGCAAAGTCGTCAGCTGCGGGGCCGCCGGCGTGGGGGTGGGCGCTGTTGGTGTGGACACAACGCCGCCAACTGCTTCACCACCGCCTCCCCCTCCGCCACAGCCGGCAAGCAGCAGCGCGGCGATTGACCACAGCTTGCCAATCCAGACGGTTGAATGCATGGTGGACTCCAAAGGGCGAACAACAGGCGCCCAGTCTATGCCGGCTGGCTTCAAGGCGCCGCTTCGGCGTCGACCTGCATGCCCCGCACGGCGCGCTCCACCGCCGCCCAGGCCGGCATCAAGTCGGCGCGGGTCTGGGCATCGAACTGGCGCAGGCCTTGAGGCTTGAAGCGTTGCGCCAGCGGCGCTTTGGCGGCGAACACAATGGTGTTGCTGCCGTCGCGGTCGGGCACGCGCAGCACCTCGCCGGCAAAGCTGCGTGCTATGCGCGCGGCGTGCAGCTCAAAGTCAGGGTGGGCGGTGTGCAGGTTCACCACCAGCAGGCCGTCGGGCTGCAGCGCGGCCTGGGAGTCGTCATAAAAACGCTGTGAGCACAGCGCCTCGGGTTGGCCGCTGCCGTCAAAGCCATCGACCACCAAGACGTCGATGGGCTCGGGTGCAGCGCTGAGGTAGGCGGCGCCATCGGCCAGCTGCACCTGGAAGCGTGTGTCATCGGGCGGAATACAAAAGGCCTCGCGCAGCGCGATCACATGCGGGTTGATCTCGACCACCTCGATGCGGGTGCTGGGCATGAAGTGATGGCAGAACTTGGCCATGGAGCCGCCGCCCAGGCCGATCATGGCCAGCCGCGCCGGCGCGGCGTGGAAGAGCAAGAAGCCCATCATCAAGCGGGTGTAGTCCAGGTCCAGCGCGCGCGGGCGCTCGGTCTGCATGCGGCTTTGAATCTCGCTGAGCGTGAAATGCAGGGCCCGGCTAGTCCCCGTCTCGTAGACGAAGGGCTTGGCGTGGGCGGTGAGGTCTGTCATGGCTGAGGCAATGCGAGGAATAAAAGGGTTACCCGCAGCTGCAACCAGCGTGTGGTGGGATGGGATCGGCCTGGTGCTTGAATCAGCTCATTTGAGCCCGGCAAGGCCCAAGTTGATGATAGCCCCCGCTGCAGCGCGCCTCAGCAAGGGGTGCGTTGGACAGTCCTCGGGCCTCGAAGCATTGGCTTTGGCAACAAGCGAGGCAGATCAAGGCCTTGGCGGATCCGGCGTCCAGACGGTCCTCGAGCGGCGCATGAGTTGCTGCGAATCGTCAGCTCCGATCATCCGGTCGCGCGGAACAAGCCGCATTAAAGTGCCCGGAGCGGACACTCGTTCTGCTGCGGGAGGCACTGCAACCCAAGCCGTCGCCGGGCTCATGGCTCGGGGGTCGGCCCTGACGGTCCGACTGCCTTGCGCTGCTCGCAACTTGGGGCCGGCGCCGAACTCACTGCACTCGCTGTGCTCGTTTCGTTCAGACATGCGGCGCCAAGTCAGATGTTGAAGCGCGCTGTGCGCGCACCCCAAGTCGCTGCGCTGCTCAGCCCCTCACAAGTCGCCCGGCAACGACTCGGGCCGCAGTGCGCTTGCATCGCGAGCGGCCTGCCCCATCCCCTCGTGCCAGGCGCCCTTTCCGAAGTTGGCTCGGCCCGCCGACGGGCGATTTGTGCGCGGCCGAGGGCGCAGCGAAGCGGGTCAGGCGCGCGCAGCG
>NZ_JBMLSK010000202.1:0-2850 GCF_049240545.1 Roseateles sp. | reverse complement strand
GCACGATGGCAACAAAGGTCGGATTTTCTCGCAGGGGACTGGCGTACACGAAGGCGCCCAGGACGGGTGTGGTGGCCAGATGCAGATTGCGAAGCAGGCGATGTGACAGTTTCATGGCAAATACCTTGTAAATCAATTCATCCCTTGAAGTGGATTGGACAGGTGGAGAAATGAGGAAAGTGAGATCAAGTCATGGTGGACTTCACGGGTGCAGGCCGGAGCATGCGCTTGGTGATTGCAGCGACCATTGCCCTTGGAACAATACGGTTGCCCAAAATCATGAGTCTGTTGGTCGTACCTACTACGTGGGTCAACCCGCCACGAACCATCAGATCAACGCCTGCTCGCGCAACTTTTCGAGGATCGGTACGAGCCTCCTGGCGAAAAAAATGACCCCCATCGATTCGTTGAGGGTCAACGCTATTGAAGAAAGCCGTGTCGGTAGGTCCAGGGGCAAGGCAACTCACACTGACGCCGTAGTCTTCCATTTCTTTCGCAAGTGCTTCGGAGAAATTCAGAACGAACGCCTTAGATGCGCCATAGGCCGCAAAATAGGGTGTTGGCTGGAAAGCCGCCGTTGAGGCGACGTTCAGAATGCGGCCTGCACGCCTTTGCTTCATGGATTCCCCATAAAGGCGACAAAGTTCGGCGACGGCAACGACATTGAGCTGCAACATGCGGTAAATCTGCGCAGGCTCGATTTCGATGTGTGCGTCGACGATGCCAAACCCCGCGTTGTTGATCAGAGTGTCAATTTGGAATCCATGTTTTTCGGTATGCTCGAAAAGCCGGTGTGCAGCCCCGGGTTCAGACAGATCGATGGAGTGCACGTGAACCTCGGTTCCGTGAGCTGCGCGTAGTTCGTTCGCTGCTGTCTGAAGTCGCACTGCATCCCGTCCAACCAGGATGAGACTGTGTTCGCGTGAGGCCAGTAGCCTGGCCATCTCCAAGCCGATACCACCGCCGCCGCCTGTGATGAGGATAGAGTTCGCCGAACTCATAACGAGTGCTCCCTTGAGAACTCAATGCGGCACTGAAGGAAATCATCAATCCGTGCAATGACACTCACTGGGTCATCGACGACCGAAATATGGGCCGTGTCGAGCACCTCAAAATGACCATTGGGCAGTGCTTCAGCTGCACGCTTTAGAGCGTCAACTGGGTACATCGCATCTTGGTGACCAGCCACGAACAGTGTGGGTGCCTTGATCCCGTTCATACGATGAGCGAGCGGTTCCCGATCGATCAGCACCGATCGAACCGCCTGTGAGAGCGCAGCACCATCGGCTTGACGAAGATGGCGATGAAAATCCCCTTGAATGACACCTCCACGCTCGATGGTGGAGGGCAGGAAGAAAGCCTTCGCGACGCCGTTTCTGTAAGCCGCTGTGGAATGGATCCAGCGTGCCCCCCAGACGACAAACCGGTCACTTAGGCTGGGGCCGTCGGGAGCCTTGATGACCGGCGTATTGAGCATGACCACAGCCAGGGTTCGCCTCGGGTGTAGCAGCGCAAATTCTCCTGCGACCAACCCTCCCCAGGATGTTCCAACCACCACCACTGGTTCGGAGACGGTCAATGAATCGAGTACCTCACCCAGTGCTTGGCCACAGTCACTCATTGAGAAAGCACCGGGTGACCGACCACTTTCCCCGTGACCTGGTCCGTCAATGGCGATGATTCGATGTCTGCCACGCCAGACTTCAATTGGATGGCGGTAAATCCTGTAGTCGGCGAGGATCGAAGGCCACAAGACGATAGTTTGACCCTGAGGATCTACCGGTCCTGTGTCACGAACAGCGAGTGCGCCGACACGCGTTAAGACTTGGCTGGGAGGCGGCAGCAGTGATGACGGTGCTTTTGCAGCTCTGTCTTGTGTCAGGGTCATTGTGGCGGTCGTCATGGTGTGTGAATTCAAGATTCTTGGCAGGATGTCCAGCAGATTTTGCAGGTATTGCCGATTAATGTAAACAGCGATAACATGCCCCCATGCAAAACAATGAATTGCCTAAAGCCTCTTATTGCAGAAGCACAGCCAAACCCCGACAGCGGAGCTTTCACCACGGCAATCTCCGGCAAGGACTGATCGACGCCGCACTGGCTGCTCCTGAGATCGAGGGACTGTCGTTGCGACAGCTCGCCGCTAGTCTTGGTGTGACGGCTGCGGCCGCCTACCGTCACTTTGAGAGCCGTGAAGGCCTGTTGTTCGAAGTTGCCCGTATTGGATTCAACCGCCTTAGGCAGCGGTTTGCTTCTGCTTTTGATATCAAAGCCCCGCCATCGGGCGTTGAAGAGGCTCGGCTCCGTCTGAGCCGACTAGCGCAGGCCTATTTGCAATTCGCCGATGACGAGCCAGCCCTGTGGCGGCTGATCTTTGGCGCACAGGCTGAGGCTTACCGTCAGACGATCGATTCAGAAGGTGACCCCGACAGCTACGAATATCTCCCCGCGGCATTGTTGGGCTTGTATTTGAAGGGGGTTATTCCTACTCAGCCGAGTGAGCGTGATGCGTTGTTCGCGTGGAGTGCGGTCCACGGCGCAGCCACCTTGCGCAGCGGACGCGTTCCGGGAGCTCTTATTTCCATCCCGGAACTCGCCAACGAGGTGGCTGAACGTGTGATCCGTGCCATGAAACATGAATGACTGAGATAGGAGACCCTGACATGATTCTTCACGACCTGAGCGCAGGCATGCATCCCCGCCGAGTGCGCATCTTCATGGCCGAAAAAGGCCTAGCGATTGACCGGCGCGAGGTGGATGCCGCCGGCGGCGCCAATGCGAGGCCGGATTTCCTACGGCTCAATCCCTTGGGGAAGCTGCCCGTGCTCGAGCTCGACGATGGCAGCGCCA
>NZ_JBMLSK010000201.1:0-1462 GCF_049240545.1 Roseateles sp. | reverse complement strand
AGTTCCTTGCGGAACCCGGGCGCCTGACAGCCCACATTAAAGAGAGCCGCCGGGCTTGCCCGGCAGGCCGTTGGTCGGCGGCACCTGCGCGGGCCCGCACGCTTGTGATTGTTGTTCAAGCTGCAGGAGATATGCAATGGATCTGACCCCGATGCACAAGCGCGTGATCGCGCTGGATGTTCACCAAGCCAAGATCACCGCGTGCGCAGTCGTCGAGCATGACGACGGCCGTGTGGAGGTCACCAAGCGCGACTTCGGTGCCTTCAAACGCGACCGCCGCGCACTGGCGCAGTGGGCGCTGGAGATTCGGCCCGAGGTGGTGGTGATGGAGAGCACGGGCGTGTACTGGAAGAGCCCGTTCGCGGCCCTGGAGTCGGTGGGCATCATCGCGTGGGTGGTCAACGCCCGGCACGTCAAGGCCGTGCCCGGTCGCAAGACCGACATGGCTGATGCGCAGTGGCTGGCCACGCTGGCGCGGGCGGGTTTGCTGCGCGCGTCGTTCATCCCACCGCTGCAGATGCGCCAACTCCGTCTGGTGGCGCGTCAGCGCCAAAAGCTGGTGGGCATGTGCAGTGCCGAGAAGAACCGACTGCACAAGGTGCTGGTGGACGCGGGCATCCGCATCAACGTGCTGGTGGCCGACATCCATGGCGCCAGCAGCCGCGCCATGGTCAAGGCGTTGATCGCAGGCAAGCCCATCCACGAGGTGTTGGACTGCAAGGGCCGACTGCGGGCCAGCCGAGAAGAGCTGTTCGAGGCCTTAGACACGAACGAATGCGGCACCGAGCAGTTCAGCGCCGTGCACCGCTTCGTGGCCCAGGAGATCATGCAGCACATCGAGCAGATCGAGCAGCGCATTGCGCGGCTGGATCAGTACCTGCTCGAAGGCCTGCGGCCCTGGCAGGCGCAGCTCAAGCTGTTACAGACCCTGCCCGGCATCGACGAGCAAGGTGCGGCCATGCTGCTGGTGGAGATCGGCGCGGACATGAGCGTCTTCGGCAGCGCCGAGCGGCTGGCCAGCTGGGTGGGTATCTGCCCGGGCAACAACGAAAGCGCCGGCAAGCGCAAGACCGGGCGCATCCGCAAAGGCAACGCTTGGGTCAGAAGGCTGTTGTGCGAGTTCGCCCAGGCTGCGGCCCGAACGCGCTGCGCGCTCAAGGCCAAATTCGACGCACTGACCATCCGCAAAGGCCGCAAGAAATCGGTCGTGGCGCTGGCCCACAAGATGCTGCGTACCGTCTACGCCATGCTGGCCAACGGCACCCACTACCAGGACAAGGAGGTCGACTACGAGGCGCTGAACGTTCAGCGTAATGCGCCGCGCTGGATCAAGATGCTGCGCAAACACGGCTTCATCGCCACGCCAGCAGCCGCCTGATTTCATCGCCAGGCCGCCTCTCAGGTTCGGGCCAGCCTCAGGTCAGGCACTGTCACGTCTGCGGGTAGGTGTCTTCCACATTAA
>NZ_JBMLSK010000200.1:0-1589 GCF_049240545.1 Roseateles sp. | reverse complement strand
CTCGCACCCTGGAACTGGAAACCAGCGCCCTAAGCCACGCCGTGGCCCTCGCCGGCTTTCAATTACCCATAAGTGGTTTGCTGCCTTGATCTGTTTGAATCATCTGTGATTCTGTCTGTGACGCCGAATCAGGGAGGCGTCATTGACAGATCATGCTTGGGTGGAGGCGGAAGTCACAGGATTACAGCTACGCGATCAGCGGTTGGAACGACGACTCCGGCGCTTGATGGAGGCGATGGCAGCAACGCCTGGAGAACCGATCCCGGTTTCGTGTGGCGACTGGGCAGCGACAAAGGCAGCCTACAGGTTCTTTGACAACCCCAAGATCAGCGAAAGCGGGATGATGGCAGGCCATTTTGCGTCCACGGCGCTGCGGTTTGCCCAGCATGTTGCCAGAAGCGAGGAGCCCGTGCTGATCTTACAGGATACCACTGAGTTCCTGTTCAAGCGCGCAGCGCCAGAAAAGATTGGGTTCACCAAGACCGTCAATGGCGGCTACTACAAGGCTGGCCAGCCCAGCCAGCTGAAATTGTGTGGCTTGTTGATGCACGCAAGCCTTGCTGTAACGACCGATGGGGTGCCGCTGGGGCTTGCTGGGGTGAAGTTCTGGACCCGAGATAGCTTCAAGGGCACGGCAGCGCTGAAGCGGCATATCAATCCGACACGCGTACCGATCGAGACCAAGGAAAGCTATCGCTGGCTGGAGAATTTGCGCCAGTCGGTGGCATTGCTGAGGGATCCACAGCGCTGCATCCATGTTGGTGATCGAGAGAGTGACATCTATGAGCTATACTGCCTAGCCCAAGAGCTGGACACGAAGTTCCTTGTGCGCGCACAGACAGACAGGCTTGCCGCAAAGAGTGGCCTGGACGACAGTGAGCCTCACCGTGTCCGCGCGCGCCTTGCACAAGTGGCATGGGCTGGCACACACGAGGTCGATGTTGCTGGAAAAGGCAGCCGGGCGGCCAAGCTGCAGGTCAAGTTCGCCACCATCGAAACCTTACCTCCTATCGGCAAGCAAAAGCGTTACAAGCCCCAGATGCTGACCTGGATCCACGCTGTCGAGATCGATCCGCCCGATCCAAAAGACGAAATCAACTGGCATCTTGTTACCAATCTGCCCGTGACCACGCTGCAGGAAGCCATCGAGAAGCTCCAGTGGTACGCGATGCGCTGGAAGATCGAGACCTTCCACAAGATCATGAAGTCAGGCTGCAAAGCCGAGGAAGCACGCCTTCGCACCGCCGAACGGCTGGTCAAGTTCCTGGCCCTAGTTGCTGTTGTCAGCTGGCGTATCTTCTGGCTAACCATGTCGGCCCGCGCCTATCCCGACGGCGACCCATGCGAGGTGCTGACGACCAGTGAGATCACCGCACTCGACGAGATCGACGCTGCACGACCGACGAAAAGACTGAAAAATAGAACGCTCCATGACTATATGTTGCAAATCGCCAGGCTTGGTGGCTACCTTGCCCGAACCCGCGATCCACCACCGGGCAATACCGTTATCTGGCGCGGCCTTGCCCGCCTCCACGACATCACAATAGGCCTACAAATCGGCAGACGACGAAGTTGTGGGTAATTGAAAG
>NZ_JBMLSK010000199.1:0-1831 GCF_049240545.1 Roseateles sp. | reverse complement strand
GATCTTCTCGATCACCGGCCGCTCCAGGATGGCCGCGATGATCTTCAGCTCCCCGGCGCCGCAGTTCGGGCCGTGCTGCATGTCGATGTCAAAGCGAAGCTTCAGCGCAGACCAACTTGTACTCAAGTCATGTCGGAGCAAAAGACGCGCTTGAGCAGCCGCGCCCAGCTGATGCGGTGCGGCCAGGCCTGAACTGTCTCTGCCTCGCAGCCAGCCGCCGCAGCGGCTTCGGTGGCCGGCTTGTCTTGATCCGGTGGCCGCTGCGGCACCAGCAGCGGGCGCAGCCTGGCGTTGGGGGCCAGCACGCCGTGGTACCGGATCAGATGCAGCCGCGGCCGCGGCACCAGTGCGGCCAGCCGCTGCAGCTGACGCTGGACGCCTGGCCGGCATTCGACGTGCCTGCGGATGCCCTCATGGCCGGGGGCGGCCCGGTGGTGGTGGCCGCGCCCGACCCGGGCGGCGTGAAGCGCGCCTTGCGCTGGCGCGAGCACCTGCAGGCCCGCTGGCAGCACGCGGTGGGCTTTGCCATGGTGGACAAGCGACGCGTGGGCGGGCTGGTGAGCAGCGGCCAACTGGTAGCGGGCAACGTGGACGGCGCGACCGTGCTGTTGCTGGACGACATCGTGGCCTCCGGCGGCACGCTGGTGCACGCCGCGGCAGCGCTGCACCATGCCGGCGCCGCCACCGTGCAAGGCTTCGCGGCCCACGGCCTGTTCATCGACGATGCCGACCGGGCGCTGACCGCCTCGCACCTGGCCCGCCTGGTGGTGAGCGACAGCGTGCCGGCGTTCCGCTTGCCCAACTCGGCCGCCTTCGCCTCACGGCTGGAGGTGGTCTCGGCCGCGCCCCTGCTGGGGCGAGCCATCGCCGAAGTGCGTCAGCTCGGGCACTGAGCGCCTCGCGAAGTCGCACCAGCGCACCACCGGCGAGCCTGACAGGGCCGGTCAGGCCGACCTCGTCTGAGGGCTGAGGGCAGGTCACGCGAGGGCAGGTCACGCCCTGCGGATGAGGAGAGCGCAGTCTCCAAGGTAGTGACCCCAATTCACATGTTGCACCGACTCGAGGCCTTCATGGTCGGGGGGCGATTGTTGGTATCATTACCAACATGAAGGCGTCGCTCCTCCTCCGTGAACGCATCCCTTTCCGGGAAGACTCGTTCGCAGAGCTGGTACTTTGGCAAGTCCCTTCACCGCTGCCAGGTTCGGCGCACTCGTTCAAGTATCGGCTCGCGTTCGTACGGTCTGGGGTCTGCTTGGTTCGTTTCGACAACGAGGCCGGCAAAGGCGATCACCGGCACGTCCGCGGCAAGGAGTCGAAGTACTCGTTCGTCTCGCCTGAGAAATTGGTCCAAGACTTCCTGCGTGAAGCGAGGAGAGCAGATGATGAAGACCGTGACTCTTGACGTTCGCTCGCCCGAGCAAGCGGCACAGGACTTCGTGAACGCCTGGAAGTCAGGCAAGGCTCAGAAGTCCGCGAGGATTTCCTTCGCCACACCTGAACTGCTCTGGAAGGTTTTGACCGCGAAGCGTTGGGAGATCCTCAAGGCCATGTGTGGTGCTGGTCCTGTCACCGTGCGAGAAGTTGCACGCCGAGTTGGTAGAGACGTCAAGTCCGTGCACTCGGACCTCACGGCACTTCAAAGGGCTGGTGTCCTTGACAAGACAGAGGCAGGCCAAGTGGTCTTCCCGTACGAGTCCGTCAAGGTCGAGTTCCTGCTCCAAGCAGCCTGAGGCCATTTTCATGAAATGGCGCCCACCTCGCCAGGCGCGGCTTGCTGGCTCTATGCCGTTTCGAGTGGAAGGCATAGCGCGTATTGGTGACGTTATGTACT
>NZ_JBMLSK010000198.1:0-1943 GCF_049240545.1 Roseateles sp. | reverse complement strand
CACGGATGGGCCGTCGGCCACCATTCGGATCGAACTGCGCCGCGGTGCCACCGTCGCCCAGGTGCACTGGCCGCTGACGGCTGCGGGCGCCTGCGCCGAGTGGCTGCGGGGCTGGCTGCGATGATCCGCATCGAAGCGGTCTGGCTGGCGGTGGCGCCGGTCGATCTGCGCATGGGGCTGGACAGCGCGCTGGCGCGGGTGGTGGCCGTCTTCGGTGCCGCGCAGCCGCACTGGGCGTATCTGTTTGCCAACCGGCGCGGCAACCGGATCAAGGTGCTGGTGCACGACGGCTACGGCCTGTGGCTGGCGGTGCGCCGGCTGCACCGCGGTCGCTTTGCGTGGGTTGCCGCCGGCGAGCGCGTCGCCGTAAGCCGCGAGCAGTTCGATGCCCTCGTGCTGGGACTGCCGTGGCAGCGGCTGGGGGCAGCGGCAGTGGTGAGCGTGCTGTAGAGCGGAGTCGGGCGCAATCGGCGAATCTGCCGATGGCGCACACCGCATCGACACGGCACACTGCCGCCATGATCGATGCTGCCGCTGTCGACCAACTGACCGACGTTCAAGTGCGGGCGCTGGTGTCGCAGTTACTCACCGACCTGCGGCACAAGCAAGCCACCATCGACAAACTCACGCACGAGCTGGCGGTGCTGCGGCGGGTGCGCTTCGGCGTGAAGAGCGAAGCGTTGAGCGCCGGGCAGAGGAGTCTGTTCGAAGAGTCGGTGGACGAAGACCTGGCGGCTTTGGAGGAGCGGCTGGCGCAGTTGCGAGCGCCGGCGGCGGATCGGCCGCGCGGCCAGCCCAAGCGGCTGCCCCTGCCGCCGAATCTGCCGCGGCGAGAGATTTGCCACGAACCTGCATCGACCGTGTGCACTTGTGGTTGCGCCTTGCAACGCATCGGCGAAGACGTGGCAGAGCGGCTGGACTACGAGCCGGGTCGCTTCCAGGTCGAGCGGCACGTGCGCGGCAAATGGGTCTGCGGTGCGTGCCGCACCCTGGTGCAGGCGCCGGTGCCGCCGCAAGTCATCGACAAGGGTTTGCCCAGCACCGGACTGCTGGCCCATGTGCTGGTGGCCAAGTACGCCGATCATCTTCCCTTGTATCGGCAAGAAGCCATCTATGCGCGGGCCGGGGTGGCGCTGTCGCGCTCGACGCTGGCGCAGTGGGTGGGGGCCTGCGGCGCGCAGTTGCAGCCGCTGGTCGATGCCCTGAAGACGGCTTTGCTCGCCCGGTGCGTGCTGCATGCCGACGAGACGCCGGTGCCGGTGCTCGATCCGGGCGCCGGCAAGACGCACCGCGCCACCCTGTGGAGCTATGCCAGCACCGCCTTCGACGGGCTGCGCGGCGTGGTCTTCGATCTGGCCGAGACCCGGGGCGCAGAACATCCGAAGACATTCCTGGGGCCGTGGCGCGGCACGCTGGTGTGCGACGACTACGCCGGCTACAAGGCGCTGTTTGGCACGAACATCGGTGAAGCCGGCTGTCTGGCGCATGCGCGGCGCAAGTTTCACGAACTGCATGTGGCCGGCAAGAGCACCTTGGCCGAGCAGGCGCTGTTGCTCATTGGCAGACTCTACGAGGTCGAGCGCGAGGTCAAAGACCTCGACCCCGACGAACGCAGACGGATTCGACAAAGCAAAGCGCGACCGATCGCCGACGATCTGCACGCCTGGCTCGTCGCGCAGCGGCAGAAGGTGCCCGACGGCTCGGCCACGGCCCGCGCCATCGACTACAGCCTCAAGCGCTGGGGGCCGCTGACGCGGTATCTGGACGACAGCGATCTGCCGATCGACAACAACTGGATCGAGAATCGCATCCGACCGATAGCGCTGGGGCGGGCGAACTGGCTGTTCGCCGGCACGCTGGCCGCGGGGCAGCGCGCGGCGGCGGCGATGAGTCTGATCGGCTCGGCCAGGATGAACGGGCTCGATCCCTACGCCTACCTGAAG
>NZ_JBMLSK010000197.1:0-1049 GCF_049240545.1 Roseateles sp. | reverse complement strand
GCTGCTGGAGTCTGCGCACGTCGATCTCGATCGGGGCATCGGTCTGGAAGCGGCGGGCGATCGCCTGGGCACCGGGGCCGGTGAGCGTGCCGCGGGCACTGCCCTCGGCGGCGGCGCGAGCGAGCAGGGGCTTGAGGTCGGAGACGGCTTGGCGCGGGGTGTTCTCTGCGGGGCCGGCCGCGTGGGCGGTGCAGAGCGCCAGTGGAAAGGCGGCGGCCAAGGCCAGTTTGGGGAGGAATCTCATCGCTTGTCCTCAGGGCCCGACGGCGCCGTTCACGCGGCTGCGCGCCTTGTTGGCCAGCGCGCCGACGTCGGGCAGCGTCGGGGCGATCTCGGCGTAGAACTCGGTGAGGTCCATGCGCGAGAAGTCGAGCGTCTGCAGTTGCGCGAGGCTGAAACCCGCGCAGTCCGGGTTCTTCGCGCCGCCCCAGCCGCGGCCGAGCTGGGCGCGGCCCTGCTCGTTGAGCACGCGGGCCAGGCGCGAGTTGAAGCAGCAGTAGCTCTGGGTGGTCTCCAGGCAGGTGCCGAGGATCGGCACCTTGCGCGAGCAGTAGCTGCCGACGCTGTGGCACAGGCGGTTGTCGTTCTTTATCGCCAGCACCTGCTCGGCCTGCTCGCAAGACAGAAGCCCCGAGAGCTGGATGGCGAGCATGGCGATCGTCCACGGGCCGGGCACGAGCGAGGTCATGAACGAGCCCACCGACAGTTCGCCCGCGATCAGCCCGGCCAGCGCCGAGCTGCCGCCGCCCGCGCCGAAGAGCGCCTCGAAGCCGGCGATCACCATGTCCGGCGCGTCGGCCGCGAAGAGCGCGTCGTAGGTGTAGCTAGAGCCCACGGCGCCGATCACCTGGCCGCCGGCACCGGAGATCAGTGACATCGTGCTGAAAAGCGAGCCACTGGTGCCGCCACCCTTGCAGCAGTTCACCAGGCCGAAGAGCTTCTTGCGGCAGCGGTTGTCGAAACCCTTGAAGACTTCGAGCGTGTCGGGGTCGATGTAGCGACCGGCCTCGCGCTGGATCTCCAGGCCGGCGACGGCGCGGGCGAAGTCC
>NZ_JBMLSK010000196.1:0-64485 GCF_049240545.1 Roseateles sp. | reverse complement strand
ACCCCTCGCGCCGCAAGAGCGGCGGCGCCCTGCTCGGCGACCGCATCCGCATGAATGCCATCGGCCCCTGGAGCCAAGGTCAACGCGTCTTCATGCGCAGCCTCGCCACCCGTGACTTCGGCAGCGAAATCTCCCCTGCTCTGCCCGACGCAATTGCCGCCGCCAAGGTGGCCGGCTTCGACCTGATCGTGGTCGAGACCTCGGGCATCGGCCAGGGCGATGCGGCCATCGTGCCGCATGTGGACGTGCCCATGTATGTGATGACGCCCGAGTTCGGCGCCGCCAGCCAGCTCGAGAAAATCGACATGCTGGACTTCGCCGAGTTCGTGGCCATCAACAAGTTCGACCGCAAGGGCGCGCTGGATGCGATCCGCGATGTCGCCAAGCAGGTGCAGCGCAACAAGGAAGCCTGGACCACCGCGCCAGACCAGATGCCGGTCTTCGGCACCATGGCCAGCCGCTTCAACGATGACGGCGTCACCGCCCTCTACCAGGCGATGAAACCCCGCCTGGCCGAACTGGGCCTGCAGCTGCAAGACGGCCGCCTGCCCTTGGTCAACACCCGCCACAGCACCCACCAGACCCCGGTGGTGCCCGCTGCGCGCGTGCGTTATCTGGCCGAGATTGCTGACACGGTGCGCGGCTACAAAAAGCGCGCCCGCCAGCAGGCCACGCTGGCACGTGAGATCCAGCAGCTTTGGGGCAGCTCGCGCATGCTGCTGGAATCCAACCCGGACAAGAACGGCGCGCGACTGGCGCTGGGCGAGTTGGCCGAAGCGCGCGAAGCGCAGATGGAGAGCGGCGCCCGCCACCTGCTCAAGCAATGGCCAGATATGCAAAAAGCCTATGCCGGCGACGAGTATGTGGTGAAGATCCGCGACAAAGAGATTCGCACCAACCTCGTCCACACCAGCCTGTCGGGCACCAAGATCCGCAAGGTCGTGCTACCGCACTACGAGTGCCATGGCGAGCTGCTGAAATGGCTGCTGCTGGAAAACGTGCCGGGCAGCTTCCCCTACACCGCCGGTGTGTTCGCATTCAAGCGCGAAGGCGAGGACCCAACCCGCATGTTCGCCGGCGAGGGCGATGCTTTCCGCACGAATCGCCGCTTCAAGCTGGTGTCCGAGGGCATGCCTGCCAAGCGCCTGTCCACCGCTTTTGACTCGGTCACGCTCTACGGCGCCGATCCCGCGCCGCGGCCGGACATCTACGGCAAGGTCGGCAACTCCGGCGTGTCCATTGCCACGCTGGACGATATGAAGGTGCTGTACGACGGCTTCGACCTGTGCAGCCCGACAACCTCGGTTTCGATGACCATCAACGGTCCGGCGCCGACGATTCTGGCCATGTTCATGAACACGGCCATCGACCAGAACATCGCCAAGTTCCAAGCCGACAACGGCCGCGAACCCACCGCCGACGAAGCCGCCAAGATCAAGGACTGGGTGCTGGCCAATGTGCGCGGCACGGTGCAGGCCGACATCCTGAAGGAAGACCAGGGCCAGAACACCTGCATCTTCTCGACCGAGTTCTCGCTCAAGGTGATGGGCGATATCGCCGAGTATTTCGTGCACCACAATGTGCGCAACTTCTACTCCGTCTCGATCAGCGGTTATCACATCGCCGAGGCCGGTGCCAACCCGATCAGCCAGCTGGCGTTGACGCTCTCCAACGGCTTCACCTTTGTGGAAGCCTATCTGGCGCGCGGCATGCACATCGATGACTTCGCGCCCAACCTGAGCTTCTTCTTCTCCAACGGCATGGACCCCGAGTACACCGTGCTCGGCCGCGTCGCCCGCCGCATCTGGGCCGTGGCCATGCGCGACAAATACGGCGCCAACGAACGCAGCCAAAAGCTCAAGTACCACATCCAGACTTCGGGCCGCAGCCTGCACGCGCAGGAGATCCAGTTCAACGACATCCGCACCACGCTGCAGGCCCTGATCGCCATCTACGACAACTGCAACAGCCTGCACACCAACGCGTTTGACGAGGCCATCACCACGCCGACCGAAGAGTCGGTGCGCCGCGCCATGGCCATTCAGCTGATCATCAACCGCGAGTGGGGGCTGGCCAAGAACGAGAACCCCTCACAGGGCGCCTTCATCATCGAAGAGCTGACCGAGCTGCTGGAAGAAGCGGTGCTCGCTGAGTTCGAAAAAATTGCCGAACGCGGCGGCGTGCTGGGTGCGATGGAAACCGGCTACCAGCGCAGCAAGATCCAGGAAGAGAGCATGCATTACGAGATGCTCAAGCACACCGGCGAGTACCCCATCATCGGCGTCAACACCTTCCGCAACCCGCAGGGCGACCAGGTGATGGAGAGCATCGAGCTGGCCCGCTCCACCGATGAAGAAAAGCAGTCACAGCTGCACCGCCTGCGCGACTTCCACGCCAGCCATGCCGCCGACAGCGCCACGCAGTTGCAGCGCCTGCAGCAGGCCGTCATCGACAACAAGAATGTCTTTGAGGTGCTGATGGATGCGGTGCGCGTCTGCTCCTTGGGCCAGATCACCTCGGCGCTGTTCGAAGTGGGTGGCCAGTACCGGCGCAGCATGTAAGCCAGCCAGAAGTCCAAAGGCTTGGGGCTCGTCAAGGGGGCGCCAAGCCTTGGGCTTGGGCCATGGGCAAGTCAAGTCCCCAAAAATCCCAGATGTATCCGAGCTCCGTTACGCTTGGGCCTCCAAAGTCAGAACGGAGTCGATCGTCTTGGATGCTGTGCCCCAACCCTGCGCCACCCCATGCGGCCCCAACGGAGCCCCCGAGTCATGAGTTCGGCGCCGCGCTCCGCCTCGATTCAATCCTCATTTGCCGGCGTTGAGCGGGTGGTCGCCGAGCCGCTGCGTTTCAAGGCCAAGCTGGCCATCGGCGAGGACGCCTACACCTCGCTGCGCATGGTCAATCGTGCACGCGAGGTGTGGGACGTACTGGGCGCCGCCGGCGCGGGCGCGGCAATTGCCAAGTCCAGCCTCGTCGCCTCAACGTTTTTTGCGCCCAGCGGTCTGATGGGGGCTCTGGGCATTGGGGCTGCGGCGACCCCGGTCGGCTGGGTCGCGTTTGCCGCCCTGGCGTCGGGTGGAGCTTGCTACGGCATCTACCGCTGGATGGGCTACTCCAAGAGCAGCCGCGTCATTGAAATCCCGAAGTTTCTCAACACCCCCTTGGATACCTTGGGTTTGGCGCTCTTCGACCTGATCGCCCCATTGGCTTTGAAGCTGGCCCGCCTCGACGGCCCCCTCGGCGACACAGAGCGCTCACTGCTGCTGGCGCATCTGGTCGATGACTGGGGCCTGGACCGCCGCTTCGTCGATTCAGCGATTCAAGTGCTGGAGACACAAGTGGCCGAGGCGCCGCTCGAAGCGCTGGCCAAAGACCTTGCCGACTTGCTGCACAACAACCCGGACTGCAACCACAAGGTCATGGTCGAGGATCTGATGGCGTTCTTGCACCAACTGCTCGCGATCCAAGGCACGCTGTCGCTGGAGAAAGAGCAGGCCCTTGAGCAAGTGGAGCAAGTGCTCCAGTTCACGCCCGCCAGCCCCTTGTCCACATCCTGGCTGGCCGCCAAGGACAAGGTGGTCGATGCCAGCGAGCAGGCCAAACGAACGGCTGTCGAAGCGGCAGACTGGGCGGTGAATCGGCTCCCCACGCAAGAACAGATTCGGACCCTGGCCGAGCAATCGACCGCCTTGCTGAAAACCGGCGCATCAAAAGCCGGACAAACGGCGGAGCAAGTCAAGCAGGCGACCGAAGAAGCAGCGGCCTGGACCGCCGAACGCCTGCCCAGCGCAGATCAACTGCTGAACACGGCGCAGCAAACCGGCAAGCTCTTGAAGACCGGCCTGGAACGCGTCAAGACCAAGCTCAAGCCCTGAGATGGGCCGCTTTGAGTCGCCAAATCCAGCCCTGAACAGTCCGCCTTTTAAGCGCGAAACAAGAAGTGCCGCAGCTGTTCACGAAACAGCCGTAAAAAAAATGCGACGGCAAGCCTGCTTGACCTGCCCCGTCGGGCCGGACTTGATGTAGAACTGCACACAGGCTTTTCAGATCACTCTTGTGAAAGCCGTGCCGGGCGGCTCAGCGCCAGCGCCCAACTCGGCAAGCCCGCCTGTGAGACTGAGCGCGAGGAGAAACCATCATGACCTGGGCCTCTTTCTACCTCCCCGTTGATGCGCAAATCGCGGCGCAAGAGCCCGTGCATTACCAGCACCCCGAGGCGCCAATCGAGCCGACGGCCCTGCCGGAGCATGCGCTGCTGCTCGACGTACGCTCCTACGCCGAATACATGGCCGGCCATCTGCCCGATGCCCACTGCCTGCCCCTGCCGCAGATGGCCCATCTGGTCAACCAGATGGCGCCTGACCATGACGCGCCCATCGTGCTGTACTGCTCATCAGGCGGGCGTGCGGAACAAGCTTTGGGCTTGTTGCAGCGCATGGGCTACAAGAACGTGCGCAATGGCGGCGGCGCGATTGCGCTAGGCAAGAAGCTGGGCAAATCCATCGAGCATTGAAGGTCACCCGCGACGGCCCGCCTTGAGAGAGCCCATCGGCCGCGCTTCAAAGCCGAATCACATTCACCATCGGCCCCACGGCCTGCCGCACCAGGCCTTCCAGATGGTGGTGGTGACTCAAGAAGATCACCTGGGTGCGCTCGGACAAATCGGCCAGCGCTTTCAAGCCCGCCTCGGCACGGGCGTCGTCGTAATTGATGAACAGGTCATCGGCGATGAAGGGCAAGGCATGGCTGGCGTCCTGCCCCAGATGCAACTCCAGCGCCGCCAGGCGCAGCGCCATGAAGAGTTGATCGCGGGTGCCTTCGCTCATGCCGCCAATGGCCACCAGGCGACCATCGGCGCGCAGACCTTGCAAGCTCAACGGCGTCACGTCGAAGTCCAGCGCCAAGCGCTGGAAAGAACCCCGCGTCAAGGCGGCAAAAATCTCGCCGGCGCGGCTCAACATCGGGCCCTGCTTGGTTTCGCGGTAACGATCGATGGCCCATTTCAGCAAACGCGCCGCGGTGTAGACCTTCACATAACGTTCCGCCGCATTGGCCATCTTGGCCAGCGCATCCTGGCGCTGGCCTTCGGCGCGCGCCGCATCGTCTTGGCCGGCGATCTGGCCCAAGGCCGCATCGGCCTGGGTCAGCTCGGCCATCAAGGCATCGCCTTGCTGCTGTGCTTCCGCAATCTGGCGCCCCAAGTCGGCCATCTGCACCGGCAGCTGCACCAAGTCCACCGCCGCCAACTCGGCTTGCAAAGCTTCGACCGAGAGACCATCGCCGCCTTCTTGCAAGGCCTGGCGCGCCGCCATCACTTGCGCATTCAGGCGACGCCGCGCTTCGCTTGCCTCAATCACGGCAGGCAGATCTGAGGCATCGTCCAGCCCCGCCAGTTTGAGCAAAGGCTGCAGGCGTGCTTCAGCTTTGGCGCGCTGCAGCGCCGTGGCGGCCAACTGCGCCTGCAGGTCTTGCACCGCCTGCCCCAGGCGCTGTGCTTCCTGGGCCGCCGCACGCGCCGCGCTGAGGTCCAAGCTCAATTGGCGAATCCAGGCCTCGGCGGCCTCGCCCTCGGGCGCCGCCTGGCCCAAAGCCACTGCGCAGCGCGCGAGATCGCGCTCAAAGTCAGCCCACTCGGTCTGCATCACTTGAATCTTCTGCTGGCGCAATTCCAGCACCGCGCGCAGCCCCGCCTCCATCCGGGCCATGACCGCGCAGACCTCGTCAGCCTGGGCCGGATCCAGGCCAGAGGCCAAGCGCAGGCGCTGGCAGGCTTGCGCCCATGCGCTTTGCCAGGCTTGCATTTGCTGCCCGGCGACCGCGCACTTCTCGCGCAGCACGGCTTGGGCCTGGCTAGCAAGCTCGATCTGCCTTTGCAAGGACTGCGCCTGAACCTGGGCTGCTGCAGCAGCCTCCACTGCGGCGCCTGCCTGCAAAACCAGGCTCGCCAGGTCCAGCGCTGCGTCAGCGCTGGCTTCGAGAGGGGCGCCGGCAAAAGCCTGCAAGGCCACCCTCAGCTCCTTGCACGCCGCCTGTGTCTGCTGCTCGCTGGCCAAGGCTTCTTGCTGAGCGAGCAGCAAGGCAGCGCGTGCCGCCAGCACCCGTTCGCGCGCCATGCGCCAGGCCTCCACATCGAGCAGACCCAGCCCTGCCAGCCCCAGGCGCTCGGCGTTTGCGGCCCAGTCCTGCTGCTGAGTCAGCAGTTCGGCCTGTTGCGCCGACAAGTTGGCGGCAGCCTCCTCAATCACCAAGCTCAAGCGCGCTTGCGCGTCCAACTTGGCTTGCAACTCACTGGCTTCACGCGCCTTGGCATAACGGCGATCGGCCACGCCATCAGCTGCTTGCACGGCCGACTCAAAGGCCGGCGCAGCCTCAAGCAAGTTCAGCGCGCCATCGCGAATGCGCAGCCATGTGGCATCGCGCTCGGCCCGCTTTTGCGTTACTTCCTCGCTGCTGACCGGTTGATGGGCCTGACGGTATTGACTGAGCGCCAACTCAGCGCTGGCCCGCTCGGCGCGTAAGGCCGCCAGACGCTCCTCCAGCGCGCTGCAACGCGACTTCAGCTCTGCCAGGCGCTGCAAACGCTGCTGCATGGCGGCCTCGGAGGGCAGCGCCAATTCGGCCAAGCTCGTGTCGGGCAATGCGTGAGCGCCCAGGCCGCGCCGCGCGGCGTCCAACTCGGCCTGCAGCCGCAAGAGCTGCGCCTGTTCGCGCCGCTGCGTTTGCTGCACATCGCCCAGCGCACGGGCCCGCGCCAGCCCGCCCTGCAGCTGAGCCGAGGGGGCCTGCACCGCCAGACTCTTCAGCTGCAATTGCAGCGCCGCCAACTCCAAGCCCTTCTCGGCCAGGGCCGCCTCGCTGAGGCGGCAGGTCTGATCCAGCAGCTCATAACGCTTGGCCAAAGCGGCAAAGGCCGCTCGCTCTGGCAAACTGGGCAACTGCTCGCTCAGACTTTGCTCATCGCTAAAGTTCCAGCCCAGATAGCGCGCGTCGGCCTTCAGTTGCGAGCCGTACACCTTGATTTCGGCCTGGCAACGTTCGATATCGCGCCCATGGTGGCGCACCTGAAAAGCGACTTGCTGCAAGGCCTCGATCGCGGTCTGTTGCTGCAGCAGACGGTGATCGACCTGCAAGGCGTCCAAGCGCGATTGCGCCTGTTGTGCCTGCGCCGTCAGCAACTGGTGGCTGCTGGCGGCGGCGGCCAACTCCAACTCCAGCTCGGCCAACACACGGCCGGCATCCTCGGGCAGTTGGACCACTGAACTCAAGCCAGTGGCGACCTGCAAGTCCAGCAAAGCTTGTTCACTTTGACCCAGTTGCCGCAAGGCGGGCGCCACACGCCGAACGCGCTCCAAGGCGCTGCGCTGCAGGTCCAGGGCCTGCAGTTGTTGACGCAGGGCTTCACGACGCTGTTGCAGGCTTTCGCTGCGTTGGCGCGCGTCCATCCAATCCTTGGTGCGCACCGTCGCGGCCTTCAGCGCAGCCTCGGCGGCGGCCAACTCATCGCTGGCTTGGTAGTAGGCCCGGTCGCCCGAGCGACGTTTGGCCCAGAGCTTGTCGGCCTCGGCCTCCAGGCTTTCACGCACCGCGCCCAGGCTGCCGATGCCGGCCGCCGACTGAAACAGAATCTGCCCGATATCGTTCTGCGCGCTCAGAATCGCCTGGCCGCCCGCTTCCAGGCGGCAATGGTCCAGGCCAAACATCTGATCGTAAAAAGCTCGGTCGCTGCTGGCTAGAAACGCCGCCAGTGCGGACTCAGGCAAGACCTGACCCTGTGCATCCAGCAAGGACTTCGTCCTCGCCTTGGTGCGCACAAAGTCCAGGCTTTGCTCGCCGAGCTCTATGCTGCCGCCCAAGCGCATCTCAGCCTTGGCATGCAAAAAATCGTAGTTGGAGCGGTTCTCGATGCCGAAGAGAAAATCAAGAATCGCCTGCCGCGTGGTGGACTTGCCCGCCTCGTTGGCGCCCACAATCAGATGAAAGTCACGCTTGGCTTGCGGAAACACCAGGCGCTGATCGGTGAACTTGCCGTAGCGACTCAGATCGAGGTGTTGGAAGCGCATGAAAAGGACGGCTGAGCAGAGTTTCTAAGGGCGGATTCACGGCCTAAATCTCCGAAGATTCCCGCCGTGAAGACCGGCACTGTACTGCCTGCCGGCCCCTTTGATCTGTCACACAAGGCCCGCCTACAATCCGCGCCAATTCAAGGGAGTGAATCCATGTCAGCACCGATCGATTTCTTTTTCGACTTTGCCTCGCCCTATGGCTATATCGCCTCGCAGCAAATCGACAAGCTAGCCGCGCAATACGGACGTTCGGTGACTTGGCGCGCCATTGTGCTGGATGCCAATTTCCAATCGCTGGAGCGCATTCGCATCCCCAGCAACATCATGCGCAGCGACTACATCCGCCGCGATGCCGAGCGCCTGGCGGCCTATTACGCAACGCCCTACAAGACGCCCAGCAATCTGGGCGCCCATACCGAGCAGGCCGCGCGTATTTTTCACTGGGTGCATGACCGCCAGCCCGAGCAAGGCCGCGACTTTGCCCATCGGGTCTTGAAGGCCTATTTCGTCGATGACCAAAACATCGCCGCCGAAAAAGTGCTGCAAGCCATTGCCACCGACATCGGCCTGAGCGCCGAAGACTTTCAGGAAGCCAGCGCCAACCCCGCCAGCCGCGCCCGCCTGAAGGCGGAAGTGGACATGGCGGAAGCTCGCGGCGTGTTCGGCTCGCCCTTCTTCATCGTCGAGGGCGAGCGCTTCTGGGGCAATGACCGACTGCCGCAGCTGGAGCGCTGGCTGGCCAAAGGCCCCTACTGAAACCTCTACTGAAACAATTAGCTCGCCAAGCCCTGCGCCAGCTTGCGCAGCGCGGCGGCGTCCAGCGTCTTGCCGGGGCTTTGCTCACAGATGACGGCCACGCGGTTCAAGAGGCCGGCCGCGAAACGGTGCGCTGCGGCCAGCGTTTCCTCGTCGGTGTCGTAAGTGTCGTAGGCTTCCACGGCCACGCCGCTGTCATTGGCGATTGCCTTGACATTGATCTTGTGAGCTGGATTGGCTGCGCCTGATGTGGCCATAAAGTACTCCTGAAAAAGGTAGATCCGGCCAATGTACAGGCAGCCCCGGTCCCCCGCAGCTGCCCCTGCGCGAAGCGCGCTTACTTTTTGCCGATCTCGTGCGCCTTGTCGAGTGATTTGCGCAAGACCTTGGCCCAGGCCGAGGCCATGATTTCGGCCTCTTGGGCGTTCATGACGCGGTTGCTCCAAGTCAGCTGCCCGGGGAAGTTACGCGCTTCGCGGCGGTCCACCATCCGCGCCAAGACTTGGCCGGTTTCCGAGTCGCGCAGCTCAGCCACCAAGGTGGCTTCGCCGGCCGATGCCACATAGGTCCGGGTGCGGACAGCCGCCAAGGTGTCGGGTGCATTCACATACAGATCGATGATGCTGACCTTGACCCGCAAGACATCGGGCCCGGCCTCCTTCACCAGCGGATAACCGTCCTTGGCTTGCAAGGTTTTGGCGAACTCTTCTTGCACGATCGTCGCCATGCCACTGCGGATGTCTTCGCGCTCTTCATTGCTCAGTTTGAAGTTGCTGCCGGTGCGCTTGGGGTCCCAGTATTTGGAGAAGCTCACCTCCACCGGGTCCAAGATCACCTTGCTGTAACCGGCCAGGCTGGCGCCGGGGCGCGCATAGGCCAGGTCCACCTCTTTGAGCTTGATCTGCTGCAGGCCGTCATGGCTCATGCGCGCTTCCACCTCTTTGCCCACCTGGGTGGCAAAGGCGTTGCTCATCAACATCGACAGAGAAATCAGCACGGCCGCGCCGGTGCTGCGTGAGGAAATCTTCATGGCTTACCCTCCTGGCGTCTATGACAAGTACAGCGATGGCCCTGAAGGCCTTCAAGCTGCTGCGTCCAACTTTAGCGGCGCAGCAGGCCGCTGCCCAGGCTCTGTACGCAATCGATACAAAGAGCGCACCGAATCCCTACCTCAGGGGGATTTAAGAGGCCTCGTTCGCCTGTTCAGCCGTGGCCAACTGCGCCAACAAGGCAGGCGTTACGGCATCGATCAAGCCGAGCACCTCGCCGCGCCGAATCACCTGAAACTCGGGCAATGCCTCGATCAAGGCCAGCGGCGCCTTGGCGGTCAAGAGTTGTAGGTCCTCGCTGAGGCTGCGCAGGAAGTCGGCATCCTCAGGCACCTCGGCCAGCAAGGCCTGCAAGTCAGCAATCGCATCGGCACGCGCGGCCAATTGGCTGGCGTCCAGCGCCGGCGCGGTCTCCAGCTTGAGCTTTTCGATCCACAAGCGCCCGCCTTGCAATGCAGCCGCCTGAGCCAAGATCTCCTCGCGCAACTGCGCTTCCAGACCAAAGAGCAGCCCATGCGCAGAGGTGCGCCCTTGCAAGCAGACCCGCACCGCCAGCGGCCAATTGCCGCTTTGGCTCAGCAGCAAATGTTCTAGCGCCCGGCCGGCCAGCGCCACCACGGCAGGCAGGTCGGCGGCTTCGCTGACATCGATGTCGAGCCGCTCCCAGCGCAAGACGTCCACGATCAAACGCTCCACCGTTTGGATGCCGCTGTGATCGGCCGTCACCAAGACCGCGCCGCGCGGCCCGGCCTCGCGGATATGGCGGCCCTGCAGATTGCCGGGAAAGACCACCCAGGGCGACTCGCTCAGCACCGCATGCTCATGCACATGGCCCAGAGCCCAATAGTCATAGCCCTTGGCGCACAACTCGGCCAGGCTACAAGGGGCATAACGGGCATGAGCAGCGTAGCCTTCCAAGGCGGTGTGCAGCACGCCGATATTGAGCCAGCCGCTCAGCGGGTCGGGGTAGGCCAGGGCCAGGTTCTCGGTGGTGGCGGCATCCTTGAAGCTGCGGCCATGCAGGGCCACGCGCAAGTCTTCGATGCGATGGGTGCTAGGCTTGCGGCTGTCGAACAAATGCACATTCGGCGGCAGCGTCAGCCGGCGCGTCATCTCGCTCTCGGCATCATGGTTGCCATAGAGCAGATAGACCGGAATGCCGGCCTGATGCAGGCGCGCCATCTCGCCGACGAAGAAGTGCCCGGTGTTGTAGTCGCGCCAGTCGCCGTCGTAGAGGTCGCCGGCGATCACCATGAAGTCCACCGCCTCATCGATGGCGGCGTCGATCAAACGGCTGAAGGCCTCACGACTGGCCGATCGCAAGGTCTGCAGCGGCGCGTTGGGATAAGAGGCCAGCCCGCACAAGGGGCTGTCCAGATGGATGTCGGCGGCGTGGATGAATTTCATGGCTGAGCGAGATTGTCCTAGCTCTCGAGCGCAGGCGCTTCGGCCAGCAGCTCCAGCAAGCCACTGGCGCGCCGGGTGCGCTGGGCCAAGGCCATGGCAAAGGCCGGCGCACGCCCGCTGACCAGGGTGAAAGCCATGCGGGCGCGAGTGATGCCGGTATAGACCAACTCCCGCGTCAGCCCGCCGCCGCCCTCGGCCGGCAGCACCAAGACCGTGTGCTCGAACTCCGAGCCCTGCGATTTGTGCACCGTCAGCGCAAAAGCGGTTTCCACATCGGCCAGACGGCTCACCGCCACCGAGCGCAAGCTCTGCCCGTCGGAAAAATAGGCGCGCAGTCGATTGCTGCCGCCCGCCGCCTCGTCTTGCCCCTGCGGGCGCAGCACGATGCCGATGTCGCCGTTGAAGACACCCAAGCCCGCATCATTGCGGGAGACCATCACCGGCCTGCCCTCATACCATTCGCCGCGTTTGCTCAGGAGCCCTTCGGCAATCAAGGCCCGCTCCACCGCCTGGTTCAAGCCCTCGGTGCCCCAATCGCCCTCGCGCACCGCGCAAAGCAAGCGAAAGCGCTCAAAGGCGGCCAGCACCGACAAAACCCAGGGGCCGAAAGCCTCGGCCGTCTCCGGTCGCTGCGCCAATAACTCCAAATAGCTGCGGTAGCCGCCTTGGGCGCCAGGCCGGCCCTGCAGCGCCAAGCGCACCGCGGCCTCGGCCGAAGCCGCCTGCACATTCAGCAAGACCTGGTCTTGGCCCTCACTCAAGAGCTGCTGAGCCAGCCGCGCATCGCCCCGGTTCACCGCCAAGGCGAGCTGACCAATCGGGCCGCCAAAGCGCCGGCTTTCGCGCAGCATCACGGTTTGCTGCGCGAGCGCAGAAGCTTGTGTTCCTTCCGGCAAGAGGAACTCGCTCGGCAAGGTCTGACCTGTCACCGCCTCGGCATAGGTCGCCGTGCGGGGCAGATAACGGCCCAACTCGGCGTCTCGACACAGATCACCCAAGACCGCACCCGCCTCCACCGAGGCCAGCTGGTCTTTGTCGCCCAGCAGAATCAATCGCCCGCCCGGCGGCATCGCATCCAAAAGCGCCGCCATCATCTCCAGATGAATCATGGAGGCCTCATCGACGATCAAGACATCCAAGGCCAAAGGATGGGCCGCGTCGGCACGCAGCTTGCGGGTGTCGGGCCTCGCACCCAACAAGGCGTGCAGGGTGCGGGCCGCACCCATCTGGCTGGCCAGCTTCTGCAGATCCAGGGAGGCCCCCAGCTGGCCTTGCAACTGGCTGAGGGCCGATTCGATGGACTGTTTGAGGCGCGCGGCCGCCTTGCCCGTCGGCGCGGCTAGGCCCACGCGCAAGCGCTGAGCGTCCGGGTCAATGGCGAACAACAAGGCCAGCAAGCGAGCTGCGGTGTAGGTCTTGCCGGTGCCGGGGCCGCCGGTGATGACAGACAGGCGCCCGGCCACGGCAACGCCGCAGGCGAGCTTTTGCCAGTCAAGAGAGGCTGCCTCGCCTGCACTGGGGAACATGCGATCCAACCATTGACGCACCTGTGTGGTGTCGGCCCTCGGCCCCACCGTCGCCCGCGCCAGCAACTGCGCCGCCACCCGCTGCTCATAAGCCCAGTAGCGGCGCAGATACAGCTTGCTGCCGCGCAGAACCAGTGGCTCGCCCTGGCCCTCTTGCGCCTCACCGCCACCGGCCGGCGCATCAACAAAGACCAAGGGGCTGGCTTGCAGCGCGCACAGCCAATCGACTAAGTTCGTGGGCAGGCTGCCTTGCATCAGCTGACGCAGCGCCTGAGCTTGCGGCGGCTTCCAGCCCAGCAAGCCTTCGGCATCAGCCAATAATTCGTCCAAAGCCAGGCAGCTGTGGCCGCGCCCCTCCATATGGGCCAGCAGCGCGCTGGCCAGCAATAGCGCGGCGGGCGCATCGGCCTGCTGCTCGCGCACAAAGCCGGCAAAAGCAGCATCCAAACGCCGAATCGTGCCGGCATCTCGCCAGGCACCCAGCGCTTGCATCACCTGCACGGCGGCGTCCATTGGCATCAGCTCTTCCCCACTCATCGCACGCCCCCGCTGTCCTGCAGCGCAGCTTGGTTGTCCAGCAAAGCATCCAGCTCATTCAGCATGGACTCACTGGGCTTGACCCAATAGCAGCCCTGAGCCGGGCCTTGCATGCCGCGCATGAAGACATAGACCGCGCCGCCCAGATGCTGCTCGGGCTGATAAGCCTCTCCCAAGCGCGCACGCAAGAGCCGATGCAAGGCCAGCAAATACAGCGCAGCCTGCACGTCGTAGCGGTGCTGGGCCATGGCCGACTGCAAAGCGGGCTCGCTGTAATCGGCATCGCTGGCGCCCAGGTGGTTGGACTTGTAGTCCAACACAAAGTAGCGGCCCTGGTGCTCGAACACCAAGTCGGCAAAACCCATCAACAAGCCATGCAGCTGGCGCTGCGGCAGCGCGGGTCGAGGCTCCGCGGCCAGCAAATGACGCCGGCACAGCGCGTCCAAGGCGCTTGCATTCAAGTGATCGGCCGGGAACCAAAACTCCATTTCCGGCAGATGGCCGCTCAAATCTTGCAAGGCACAGCCCACCGGCGGCAAGGGTGCCGCGCAGACCTGCTGCAACCACAGCAGCACATCGGCCGCCCAATTGCCCCAACCCTGGCGCTCGCAGCGGCGCATCAGCTGCGCCTGCAGCTCGCTGGACTCGGCCAGACGGTGAAAGCCTTCTTCAGCCAACCACTCGAGCTGATCATGCAGGAAATTGCCGGCAAAAGCGCCGCGAGGGAAGCGATGCCAGGGCGGCAAGAGGCTTTGCTCCGGCGGCAGCAGCTGCTGCGTTTGCGGCAGCATCAATTCAGAAGCGGATTGGTCTTCGTCCAAACGCGCCACTTCTGTGGACACTGCCCGCACCGGCAGCGCCCGCACCAGGGCCGAGAAGCTACCAATGCCCCAGCGCCGCTCAAACTCTGCCTGATAGGCCTGGGGCTGCTTCAGCGGCGTGGGCGCGCCGCGCGGCATCACCAGACTTGGGCCCAAGGAAAAAGCGCTTGCCGCTGCTTGCACTGCGATTTCAGGGTTGGCAGCAGCCAAGACCTCGGCCAGTTCTTGCAACTGATCTTCCGAAAAGCGCGAGGCCCCGCCCAGCACATAGCCGATGGCGCTGCGCCAGCTTTCGCAGCTCTTGCCATTGCGCACCTTCAGCGCCGCCACGCCCAACCACAAAGCATGGCGAGCGCGGGTCAAAGCCACATAGAGCAGACGCAGGTCTTCGCGCAAGCGCTCGCGGTCGGCCTGGGCGATCTGCTCGGCCGTCGGTTCCAGATAAAGCTGCGATTCACCGCTTTGCGACTCTGCCAAGGCCTGCTTGACGAAGCGGGTGCGCGCCTTGTCCACCGCCCGGAAGCTGGCCGCAAAAGGCATGAAGACCAGGGGGTACTCCAAGCCCTTGGACTTGTGCACCGTCACCACCTTGACCAAATCGGCATCACTTTCCAGACGCAGCACCGCGCCCTCGCCTGCTGCGGCACCGGGCACTTCGGCTTCTTCAATCTGATCCGCCAACCATCGGATCAAGGCCTGCTCACCGCCCTGCTCCAGGCTGGCCGCTTGCAGCAGCTCAGCCAGGTGCAAGACATTGGTCAGTCGGCGTTCGCCGTCAGCATCTTTGGCGCCACGCTCGTCCTGGGCCAGCCATTGCGCCGGCAAATCAAAGGCATGCAGCAGCTCGCGCAGCATGGCCAGAACGCCCTGGCTGAGCCAAACACTCTGCAAGGCCTTCAGCTCATCACTGCGAGCATCAAAGGCCTCATCGTCCTGCGCCAGATGCGCCAGCTCCGCCAGACTCAGACCCAACAAACGGGTCGCCAGCGCGGCGCGCACCAAGCGCATATTCAAAGGCTCGGCCACCGCCTGCAAGACGCGCAAGAGATCACGCGCCTCGGCACTGGCAAACACCGAGTCTTTGTCTGACAAATAAACCGAGGCGATATTGCGCCGACGCAGCTCGCGCCGCAGCGTGGCGGCCTCACGGCCGGTGCGCACCAGCACCGCGATATCGGCCGGCCGCAGGCGCTCAAAGCTACCGCGCGCCGGATTAGAGAAGCCCGCGCCCTCATCGTTCAACAGCTGCGCGATCTGCTCGGCGCAGCGGGCGGCAAACAAGCGCTGGCTGCTGTTGGCATCGCGCAGCTGCACGTCCAGTTGCAGGCTCAGCGCCGGCACCGGCCCCTGACTGCTGACGAACACCTCGGCCCGGCCGCGCGCGGCCACCGGCGCAAATGGCAAGGGATTGCCCGAAGCGTCGGCCGGCGCCCGGAACATGAAAGCCCCCTCGCCCTCGCGCTGCTCGGCATGTGCAAAGACCTGATTCACCGCCGCTACCAGGGCTAAGCTGGAGCGATGGTTGGTGCCCAGCATGTAGTGGCGGCCGGCGGTCTTGTTTCGTGCGTCCAGATAACTGTAAATGTCCGCGCCACGGAAGCCGTAGATGCTTTGCTTGGGGTCACCAATCAAAAGCAGGGCCGTGTCGCGCGAGTTCTCGGCCAGGCAATAGAGCCGATCAAAAATGCGCGCCTGCAGCGGCGAGGTGTCTTGAAACTCGTCGATCAGCGCCACCGGATACTGGGCCAACATGCCTTGGCGCAGGCGCTCAGCGCTGGCACCTTGAGTGGCCGGATCCAGCGCGCGATCCAGTCGATTCAGCATATCGGCAAAGCCGAACAGGCCGGAGTTGGCCTTCAATTCGGCCAGTCGCGCACCAATGCAAGCCGCGGCATGCAAGCGCATCGGCGTGCCAACACTCTCCAATGCTTGCAAGGCCTCCAGCAGTTCGGCAAAGGCCTCAAACTCAGCGGGCACTTCGGGCGCAGCGGCATCCGGTTTCAATGCCTCGGCCAGACCGGCCGGGCTGAGACGGCGCAGGCCCGCGTCGGAGATTTCAGGCGCGAGCTGCGCCTCGTCCAGCGCCCAGTCGCGCAGGCTTTGCAGCCAAGGCTGGTAATAGCCGGGGCGCAGCTTGGTCTTGTTGAAGGGACAGGTCTTGCCCTCCATTTGGCCATCCAACCAGGCTTGCATGCGCTCGGCGGCCTCGGCCCAGCCCTGCTTCAAATCTGCAAGGGCCGCCGCATGCTGCAACTCGGCTCGCTCAATCACCAAGCCCAAGGGCTCGGCCACATCAGCCGCCAAGGACAGGTCCTGAGCCAGCAACTGGCGGGCGTCTTGGGCCAATGCATCCACGCGGATGAACACCGCCAATGCTTGATCCAGGCCCTGAGCGCCAAGCGGATAGACCTGGGCGCGCCAATAGTCTTGCGTGGCTTCCAGCAGCAGTTGCTGCTCGTCGCCAATCAGGTCTTCGTTGAAGAGACAGCCGCTGTCAAAAGCATGCTCGCGCAACATGCGCTGGCACCAAGCGTCGATGGTGTGAACCGCAGCATCGTCCATGCTTTCTGCGGCCATGCCTAGGCGCCAGGCTGCAGAGTTGCGAGCCGGTCCGTCTGGGTAATCGTTGAGCAGAGCGCGTAGCAAGGCGTCGCCAGCGGCAGGCTCGGCCTCGCCACGGAAGACCTTGGCCGCCTCCAGCAAGCGGGCGCGGATGCGGTCCGACAACTCGCGGGTGGCCGCGCGGGTGAAGGTCATCACCAGAATCTCAGAGGGCAGCAAGGGCCGCAAAAAACCGGTCTCGCCGGCCTCACCCCCATGCCCAAGCACCAGGCGCAAGTAAAGCGCGGCAATCGTCCAGGTCTTGCCGGTGCCGGCGCTGGCTTCGATCAGGCGGCTGCCCCACAAGGGGAAGTCATGCGGGTTCAGCGTGCTGCTCATGTTCATTCGGCGGCCTCCTCTTGCTCCGCCTGGGCCGAGGCATGCAGTTCCAAACTGACGCCCTGATGCAGCCACGCATGCAGCGGACCATAGAGACGCGGGGCCAAGGTCTCAAAGCGACCGTCTGCCGCGAGGGCCGCAAAGTCGGGGTAGAGCCGCGCCAGGCAGGGCTCGCTGACCTCGCCCCGGCTGTTGAAGCCGCCCTCGTACACCGAGGCCACATCCTTGTGCTCGGCCACTTGGGCCAATCCGGTCAGGGCCGCAATCGGCAGGGGCGACAGCATGCCCTCCTGCCAGACTTGCAAAAGCTCGGCCAGATCGGCCTGCGCCTGCTCGGGCGGCAGCGGCTGCAGCGTCAGCTGGGCATCGCGCCCGATCAGCACGCCCTGCAGCTGAAAGCCGTGAGCGCTGGCCACCAACTGGCGCACCCAGGCTTCGAGCAGTCGCTCGGGACGGGCCGACTTGGCTTTTTCATCGGCACACAAGCGGCTGGGGATCAACTCCAGCCAGACCCGCTGGCCGCCCAGCGCCTGGGCGCGCAGATCGGCCAACCAGTCCTCCAAGAGCGGCTGCTCGAAGGGGAAGCGCAGCATCTCCTTAGGTGCCTGCAGCGGGTACAGGGCCTGCAGATCGCGCCAGGCCTTCAGCATCGGCGAGACGGTTTCGACCAGGGCGCGCTCGGCGCGGCGGCCCTGCTCGGCCATGGGCAGACGGCCTGCTTCGCGCATGCGCGCCGCCAGACCGGCCACACGCAATGGCACATCGGTCTCGGCATGCAAGTCCTGCAGGGCTTCGTCCAAGAGCTCGCGCAGCATCTCGTATTCCAGCAAGCCATCCACGGCAAAAGCCTCGTCGTCCTCGGCCGCACTGGCGCTCTCGGCAAACTGCACATCCAGGCGCTGGCGGAAAAAGCTCTTGACCGGGTTTTTCAAGAAAGCGGCCAGGCCTTTGATGTCGAGCAGCGGCTGATCAGGGTCGAGTTCCAAGGGCGGCAGTGGAGCCGCTTCGCCCTCCGCTTCTGCCGGCGCTTGATGCGCTTGGCGCCACTCGCTGGCATGGGTGAAGAGCGCACTGCCCTGCTCGAAGTAGCGCCGGCTGAAGGGCTGCAATGGATGCTCGGTGCTCAAGGGCGCCAGCACCGCCTCGCCCCAGCCCGAGGCCAGATAGTCGCGCAGCTGCGAGACCAGCACCGAGGGCGGCTGCTCGCTGTTGTCGCGCACGCTACGGCCGCTCCAGCTGATGTAGAGCTTGCGCCGCGCCGAGAGCAGGGCCTCAAGAATCAACTGCCGGTCATCGTCACGCCGGGCGCGGTCACCGGGGCGTGACTGGCCGGGCAGGCCCATCAGGTCAAAGTCGCTGCGGCTGCCGCGACGCGGGTAGTCGCTATCGTTCATGCCCAGCAGACACACCACCTCGAAAGGCACGGCACGCATCGGCATCAAGGTGCAGAAGGTCACGCCACCGGCCTTGAAGCGGCGGTTCAGCATGGGCACATCCAGCCCGTCCAGCCAGGCCTCGCGCACCACGGCCAGGTCCACGGCTTCGGCAAACTCGGCCGACTCGCAGGCCTCCAGCCAGCTGCCCATCGCGCTTTGCAAGGCCGCCAAGGTCTGGCGCTCGCTGTCGTCCACCGGCTGGAAAAAGTCTTCCATCAAACGCCGGCCGCGCTCGGCCCACAGCACCGGGCTGGTCGGCTCGGCCACCTGCTGCCACCAGCCTTCCAGCGCCGTCAACAGGTCGGCCAGCGAACCGGCCAGCGCGGCGTCCAAGCCGCCCACCTCGGTATAGGGCTGAATGCCTTGGAAGGCCGGCCCCGCTCCTGCGCTATAGCCCAGCAACATGCGGCGCAGACCAAAAGACCAGGCGTTTTGCTCGCCACACGCGGCCAGGCCCAGTTCGGCCCGTTGCTCGGCGTTCAAGCCCCAACGGATGCCGGCGCCTTCCATCCATTGACTCAGGCGCGGCAGATCGTCGGCGCTCAAGCCAAAGCGCGCCGCCAGCCCCGGCACCTCCAGCAAGGCCTGGATCTCGCTCAAACGGCAGCGCTGCTGCGGCAGGCGCAGCAGCCACTCCAGCGCCAGCAGCAGCGGGTTGTGGCCGCGCTCTTTCAGATCGGCAATGTCGTAAGGGATGAAGCGCGGGTCTTGGCTGCGTCCGTACTGACCAAAGACTGAACGGATGGCCGGGGCGAAGCTGTCGATATTGGGCACCATGACCACGATGTCGCGTGGCGTTAGCGGTGCTTGGCCCGACGCGGGAGTCTCGGCCAGCAGGGCCAACAACTGGTCGTGCAGGATCTCGACCTCGCGCTGCGCGCCGTGGGCGATGTGGAAGACGATGGAGCGATCCTGCGGCGCCAGCGCCGTGCGCGGATGCTCGGCCAGCGGCGTCAGATCGCGGATATGCGCTTGCACCTGGGCCAGCAAACTCTCGCCGGGGCCCTCGTCAAAGAGATCGATCTTGGCGATGCCGAAGCGCTCTTGCGCCTGGGTGGCGTCGTCAAAGGCGTCGAGCTGGCGCACAAAGTCGCGCCCCTGGCGGCCCCAGCTGGCCAGCAGCGGGTGGGCATGGGCGTGCATCTGCTCCAGCGATAGCTCGGCCAGGTCGAGCCCGCCGCGCAGTGGCTGGCGCCGCTTGTTCTTCTCGTTACGCAGCAACTCGCGGCCGTCGATGATGTCGGCCCAGTGGTAACGGCAAGGATTCGGGATCGCCAGAATCACCTGGCAATGCTCGGACAGCGCCGCCAAGGCCTGCAGGGTTTGCATCGGCACATGGGTCATGCCAAACAGCACCAAGCGGCGCGCCATGGCGCTATGTGGCTTGCGGCCCTCTTGCAGGGCCTGCACAAAGCGCTGATGCAGCTGCGGCCTCGAGGCTTCTCGCTGCTGTGCCGACAAAGGCGCCAGCAAAGCGCGCCACAGGGCTGCCTGCCAGCGCTGGTCGGCCGGCAGCGGCGTGGCGGTGGGTAGCGGCTCGCCTGCGCTGCGCGGCAACACGTCATGTCCTTGCGCCCAAGCATCGAGCCAGTCGCTGCGGTAGACCTGGTATTGGTCAAACAAATCGGCCAAGGCCTGGGCCAGTTGCAGGCGCCGATCCATTTCCCCCAGACGCAAAAAGCCGGCCAGCGGCTCAAAGCCCGGCTGCTGCGCTAACTCCGGCAGCAAGCGCATCAAGGCCCAGGTCAGCGGCAATTTGTCCAGGCGGGATTGCGAGGGCACCGAATCGCGACCCAACATCTGGCGATATGCACGCCACAGAAAACGCCCCGGCAACTCCACCCGCGTGGCGGCGCAAATGCCGCTTTGCTCGGCCAGCGTCATCTTCAGCCACTCGGCCACGCCATTGCTTTGCACCAGGAAGATCTCTTCTTCCAAAGCGCCCAGCGGCTGGCGGCGCAACCATTCAAACACCGCATCCCCCAACAGCTCAGCGCGATTGCCGTGCAGCACCAAAAGGCCCGGGGTGATGGGCGTGTTTGAAGTCAGAGTGCTGCTGCCGCTCATAAAGTCTTGGAGGTCCTGCTTCTGCGGGGGTGGCGTGTGAATGGGAAAAAGCTTTTGCGAAAAAGAAGCTCGCAACTCTTGCTTGAAACCCATCGCTCAGCAAGGGGCCGAGCGCAGGAGAAGAGTCACTGCAAGGCCCGCACTTTAGCTGGCGCGCGAGCCGCCCCCGCCCTTGCGGGCCAGCGCACTGATGGCGCTCAAAGACGCCAAGTCCAAGGGCGACTGTGCCTCTAGCGGCTGCCGCTGGGCTTGCAAGGCATCTCGCAGCGCATCGCTCGCCAGCCAATCTGCACCCGGCCCTGTGGAACTTGGGGCTTCATGCGGCTGAAGCGGCTGAATCGACGCCGCCGCTTGGTGCCTGACCTGGCTGACCTGCGTCAGCAAGGCGCGGAAGTCCTGCAAATCCGGCGCCGGTTTGGCCTGCGGTTGAGTCCGGGCCGCCAAGCCGGACAAATCCAGTTCTGGCGCGGCGGCAGGCGATGTTTGGCGAGCCAGACGCGACAGCCCCAGGCTGCTCAAGTCCAAGTCAGGCGCATCCGTTTTCTGGGCTAACTTGGGTCTGAACTTTGGCATGTCGATGCACAAAAGCGGCGCCGCGATCTCGGCCAGCGCACGAGCTGCTCGCTTGGCCTGCAGCGGAGGCTGCTGCTTCAAGGCCTGCTTTGATTGCTGCTCAAACTTTTTCGCAACCGCGCGTTTGCTTGGGTCCGAAGCAAGCCGCTTGGCAGCACAGGCTTTGTCATGCGCAGCTTTTCTTCTTTCCGCCAGTTTGTCCGCCTTCGATGCATGGGGGCGAGCCTGCGCGGCCTTGGCTTTCTGGGCAGCAAGTTCAGGAACTCGTTGCGCCAAAGACTCAAGGACTGGCTGAGGCTGAGGTTCGGGCGCCGCCGACAAGGCCAAGCGGCGTTCGGCGACGTCCTCCACGTCACTGATATCGCTCATATCCCAGCGTCCGGAGGAAGTGCCATGGCGAGGTGAGACAGAGCTTGCCGATCCACCACCGCGCTCACCGGGCCGACGTGTTGAAGTCGGAAGTGGCCGCTTGACCCGGCTATTGGCGCTGAGTGTGGCTTGCGAGATGGAAAGATCGACCGGTTTGTCGCGCTCGCGCAAGCGTTCGGCAAAAGTTCGCAGAATGGCGTTGGGATCGAAGGCGCCGCCCGAGTCGTCAGGCAGATCCGAACTCGAACCGGTTTTCTCTTTCATTCAGCCATTGTGCCGGGGCTTGGTGACAGAAATGGCGGCCAAGCCCGCAAGCCCTCCCCCAAAGGACCGGAGGGAAGTTGACCCTTTGGCATTCGCATCAAATGCGCGCGGCTGACTGTCGAGCCATAGCCGTCGCTGTTTGCCACCAAGACAGGCGTCTGTTTCGTACACAGACCGGAAACTCGAGTTTTGCTTGCCCATGCAAAGTTGACTCGGCAGTAGGGGATGGGGCTCGCCTTTCGCGATGCAAGCGCTAGGTGAGCCGCCGCCCATGAAAAAGCCCACCCGGCTCGCGCAGGGTGGGCTTGGTGGCCAGGGCCGATTGGCTTACTTGACCAGCTGATTCAGCTCGCCACGAGCATAGGCCGCGGCAATGTCCACCAAGGTGCGCGGCTGGATCTTGCCGGCTTGGCCTTCGCAGCCGAATTCCATATAGCGCTGCTTGCACACGGCCTTGGCGGCTTCACGGGCGGGCTTGAGCCATTCGCGAGCATCGAACTTGTCAGGGTTCTCAAACAAGAACTTGCGCACCGCGCCGGTCATGGCCAGGCGGATGTCGGTGTCGATATTGATCTTGCGAACGCCGTGCTTGATGGCTTCTTGGATCTCTTCGATCGGCACGCCGAAGGTTTCCTTCATCTGGCCGCCGTACTGGTTGATAATGGCCAGCAACTCTTGCGGCACGCTCGAGGAGCCGTGCATCACCAAGTGGGTGTTGGGAATGCGGGCGTGGATTTCCTTGACGCGGCTGATGGCCAGGATGTCGCCAGTGGGCTTGCGGCTGAACTTGTAAGCGCCGTGGCTGGTGCCGATGGCAATCGCCAGCGCATCCAGCTGGGTGGTTTTGACGAAGGTGGCGGCTTCTTCGGGGTCGGTCAGCATCTGGCTGTGGTCCAGCTTGCCGACGGCGCCAATGCCGTCTTCTTCGCCGGCGTCGCCGGTTTCCAGATTGCCCAGGCAGCCCAGTTCGCCCTCGACGGTGACGCCAACCTTATGCGCCAACTCGACGACGCGGCGAGTCACGTCCATGTTGTATTCAAAGGACGACGGGGTCTTGCCGTCTTCCATCAGCGAGCCGTCCATCATCACCGAGCCGAAGCCCAGGTCGATGGCGCCCTGGCAAATCTTGGGGCTGGTGCCGTGGTCCTGGTGCATCACCAAGGGGATGTGCGGGTACATCTCGGCCGCGGCCTGGATCAGATGCTTGATGAAGGGTTCGCCGGCGTACTTGCGGGCGCCGGCCGAGGCCTGCAGGATCACCGGAGCGCCGACTTCATCGGCGGCAGCCATCACGGCCTGCACTTGCTCCAGGTTGTTGACGTTGAAAGCTGGGATGCCGTAGCCGTGTTCGGCGGCATGGTCCAGCAGTTGGCGCATGGAAACGAGAGCCATGAGAGAGTCCCTTGGGAAGTTAAAAACCTTGAAAACCCTGCGAACGCAGCCTACCGCCAAACCAGCCCGGCGGATCATGTAACCGCGTTGTAACTGGCGGCGATTCTAGCGGTGCCCTGTGGCACCCAACCCCGGGCAGCCTCGCTTGCATGAGGGGGGTGTGAGCAATTAGGCTGAGAGCCGGGCTTTTTCGAGGTTTAGGGCTTGCAGCTTTGCGCCCACACTCGACAGCCCAGGAGCCCACCGCATGACTCGTCTCGCCCTTGACCACCTGACCCTCTGGATCACCGCCGCCGCGCGCGAACACTCGCACGACCTGGCCAGCCATCTGGAGGAGCGCACCGGCTGCAGCCGTCGCTCGGCGCTGGCCGCGCTGCGCCGCTTGGTCGACGCGCATTGGCTGACCCGCAGCGGCAGCGACCGCCGCCCGGTCTATGGCCCCGGCCTGCTGCGCCAGGTGGCGCGCACCTACAGCCTGCACGGCCTGCAAGAAGACATCCCCTGGCAGCGCGACTTCGCGCCTCATTTCGATTTGCCCAAGCATGTGGCACGGATGGTTCAGCATGGTTTCACCGAGCTGGTGAACAACGCGGCCGACCACAGCGGCGGCAGCAGCGTCACCGTCTCGCTGCGCCAAACGCCCAGCCATGTGCAACTGCTGGTGTCTGACGATGGCTGCGGCGTGTTCGACAAAATCTGTTCGGCTTTTGACATTGCCAATGCCCAACACGCCATGCTGGAACTCAGCAAGGGGCGTCTGACCAGCCAGCCCGAGATGCACACCGGGCGCGGCCTCTTCTTCAGCTCGCAGCTGGCCGATGTGTTCGACATTCATGCCAATGGCACGGCCTTCCAGCGCCGCGCCTGGGAGAGCGGCGGCTGGCAGCCGGGCCGGCCGATGCCGCGCCAGGGCAGCTCCATCTATATGTCGATTTCTCTGGACACCAAGCGCACGCTGGATCAAGTGCTGGAGGCCTGGAGCCTGGACGGCAGCGGCATCGAGTTTGACCACACCACGATCACGCTGCGCCTCTTGGCCGGGCCCGGCCAGCCCCTGGATTCACGCGCCCAGGCGCGTCGTGTGGCGGCCAGGCTGCCGATGTTTCGTCGCGCCGAGATCAATTTCGATGGTGTGGAAGACGTGGGCCACGGCTTCACCGACGAGTTGTTCCGCGTCTTCGCGCGCGCCCATCAAGAGGTGGAGCTGATGCCCACCCATATGACGCCGCGCATCGCGGCCCTGGTGAAGAGCGCGCAGAACGCCTGAACGCGACAGCTGACTAGGGCAGGACTTAGCAAGCAAGCGAGCGAGGTTGGCCGCTCAAGGGCTACGCGGGGCACTGCTCGCAGCCAGCAGCACCGCCATACGCGCCCGGTAGACCAGCCGTTCCTCAGCGGGCAACATGGCCTCGTATTGCTCACGCAAACGGGCCCGTTCCGGCTCCATGCCAGTCAGGCGATCAATGGTTTGGATGACCTGCTTGCCCCAGGGCGTCAGGCTGCAGGCCGGATAGGTCGGGATCAGCGGCGGCGCCTCCGCCAAAGCCATGTACTGGAACTCATCCGCCGTGGCCTGCGTCTTTCGCAATTGCTCGATTTCAATCGCATAGCCCAAAGTCACATCAAATCGATTGCGACTCAGGGTGTGCAGCAGCCCCGCCAGAAGACCATATTCGCCAAATTCCAGCACCTGATCCGGACGGGCCGCGCGCGCTTGCTTCAAGGCCTCATCCAGCGCGGATCCGAAACGGCGCTTGGGCAAGGTGCCGACTCGCACCTCACCCGAACGCAGCAACTCGGGCAGAGACACCTCGCCCCCGGCCCGTTTTTTCCAGCCCCCAGGAGGCACATAGCCCCGGCGCGAGATCAGCACCGGCGGCAATTGGTAAAAGTAAGGTTCGGAACCATAGCGGGTATAGGACTCGCGCTCCGGCACCTTCAAGACCGACAAGGTACACACCGGGTGGCCGGCCTGCATGTACTGCGCAAGTCGTTCGGTGCTGCTGATCTCCAACTGGTGCTGATACTCGGGCATGCGCTTGATCAAGGCACTGAGATAGTGATCGCGCAGACCGGTGCCTTTTTGCGGGCCATCGACCACGTGATAAGGCACAAAGTCGAGCAGCAACCACCGGATCACGGCCGGCTGAATGAGCGCCGAGGGCGTTGCAGTTGGCGGAGTCGGCGCCTGGGTTTGGCCGAAGGAAGGCGTGATCGCGCCACATGCCCAAAGCGCCAAAAGCACCGACCTGATGCATAAACCCATTTGCACACTCCATTGCCCACAAGGCACGGCCACACCGACCAGACGCGACCCACTATAACGAGCGCCAACAGGCCTGTGCAGCACTCCATTCCCGATTGACAAAGCGGCGCGAGAGGCTCGCGGTTCAGAGTTCGCTATGGATCAAAGCCTGAATTGCCTTGGATTGCTGCCGCATGGCGGAATTCAAGCGAGGCAACAGTCGCAACCAGGGATGGCCGCGCGCCACGGCGAAGTGAATCGGGTCCGACTGCAAAGGCGCAGGCAAAACCGACAAAGCGGCCGAATGACCCGTCTGCTCCCGCAGCAGGCGCGAGAACAACCAGGGCTGCGCGCTGCGATGGGATGACAGCATCACATCACAACGGCCTGCCATCAGCATGCGAACCCGGGTGTTCAAGTCTCCATCGGCAAGCTCAACCTTGAACAAATGGCCCCGCGCGGCTTCAAAGCTGGCGCCGTAGCTGATGCCGCGGCTGACACACAGCGTTCGCCCTTTCAAATCAGCGAGCGAGCGGTACTCCAGCGCCTGATCTCGCCGCACCACCATCCAGACATGGTTAACAAAGATCGGATCACTGAACTCGAAGACCTGCTCTCGGGCCGGCGTGCGAGAAACGCCGAAAGCCATCAACTCGCCACGCTCGGCCGAGAGCATGGCGCGAGCCCAGGGCAGCGGCTGAATCTGCCAATCGATCTGCGCTGCCTCGCCAATCAGGGTCAGCATCTGCTTCACGAACGGACGCCGACTGGCTTCATTGATCGCGATTGGCACGCGGAATCTCACCTGCCCCCGCGCTCGGCCCGAGGACAAACTCAAGGCCGCAAAAACGGCCGCCCCATGCAGCAGCCGCTGCAGCAGCAGGCGCCGCAGCCGTGTCTCATCGTTGTTCGGGAAACTGGGGGCTGGCATCAAGGGCTACCGATAAGCGGTGAACCCAGAATAGCAGCCGACACCCAAGACCGGCCCAAAGACCGCCCCAGGGCGTGCCCTTGAGTACAAGTACGAGGCGCCGCCCTGTCCTGCCTAGGCTCAGTCGCCGACGCGGCAGACCTTCAACATATTGGTGCCGCCGGGGTAGCCCATGGGCTCGCCGCAGGTGATGGCATAGGTGTCGCCGGGCATCAGCACGCCCTTGTCCACCAAGATCTTCTCGGCCGCCTTCAGCGCCGTGTCGCGGTCATCAAACTTGGGCATCAAGAGCGGGCGCACATTGCGGTACAGCGTCATCTTGCGCTGGCTGACCTCTTGGGTGGTCAGCGCGTAGATCGGCACTTGGATGCGATGGCGACTCATCCACAAGGCTGTCGAGCCCGACTCGGTCAAAGCCAGAATCGCCTTACAACCCAGGTGATGGGCAGTGAACAGCGCGCCCATGGCGATGGACTGGTCGATGCGGCCAAACTGGCGGCCGGCGAAGTCGGTATCCAGGGTGACAAACTCGGCGCGCTCGGCTTCCAAGGCGATGGCGGCCATCTGCTCGATGGTTTCCACCGGGAACTTGCCGGCGGCGGTTTCGGCGCTGAGCATGACGGCGTCGGTGCCATCAAGTACCGCGTTAGCCACATCGCTCACCTCGGCGCGGGTCGGCACCGGGTTGACGATCATGGACTCCATCATCTGCGTCGCGGTGATGGCCACCTTGTCCAGCGCCAGCGCCATCTTGATCATGCGCTTTTGCAGGGCCGGCACGGCCGCATTGCCCACTTCCACGGCCAAGTCGCCGCGCGCCACCATGATGCCGTCGCTGGCCTTCAGAATCGCTTCCAGGTGCGGGATAGCTTCCGAGCGCTCGATCTTGGCGATCATGCTGGGCTTGTGGCCGTAGGGCTCGCCGGCCATATTGGCCAGTTGGCGCGCCATTTCCATATCGGTGGCGTTCTTGGGGAAGCTGATCGCCAAGTACTCGCAACGGAAGCTCATCGCGGTCTTGATGTCTTCCATGTCCTTGGAGGTCAAGGCCGGCGCGGTCAGGCCGCCGCCTTGCTTGTTGATGCCCTTGTTATTGGACAACTCACCGCCCAGCTTGACGATGGTGTGCACCGCCGCGCCGCGCACCGCTTCCACCGTCAGCACCAAGAGGCCGTCGTTCAGCAGCAAGGTGTCGCCGGGCTTCACATCGCGCGGCAGTTCCTTGTAATCGAGGCCCACGGCTTCTTCATTGCCAAGCTCGGTGCGGTCGGCGTCCAAAATGAAACGGGTGCCGTTGACCAACTCGATCTTGCCGTTCTCGAACTTGCCGACGCGGATCTTGGGGCCCTGCATATCGGCCATGATGGCCACTTCTTTGCCGGCCGCCTTGGCGGCTTCACGCACTAAGCGGGCGCGGTCGATATGGTCTTGCGCCTTGCCGTGCGAGAAGTTCAGCCGCACCACATCGACACCGGACCGGATCATCTGCTCCAAGATCTCCGGTGAAGAAGAAGCTGGGCCGAGGGTGGCAACGATCTTGGTGGCACGGGTCATGGCGGGCACTCGCTGAAATAAAGTTACAAGCAATGATTATGGCCCCCACCGAGGGCCATAAGTTTCAGAGAGTTACTGAACAGGAGAAAGCTCAGCCCTTGGCGGCCAACACATCGGCCACCGCCAGCGCCGTCATATTGACGATGCGGCGCACCGTGGCCGAGGGCGTCAAGATGTGCACCGGCGCGGCGGTGCCGAGCAGGATGGGGCCCACGGTCACGCCCTTGCCGGCCGTCACCTTCAACACATTGAACAAGATGTTGGCGGCGTCCAGCGAAGGCAGCACCAAGAGATTGGCCGCGCCCTTCAGCGTGCTGTCGGGCAAGAAGGTGTTGCGCACCGATTCCGACAGGGCCGCGTCGCCATGCATTTCGCCGTCGCACTCGACATCGGGCGCATGTTGGGTGAAGAGTTCACGCGCGCGGCGCATCTTCACGGCCGAGGGCCGCTTGCTGGAGCCGAACATCGAGTGCGAGACGAAAGCCAGCTTGGGAGGCAGGCCGAAGCGACGCACCTCGTCGGCCGCCATGGCGGCGATTTCGGCCAGCTGCTCGGCATCGGGCTGGTCGTTGACGAAGGTGTCGGTCAAGAACAGCGTGTGCTCATCCAGCATCAGCGCATTCATGGTGGCGAAATTGCGCGCGCCGGGTTTCAGGCCGATCAGGTCTGACACATGCTCCAGGTGGTTGTCAAAGCGCCCCACCATGCCGCAGATCATCGCGTCGGCATCGCCAAGCTTGATGGCCAGGGCGCCAATGGTGGTGGCCGAGCGGCGCACCGCCGCCTTGGCCATCTCGGGCGTCACGCCCTGACGGCCCATGACCTGGTGGTAGGCCTCCCAGTACTGGCGGAAGCGCGCGTCGTTGCTCGGGTCAATGATGGCCACATCCTCGCCCAGCTTCAAACGCAGGCCGGCGCGCTCGATGCGGCTGGCGATGACCTCCGGGCGGCCGATCAAGGTCGGCTTGACGATGCCCTCATCCAGCGCCACCTGCACCGCGCGTAACACGCGCTCGTCCTCGCCCTCGGCGTAGATCACGCGCGCAGGGTTGGCCTTGGCGGCGGTGAAGACCGGGCGCATGAACATGCCAGTTTGGTAGACGTAACGCTCCAGCGACTGGCGGTAGGCGGCCATATCGGCAATCGGGCGCTCGGCCACGCCGGAGTCGGCGGCCGCCTGGGCCACGGCGGGGGCGATGCGCAGAATCAGGCGGGCATCAAAGGGCTTGGGAATCAAATACTCGGGGCCGAAATGCAGCTCTTCACCGGCATAAGCCGCGGCGACTTCATCGCTGGTCTCGGCCTTGGCCAGGGCGGCAATCTCGCGCACGCAGGCCAGCTTCATTTCCTCCGTGATCTTGCTGGCGCCACAGTCCAGCGCGCCGCGGAAGATGTAGGGGAAGCACAGGACGTTGTTGACCTGGTTCGGGTAGTCGGAGCGGCCAGTCGCGATGATGCAATCGGGCCGCACGGCCTTGGCCAGCTCGGGGCGAATCTCCGGCTCCGGGTTGGCCAGCGCCAGGATGATGGGGCTGGCGGCCATGGTCTTGACCATCTCGGCCGTCAACACACCCGCAGCTGAACAGCCCAGGAAAACATCGGCACCATTGACCACATCGGCCAAGCTGCGCGAAGCCGTGGTCTGGCAGTAGCGCTGCTTCGATTCATCCAGCTTGCCGGCCTTCGCGTCTTCACGCTGGTCCTGGATCACGCCCTTGGAGTCGCAGACAAAGATGTTCTCGCGCTTTAGCCCCAAGCCCACCATCACATCCAGGCAGGCAATCGCCGCCGCGCCCGCACCGGACACGGCCAGCTTGACCCCGCCAATGTCCTTGCCCACCAGTTCCAGGCCATTCAGCAGCGCAGCGCTGGAGATGATGGCTGTGCCATGCTGGTCATCATGGAAGACCGGAATGTTCATGCGCTCCTTGAGCTTCTTCTCGATGTAGAAGCACTCGGGCGCCTTGATGTCTTCCAGGTTCACGCCACCCAGCGTCGGCTCCATCGCGGCAATGATGTCGACCAGCTTGTCAGGGTCGCGCTCGGCCAACTCGATGTCAAACACATCGATGCCGGCGAACTTCTTGAACAAGCAGCCCTTGCCTTCCATCACCGGTTTGGCGGCCAAGGGGCCGATATCGCCCAAGCCCAGCACGGCCGTGCCATTGGTGATCACGCCGACCAAGTTGGCGCGCGAGGTGTAGTCGGCCGCAAGGGACGGGTCTTTCTCGATGTCCAAACAGGGATAGGCCACACCGGGCGAATAGGCCAGCGAGAGATCGCGCTGATTCGACAAGGCCTTGGTCGGCGTGACGGCGATCTTGCCGCGCGTCGGGCTGCGGTGGTAGTCCAGCGCTGCGTCCCGCAGGGCGGCCTCAGCCGGCGACAGCAAAGCCTTGTCATTGCTCATTCAGTGCTCCAGGAAAATTGAGTTCCGGGAGGTTACATCGGCAATTGGCGCTTCCCGATGCCGGGAGCTTTAACTGTTATGCAAAGATGGCAAAAAGAGGCTTCAGCAGCTTTGCCCCGTCATGCCACGCCTGCATCCGGCCCCTTGATGGGTAGACGCAGCGTGAAGCAAGCCCCTTGGCCGGGTGCCGAATCCACATCGATCCGGCCCTTGTGTTTTTTGATGATGGAGAAGGACAAGGACAGGCCCAAACCCGTCCCCTTGCCCACTTCCTTGGTGGTGAAGAAGGGCTCGAAGATGCGGCGTTGCACATCGACGGGCATGCCGCAGCCGTTGTCGCGCACCGAGATGCAGGCCCATTCATCTTCCACCCAAGACCGGATCAAGATCTGCCCGTCCCGCTCGATGGCATGGCTGGCATTCACCAGCAGATTCATCAGCACCTGATTGATCTGCGCGGCGAGGCAATAGACCACCGGCAAGGGCTGCAACTCTTTCCGGACCTGCGCCTTGTAGCGAATCTCATGCATCAGCATGTTCAGGGTGGACTCGATGCCTTCGTTGAGGTCGGCATGCAGCCAGTCGGAGGCATCCACCCGAGAGAAACTGCGCAGGTCCTGCACGATGCGTTTGACCCGCTGCAGGCCGTCGATGCTCTCGTGGATCATTTGCGGCAAGTCTTCCGCCAGGAACGCCAGATCCAAGGCCCGCTCCAGCGTCTGGGCGTGTTGGCGCTGCTCGGCACTGGCACCCTCGCGGCCCGCTTCGCGATAAGCCAGCACCAACTCCAGCAAGCTCGCCACGTCACGCGCCAGCGAGCCCAGATTGCTATTGACGAAACCGATCGGGTTGTTGATCTCGTGAGCCACACCGGCCGCCAGCTGGCCGATCGACGCCATCTTCTCCTGAGCGGCCACTTGGCGCTGCAGCTCGCCCAGCTTTTCGTACGCATTGGCGTTGTCCATGGCCACGGCAGCGTAAGCGCACAGGTTTCGGAAGATCAGTTGCTCGCGCTCGCCAAAGCTCTGCACCTGAGGCCCGATCACACGCATCACCCCGATGACGCGGTCGGCTACCTGCAAGGGCCCCACCATGCGCTGGCCATCGATCAAGAGTTCGGTTCGGCTGCGCAGCGCCTGGACACACTCGTGCCCTTCATCGGCCACCGCCACGACGGCCCCTGCCGCCGACGGATCCACACAGCCCAGCGCGCATTGGAGCAAGTCGCCGCGCTCATCAAGCAAGAAGACCGACAGCTGGCTGCTGCACAGCAGCTCCTGCACATGACGCTGCAGCACGGCCAGCACGCGGTCCACATTGAGCTGAGCGGTGATCTCCTTGCCGCTTTCGCCTAAGTGCAGCAAGACCATGTGCAGGCTTTGCAGCGCCTGCGATCGCTCGGATTCAGACTGGGCCAGCTGCCGCAGATGCTCCTGCTCGGAACGCGCGCTTTCCACCTGGTGCTGCACATGCAGCACCGCCGCCTGCTTGCCTGATTCTTCGGTGAAGACTTGCTGCCGCACCTCGCTCGCACGCTGGCTCAGCTGGTAAGCGGCGCTGAAATCGTTGCGGGCCGCGTGTGCCGCAGCAGCGCTTTCGAGCAAGGCAGGTGGCGGACAGTAACCCGGCAAACGCTCGGCTTGTTCCAAGGCCTGCTGCAGCCAAGGCAGCACCGCCTCCGGCGCCTGCCCTTCGGCCTGGCCGATTTCCGCCAGCGTCCACAAGATGTCCACCAGCGTGCTGCGCTCACGCTGCTGCTGCGCCACATCGCGGGCATGCAGCGCGGCCGCTCGGGCTTCATGCAAACGACCCAAGCGCAACAAGGCGCGCGCCTGGCCCAGCGCTGCGTCGGTCTGCATGTCCTTGGAGTCCGCCGACTGCGCGCGCTCGGCCAGCAGCACGAAGTTCTGCAGCGCACTCTCGTTCTCCTGCAGATCCAGCTCGATTTCCGAAAGGTATTTGAGCGCCAACATGGCGCTGCGGTTCTCGGGGTGCGCGACCAGCAAAGCCTGGCACTCCAGCAAGAGCTCACGTGCCGCCGGCAATTGGCCGATGCGTCGCATCGCATCGCCGGTCTGCGCCAGGGCCAGGGACAAAGAGCCGGGCCAGCCCGCCTTGCGCGCCAGACTCAGGCCACGCTGCAGCCACTCCACCGCCTGCGCGTAGTCGGACATGCTGGTGTAGGTGTAGCCCAGATTGGAGGCCACGGACAGCGCGCGGCGCAGTTGCCCTGATTCGATAGACCAGCGGTAGGCCTCGATCAGCCAACGTGCCGCCGGGGCGAAATCGGCCGACAAGCCACTTTGCAAGCCGCGGTAGTCGGCCAGCGCAGCGGCGCAAGCCGGGCTCAAGCCTTCAGTGCTGCGGGGCAGCCGTTGGTCCCACGCTTGATTGGCCAGGGTCTGGTCGCGGAACAATTCGGAGCGTGCCAGCGTCAGCTGCAGCATCAGCAATCGCTGCGGGTCGCCCAAACGCTCGGCCAGTTCGATCGCAGTCTCCAAGCTTTGCCGCAGATGCTCGGCTAAACCGCGATCTGCTGCTTCGTAATGTCGCAAGCAATGAACGTCGCACAAGCCCCGCAAATCCTGCTGGTCAGAGAACTGCTGCTCGGCCAGATCCAACAGGGCATGAGCCTCATCCAGATGCATGCCCAGCAATGCGACCTCGGCCTGCACCAAACGCATGCGCGCCTGCAGATTGCAGCGACTCAGGGCATCGAGTGGGCTCAAGGGCAGCCGCAAGAGCACCGCTTCCGCCAACGCCAGAGCCCGGGCGCTGTCCTGTTGACGCAAGCACCAAGCCTTTGAGGCCGCCTGCGCCAAATCAGCCTCTGCAGCGGCACTCGCGATCAAGACCGGCTCAGGCAGTGCCAGGATCGGGAACATCTCAAGATCGCCAGACCAAGTCATGCGAGCACCCTGCGTCAACGGTGGCTCGAGCCTACGCGAGCCGTCGCGGCCTGACCAGCCTAGGCCCAAAACGGCAGCGCCCGCCGTGAACGAAGTCACAGCGCATCGGGCCCAAAAAGCAGGTGGCGGCGATAGCAACGCCAGGCAAAGACTGGGCGCTTTGCTGCACCTTTAGGCGTACGCGCTGGTCTCGCTTCGAGTGCTAACGCTCCGCGCCGCCTTCAGCCTAGGCCAGCACCACGCGGTTGCGCCCATCACGCTTGGCTTTGTACATGGCCTGATCGGCCGCCCGCATGGCAGCCTCGACCCCGGCTTCGCCATCGCTGTGGCGGCGAGCCTGCGCCACCCCAAAGCTGGCACTCACCTTCAAGCCGCTTGGCCAACTTTGCTCGGCCAGCAATTTGCGCAAGCGTTCGGCCACCTCAAAGGCTTCTTCGGCCGTGGTCAGGGGCATCAGCAGCACGAACTCTTCGCCACCCCAGCGGGCCAACAAATCCTCGCGCTGGATATGGGTCTTCAGACACTGCGCAAACTGCCTGAGTACCTCGTCACCCGCATCGTGACCCAGGCTGTCGTTGATGAACTTGAAGTGATCGATGTCAGTGAAGACCACCGCCAAAGGAAACATCAACTCCTCTTGCGCCCGCATCAGCAGGCGCAGGTCATGCTGAAGACCCAAACGGTTGGACACCCCCGTCAAGGCGTCATGGTGCGCTTTGGCTTCATATTCTCCCGAGATCGCTTGCAGCCTGGCATTGGCCTGCTTCAACTCACGCTTGCCGCGCAAAGCTTGGTTGAGCTTGCGACGCGAGCGTCGCCAGTCCCAAAACAGGAAGGCCCCCATGCTGAACACCCAGACCGCAATGATGGCCAGGCGAAACTGCGCCGGCGCGATCCACACGCCGACGAACTCGGCCGCCTCCAGCTCAATCTTGTGCAAACCCGGCTGCACCGTACCGGGGGTGGTCAGGGTCAGGTAAACCGTGCGATCCAACTGGGGCCCGAGCAAATGAACCGGCAGCGGGTGGTTTTGCACCCACCACGAAGCCACCATGAATTGTTCAAGCCGGAACTCGACCGGCAGATCCTGCGCCGCCGGGTCATAAACCACCTCATGCGGCTTGAGATCCGCCTCCTTGCCCGAACCCGCATAAGCGGGATCGTAGTGGCGCAGGAACACCCGGACATATTGCTTGGGCTCCGGGCCGCTGGCGCGAATCCACAAGCGCACGCTGTCGAACTGGGTCAGATCCAAGCCCTGCTCCAGTTCCGCCAACTGAATCTGCATCGCGCAGAACGGCCATTCGTAGCCGGGCTGGATATCGCAGTGCAAGATCCAGCCCGAGCCGCTGCGCTCCACCCTCCCCACACTATTGCCGCCCTCCGCGCGATCATTGACGGCTGCCACCCAGTCCTCCCGGTGCGTCAAGCTGTCAATGCGCAGCGTGCGCTGCATCCAGTTCGCGTTGGCATACAGCGCCAGCAAGGTGGACAAAAGCAAGAGCAACAAGAGTCGACGAAGGATCATGAGGCTCTTGGCGAGAAGGTCCGTGAAGACTTAGGAGGAGGGGCTGCCTTCCAATCTTGGGCTGAACTCAGTCGCCCTGAGCGTCCTGCGCGCGGCGGCTCAGGATCTCAAAAGCCGGCAAGGTCTTGCCCTCAAGGATCTCCAGGAAGGCGCCGCCGCCGGTGGAGATATAGCCCACATCTTTCTCGATGCCGTACTTGGCAATCGCCGCCAGGGTGTCGCCGCCGCCGGCGATGCTGAAGGCGCTGGACGCCGCGATGGCGCGAGCAATCGTCTCGGTGCCATGCGCAAAAGCGTCGAACTCGAACACACCGACCGGGCCGTTCCAGACGATGGTGCCGGCGGCCTTGAGCTGCTCAGCCAGCAGGGCTGCGGTCTTGGGGCCGATGTCCAGGATCAGGTCGTCTTCGGCCACATCGGCGGCATCCTTGACCGTGGCTTCGGCATCAGCCGCAAAGCGCTGGGCCACCACCACGTCCACAGGAATCGGCACGGCCGCGCCGCGCGCCTTCATGGCGTCGATGACGGCTTGCGCCTCGGCCACCAGATCGGGTTCGGCCAGCGACTTGCCGATCTTCAAACCGGCGGCCAGCATGAAGGTATTGGCAATGCCGCCACCGACGATCAGGCCGTCGACCTTCTCGGACAAGGCCTTCAGAATGGTCAGCTTGGTCGAGACCTTGGAGCCGGCGACGATGGCCACCAGCGGGCGCTTCGGTGCGCTCAGGGCCTTGCTGATGGCATCGATCTCAGCGGCCAGCAGCGGGCCGGCGCTGGCGATCTTGGCGAACTGGGCAATGCCATAAGTCGTGCCTTCGGCGCGGTGGGCGGTGCCGAAGGCGTCGTTGACGAAGATGTCGCACAGCGCCGCCATCTTCTTGGCCAGCTCTTCGTTGTTCTTCTTTTCGCCCTTGTTGACGCGGCAGTTCTCCAGCAGCACCAACTCGCCCGGCTTCACCTCAACGCCGTCGACCCAGTTGGCGACCAGCTTGACCTCGCGGCCCATCAGCTCGCCCATGCGCTTGGCCACCGGGGCCAGCGAGTCTTCGGGCTTGAATTCACCTTCGGTGGGGCGGCCCAGATGCGAGGTCACCATCACGGCAGCGCCTGCTTTCAAGGCTTGCTCAATGCAGGGGATGGAGGCGCGGATGCGGGTGTCTTCGGTGATCTGGCCGGCATCGTCTTGCGGCACGTTGAGATCAGCGCGGATGAAAACGCGTTGGCCGGCAACTTTGCCCTGGGCGATCAAGTCGGTGAAACGAATAACGTTCATGGGGATCAGCAATCAAGAGTTGGAAATTGGGGGCAGCCCAGTCCAAAGCTCGGCTGCAATGACCGCTAGCTTACCAAGGCCCGCAGGCCATCATGGCAACAAGCCGGTTACCAGCCCAGGCCGATGCGCAGGCTGAGCATGACCACGGTGCCGCAGATGATGGTGCCCAGAATGCCGCGCTTCCAGAAGAAGTAGGCGGTGCCCACCGCCACAGCATAGAGCCGGGCGTCCTTCCAGGTGTCGATCAAATGGCCTTGGCTCATCACGATCTCCGGGGCGATCACCGCGGCCAGGGCGGCCAGCGGCGCATAGCGCAAGCCTTGTTTGGCCCAGCCGGGCATCGGCAGTTCTTGCTTGGGGATCATGAAAAAGCCGCGGGTGATCACGGTGATCAAGCCCATGCCGACAATGCCCAGTGCGATTTCCCAATCACTCATGGCTTGGCCTCCTCGCGTTCGGGCAGCCAATGCTCCATCAACAAGCCCGCCGCCACCGCCGCTGCAATCGCGACCAAGATATTCAGGCGCAAGGGCAAGCCGTAGGCCGCCACCGCCGCGCAGCAAGCCACGCCGCCGGACACCCAAGCGTTGCGGTCTTTCAGCAAGGACAGGGCCAAGCCCAGCAGCGCCAGCACACCGGCAAAACCCAGGCCCCATTCGGTCGGCACCCGGTCGGCCGCAAAGATGCCGATGATGGCCGGCACCTGCCAAGAAATCCAGGTCCAGCTGGCACCGCCCCAGAAGTAAGGCAGTTGATCGGAGGCCTGCTGTTTGGGTTCTGGAAAACGCCGCATGAAGGCGACGTAGTTCAGATCCGCCGCAAAATAGCCGACGCTCAGGCGCTGCAGCAGTGGCAGGTGGCCGAAGTACATGCGCCATTGCACGCTGAAAATCACAAAGCGCAGATTGACGCAAAAAGCCGTGGCCCACAGCACCCACATCGGCGCGCCACTGGCCAGCAAGGGCAAGGCGGCCAACTGCGAGCTACCGGCAAAAACAACCAAACTCATCAGCAAGGCCAGCGGCACCGACAGGCCGCTCTTGACCATGGCCACGCCGGTCACCAGGCCCCAGGCCGAGATGCCCAGGCCAATACCCATCATTTCCCGGGCGGAATTCTTGAATTCGGGGTGGCGCCAAGTCGCGGCGATAGAACTGCTCATCCGGCGATTGTCGCCGCGTGGCGCGACAAGACTCGTGGCGCTCACGCCTCAATGTCGAGCCCAAGGGCGTACTGCGCCCTTGGGCTCGCAACAAGCGTCTCAGTTCAACTTGGTGATATGGCCGTGGCCGGCGATTGAGCTGCTGACCTGGGGCGAGCCCAAGTAGGCGATATCGCCGGAGCCCGCGATCGAGATCTTCAAGGTCTTGACCGCATGAACCGTGGCGTTGCCACTGCCGGCAATGCTGGCCCGGACCTCATCGGCCTGCAACTCGCGGGCATGCACATCGCCAGAGCCCGCCACCGACAGGCTCAGGCTGCCGGTCCGGCCACGCGCCTTGACATCGCCGCTGCCGCTGACTTGCAGGCCCAGGCGGTCGCTGGTCATGTCCACCAAATCCACATCACCCGAACCGGCAATGCTGATGTCCACCGAGGGCGTCTTCATCGCCTCAACCCGGATATCGCCGGAGCCTGCGACCGCAATCTTGCGCAGTTGCGCCACCTCCAGCGTGATCTGTGGCGGGGTCCTGCTGGACAGGTTGTAGCCCTTCTTCGGCGCGATCTCCAAGGTGCGTCCCTTGCTGCTCTCGACAACACGGGTTTCGATCAAAGGCAAGAGGTTTTTATCGGCCTTCACCTCCAATGAGGTGCCAGCGCCCTGACGCACCACGACCTTGAAGGAGCCCGCCAAGCTGATCCCATCGAAAGCGCCCAGATCCCGAACTTCGGTGCCGATTTCGCCCGAACCCTTGACCCGCTCAGACAGCCCCCAGTTCCAGGCTTGCGCCGAGACGGCAAGAGAGAGGCCGCCAATCAAAGCCAGGGCAGCGATGCGTCGATTCAACATGATGGGTTTCTCCGGTCGGTCACTTGTTTGCGAGTGCCGCCATCATCTCGGCAAACCCTGCACTCAGCTCATGCCGAGCGACGGTCTGCAACACGGGAGGGCTAGAAAGCAAAAAAGCCACGGCGAATCGTCACCGTGGCTTGGATTTTCAAGAAAGTCGCGAAGTGCTGATGCCGATCAGCGGGAGGCGGCCTTGGGCTTGGAGGCTTCTTCCTCTTCCTCGTCGGTCTTCGGCTTGGCAACCGGCGTACGAGGCACCACCGGCGCCACGCCTTCGATCTTGTTCTCCCGCATGTACTCGTCCATCTCCTTCCAGCCATTGAAGACGGCGGACTTCTGGGCCTTGGGGTTCAGCACATAGCAGTCCTCGATGGCACGCAGAGCATGTCGGCACGCGCTGCCAACGGCCTTGCCCTCGGCCTCTTTCGCGGCCGCAACCTTGGCAGGGTCCTCAATGCCCAGCTGCTCGCAGCCGCTCAGCAGCGCCAAAAGCGCCAGCAGCAGCGGCAAGGCCAAGACACGATCAGAAGTCTTCTTCATGCGGGTGATATCGGCTTGAGTCCCGAGGTCTTGAGCGCATGCCGCAAGGCTCAGCTCGCTGGACAAAGACAAGTCAAGAACCAAAGCGCGCGCCTTGAGCGATGGGCCGCGCCTGCACAAAGGCCGCAGCCGGCAGGCGCTTACCACCAGCGCGCTGCAACTCGGTCAAGAGCAAGGCCCGCTCGCCGCAGGCCACCAGCACGCCGGACTCATCGGCCCGCAAAACCTGGCCTGGCTCCCCCGCGCCCTCTGCGAGCACACCATGCCAGCACTTGATGACTTCGCCCTCAAGGCTGCTCACGCCGCCGGGAAAAGGATCAAAAGCCAGCAGCCGTCGGGCAATCTGCGCGGCATCTTGCCGCCAATCAATCTGCGCCTCGGCCTTCTCAATCTTGTGCGCGTAACAAATGCCTTCAGCGGGCTGCGGCGTCGCGACCAAGTCGCCGCTGGAAGCGAGCTCCAGCGCCTTCACAATCAGCCGCCCACCCATGGCAGCCAACTGGTCATGCAGGCGTGCCGTCGTGTCCTGCGGCGCGATCGCCATGCGTTCCAGCAGCAACATATCGCCGGTGTCCAGGCCGGCATCCATTTGCATGATGGTGATGCCGGTTTCCGCATCGCCCGCCTCGATCGCACGATGGATGGGCGCAGCACCGCGCCACCTTGGCAGCAATGAGGCATGAATGTTCAGGCAGCCCAGGCGCGGCAGATCCAACACCCATTGAGGCAGGATCAGCCCGTAGGCGGCGACCACCATGACGTCGGCACGCGCATCGAGCAAGGCCTGTCGGGCCGCTGCAGCATCGTCCGGGTACTTGCCGTCCAGCCGCAGGCTTTGCGGCTGAGCCACCGCAATGCCATGCTGCAAGGCCAATTGCTTGACCGGCGAGGCTTGCAGCTTCATGCCGCGTCCGGCCGGACGGTCCGGCTGGCTCAGCACCAGCGGCACCGTGTACCCGGCTTGCAGCAAAGCGGCCAATGCGGAGGCCGCGAACTCGGGAGTGCCGGCAAAAACGACGCGCAAGGATTCAGTCATGGATTCCCTCAAGCAAGACCTGCCCCCGCGCCTCAGCGCTTGCGGCCCTCTTCTTCGCGGTTCTTCTTGACCATCTTGGTCTTGATGCGATCGCGCTTGAGCGGGCTCAGGTACTCGACAAACACCTTGCCCATCAAATGATCCATCTCATGCTGAACGCAAACGGACAACAAGCCCTCCGCATCGAACTCGTAAGTCTTGCCTTCACGATCCAGCGCCCGCACGGTCACGCGGCTGTGACGCGGCACCTTGTCATAAATCTGCGGCACCGAAAGGCAGCCCTCTTCCCCTTCGGTGAACTCGGCGCTGGTCTTGATCAGTTCCGGGTTGATCAGGACGCGCGGCGTATCCCGATCTTCCGAAGTGTCGATCACGACCACGCGCTCATGCACGTCGACTTGGCTGGCCGCCAAACCCACGCCTTCTGCGGCGTACATGGTTTCGAGCATGTCATCGACCAGTTGGCGGATGCGGTCATCCACCTGCACCACAGGCTTGGCCACGGTGTGAAGACGGGGGTCGGGGTATCGAAGAATATTCAGTTTCGCCATGGCTCTCGCGTTGTGGACTCGGCACAACGCCCGTTTGTAAGTGCTTGCAAGAGGGGTGAAAGCCCCGGTTATGTTCGTTGCGACACCCTGTTTTTGGGGGCAGAATCGTCGCGACCTCGCGGGATTTTCGCCGAAGTGGTGAAACCCGGTCGGACGCAGCCCAAAGCGGGCGCTTTTTTATCAATGCCCCCGCCCGGTTGTCGTTGACCGAGCGATCCAATTTGACCCAGCAGGCCGCGTCACGCGGCACTAGAGAGTGCTCGATGCCTTTTCGTGATTGCCCAAAGAATCAGTCCCTGCGTCCTGTCTTGGCTCGGCGCCTTCCCGCCATACTTTCGACACTGCCGCTTGCCCTGACGATGCTGAGCTTGCCGAGTCAGGCGCAGCCGGGCCAATTCCCCATCACCGAGCAACAGCGCGCCACGGCCAGCCAAGTCGCCCAAGCCGGCGTGCCTTTGAGTGAGTTGGCACCCAATGCCCCCGAGTCCTACACCGTCAAGCGTGGCGATACCTTGTGGGACATCTCCAAGCTGTTTCTTAAGAGCCCCTGGCGCTGGCCCGAGCTGTGGGGCATGAATCGGGAGCAGATTGCCAATCCACACCTGATTTATCCCGGCCAGATGTTGGTGCTGGTCAAGGTCGATGGACGCGCGCAATTGCAGTTGGCAAGACCTGTGGGCGGCGCGGAGTCGGTCGCAGGCGAGGACGGCAAGTTGTCCCCGCGCATCCGGGTCTCGCCCACCGACGAGGGCGGCATTTCGGCCATTCCGCTGAACCTGATCGAGCCCTTTTTGAACGACGCGGTGGTCTTTGATACCGATGAACTGGCGCGCGCGCCTCGCATCGTCGCCACGCCAGAAGGCCATGTCTTGCTGACGCGAGGCGATCTGGCCTATGCCCGCGGCGACTTTGCTCGCACGGTGGACTACCGGGTATTCCGCAACACCCGGCCCTTGATCGACCCCAGCACCCGCGAGATCCTGGGCTATGAGGCGCCCTATTTGGGGACGGCCGAACTGATTCGCGCCGGAGACAACCCCGTCAGACCCGATGGCAAGACCGAGATCGTGCCCGCCACCATTCGCATCAAGACGGTGCGGCAAGAAATCGGTGTGGGTGACCGTCTCTCGCCAACACCGCCTCGCAGCTTCTCCCGCTACGTGCCGCACGCCCCTGCGGCGCCGATCTCGGGTCAAATCATCTCGATCTATGGCGAAGGCCTGAATGCCGGCCAGAACCAGATCGTGGCCTTGAACCGCGGCAAGCAAGACGGCATGGAACGCGGTCATGTGCTGGCACTCTGGCAGCAAGGCCGCCGCGTGGTCGACCGCACCAGCGAACAACGTGAAGAGTTGAAACTGCCCGACGAGCGGCACGGCGTGCTGTTTGTCTTCCAAGTCTATGCCCGCGTGTCCTACGCCCTGATCATCTCGGTCAAGGAGCCCGTCAGGGCTGGAGATCGCTTCTCCCAGCCCTGAACAGCGGGACGGGGGCCGATCAGACGCGGCGCACAGATCCGTCCATAGTCCCTGCACAAGGCGGTGACGCATGCTGACTCCCGATGAACTGGCCGCCTGGCTGCGCTTGTTGGAGACCCCGGGGATTGGGCTGGAGAGTGCTCGGCGCCTGCTGAGCCACTTCGGCTCCCCTCAAGCGGTATGGGAGTCAGGGGCCGGATCTTGGCAAGAGCTGCTGAGTCCCAAGCAATGCGCGGCGCTGCGCCAAGCTCCGCCAGGGTTCGACGCGCAGTTGGAGGCAACTCAGGCCTGGCTGGCGGCAGACACCAGGCATCAAGTGCTCGTTCTGGGCGATGCCGACTACCCCCAGGCCTTGCTCGAAACAGCCGACCCGCCCTTGCTGCTCTATCTTGATGGGCGGCGCGAGTTGCTGGGCCAAGCCCATTTGGCGGTTGTTGGCAGCCGCAGTCCGTCCGCGCAAGGCCGCGACAACGCCCGAAACTTCAGTCAGGCGCTCAGCGAGGCCGGGCTTTGCGTGGTTTCGGGCTTGGCTCTGGGCGTCGATGGCGCCGCACACATGGGGGCGCTGCAGGGCAGCAGCAGCACCATCGCGGTGGTCGGCACCGGTTTAGACCAAATCTACCCCAGCCGGCATCTGAAGCTGGGGCAACAGATCGCTGAAGAAGGCTTGCTCATCAGCGAGTATGCATTGGGGACCCCGCCGCTGGCGCCCAACTTCCCGCGCCGCAATCGCATCATTGCCGGACTGTCGATGGGCTGCTTGGTCGTGGAGGCAGCACTGCAATCCGGTTCCCTGATCACCGCGCGCCTGGCCAGCGAAGCCGGCCGGGAAGTTTTTGCCATTCCCGGATCTATTCACTCCCCGCTCAGCCATGGCTGCCACGCCCTGATTCGCCAAGGCGCCAAGCTGGTCGAGAACATTCAGGATGTGTTGGACGAGTTGCCCCAGCTGTGCGCAAACGGTCGAGCGCAGCCCACTGCTTCAGCGCAGACCTCCGGTTCAAGTCGCCCCGCTGAGCAGACGCATTTGCTCACGTTGATGGGCTTTGATCCTATCTCGCTGGACAGCTTGCAACAACGCGGCGGCTGGCCGGTGGCCGAGCTGAATGCCCTGTTGCTGGAACTCGAATTGGATGGTGCGGTGGCCCGCCTGGCGGGGCAACTTTTCCAACGCCGGGGCGCGGCCTGAATCACGCCCAGAGCGAGCCTTCAAGCCCCTGGCCAGGGGCTTGTTTGGGGCTTCAGCGCGAAGGGCCTGGGTTATCATGAGCCCATGTTTGACGTGCTGGTCTATCTTTACGAAACCTATTGGCGTCCGGACGCCTGCCCGGATCACGCCCAGCTGACCCGCAAGTTGTCGGCCGTAGGATTCGAGCGCGACGAGATTCAAGAGGCCCTCTCGTGGCTGGATGGACTCGCCGCTGGCGCCGGGGCCTTCCATGGGGCTCAAGGCAGCCTGAGCGTGCGCGTTTATTCAAACAGCGAGCTTGAGCATCTGGGCGAGCCTTCGGTGGGCTTCATCAGTTTCCTGGAGTCAGCGGGGGTGCTACCGCCTCCGATGCGCGAAATGGTGATCGACCGCGCCATGGCCATCCCGGGTGCGCCGATGGACTTGGAAGACCTGAAGATCATCGTGCTGATGGTGTTCTGGAGCCTGGGCGAAGAGCCCGACGCGCTGATTCTTGACGAACTCTTCGTGGCACCGGAAGACCGGCTGATTCACTGAGCCTACAAACCGGGGCTGCACCGCACTGGCGCGGACACCGAGCCCTGGTCAAAGCCCGGCCAGAGCCGATTCAGCTCAAGAGCCGCCCTGGATCCACATCCAACTTGGCCAGCGCATTGCGCGTGGCCTTCACCGTCAAGGACTCGTCTTGCGCGGGCAGCAGTAGGCCCGCTTGCAAGAACGCCGCCATGCGTTTGAGCGGGAACAAGACCCCGCGACCCGAGGCGGTCACGAACAAAGCCATCTGCCGACGGGTGCCGCGCCAAGCCAGTTGCATGGCCTCATTGCGATTGCGGTAGTCCAACATATACCAGCCGCCCACTTGCAACTCGCGCGCCCAAGCCAGCATGGCGGGCGTGGGATCCGCACCACCTTCGCCCACCACCTCCAGACCATCGACCTCATGGCCCGAGAGGTCGCGCACCAAGGTTTCGTCGATCTCGACCTCGCCATCTGGCAGCATGGTTTCCAGAGTCTCGAGTTGATCCATCAACTCATCCAGGCGCTCACGCGGGATCTCGGCGCTCTTGGCGGTAAAGGCCGCAGCCAAGGCATTGTTCAGAATGCGGATCTGCTCATCTTGCTTTTCGGCCGCCAAACCCGCGTGTCCCATGCCGTCGCGCAAGGTTTTCAGCAGCGGAGGCAAGCGCCGGATCACTTCGGCACGCTCTTCGCGCGTGACCTTGGCGCTGGCCGACCAAATCAGGTCTGCCGCGGCACGCTTCATCTGGCGGGTCGCCTCAGACTGGGCGCCATCGCGCACCGCAGCCACGGCCAGCACATCGGCCCAGACGTGAAACAGAAACTCGCGCACGCCATCTTGGACCGGCACGGCATTGAGCATCTTGCGCAATTCGATCGTGTACTGAATTGCCAGCGTCTCGCGCTGCTCGACCTGCTGGGCCAGAGAAACGCCCAGGCGGCTGGCCTGATTCTCATGCTCGAAGTAGTTGTCGAGAAACTTGGCAAACTCGGTCAAGACGGTCTGAAAGACGCGCCGACCGGTGTCCGGATAGGCCTCAACCACCTGCACCACCCGCTTGATTTCGCGCTCCAGCGGGTCACCGCTTCCTGCGCTCGCACCGGCATTGCTGCCGGCGCTGAAACCCATCACGCAAGAACCCATGCGGTCGATCAACTGCCGGGCGGGGTGGTCGGTGGCGGCGAAGAAGTCCGGCTCGCTCACCGCAACTCGCAAGACCGGCATCTGCAGGCGCGCAAACCACACCCGCACCGAAGCCGGAATGCGCTCTTCCATCAAGATGCTCTGGAACATCATCGCCACCAACTCGATGGAGGCGCGCTCGGCGGGCGTATCGGCGGCTTGTTTGAGCGCCTGTTTGAAGGCTTGATTACGCGCCCGCAGATCTTCCAGAACCTGGGGCGCGGCCATCTCGCCCGCCACGGCAGTTTGCGTGGGCGCACGCTGCATCGTCTCTTGAGCCTGCTTGATCGCCGTGGTCAGGCGCAGGCCGGTCGGCCGGGCATTTGCGGCCCCCATCAAACCGGTTGCCGCCTTGGTGGCGTCCATCCGCGTCGCCGCGAAGGAGGGCACCTGGGCGCCGACGATTTTTTGCAGCAAATGCAAGACCTCTTCAGCCTGGCTGCTGACCGGGCTGCGGGCGGCGTTGGGCGAGCCACTGGGCAAACCCGACAAACCGGAGGAGGCTCGAATCTGCCCAGGGGCTCGGCCGGGGACTTCGCTGCCATCGCTGGCGGCGACCGCCCCTCCCCCCCCATGGCCCGAGCGGCGGATGAAGGGGCGAAGATCCACCTCAGGCATCACGGCCTGGGCCACCAGCCAGCGGTTCACCTCGTGATAGGCCTCACCCAGAATCTGCGCGAACTCATCGTGCAATTCATTGCGCAGCATCTGCCATTCGGACGGCCCCAGCCCGCTGCGGGTCCAGGCATCCAGCACCAGCTTGGCCACCACATTGGCGCGCAGCAAATCGTGCGGGGGGAGATCATCCTGCTGCTCCAACTGCTGCAGCCGGGTGCGCAGATCGGTGAACTCCCAGGTGGCTTTGTCCATCATGGCCAAGGCCAGACGCGAGGCCGTGATTTCACGCTCGATGATGTCGTCATCCACCAAGGCCATCATCTTGCTATCGGCCGACTCGAGCGATGCCGCCGCCCCGGAGCCATGGCTGTCGACGATGCCGTAAACGGCCGCATGCCGCAGGCCGCTGATGACACCGGCCTGCCAAGCCGGCCCATGCCGATGCCAGGACTGCACGCCGTCGCGACGTGCCACCATCACCGCATATTCACTCGGCTGCAAAAGCAGCTTGTCCGCCGCCTCGTTGATCGCTTGCCCGAGGCCGACCATGCCCTGCACCAACGCTTCGACATAGATGCGTCGAGCTTGTGAGGCCAAGGCCTGCTTGCGAGCGTCTGCGGTCATGGGATCAACAGGTCCTGCGCGATGGTGATTCGGTCTTGGAGACTCTACACCAGGGCTCCGGCGTTCGGATCGTCCGGATCACCCTTGTTGACCGGGGCAGCCACCAGATCTTCACGCTTGACCCCCAACCACATGGCAATGGCCGCCGCCACGAAGACCGAGGAGTAAATGCCGAAGCAGATGCCGATGGTCAGTGCCACGGCGAAGTAATGCAGTGTCGGTCCGCCAAAAATCAACATGGACAAGACCATCAACTGCGTGCTGCCGTGGGTGATGAAGGTCCGGCTCATTGTGGACGTGATGGCGTGGTCGATCACCTCATGGGTGTTGAGTTTGCGGTACTTGCGGAAGGCTTCGCGCACCCGGTCAAAAATCACCACCGACTCGTTCACCGAATAGCCCAGCACCGCCAAGATCGCTGCCAACACCGCCAGCGAGAACTCCCACTGGAAGAAGGCGAAGAAGCCCAGGATGATGACCACGTCGTGCAAGTTGGCGATGATGCCGGCGACGGCAAACTTCCACTCGAAGCGGAAGGCCAGATAAATCATGATGCCGATCACCGTGGCCAGCAAGGCCTTGGCGGCGTCTAGGGCCAACTCGGCGCCCACGGCAGGGCCCACTACTTCGCTGCGCGAAAGCTTGATCGGCTCAAGGCCTGCGGTCGTCATGCACACCTGCTTGCTGATCGCCTCGCCCTTGTCACTGACGATTTGACGCTGGCTGATGCTGCCACTTTCGGCCTTGCACAAAGCGTCGAACACCAGGTCGACCTGCTCGGTCTGCTTGATATCGGGGAGCAGCGGCAGGCGGATCATCACATCCCGGGTGCTGCCAAAGTTCTGAACCTGAACTTCACCGAAACCGAGTTTCTCCACCAGTTGGCGGGTCTTCTCGACTTCGGCCGCCTGAGCGTACTCGGCCTCAATGACCGTTCCACCCTTGAACTCGATAGAGAAATGCAGGCCACGGGTGACCAAAAAGAACACGGCAGCGGCGAAAGTGACAAAGGAGATGACGTTGAAGATCAACGCATGCTTCATCAGCGGGAGGTCCCGCTTGATACGGAAGAGTTCCATGTTTTCTCGACTCCCTAGGGCTTACTTGGCCGCAGGCTGTTCGGCCTCGGACTCAGGTTTCCAGATCTGCCCGATCGACAGCGATTTGAGTTTCTTCTGACGGCCATACCAGAGGTTGACCAAGGCACGCGAGAACATGACCGAAGAGAACATCGAGGTCAGGATACCCAGGCAGTGCACGATGGCGAAACCCTTCACCGGGCCAGAGCCAAAGGCCAACAGGGCCAGGCCAGCGATCAAGGTGGTGACGTTGGAGTCCAAGATCGTGGCGAAGGCGCGTTCGTAACCGATATTGATGGCCGCCTGCGGCGCCATGCCGGCTCGTAGCTCCTCGCGGATGCGCTCATTGATCAGCACGTTAGAGTCAATCGCCATGCCCAGCACCAGCGCAATCGCCGCAATGCCCGGCAGCGACAGCGTCGCCTGCAGCATCGACAAGACTGCGACCAGCAGCAAGAGGTTGAAGCCCAGCGCCAGCGACGAGAAGAGGCCGAAGAGCATGTAGTACACGCTCATGAAGACGGCGACGGCCACAAAGCCCCAGGTCACCGACAAGATGCCTTTCTCGATGTTTTCCTTGCCCAGGCTAGGGCCGACGGTCTTTTCTTCAACGATTTCCATCGGCGCGGCCAGGGAGCCGGCACGCAGCAGCAGCGCGGTGTCATTGGCTTCCTGTGTGGTCATGGCTCCGGAGATCTTGACGCGGCCGCCGCTCAGTTCGCTGCGGATCACCGGCGCGGTCACGACCTCGCCCTTGCCCTTCTCGAACAAGATGATGGCCATGCGCTTGCCGATGTTCTCGCGCGACATGTCCTTCATGATGCGCGCACCCTTGGCGTCCAGCGTCAGGTCCACCGAGGGCTGCTGGTTTTCATCAAAGCCCGGTTGTGCATCGGTCAGGTTTTCACCGGTCAGCACCACTTGGCGCTTGACGATGATGGGGCCGAAGCCACGGTCGATGAAACGCTCGGTTCCAAAAGGCACAGGGCCGGAACCACTCAGCGCGGCTTGCGCTTCGGCGCCATCGTCCACCATGCGCAACTCCAGCGTGGCGGTGCGGCCGATGATGTCCTTGGCCTTGGCGGTGTCTTGCACGCCCGGCAGTTGCACGACCACGCGGTCGCGCCCTTGCTTTTGAATCACCGGCTCGGACACGCCGAGTTCGTTAACTCGGTTGTGCAAGGTGGTGATGTTCTGATTGAGTGCGGCTTCTTGAACCGCAATCTCCGCCTTGGGCTTCAGGGCCCCGGTCAGACGCAGGTCAAGCCCATCGTTGCTGGGCGTCCATTGCACATCGGGAAGCTGCTCGCTCAACAGGTCTTCGGCCTGCTTGCGCACCGCTTCCTCACGGAAGGCAATCACCACCGAATTGCCATCACGGCTGATGCCGGCGTGGCGGATGTTCTTGTCGCGCAGCATGGTGCGCGCGTCACCGGTCAGCGATTCGGCCTTCTTGGTCAGCGCGGACTTCATGTCGACCTGCATCAAGAAGTGCACGCCACCGCGCAAGTCCAGACCCAAATACATGGGGAAGGCATGCAGCTTGGACAGCCACTGCGGCGAACGCGACAGCAGGTTCAAGGCGACGATATAGGAAGGCTCTGCCGGGTCGGCATTGATGGCCTTGTTGATGGCTTCTTTGGCCTTGATCTGGGTATCCAGATCGCCAAACCGGGCCTTGATCGAGTTGCCTTCCAATTGCACGAAATCAGGCTTGATCTGGGCATCGGCCAGTGCCTTTTCAATACGGGCACTCAGCGCCTGGTCCACCTTCATGGTGACCTTGGCACTTGAAACCTGCACGGCCGGCGCTTCGCCGAACACATTGGGCAAGGTGTAGATCGTGCCGATCAGCAAAGCGAGCAACAGGATCGCGTACTTCCACAGCGGATAGCGGTTCATAGGAACATCCTCTCAGGCCCGGCATGTGCAAACCGGCGCTTTTGAGGGCGCCGGCTGTGTTTGACCGGGTTGCCGCCCATCCGACTGGCGGCTTGGGGCGGCTTGGCAACAATGCCGAACAGGGCTTGGCTTAAGACTTGATGGTGCCCTTGGGCAAGACTTGAACCACCGCACCGCGCTGCAATTGCAACTCCACGCCATCCGCCACTTCCAGCGTCAGATAGCTCTCGCCGACCTTGCTGATCTTGCCCAGCAGACCGCCCGAGGTGACGACTTCGTCGCCCTTGGCGATGGCGTCGATCATGGCTTTGTGTTCCTTTTGACGCTTCATCTGCGGACGAATCATCACGAAATACAAGACCACAAACATCAAAACCAGCGGCAGCATGCTCAACAGGCTGGACTCAGTACTACCAGCAGCGGCCGGGGCGGCCTGGGCAAAAGCATTGGAAATAAACACAGCAAATCCCTTTGGAATGAAAACTTCGTCCTGCACTCGGATCGAGAACACGGGTGCGGCGGTCGAACAAGCGGCGGATTGTAAGCGCCGAGGCATGTGAAACCGAATCGGCCTCAGCCCCAACTTACCCGCATCCATTTGGGCTTGACAGACAAGTTCCGCAAGGTTATCGTTAAATATATTAACGGCATACCAACGGAGATTCCATGAGCGCCAAACCCCTGCCCCAAGCCCGCCCTGAACTGCCTCGCTGGAAGGGCATCTTCCCGGCAGTGACCTCCAAGTTCAAGCCCAACGAAGACCTCGATGTGGCCGAGATGGAGCGCCACTTTGAGTTCCTGATCGCCAACGGCGTGGACGGCCTGGTCACCGGCGGCTCGCTGGGCGAGGCCAGCACGCTCTCCCTGGAAGAAAAGCTCGAAGTCGCCGCCACCGCGGTGCGCGTCTCCGCTGGCCGCGTGCCGGTGCTGGCCAATGTGTCGGAAACCAGCACCCGCAATGCGCTGCGCTATGTGGAAGGCGCCAACCGCATTGGCGTGCAGGGCCTGATGCTGATGCCGGCCGTGCTCTACCCGGCCGACACCCGCGAAGCCATCACCAATGTGCGCACCATCGCCGATGCGGCCCAGTTGCCCATCATGATTTACAACAACCCGGTGTCCTACCGCGTGGACCTGAAGCCCGAAGACATGGTGGAGTTGGCCGACTGCGAATGGCTGGTGGCCATCAAGGAGTCCACCGACAACATCCGCCGCGTCACCGATCTGCGCAACACCGTGGGCGATCGCTATCAGCTCTTCATCGGCGTTGATGACCTGAGCTTCGAAGCGCTGGCCCTGGGCTGCGACGGCTTGCTGGCCGGCCTGTGCACCGCCTTCCCGGCCGAGACCGTGGCCATCTACAAACTGATGCAAGCCAAGCGCTATGACGAAGCGCTGAAGATTTACCAATGGTTCATGCCGCTACTGCACCTGGATGTGAGCGCCAAGCTGGTGCAAAACATCAAGCTGGCCGAGACCATGGCCGGCGTCGGCAACGAAAACGTACGCCGTCCGCGCCTGCCGCTGGCCGGCGCCGAGCGCGAGCGCGTCATGGCCATCATCCAGCACGGCCTGGACACCCGCCCGGACCTGAGCCGTTTGTTCTGATCAAGGCCAACAAGCGCCCAAGCCGGTGAAACCCCGGGCCGCCAGTGCGGCCTGGGCCTGCGATGATGTGCCCATGAAGAAAACTGCTGCACTCAAGGCACCCGCCGAAGCGCCCATCGCCGCAGGCGAACCCGATAAACGTCGTTTTGCCGATCAGGCCTACGACACCTTGGAGTCCATGATCTCGACCCTGGCCCTGCGGCCCGGCGCGCCGATTGTGGAAGCCGACTTGATCGAACACACCGGCCTGGGCCGCACGCCGACCCGCGAAGCGCTGATGCGCCTGGTGGCCAGCGGCCTGATCGTGCAACAGCCACGCCGCGGCCTGCTGGTCAGCGACATCCGCCTGGCCGAGCACCTCGACCTGCTGGAAGCGCGACGTGTGCTGGAGCGTTTGATCGCCTCCACCTCCGCGCGCCGCGCCACCCCGCAGCAGCGCCAGGATCTGCTGGCCTGTGCTCAGCAAATGATCAAGGCCAGCGAAGGCTCGGACTTGGGCGCCTATATGGCCGCCGACCAAGCGCTGGACCATGTCAATCACGCCGCCTGCCGCAACCCATTTGCGGTGGCGGCCGTGATCCCCATGGCCATCCAGTGCCGACGCTTTTGGTATGCCTATCAACACCAAGGCGATATGAGCGAAGGCGCGCGCTGCCATTTGGCGCTGGCCCAAGCGATTGCTGAGGGCGAGCCCAACGCAGCAGCCGCCGCCTCGGATGCCTTGCTGGACTATTTACGCTCTTATGCCCAGGCGGTGATCGCCTGACACATACCCCCCTCACACTGCGCCACAGCCATGCGATTCATTGACTCTCACACCGGCGGCGAGCCGACCCGCATCCTCATTTCCGGTGGACCGGATTTGGGCTCGGGCAGCATGGCCGAACGGCTGGCGCGCATGCGCGATCAGCACGATGGCTGGCGCAGCGCCTTGGTCAATGAGCCGCGCGGCTCCGATGTCTTGGTCAGCGCGCTGCTGTGCGAACCGGTCGACCCCGCCAGTGCCTGCGGCGTGATCTTCTTCAACAATGTGGGCTATCTGGGCATGTGCGGCCACGGCACCATCGGCCTGGTCGCCACGCTGGCTTACCTGGGCCGCATCGGCCCCGGCGAGCACCGCATCGAAACCCCGGTCGGCGCGGTCACCGCCCGCTTGGCCGCCGACGGCGGCGTGACGGTGGCCAATGTGCCCGCCTATCGTCACGCCAAGGCCGTGGCGGTGCAGGTGCCGGGTCATGGCCTGGTGCATGGCGATGTGGCCTGGGGCGGCAACTGGTTCTTCCTCTGCGAGGACCATGGCCTGAAGCTGACGCTGGCGCATGCCGAGGCGCTGACCGACTTGTCCTGGCGCATTCGCGAGGCCTTGACCGCGCAAGGCATCACAGGCGCCAACGGTCAGTTGATCGATCACATCGAATTGATCGGTCCCGCCCAAGACCCCGCCAACCAAGGCCGCAACTTTGTGCTGTGCCCCGGCAAAGCCTATGACCGTTCGCCCTGCGGCACCGGCACCAGCGCAAAGATCGCCTGCCTGGCGGCCTCGGGCAAGCTAGCGCCGGGCGAGATCTGGCGCCAAGAAAGCGTGATCGGCAGCGTGTTCGAAGCCAGCTACCGCGTCGATCAATCTGGTTCCAGCGCCACGGCGGAGGGTCAGGTTTTGCCCTCCATCTCAGGTCGGGCGTATGTGAATATGGACGCCACCCTGGTCTTCCAGCCCGGCGACCCGTTCGCCTGGGGCATCAAACAAGATTCGCACCCGGGCTCTGCAGCTTGAGCACCGCGCCGCTGAAGCAGCGCCGCAATGCCGATGTTTTGATCGTCGGCGCCGGCATCATTGGCGCCGCCTGTGCACGTGAGTTTGCGCGCCAAGGCCTTTCGGTTGCAGTCATCGAACCTGGCGCCTTAGGCGGCGGCGCCACCGCCGCCTCGATGGGCCACCTCTTGATCGTGGACGATGAGGCCGGCGGTGCTGACGCCGAATTCAAGCTGACCCAGCGCAGCCAGCAGCTCTGGGCCGAATGGCTGGCTCAAGCGCCGCAGCACGCCGAACAAGCCGAACACCAGCGCTGCGGCACTCTTTGGATCGCGGCCGATGACGAAGAACTTGCCCTGGCCGAACGCAAGCAGGCTTGGTATCAGCAACAAGGCCTGCCTGCAGAGATGCTCGACGCCGCCGAACTGGCGCGCGCCGAACCGCTGCTGCGTCCCGGCCTGAGCGGCGCCTTGCGGGTAGCCGATGATGCCCGCGTCTACCCGCCCAAGGTGGTGGCCCGCTGGCTGGAAGAGGCCCGAGCCGAGATCATCGACGGCGAGGTCGAGAGCTTCGATGGCAGCAGCGTGCGCCTGCGCGATGGCCGGCAGCTCTGGGGCGCCATGACCGTGCTCTGCGCCGGCCTGGCCAGTCAGCGCTGGCTGCCTGAGGGCTGGCTGCTGCCGAAGAAAGGCCATCTGGCCATCACCCAGCGCGGCCCGCAAACCGTCAAGCACCAATTGGTGGAGTTGGGCTATATCAAAAAAGCCCATGTGCTGGATGCAGACACCGTGTCCTTCAATGTGCAGGCCCGCCCCGGCGGCCAGCTCTTGATTGGCTCCTCGCGCCAGCTGGGTGCGGCGGCCTGTGCCGATCGCGCATTGGACCCGCTGATGCTCAAACAAATGCTGGGCCTGGCTTGCGACTATCTGCCTGCCCTGGCGGAGATGAGTTTGCTGCGCTGCTGGACTGGGGTGCGCCCGGCCAGCTGCGATGGCCAGCCCTTGATCGGCGCCCACCCCCATTTGCCGCGGGTCTGGCTGGCCTGCGGGCATGAGGGCCTGGGCATCACCACCTCGTTGGCCACCGCTGAATTGCTGGCCGAGCTGGCCCTGGGCCGTCCCACCACGCTGGATGCCAGCGCTTTTACTCCGACACGATTCGCATGAGCGCGCCCCTCCTCACCCGCCAACTCACCGTCCACATCAACGGCCGGCCCTGCCTGGTGCCGGCCGGCTGCAGCGTTGCTGCGGCCTTGGCGCACGCCGGCTTGAGCGGCACGCGTCGCTCGCTCAGCGGTGAAGCGCGCGCCGCGTTTTGCGGCATGGGCCAATGCCAAGAATGCAGAGTGCGAATTGACGGCAGTCCGAATCGCCTGGCCTGCATGACGCCCAGCCTCGACGGCATGCACATCGAGACCGACGCATGAGCACACAGCATCACGCCGATGTCATCGTGGTGGGCGCCGGCCCAGCCGGCATGGCGGCCATCCAAGAACTGCTGCAAGCGAAGAAGCGCGTCATCTGGATCGACCAAGGCCTGCGCCCCGGTGGGCAAATCTGGCGAGCCGGCCCGCCCCAGCCTTGGGCGCAAACGCTGCAGGCCCTGATGGCCAATCCTTTGCTGCAGCTGCTGAGCGGCCATGCGGTGATCGCCGTTGAAAGCCAGGGCGAGTTCCGACTGCGGCTGCAAAACCTGCAGCAGCCGCAAGCGCCCGGCGTCTCTGTGCAAGCCCCGCAGATGCTGCTGGCTCTGGGGGCTCGGGAACGCTTCTTGCCCTTTCCAGGCTGGACCTTGCCAGGCGTCAGCGGTGCGGGTGGGCTACAGGCCTTGATCAAGAACGGCTGGCCGATTGCAGGCCGCCGCGTGCTGCTGGCGGGCTCAGGACCATTGCTCTTGGCCTCGGCCGATACCGCAAAAGCGGCTGGCGCGGAGCTGCTGTGCGTGGCCGAACAAGCGCCGCGCCAGGCCTTGGCCGGCTTCGCGGCCCGCTTGCCACTGGCCAAGATGGCCCAAGCACTGGGGCTGGGCTGGCGCTTGCGCGGCATCCCCTACCGCCCTGGCGTCTGGGTGACCCGTGCGCTGGGAGAGGGCAAGTTGGAGGCGGTGCAACTCAGCAATGGCCGCGAGCAATGGGAGCTGCCCTGCGATGCGCTCGGCGTCGGCTACGGCCTGTTGCCAAATATCGAACTGGCCGAGCTGCTGGGCTGCCGCATCGCGGCGGGAGCGATCTCGGTCGATGCGGATCAACAAAGCTCCTTGAAAGACGTTTTTGCCGCCGGCGAGTGCACCGGCATTGGCGGCGTCGACAAAGCCTTGCTGGAAGGGCAGATCGCCGCGCTGCGCCTGCTGGGCCAATCGACCGAGCACCTCAAGCGGCAACACCGGCAAGTGCTTCGCTTTGCGGAACTGCTGCACACCCGCTTTGCCCTGCGCCCCGAGTTGCTGCTACTGGCCGAGGCCAAGACCCTGATCTGCCGCTGCGAGGACGTCTGCCTGGGCGAGTTGAACGGCCAGCGCAGCTGGCGCGATGCCAAGCTGCAAACCCGCTGTGGCATGGGCGCCTGCCAGGGGCGTATTTGTGGTCCTATTACCGAAACCCTGCTCGGCTGGCCCGGTGGCGCCAGCGGGCGCGGGCTGCGCGCACCCTTGCAGCCGGCTCCGCTGCATTGCCTGCTGGAGAAATGACGTCGGGGAGCGATCCCAATGGCCTGATCCATTTGGGCACTTTCGTCATCGCTGCGTCATGCAAAAAGTCCTTAATGAGCATCCCGCTCACGACCCGCATAGGCCGACCCGGCTTGGCTGCTTGTGAGCTGCGCATTGACGATACAAGCCATGTGGACCCCAGAACGTCACGACAAAATCATTTCACTGCTGCATGAGCGACAGCGCCTGACCACCGACGCTTTTGCGCTCGAACTGGGGGTCTCCAAAGAGACGGTCCGGCGCGACTTGATCGAGCTGGAGGCGCATGGCAAGCTCAGCCGCGTGCATGGCGGCGCCGTCCCCTGCTCTCAGCACAATGAAACGCAGGCCGAAGCCAGCTACCAAGAGCGTGTGCGCCTGCATCAGCCCGAGAAGCAGTCGATCGCCCGCGCGGCCGCCAGCCTGATCCCTTCCGGCAGCTCTTGCTTCATCGATGCAGGCTCCACCACACATGCACTGGCGCAAGCCCTTTTGCAAAACGTGCGCGAGCTTCATGTCATCACCAATTCGGTCGAAATCGCGCGCACCTTGGCCGCAAGCGGCGATATCGAGACTCATTTGCTCGGTGGCCAATTTCAAACCGATGTGCCCGCCACCTCGGGCGACTTCACGCTGGGTGAGATCGCGCGTTTTCACGCCGACTTTGCCTTGCTCTCGCCCACGGCTTTGAACCCGGAGCATGGCGCGCTGGACTATGCCTGGCACGAGGCCCATGTCGCTCGTGCGATGCTGGCTCGGGCGCGCACTTGCATCATGTTGGCGGATGCCAACAAGCTCGGCACAGGCAGTCGTGTTCAGATATGCCCCCCGACCGCGATCGACGTGCTGGTCACCGACGCACGCGCCGAAACCGGCATGCTCGAACGCCTGCGTCACGCGGGAGTCAAACAGACGATTTACGCCCCCCATTGAGCCGGCGCTCGCTCGAGCCCCAGCGCGACTCGCCAAGAAAGGGGTAAACCAGCGCCGCCGTCAGCTACTGTGCTTCGACCGGAAGATTCGCGCCGCGCCATTCCGGCAGGCCGCCGCGGAACCAATGCACCTTGGCGTAGCCCGCCTTGACCGCTGCATGGCTGGCCTTGTAACTCTTCCAGCATTCGGGGCCATTGCAGGCAAACACCAAGGCCGTGCGCTTGTCGGCCGGCAATTTGCTCAGGTCAAACTTGTCTTCGTCGGCCTTGTAGTCGGCGTCTTTGGCGCTCTTCTCTACATAAGGCAGCAACTTGGATCCGGGCACTCGTCCCGCCTTGAATTCAAGCTCGGTGCGCGTATCGATGTACTCGGCACCTGCCTTCATCAACTGGGCTACCGCCGCAGCATCCACCACGGTGGCGCCGGGCAGCAAACGCGGGGTGAAGTAACCCAAGGTGGACACATATTCAAAACCACTTGCCGTGATCGGCTGCAGCTTTAAGCCAGAAGCAGCGGGCAGATTGCTGGCCAGCGCGGCTCGCAAAACCTCGGGCTGCAGGGCCGAGCCTGGCTTGATGGCTACCGCCATGCCGGGTACGACCTTGCTCTGCATCACCATCTTCAGTGGCTCGCCGGCTGCAAGCCAGCGATCAAATACGGCTCGTTCCACCGCCACCACATCGCAGCGGCGGATCTGCAAACAGACCAGCAAGGCATCTTGATAACGGCTTTCCATGACGGAGCCAAAATGGCGCTTGATGGTGCTATTGCTCGCATTGACTTCGCCGCGCAGCAAGTAAGTGACAACACTGTCCTGCAGCGGCAAACCCAGGCGCTTACCCGCTGCCGTTGACAGGCTGCTAATGGGACTGCTGGCGGGTGCGACCAGCACGGCTTGCACGGGCTTATCCACACTTCCAACCGGTACATAGCCGTAACGGACAGCGCTGCCAATCACATGGGCCGGCGCGACAAACACCTCATGCAGTCGCGAACGAGTCGCACCGAGGTCGGCCGCCACATCGGTGGATTGAGAGATCTGCATGCCGGCCGCGCGTTCACGACGCAGCGATTGCTCGAGAGCGGACTTCCAGACATTGAATACCGCAAACCGGGACTGCTCGCCCTCATCGCCAGGATTGACCAGCACACTCAAACTCTGGGCCTGAACCGAGGTAGGACTGAATACAGCCCATGCGGACAGACTCAAGACCAAGCGCCCAGCCCAGACAGACCAGCCAGCCTGCGCCGGCCTGCGGATCTGAGAAGCCCTGTGCGTTGAGGGATGCGAAAAAGCGAGGGTGTCGTCCATGAGCCCAGAGTCTAGGCCAAGCCTGCCGCCTTGGAATGCATGAGAAGGCACGATGTGCGCTTTCTCACGCCAAAGAACAGCCCAGCACCTAAGCCTTGCAGGCCCGAGGCTCAAAACAGACGATCTGCGGCTCAGACGCTCTCTTTTGGCTTGGCACACGCCGGCTTGCAAACCACCTCGGTGCGGCCTAGCACGCGCTTGGATTGAAGATTGCTCGGCGTGCGATGTTTGCCGCACTTGAAACAGGAGCGGGTGTGACCGCTGCCCAGAAAAGGAGACCCGCCCAATTTGGACTCATAACGCAGGCCGTTGTCGCTGACGCTGGTGTAGGTGTCTTTGCTCATTGCCATCTATGGTTAGCCTTACCGATCCGTCACGCGAGGGGCGCAACAGATCCGGATGCCCTTTGTGCTGCAAGTTCTTGCAGTCTCCTGACCCTCTGCTTCGATAGTAGGCGGCGAAAGCCGGGTTTGACTACCTCGCTTGCCCCAGGTTTTGTCATATTTCGCCTTCGGCGCACCACCGATCTAGGGGATGCCCTAGGTCATCAGGTCGCTCGGCGCATCATTTCGAATGATTGCGACAATGGCGTGACAAGCAAAACAAGAACTCCTCCTCACGGAACACCATGGCAAAGCTATTTTTTCGTTACGCAGCGATTATTACGGGCTAAATATTCACATAGTTTCTGCATCAAAGCATCACAAACCCAGACAAAGACAAATTGAAGCCCCTCAAATTCAGTCGAACGCCTGGACTCGCAGATCCGTTGAGCACCCAAAATCTCAACTGCGAGGTGCTAAAGTGCATACTTTTGCATTGATGCTCGCGTCAATTTGACGCTTACACCCACCAGGAGAGACGTTTGGCCAGCCTTTGGTTCCGTTACGCCGCGATGAATGCAGGGAAGACAACCTCCCTTTTGCAAGTGGCTCACAACTACGAAGAAAACGGCGAGCAGGTTTTGTTGCTCACCTCAGCTCTGGACGACCGTGATGGGCGCGGTGTCATCTCCTCTCGCATCGGCTTAACAAGGGTCGCCCACACCTACACGCCACACACCGATTTCCTTGAGCGCTTGGCTGGCGATCAGGTTGCATGCGTACTCATTGACGAAGCGCAATTTCTGACCGTCGATCAGGTTTGCCAACTGCATAAGTGGACTCACAGCAATGCCACCCCAGTGATGTGCTTCGGACTTCGCTCTGACTTCCAAGGTAACGCCTTCCCTGGTGCTGCTGCGCTTCTAACTCTGGCCGACAACCTTGAGGAAATCCGAACGGCTTGCCGCTGCGGAAAAAAGGCAACGATGAACATCCGCATCGACCAGAACGGAGAGCGGCTCCAAGAGGGCGCCCAGGTGCTGATCGGCGGAAACAGCCGGTACCGGCAAGTTTGCGCACGCTGTTTCTACAAGTGAAGCCAAGCTATGTTTGTACGAGTGAACGTCGAGGTAAGCGCTGACGCCACAGGCAACACGGTAGCTATACCCGGTGTGTTGACCCCGGCAGGCTTGCTGACTCCGTTGGTCGATTACCTCCAAGAGAAAGCTCTATCTCGCAGCCCTTCGTGGATGGATAAGGTAGTCCGGTCAGTCAGATTGTTTTGCTACTACCTGAATGCCAATCCCGCAAATCGGGATACGAGAGCGGTGTTCGACAACTTCGCGACCGCCCTGCAGTCCGGTACGATTGACTTACGCACAGGGGAGGATCCGAGTGGTCTCTACTGGAGGCCGAAAAGCGGAGCGGATCGTAGCGGCATAGTCACAGACCTAACGCTCTTCTTCGATTGGATGGGGAAGAAAAATCCAACAGCGGCCAACATCAACCCAAAGGTTGCTGCAAATGTGTACGAACAACGGTGGAACTCGGCAGCGCGCCTCTACCGCCGAGAGAACTCCCTACTTGGTCACCTTTGGTCCAACACCGAAGGTGACAAGAAAAGCCGCAGACTAAGCACCCAAAGGGAGCCCGTGGCAACAGCGCTTGAGTCACCTGCCTTCCCGGAAGATAAGTTCCAAGACTTCATCACGGACGGCTGGGGAGTCGGAAGTCGAGTTGATCACCGAGGCATCTGTATCACCCTCCTACTGCATGGGGCTGGCTTTCGCGCCTCTGAACCATTCCATCTGTACGTGCAAGACGTAGTGCCTGATCCAACGAACCCTAGGTCGGCGCTAGTGACAATCCACCATCCCTCTGCAGGCTATGCACCGGAAAACTGGCGCGACCCCACAGTTGGTGGTCGAGGACGGCGGGATGCCTATCTAGCTGCCAACTATGGTCTGAAGCCAAGGCACCTTTTGCAAAGCAAACTTAAGGCTGGATGGAAGGGTGGCCTCTACGACGCGGACAATTACAAACAGGCGCACTGGTTTGAACCCTGGCATGGTGAGCTCTTCCTATACCACTGGAACCGCTACATAGAGCAACTCGTTCGCGTTAAGCGCAACCATCCCTTCCTGTTTGTCAATCTGCGTCGGGGCACCCCTGGAGCCATGTACCAGCTTGGTACGTTCAACGATGCACACGCAGCCGCCTGCCGCCGAATCGGGCTTTTGCCGCTGAAAAGCCTTGGCACTACCCCGCATGGCCACCGGCACGCATACGGCCAAAAAGCGCGAAAGGCCAAGCTCGATGTGAAGATCATCCAACTGATGCTCCACCACGCCTCCGAGAACAGCCAAAAGATCTACACAGGCCCAAGCACAGCAGAAGTCACGTCAATTTTGGCTGAGGCCCACAAAAAGATGGGTGAAGACATGCCGCTACGGTTGGCCCACAGGTTTAGCTACACCTGATATTTGGCTACGTACTTCTTATGACTAATCCCGTTCATCCCGACGCAACCTTAGATCGACTGATATCGAATCCCATCCTGAGCGAAAAACGCAAGCTTACGCTAACCTCCATTCATGAATTCTGCCGTGCCCAGTTCGACCTTGGGGTGCGCAGCTTTCAGCCGGCCGAAGTAGGAAAAGGACTGGCTACTGCCGGTACGATGGCTCCGAGCAGCTACATGTCATCGGCGTTCCCCGACTATCAAGCGGTTGGTCAGGCTTGGCAAGAATACTCCGACGCAGTGGATCTAGCCCTCGACCCGACTGCGCCCCCTGAGCACCCAGACTCCGTGCTGCGGCAATTGCTGCAGGACCCCAAACGGCGCGGCAGCGGTTTATCTACTCTCAGGACGATTTATCGATTGTGCCGAGATCGATTCAATCGGGGCGAACGCAATTTTTCGCCCGCTGCGGTAGAAAAGGATAGCGTCGAGTCGAGCACCGCTACAACAAAACAGGTCTTGAGGAAAATTGCCCCGAACCAACGCGCGCTGCTCAGCGCCTGGCAAAAACTCGCCGACGCAAAAGCCAGTAGCGAAACAAACGATCTTGCAATTGGAGAGGACGAGAACTTCGACGCGGGACACCACGTTCGGGCCCCTCGCTTCCGGGCATCGGGTCTTGCTCGCCCTGAGGATGATCCTGCCTTTGTCTTCGACAAACTTGTCAAAGCACGGAATGTCAAATCATCCACTGTCAAGCTGCTGACTCAAATGCAAGAGGTCTGCTCAAATCGATTTGAGGCTGGCGAGTTTGACTTCGGCAGAAGTGCCTCCGCGCGAGCTTTCAGCCAAGCGAAAGTCTTTGCAAGTGACAAGTCATTGACCAGCCGACTTGCCTACACGAAGCGCTACGCTGACCTTATCGATGCATGGCAGGCAAAAGCAGACTCCGGTTGGATTGACTTCAGCCCAGAACTTCCACCGACGAATCCGCACGCAGTGTTTCGGCGTCTGCGCGGGAAGACCGACCGCGCAGACATGCTGGAGAGCCTTCTCGGTGTGCATCGCATCTGCTACCTAGAGCATCGCGCTGGCAGACTCGATTTTTCAGTCTTAACTTTGGGGAAGCTGCTGGCAGACCGAGGCATCCTAGCTGAGAGGTCGATGTATAACAGCATCTACGATGATCTGCGCACCCTTGCAGACGCATGGCACAAGCATGCTCGTCCTTGGATAGAGGTCGATGGCGTGTCACCCCCTCCTGTACGGCTTACCCCTCGCAAGTCTCACGATGCCGACCTCGAACATGTTCGGCAGAATTATCCGCAGTTTGCCCAGTGGCGTGAACTGGCTGTTGAATGGCTTCAGACGGTCAGGGGCGGCATGGGGCCGCGGCTTTCTGCCATCAATGCTTTCATTGAGATCTATCTGACCCAGGCCGGAGTTCCAAACACTCCCGCTGAATTTCTTCGTAGGGGGGCGGTGCTTCCCGACTTCGCGGTTTTGGGCTGTGGCCCCGGGAGCATGACTGGCCGTACCACCCGGAACAACTACCTCTACGAGTTCTTCGAGTGGGTGCTACTGCGAAACTGCAGCGAAGAGGCTGATGACGGCGAGCTGATCGTTTCACCGGCATTTCGCAATCCCCTATCCCGAGCACAAAAGCAAAGTGGGAGTCTGCGGCACTCCCAGTCCGTTCGCTCAGCGCTACCTTACGGATATATCCATGTTCTGAGGCGCATGCTGGCTCAAGGGCCCAACTTTCGCGATTGGACCTTTGCCCAAGGAGCACAAGGCGCCGGTGAAGGGGAAATAGGCCGCCCGTCACCGGATTGGTATGAGGTCGACCTAGCCTTGATCGACAAAGACGACCCTGATTGCGTCTGGCGCAAGCGCCAGTTTTTCGGTGGTCGAGTCGTCTACCAGATGTGGAGTCCGGTTCGATGGGTCGCCTTGCTCATGAAGATGCTCCTGCCACTGCGGACTCACCAAGTACGGTTGCTTGATTCAGGCGAGTCCGACACTTGGAAGTTCGATGCAGGTAAGTGGATCCTGAACGACCATCCGTTGGCAGATCGAGACGAGCGCAAGCCGTGGCAGCAGGGTGTTCTTCGTCTTGAGCCTGATCCGTCCAATCGCAATGCCCCATTCACAATCCTCTACATCAACACCAATAAGACGGCTGATATGGACAAGGAGGGGCCATACAAGGGGTACACGATGCCGTGGTACGCGGCGTCGGACCAGTTGGATAACGTCTATTTCTGGTTCGAGAAGCTCCGAAATTGGCAGAGTAAGTACAACCCCATCAAACGGCGGACAGCTTGGCTGGAACTTGGCGGGCGGCACATCACTGCCAAAACCGACGCGCAATATCGGTCATATTCGGACGCCTGCTTCCTTTTTCGCCAACCGGAGGAAGCAGTCGAACTTCGTGGACTCCCTGTCACCGATGGCATTCTTTCGAATGCATGGTTCAATTTGCTAGAGGCCTTACAAGATAAGCTGGCCGAAAAGAAAGAAACTCACCCCGACGGGCAGCCCATTGTATTTGTCGGCCGCGACGAGAAGGGCAGGAATAGTTTCAACGACTTCCCCTTGCACAGCCTGCGAATCTCGCTCATCACAGCATTGGCGCTCGACGGAAAGGTTCCGTTCCCAATTTTGCAGAAGCTGGTTGGCCATACCCGCCTGCTCATGACCCTCTATTACACGAAACCCGGCCTCGCCAGGATCACCGAAACCCTTACTGAGGCTGCAGCTCAGTTAGATGCAAATAAAGAAGTCAGTATCCATGGTTTTCTTCGCAACACTCCTCACGAAAAGCTGATTCGCGATGCCATCTGCAACAGCTCAGGCTCGCTTTCAGCGACGATTCCCATTCATCCCGGTGATCGCAATCCCGCAGGCTGGATGCTGATGCACCATGGTCTTTGCTTGGTAGGGGGCAACGTCAGCCAGGTGCAAGACAACGCGACGCTCGGTGGGTGCTACAACGGTGGGCCGTTCAATGGCACTCAAACCAGAATCTCGCACGACCCCGTTCCTGGAGGCGCTCGAAACTGCGTTCGATGCCGATGGTTCGTCACAGAGCCACATTACCTTCAGGCCTTGACTGCTCACTTTAACAATGCGGCCTATCATTTCGACGAATCGCGCAATCGCGCGGTCGCCACGGAGCGCAAATGGCAAGAACTCCTGCGGCGCAAGGCCGAAATGGAGTTCGCCGACGAACTGTTCACCGAGCACCTTGCTTTGGACTCGGCAGAACGACTTTATGAGACCACAGTGGTCGAGTTCAGCGAACAGGCTGAGACCCTCGTAGCTACCTGGCGCTTGATCGAGCGCTGCATCGACGTACTCAACGGCGGCGAGGCTGATGGCACTCAGTTAGTAATTCAAGGCTCTAGCTCTGAGGTTAAGGCGGTCTTTGAGGAGATCGACTCTGAGTTGCTTCAACTCTGCGGCGTTTGCGAGAACATCCATCTTTACCCTGATTTGGGGGCGGACAAGGCGGTGCTGCGGCGCAGCCAGTTGCTCGACTCAGCGCTCTACAACGAGGGCCTGCCACCAATGTTCATGAAACTGAGTGAAGAGGACCAACTCAGCGTCGGGAACGCGTTCATGCAACGCCTTTCACGTCTCGCTTCGCCGACTAACCCATTCATTGGTCAACGCGAGGTGATTAGAGTCATCGACGCTGGCAAAAAATTGGGCGAAAGCCTCGGAATTGAACTTAGCGACGCTGTGAACGAAATTCAGCTGGGGAAAAGCCTCCCCTATCCAACGAAGAGCCTAAAGAAAATCAAATCATGACCGGCAAGATGACCCCAGATGAAGTCTTGGACTCAATTATGGCCACATCACCTCGGCCGCAAAAGGTGCGCAACCTCAAGGAGTTGCATAGCGTATGCAAGGCTCTGTATGAGATAGGCCCACGCGACTTCTCCTACAGCCATGTGGGCAAAGTCTGCGAGTCGAAGAGCATCATGAAAGCCCGTGGGCTGTACAACTCCGCTGCTGAAGACTACCGCAAGCTCATTGACGCGTGGGCCCACCTCGCGGGCCCGTTGCCTCCGAAGCTGATAGACAAAAACAACCCATCGCAAGAATATGTAAGCGAAATTCAGGATCCCGTGCTTCGAATGCTGGTCAAGAGGGATCTTGCGAAACTCGGTCGCGTTACAGCTGAGTTGAACCTATTAAAGTCACAAAAGACGTTCGTTGTTGACAAGCGGCCTATCGCCGATAGCACGTTGCCGATGCCTACAAATGCAATCAATCAATTGGAAGACTCGGAGTTGAAGGCGCTCAGGAAGGCTCTCTCTCCAGAGTCGCTCAAGCGAAAAGGCTGGGAAGTAACTAAAGTCGGCGAAGTGGTTTCCGACCGTGGGCGCACCATTTTCGAGCCAGGCTTCGCTACTGGACTAAGAAAGCTGCTTGGAGAGCAATGAAACAAGCCAAGACAACAAGGGTCAATCGTTAACCGAAGGCTAACCAATCCCGTCCTCCAATCCATTGTCGCCCAGTTCGTGAGAACCAGACGAGCCATCGGACTCGTGAGTAAGCCGAAGAAATACTTGTTTGGCGCGCGTCAATTCGCATGCCTTTCCACCGCATCCTGCATCCC
>NZ_JBMLSK010000195.1:0-1159 GCF_049240545.1 Roseateles sp. | reverse complement strand
CGCTCCTTCATCTGGTCCATGCGACGCATCTGCTCGCGCAGGGTCTTGATCTTGTCCGTGAGGTGCGCATACCGCGGGCCGAACTCCAGTAGCGGCAAGGTGCGATCGGCGGTGTCCAGGGCCGACATGTAGCGCTGGATGCTCTCCTCAATCTGCTCCTTGCGCTTGTCGATCTTGGCGGGCGTGAAGTTGCGGTCGCGGCTGTTGACCGCCTTGAACTTGCTGCCGTCTATGGCCACCACACCCTGGGCGAACAGCTTGAGGTCTCGGCACAAGACCACGAAGCGGCGGCAGACGTTGCGGATGCCCGCGCCGTTGTCGCGCCTGAAGTCGGCAATGGTCTTGAAGTCCGGTGCCAGGCGGCCCGTCAACCACATCAGCTCGACGTTGCGCTGGCACTCGTGCTCCAGGCGTCGGCTACTCTGAACCCGATTCAGGTAACCGTAGATGTAGAGCTTCAGCAGCACCGCCGGGTCGTACGCCGGGCGTCCCGTGCGTGCCGGAACCGTCCGCTCAAATCCAAGCTCAACGAGGTTCAACTCCGCGACGAATGCATCGACGACGCGCACCGGGTTGTCCTCACCGATGAAGTCGTCCAGACACTCTGGCAACAGCGTCACCTGCTGTCGATCCTGGCCTTCTATGAATCGCGACATATGAGCTCCGCTGCTCGATATGTCCAGCAACTCTACGGATCCGTCAGGCGCGGTGTGAGGGGGTTTTCACACAGGCTCGGCCAATTCCAGCCATCCTGTTTGCGCAGGACTCGTCTCGCTGATGACCGCTTTCAGTGTGTTGCGGACCAAGACCTGATGGTCAATCTGATGCCGCGGCGAGGCAGCGGATCCTTCTGAAGACTCCGCAGAGCCACTGGCCCCATGCTCCGGAACGGACACCTCAGGCTCCGAGGCTGCGGTGTCCTTCGCAGTGCGTCAGGCCGGTCGCAGCAGCACTTCGCCTTCAATCTCCACAGGGATGCCGAACGGCAGTTCGGCCATACCAACGGCGCTGCGCGCATGGGCGCCGACCTGCGGGCCGAAGACTTCGAGGATCAGGTCGGTGAAGCCGTTGATGACCGCCGGCTGACGGTCGAAGCCAGGCGCCGAGTTGACCATGCCGAGGATGTGCACCCAGGCCTCGATCCGGTCCAGGCTGCCCA
>NZ_JBMLSK010000194.1:0-1633 GCF_049240545.1 Roseateles sp. | reverse complement strand
AAGCGCAAGCCCCCGGTCGACACGGGCGTGCTGCAGCGGCTGTTCAACGACTTCGCCTATCAGTACGGCACCGACCTGGCCTGGGACCGAGAGCGCAAGGAGCCGATCCGCATTAGCAACCTGCGGCATACCTTTGGGCATGACCCGGTCAAGCTGTGGATGACGAGCGAGCGGCGTGACGTGATCCATGCCGAGGAAGTGGTGTTTGATCCGAGCGAGGCGTGCGGGCCGCACGCGGTGAACCTGTGGACGGGCTGGGGCGCGGAGCCGGTCGAGGGCGACGTCGAGCCCTTCTTGGAGCTGCTCGAGTTCCTCGTCGGCGGTGAAACCGAGGTCATGGACTACTGCCTCAACTGGTACGCGCTGCCGCTGCAGCGGCCCGGCATCAAGCTCAAGACGGCCCTTGTGTTCCACGGCTACGAGGGCAGCGGCAAAAACCTGCTGCACGAGGTGGTGGCGAGCCTGTACGGCAAGCACGGCAAGGTGGTGGGCCAGCGCGAGCTGGAGAGCCAATGGACCGACTGGCAGAGCGGCTGCCAATTCGCCATCGGCGACGAGGTGGTGAGCCGGGCCGAAATGCGGCACCACAAGGGCGTGCTCAAGGGCCTGATCACCAGCAGCCACCTCAACATCGCCACGAAGTTCATGAACCTGCGCAGCGAGCGCAACTGCATGAACATCGTTTTCCACAGCAACGAGGTCGAGCCGCTCAAGCTGGACCCGACCGACCGGCGCTACTTGGTGATCTGGACGCCCAAGCGGGGCAGCCAGGCGCTGTACGACCGCTTTGTGCAGTGGCGCGAGGCCGGCGGCGCGGCGCACCTGATGCAGTGGCTGCTGGCGCGCAACCTGGCCGACTGGGCCTGGTACGAGCCGCCGCCGATGACCTCGGCCAAAGAGGATCTGATCGAGCTGGGCCGCCTGTCCCCCGAGCGCTTCTGGCGCGCGTGGAGCGGCAACGAGATCGTGGGGCTGCCGTGCCGCAGTTGCACGGTCGACCAGGCATACCGGGCCTACAAGCGCTGGGCCATGCAAGAGGGCGAGCGCTGGCCCATGAGCAAGCCGCAGTTCAGCCGCCTGGTGCTGCGCGAGGCGGGTGACGGCGAGTTTAAGGCGGTGCAGGCCCGCGTGGGCACCGGCCAGGCCGCGCCCGTGGCGCGCCTTTGGCTGATGGCGGCCCCGCCCCCCAATGTGACCTTGTCCGACCACGCGAAGGCCTGCATGGACGACTTTGAGCAGGTGCTGCGCGACTGGTCGGGCCATGGCGCTGGGGGTGAGCAGTGACGGCTGTACCGGTGTACCGGCTGTACCGGCACCCTGTACCGGCGTTTTCCCTTTGGAATCAAGGCTGTACCGGTGTACCGGATGCCCTCGCCAAAACCCATGTGCGCGTGTGTGCGCACGCGACGGCCTTGCGTCAATCGGTGGGGGTCTTTCTTTGAATGTTCACCGGTACACCGGTACAGCTTTGATTCTTAAAGGTGTTCCGGTGTTTTTCGTTGCTGGTACAGCTGGTACAGCGGTACAGGGAAGGGGAGAGTGATGAAGCTGGAAGTGAAAGCGGACCTGAGCCGACTCAAGCAAGGGCTCAAGAAGCTGGGGCAGGACATTGCCGCCAACGACAAGGCCACGG
>NZ_JBMLSK010000193.1:0-9947 GCF_049240545.1 Roseateles sp. | reverse complement strand
GGGCCCACACCTGGCGCGCCGTGGCCGCCATGACCCGCGCCTTCGTGCAGGTGGAAACCCAGGCCTTCGACATGCTGGAGACGTGATGCCCATCCCCGCAGAAGACATCACCGGCCTGGTGCTGGCCGGCGGCCGCGGCAGCCGCATGGGCGGGGTGGACAAGGGCCTGCAGAACCACCTGGGCATGCCGCTGGCCCTGCACAGCCTGCTGCGCCTGCAAGGGCAGGTGGGCTCGGCCATGCTGAACGCCAACCGCAACCTGGGCGCCTACGAATCCATGGGCGTGCCCGTGTGGCCCGACAGCCAAGCCGACTTCGCCGGCCCCCTGGCCGGCATGCTGGTGGGCCTGGAGCACTGCGAAACCCCCTGGCTGGTGACCGTGCCCTGCGACACCCCGAACTTCCCCAACGATCTGGTGGAACGCCTGGCCGCTGCCGCGCAAGCCGAAGACGCCGAGATCGCCATGGCCGCCACCCGGGAGCCCGACGAACAGGGCCAGACAGTGGTGCAGGTGCAGCCCGTGTTCTGCCTGCTCAAGTCCAGCCTGCTGGAGAGCATGCAAGCTTTCTTGGACAGCGGCCAGCGCAAGATCGACCGCTGGACCGCGCAGCACCGCTGCGCCACCGTCGTGTTCGACGACAGCGCGGAATTCTTCAATGCGAATACGATGGAGGAGTTGAGGAAGTTGGGGTGAGGCGGCTCAGCAGAAAGAATCCAGCGTTGCGTCCGCCGGCACGGGTACAACAATGAACAACACAGGCGTCAGAGACAACTACACCCGGGGCACCGTCGCAGAGTTCTTAGTCGACAAGATCCGCGATGGCTCACACCTTTCAGTGGTCTCGGCCTACTTCACGATCTATGCCTACGACGCGCTCAAGGAAAGCCTCGACCGCGTAGCCCATCTGGACTTTCTCTTCGGCGAGCCCTCATACGTAAATCGTCTAGACCCCAGCAAGACCGAGAAGAAGAATTTCGTCATCGATACAGACGGGCTGCGCGTCGCCAACCGGCTGGGCCAGAAGCGCGTAGCGAGGGAATGTGCCGAGTGGATAGAGAAGAAGGTCGACATCAGGACGATCAGGCAGTCGAACCTACTGCACGGCAAGATGTATCACATCGCGACGGCCGGGGTTGAAGAGGCGATCCTGGGCAGTTCGAACTTCACCGTTCGGGGGCTTGGCCTGAGCGGCGCCAACAGCAACATCGAACTGAACCTCATCGTTGACAGTAGTCGGGATCGTCAAGAGCTCAAGCAGTGGTTCTCTGAAGTCTGGAACGATCGGCGATTGGTGAAAGACGTGAAGCAAGACGTGCTGCGCGATCTTCAGAAGCTCTATGCAAACCAGTCGCCGCAGTTCATCTACTACCTCACACTGTTCCATCTCTTTCGGCAATACCTCGATGGAACACGCGACGTTGACGACAGCCTGCGGCGTGTTGCGCTGCCCGACACGAACGTCTGGCAAAAGCTGTACTCGTTTCAGAAGGATGGCGCCAAAGCGGCTATCAACAAGATCCTCGACTTCAACGGCTGCATCCTTGCCGACAGCGTGGGGTTGGGCAAGACGTTCACTGCTTTGGCCGTGATCAAGTACTTCGAGCTGCGTAACGAGCGCGTGCTTGTACTGTGCCCGAAGAAGCTGAGCCGCAACTGGACGATCTACCGCAACCCCAGCTCGCTCAATCCGTTCTCGGAAGACAAGTTCCGGTACGACGTTCTTCACCATACAGACCTCTCTCGGGACTCAGGCAACGTCAACGGCCTTGAGTTGGACTGTCTCAACTGGGGCGCTTACGACCTGGTTGTCATCGACGAATCACACAACTTCCGTAACAACAAACTCGCGGCCCAACGTCCAGGGGACACGACCGAGCGAATGAGCCGCTACCAGCGGCTGATGCAAGACATCGTGTCTGCTGGCGTACGGACGAAGGTCTTGTTGCTGTCAGCGACGCCAGTGAACAACCAGTTGGCCGATCTGCGCAACCAGATTTCCTTCATTGCCGGTGGTGACGTAGCGCGCAGCGCGGTTGCCGACGCGGCGTTCGCCGAGAAGCTGGGCATCCAATCGGTCAAGGAAACGTCGCAGCAGGCGCAGACGCACTTCACCAATTGGGCGAAGAGACCGCCTGAGCAGCGAAAGACCAGTGACCTCATCTCCGCGATCGGCGGCGACTTCTTCAAGCTCTTGGACGGACTGAGCATTGCGCGATCGCGCAGGCAGATCGCGTCGTACTACGCGAAGGAGATGAAGGCCCTTGGAGGCTTCCCTCGCCGCCCTGCACCGAAAGCGGTGCACGCAGTCATTGACTTGCAGGAGAGGTTTCTGTCTTTCGAACAACTTGACAAGGAGATCACCGCGCTGAGTTTGGCCCTCTACCACCCGACCAGCAAACTAAGGGACGACCTACCGGCGGACGTACGCGCCGCGTATCAGAACAAGATCCTCGGCGGATTCACCCAAGAAGGTCGCGAACGCATCCTCATCGCAATGATGAAGATCAACTTCCTCAAGCGGCTGGAGAGTTCAGTGGACTCCTTCAGGCTGACTCTGCAGAGGACCATTGCGAAGATAGATGTGCTGGAGAACCGCATATCGGCCTTCGAGAAGCACCTCGACGACAACCCGCACCTCGACTACGACGCGCTGACGCCAGACCAAATCGAAGACCCGGATTTCGATCCAGAAGACTTCACCATCGGTGGCCGCCGCCGAATCCACCTCGCCCATATCAAACTTCCGGAATGGCTAAAGGCCGTTCGGAACGACCGGACTCAACTGCAGTTTTTGTTGGAGAAGACCCAGTCAGTCACGCCCAAGCGGGACGGAAAGCTCGCCGAGCTGAAGGGTTTCATTCAGAACAAAGTTCTTCACCCAACCATCGATCACGACGGCAAGAGCAAGAAGAAGGTGCTCGTGTTCACTGCCTTCGCCGACACAGCTCGCTACTTGTACGCCAACCTAGATCAGTGGGCGCAACAAGATCTGAAGATTCACACGGGTCTGGTTTGTGGGGACGGCGGTAATGCCGCTTCACTGGGGCGCACGGATTATGACGACATCCTTACGAACTTCTCGCCAGTGGCGAAGCGCCGAGCCGAACAGTCGTCCCGCTTCCCGGACCAAGCGGCGGAGATTGACCTGCTCATCGCGACGGACTGCATTAGCGAGGGCCAGAACCTCCAGGACTGCGACCTTCTCATCAACTACGACATCCATTGGAATCCGGTCCGCATCATTCAGCGTTTCGGGCGTATCGATCGCATCGGCTCTCGCAACGATGCTGTGCAGCTTGTCAACTTCTGGCCGGTAGCTGACCTGGATCACTACCTCGGGATCAAGCTTCGCGTCGAAGCGCGCATGGCGCTGGTGGACCTTGCCGCCACGCAAACGGACAATCTCCTCGATCCAAGCCAACTTGAAGACCTCATCAAGGACGATCTGCTCTTCCGCGATCGCCAGCTCAAACGACTGAAGGATGAGGTCCTCGACCTCGAGGATCTGGACGACTCTGTGTCGCTCACCGACTTCTCGCTGGATGAGTTCCGGCTTGATCTTCTGCGCTATCTGGAGGCAAACCGCGTAGAGCTAGAAGAAGCAGGGGAGGGCCTGTACGCGGTTGTGCCCCCCAAGACAGACTTGTTTACCGCTGGGCGCCCGGGCGCCATCTTCTGTCTTCGCCAGCGCGCAGCTATAGGGGCACGCCCCGCTTCATCGGGGCAACATGTCGACGCGAGCAAGCTCAATCCGCTCGCTCCCTACTACCTTGTCTACGTGCACGACGACGGCACCGTCCGTTTCAGTTTCGCTCAGCCCAAAGAGGCCATCCTCTTGCTCCGAGACCTGGCAGCGGGGGAAGCGGCAGCCTTCGAGAAGCTGTGTGATGTCTTCGATGAGCGCACGCAAGGTGGCGCAGACATGAGCCATCACGACGGCTTGCTGCAAAAAGTTCTAGCTTCGATTGAGAGGACCTTCCAGCGACGAGCCGCTACCTCGCTGTTCTCGGAACGTGGCGCCGTACTGCCCAAGAACAGTGAGGCGCCAACGTCCAGCGGCGACGACTTCGATCTCGTTACCTGGCTCGTCATCGCCGACGCCGAAGAGAACCATGACCACTGAAATCGATTCTCGCGAGACAGTTCTTGCAGCGCTTGCCACTTTCTCGCAGCAGCCGCTTCGCCTAGCCGCCACCCAGCTTCTTGGTTCCCTTGGCTACAGCTCTGACCGAACGTTGAACCTGGGCAGTTCCAACCCACAGACCTTTCTTGAGTTGGTGCGCTCACAAGCCAGTGGCAGCGAGTTCAGTGAAGCAAAGGCACTGTTTGCCGACTGGAAGTCGGCCGATCTATTGTTTCAACTCACCGATGAGGAATTGTCCCGCCACGCCAGTTTGTTCCAAGACACGACCGTCCACCCCGGTCTCCTGAGGTCATATGTCTTCTTCGCCATCGAACTCAACGGCGGCAACTACACGCGCAGCAAGCTCACGGGCATTGCGCGACAGATCAACCGCGTCTTTCCTATGCCCGTCATGGTGCTCATCAAGCACCTTGTGGACAAAGAACCGGTGCTATCCATCACGGTCATCAATCGGCGCCAACACAAGCGTGAGACTTCCAAAGACGTCCTTGGCAAGGTCACGATCATTCGCGATATTAGGCTCACCCAACCCCATCGGGGGCACCTCGACATCCTTTCCTCGTTTGCCTTTCCCAACCTCGTCCATCCCCAGCGCATTCCGATCGACAGCTTCGACAACCTTCACGCCGCCTGGGAGGAGATCTTCAACGTCGAACTGCTGAACAAGCGTTTCTATCGCGAACTGGCGAACTGGTACTTCTGGGCGCTGCCGCAGGTCGACTTCCCGTCCGATACTGAGAAAGATGACGGGAGGCGCCGGGCCACCTCACTCATCCGCCTGCTCACGCGGCTCATCTTCTGCTGGTTTTTGAAGGAAAAGGGCCTTGTCCCCGAGAAGCTTTTCGTTGAGGCGGAACTGAAGCGTATCCTGAACGATCAGTCGCCCGATGCATCGACGTTTCACCAAGCAATCTTGCAGAACCTGTTCTTTGCCACGCTCAACCAGCGCATGGGCAAAGACAAAAGCGGGCAGCCCTATCGCGGCTTCGCACGCGACGAGGGGTTTCAGAAGAACCGCGCCACCTATGGCGTGGATACCCTGTACCGCTACGAGGAGCACTTCCGCGATCCGGTCGCCGCGCTCGACCTCTTTGCTGAGGTTCCGTTTCTAAACGGTGGCTTGTTTGAGTGTCTCGATCGTATCGAGGACAGCACTGGAAAGAAGCTCTACGTTGACGGTTTCTCGCGAAACAAGAAGAAGCGCCCAACGGTTCCAAATCGCTTGTTTTTCGCCAAAGAGCAGACAGTGGATCTCTCTGACGCTTACGGTGAACCAAAGCGGAAGAACGAGAAGGTCCGCGGCTTGCTGCGCATCCTTCATTCGTACAAGTTCACCATCGTCGAGAACACACCGATTGATCAAGAGATCGCCCTTGACCCGGAACTATTAGGCAAGGTATTCGAGAACCTCCTCGCCTCGTACAACGAGGAAACCAAGAGCACTGCGCGCAAACAAACTGGATCTTTCTACACCCCGCGCCCCATCGTGGAGTACATGGTGGATGCGGCGCTATCTGCCCACCTCACAGCGGCGCTGACCAAAGCGGGCATGGGCGAAGAGGACGCTCGAACCGGCCTAGACATCCTCTTCGCATACACAGAGCGCCAACATTCGTTCCTCGAGCGCGAGATAACCGCACTACTCGACGCGATCCATACGTGCAAAATTCTCGATCCAGCATGTGGCTCCGGTGCGTTCCCGATGGGCATGTTGCAGAAGCTCGTCTACATCATCCACAAACTGGACCCGGATAACGCCCGCTGGCAGCAGATTCAGATCGATGCGGCCACGAAGATCCCTGATGCCTTCGCCCGCGAGGCAGCTATTGCGGCCATCGAGCGCGACTTCGCTGACAACGAAGATGACTATGGCCGCAAACTCTACTTGATCGAGAACTGTCTGTACGGGGTGGATGTCCAACCCATCGCCATCCAGATCTCCAAGCTTCGTTTCTTCATCTCTCTGGTCTGCGATCAGCGCACCAACCGCAGCAAGAAGGACAACTTCGGCATCCGCCCTCTACCAAACCTCGAAACGAAGTTTGTTGCCGCCGACGCCCTGATCGGCTTGCCCGAAATGGAACAGTTGGCACTGGTGCCCCAGCGCGTCTACGAGATCGAGGCCGAGATCGAGTTGCTGTACCACAGCCACTTCGCCATTCAGCGCCGCGACCACAAGCTCGCTGTCCAGCGCAGGCTCAAGGGCCTCCGAGACGAACTCGGGAGGCTCCTTGCAGAGAGTCTGATGGCCCCCAAGAAGGCGCGGCACGTCGCTGACTGGAATCCTTTCGATCCACAAGCTAGTTCCGACTTCTTCGACCCCCACTGGATGTTCGGGAAGTCTCTGGCGGGCGGGTTCGATATTGTTTTCGGGAATCCGCCATACCAATCCGCAATTGAGCACAAGAAGTTTAGAGGAGGTGATTACCGAGACACTCTACGACAACGCTATCGCACAGCTACCGGCACTTGGGATCTTTATGTGCCCTTCTTTGAAGCCGGAATTCGGTTTCTGAAGCAGAACGGAATTCTCGCCTATATCTCACCGAACAAATTCCTTTCAGCTACATACGGCGCAGGATTGCGCCAGTTTATTCTGGACGATAGCCGCATACGGACATTGACGGATGTCAGCCACTTGCCAGTCTTCGAATCAGCAAGTGTTTATCCCGTTATCACGATTCTTGAACGTTGTCGCCCGACAGAGTCCTATGAAATTCAACTACATCTTCCAAGTACCAGAAACTCCGAGTTCAGTGCAGACGAGTACCTTATTACTCCGCAGTCTTCAGATGCATTGACGCTTCTCCCAGAAAATCTTTGGGGATTTCTACTTTCACCCTCCCTGAAGATTCTGGAATCCCTTTTGGCTGGCTGTCAAACGCTTGACGATGTAGCCCATGTCAGGGCAACAACGACGGCAGCTGAGGCAGAGGAACTTGGAGCCACGCTTCGCTCGGCTCCAAGCTCGGGTTGGAAAACCTTAAACACCGGTACTATTGATCCGTTCTGCAATATGTGGCACCAGGAGCCGATACGCCATCAGCGTGAAACGGTGTCGCATCCGATTCTGCCTGATGGTCCGAAAGTCTCCGTTAATCGACGCAACCTTTACTCTTCGCCAAAGATATTGATTGCTAAGATGGCAATTCGATTCGAGGGATTTGTTGATCGACACGGTGAATACGCTGCGCTCAACTGCAACTGTGCGTCAAATCCATCAAACGGATGGACCCTGGATTCGTTAGCAGTTGTCCTTCACTCGAGTGTTGTTGCATTTGCCTATAAGCAGTACTTCGACGGGCTCAGAATGAGTGGTGGGTACCTTCCGTTTCAGGCACCCCAACTCAAAGTGATTCCGATTCCCGTTATCCAGAAGCATGACTCAAAGATTTTGGATACGCTAGGTCAACTCCGTTCATTTGCCGCGGATTCACAGGTCGCGGTTGCAGAGCGTACATTTCTGGCTGACCTATCGGATGCTTGTGTGATGGAGTGCTACTTTCGCGAGCACATGGCGGAGCGGGACTTGCTTTTCCTCGGCGATCTTTCTACTTACCTATCTACCTACGACGCCAGCGCGGCCGTGTCCCAACAGCGTGTGTTCATCACCGAGCTTTGTCGCACTCTGAACGCAGCGTCATCGAACATCCGAAATCGCCTAATTCGCATTACTGCAGATAGTCCCGAACTGCTCGCAGTCGTGAAAAACGAGGGCGCGCTATGAAGTCCCGACTCCACCGTATCGATATTCACAATTTCAAGGCGTTCAGGGAATTCACGCTAGACCTCGAAGGCCGCCACCTCCTCGTCTATGGCCCAAACGGTTCTGGAAAGTCCTCCCTTTACTGGGCGCTCTACACCTTCCTTCAAAGCGCGCGCAAGCCCACTCCTGGCGTCGCCAAGTACTTCGATCCAGCTGACCCGCAGAATCTTCTCAACATTCATGAACAGGGCGTACTCAATCCGCACCCTGGAGAAATCTCCCTCACTCTACGTAATGCCGCCACAAATAATGACTCGACGTATCAGATAAGCCTGACGACTCACGGAACCCGCAATCAGCCCGTCATCCTTAAGGGCGATCTCGCCAGCGACTTCATTACCTACCGATTCTTCTTCGGCTTCTCCCACTTCCGCAACTCTCAGAAGTTTAATCTATGGCCTCTTTTCGAAACTGAAATCTTGCCATTCTGCGTAAGTACCCGCGGCCAGGTGCCGTTGGACTGTTGGCTGAAAGTACGAAACGCGAATCCGAACCCTCATGCGCACAGAGGGGCGGCAGGTACGGATGCCTACGACACGTTTCACATGAACGTAGCTGCGTTCGCCGCAATCCTCCCCGGCATCGTGGATTCCATAAGCACGCAGGCGCAGCAGTTCTACGACGAACAATTCGCGGCAGGGGACCCAGCGAAGGTGACGCTGAGGCTGGCGGTCACCACTGCCCCATCATCATCTGGCAGCAACAAGAAAGATTTCCAGTTCACGATCCCCGTCATTGAGTTCGGCATTCAAGTGGGCGGCATGACGGTGAACCGCCCGCAAGCGTTTCTGAATGAAGCCAAGCTGACCCAACTGGCTCTTTCCGTCCGCTTCGCTGCCTCCTTGGTCAATCTGCATGAGGCTGACCTAAAGCTGTTGGTTCTGGACGACCTCCTCGTGAGCCTCGACATGAGCAATCGGATGAAGGTCGTTGAAATTCTGCTTTCCGAGACGTTCGCCAGCTACCAAAAGATCATCCTCACCCACGAACTGGGCTTCTTTCGCGAGTTCCGGCGCAAGCTCGGGGCAGGCCATCCGGAATGGTGCTTTTTGGGGCTTCATGGTTCTGCGGCGGCCAACATCCAGGCCAAGAACGAGAAGACTGATGTGCAAAAGGCCGAGGACTATCTTCATGGCAATGACTTGGATGAGGCCGCGCTCTGTCTTCGCAAAGCGTGCGAGGACACCGCCAAGCGGTTCATTGACCATATTGAAGTCATTCCCACCAAGGACTTCGTTGGACTGGCCGAAGCATTGCGGGCCGCACGCAACAAGGTGCTCGCCGAGCTACCGGTGCAGCTCTACGAGAGAGTGCTACGCAACACACCCGAAGCACATCGCGACCTGCTGATTCCTTCGGGCAACGACGACATTGAGACCAACGCCGCACTGGACAACGCAACCAAGGGCCGACTCAAGACAAACCGCGAGCGCCTTCGTCGGCTGGTCCAGGACGAACACGTCGAACGCCTCCGTCAAATCAAGCTCATCGACGACATCCTGGCTTGCACTGAGCGGGTCCTCAACCCCGCAGCACACTCCGGTACGCCACCTCTCTATGAGGAGGAGGTGCGGAACGCGCTTGCCTTGATCTTGCAACTCGAAGCCGCCCTAGCGACGTGATTGATAGCAATCTGGTCACATCACTGGTCAGCGTGAGGTGACGTATGAAAACATGGCCTGTTCGGGAAGCCAAGGCCCGGGTCAGCGAGCTGCTTGAAACGTGCTTGGCGCAGGGGCCCCAGATGTTGACCAAGAGAGGTGCTGAGGTTGCTGTACTCGTGCCCGTGGACGAGTGGCAGCGCCTGCAGGCGGCTGCTCGGCCATCGCTGAAGGAACTGCTTCTGGCCGATCAAGCGCGCGCTGAGTGGGTGCCGCCAAGCCGTGGCCATGCTCGCCGGCGCGCACCTGCGCCTGCAAAGTGAGCGGGGAGGTCTTGCTGGACACCAACGTCGTTTCCGTGTCCCCGAGGGCCACCCGAAACCTTGCCGACTTCAAAGCCTTCGGCGTTCCGCTGCTCAACCTGTTCAAGCCGTA
>NZ_JBMLSK010000192.1:0-24499 GCF_049240545.1 Roseateles sp. | reverse complement strand
CGATCCACCGAATTGGCGGCCTGAAAGCAGTCACTCAACGGCTCGATGCAGAGGAAGCTGTAGGGCGGGTCAAGAGCCGCCATCCACCGCAGCATAGGCAAGGTCGAAGCCTGCACAATCGGTTCGGCGGCGGGTCGCGACCCGACCTACATGACTGTTTGTGCCTTTGCTCCAGGCCCATTTGAAGGCCGGCTGAGCAACTTCATCGCCCCCGGAAAGCCTGGCGCCAGGCGCTCGGTGAGACGGCGAATCGGCGCCGAAAGTGGCGGCGCAGCGAGGCGGCCGAACCCAGCCCGGTCTGCACGGCAATCGCGTCCATGCCCAGATCGCTGCTTTCCAGCAATTGCTGCACTTGTTGCAGCCGTGCGTGCAGCAGCCAGTCGCCCAAGGCCTGCCCGGTGTGCTGCTGGAACTGGCGGGTGAAGGTGCGCCGGCTCATGGCGACCTGGGCCGCGCAGGCATCCACGCTGTGCCCTTCATGCAGGCGCGTTTGCAGGCTTTGCAGCAAGCCGCTGAGGCGTTCGTGGCGCCCGGTGCTGGGCAGTGCCTGTTCGATGAACTGCAACTGACCGCCCTGCCGGTGCGGCGCGGTCACCAGCCGGCGCGCCACGCGGTTGGCCACGGCCTGGCCCAGGCGCTGGCGCAGCAGATGCAGGCAGCAATCGAGGGCGGCGGCGGTTCCGGCCGAGGTCAGGACCTGGCCATCCTGCACGTACAGCACGTCGGGCATCAGCTGCACCTCGGGGTGCAGGCGCGCCATGTCCGCCGCATGCGCCCAGTGCGTGGCGGCCTGCCGCCCGTCCAGCAGGCCGGCCTGGGCCAGCACAAAAGCCCCGAGACACAGGCCTACCACGAGTGCGCCTCGGGCATGGGCGGCGCGCAAGGCCTTCAGCACCAGGGGCGAGGCCGGCAACTCGGGGTCGGACCAGCTAGGTACGATCACCACATCCGCCGCGGCCATTGCCTGCAAGCCATGTTGGACCTGCAGACCCACCCCGACGCTGCTGGGGATCAGGCCGGGGCGCTCCGCACAAATCTCGAGCTGCATCGCAGGCACCCCGGGGTGCGATTCACCAAACACCACGCAGGGAACGGACAGGTGAAACGGGCTGATGCGTTCAAAAGCGAGCACGCATACGGAAAGGGAAACGTACATGGCGCAGCGGGCACGTGGCAACGTGAGGGGCGATTAACTTTGGCCCAATGTTAGCGATAAAAGGCGTTTCGGCCACTGTTGGCGCGGGCGTCGGGCTCGAACAATGGTGACTCTTTCAAGAACCGACACGCTTCGCCATGAGCTCTATCCTCATCAAGACCTACCGCCCGCATGTTGAGGCCTTGCTGGCCCGCTACCAGCCGCAGATAGGTGCGGACCTGCCCGGCTACCGCAACCATGTCTACCGAGCCATCAGCTATGCCATGCACTTCTTGGCTCAGGCGCCGGACGCTGAGCGTTTGGTGGAGACGGCTTTTGCGTACCACGACATCGGCCTGTGGAGCGATGGCGCGCTGGCCTATCTGGAGCCTTCCGAAGCCCTGGCCTTGGCCGACAACCAGCGACACGGTTGGGGCCTGGACCCGGCTGTGCTGGCTGGTGCCATCCACTGGCACCACAAGGTCACGCCCTACCGAGGGCCCCACCAGGAAGTGATCGAGGCCTGCCGCAAGGCCGACTGGATCGACGCCAGCCAGGGGCTGCTGCGCAAGGGCCTTGCGCGATCGGACATCCGCGCCGTCGAAGCCGCGTTTCCCAATCTGGGCTTTCACGCCACCTTGCTTCGCCTGGCCAGGGACTATGGTGGCTCCACCCTGAAGGGCGGCATCGCGGTGTCCCGCGGCATCGTCAAATGGTGAGCCCGAGCCGGCCTAGGTGGTGCGGTTCAGGCACCGGAGGCGCAGGCGTTCGCCAGCTGAAGTCGTATCCACCGTGAATTGACCCTGTTCCCGTAGCCCCTTCAAGCCTAACTGCAGGCGCGCCACAGTTGCCGCCCAGCGGTGACCGCTTGTTGTCGAGACCAGTCCCCGACTGAGGGAGCTACGACCGTCGGCAACCGCTGCGCTGCCGTCCTTCGCCGTTGACCTCGAACTTCGGCTTTGGGCACGGAGCTGCCGAAGGCCCGCTGGCTTGAATCTCGATGGTAGGTCAGTGCGCTAAGCGGAAGTTGGGTCAGCTTCACCAACAGGCTGTGTACTGCATCCTGCGTTGTGGCAAGCCCACGACCACAGTGGCCTAAACCGGTCACTGAACATCTTGTTGGACGAATGCCTGCTGCATCTCCCGAAGCTGCGTTTGTAGCCGAGGCCCTGTGTAGTGCGGGCTTTAGTCAACAATAGAGCGGTGCAGGCCAAGACGTCATGGCTGCCGATGTGATCTCCCGAAACACTGGCTTGCCGAATAGGTACCCCTGCATCAGTGTCACACCTTCGTATAGAAAGAAATCGCGTTCGGCGGGAGTTTCGACGCCTTCGGCGATGACCTGAATGCTCAACTCCTGGCATGTACGCAACATGCCGCGTGCGATGGCTTGGCGTGATTTGCTGACGTTCACGTCGCGGACGAGCGCCATATCCAGTTTGATGAAGTCCGGCGTGAAATCGGCCAGCAAAGTAGGGCCAGCAAACCCCGCACCGAAATCGTCGATGGCGGTCAAGAAGCCGTATCGTTTGTATTCACGCAGGATCTTCGCGAGCCAAGGTCCGTCCTCTACACGCTCGCCTTCGGTCACTTCAAAAATAATGTGATCAATAGGAAAGTTGTGAACGCGTGCAGCCTCTAGCGTTGTCTTGATGCAGACCTCTGGCCGATAGACCGCGTTTGGCAGGAAATTGATCGACAGCCTCTCCGTCATTCCGAGCTGCGCAGCAGTCTTGATAGCTTTCACGCGGCAGGCTTGGTCGAAGCGGTAGCGGTTCTGTTCCGTGACCTGTGACAGAACCGACAAGGCGCCTTCACCTTCTGGGCCGCGCACCAATGCTTCGTGAGCGTAAGTACTGCGACCGACCACGTCGACGATGGGCTGGTAGGGGTAGTCGAACTGAAAACCAAGCCGTTCAGCCGTGCCGCAGGAGCCACAACTACTTCCAGGGGCGGCATCAAGTTGCGCGAATTCGGATGGCGCCTGATGATTCTTGGTCATAGGAAGTCCCTTGAGCTCACGGTATCTATCGGCCATTGAAGCAAAGGCTTGAGCTCAAGGCAAGGCTGGGGAAGGTTTTGACAATGCCCCGTAGAAACACCGAAATATCCGGAGCGACGAAACTCTCAGTGATCGTTCTCGAATCTAGCTCCATCCCTCGCCAAGCCAAGCCATGCCCGCCGAGCTGACACCGCAGTCCCTAGCCGATCTTTCCCGCATCATCGAGATGGCTTGGGAGGACCGAACTTGTTTCGAGGCCATTGAATTGCAGTTTGGCTTGAACGAGTCAGCCGTGATCGCCTTGATGCGCCGCCAGCTGAAACCTACGTCATTCCGGATGTGGCGCAAACGCATGGCCGGCCGCCGCACCAAACATGCCGCCTTGCAAGGCAGCACCTTGATGCGCCACCGTGCCACTCACTCGCGTCCATAGTGCTTTCTGACGCAGCAACTGTGCGCCGGCGCGCCCTGATCTGGTTCAAACGCGATTTGCGCGTGTGCGACCACGCGCCCTTGTTCGCTGCCCAAGCCTGCCAAGACGCTGTGGCGCTTTTTGTGATTGAGCCAGAGTGGCTGCAAAGCCCTGAATGCGACGCCAGTCATGTCGACTTTGCCTTGGCCTGTTTGGCAGAGTTGCGTGCGGCCTTGGCCGAGCGGGGTCTACCGCTGCTGGTGCGCGTGGGCTCGGCCCTCCCGGTGCTGGCGCAACTGCACAGCGAGTTCGCGTATACGGATCTGCTGAGTCATGAGGAGACTGGGCCTGGCTGGTCGTATCAGCGTGACTTGTCCGTCGCAGCCTGGTGTAAGTCTGCTTCCATCAGATGGCAGGAGTACAGCCAGACCGGGGTGGTCCGCCGCTTGGGCAGTCGCGCCGGCTGGGCCAAGCTTTGGCAGGCACGCATGGACGCCCCGCAGCATGTGCTGGGCGGCCGATTCAAGGCGGCATTGCCGCTGGATCAAGCAGAGCTCCCCACGCTAGCCAGCTTGGGGCTGACGCCGCACGGCAAGTCTTTGCAGTCCGCCGGAGAGACAACGGCGCAGCACCTGCTCAAGAGTTTTTTGCAGGTGCGTGGCCACGACTACCGCCAAGCACTCTCCAGTCCTTTGACTGCCGAACAGGCTTGCAGCCGCCTAAGCCCTCACCTGGCCTTCGGCACGATCTCCATGCGCGCCGTGCACCAGGCCACCGAAGTGGCTATTCAAGGCACGCCCGATCGCGCATTCGCCCATGCGCTGCGCGGCTTTGCCGGGCGGCTGCGCTGGCACTGTCACTTCATGCAAAAGCTCGAAGATGAGCCTGCCATTGAGTTCCAGAACTTTGCCCGCGTTTGCGACGGACTGCGGGAGACCGACTTCAACGACGCACACTATGCTGCTTGGTGCACCGGTCGCACGGGTTACCCGATGGTGGACGCCTGTATGCGCTCGCTGCTGGCAACGGGCTGGCTCAACTTTCGCATGCGGGCGATGTTGGTGAGTTTTGCCAGTTACCACTTGTGGTTGCATTGGCGGCCGACCGGGATCTTTCTGGCTCGGCAGTTTCTAGACTATGAGCCTGGCATCCACTGGAGCCAGATGCAGATGCAAAGCGGCACCACCGGCATCAATACCTTGCGCATCTACTCCCCCAGCAAACAGGCGCGGGATCAAGATCCGCAGGGTCTGTTCATTCGCCGCTGGGTCCCCGAGCTGGCCCGCGTGCCGCTGCCCTACTTGGCCGAGCCATGGCGAATGGACCCGGCCGTGCAGCGCATGGCGGGCTGCAAGTTGGGCGAGGACTATCCCTTGCCGATCGTGGATGACAAGGCGGCAATCGCGGCCGCCAAAGACCGTCTTTACGGCTTGCGGAAAACCGAAGCCGCTCGCGCAGAGGCCGATCAAGTGCAGGCCCGGCACGGCTCTCGAAAAAGTGGCTTGCCGGCCTCGGGGCAGCGGCGCACAGCCAAAGTCAGCACTAAACCTTGCGTGCCGGAAGCACGCCAAACTGAATTGTTCGAGTAGCGGTCTGGGTGACGTCGGGAGCCTCGACTGCAATGGATCGGCACAGGAAACGGCCAGCTTGATTCCAAGCCCGACCAAGAGTGCGTTCCATTCAGAACGGTGGACATATCACCAACAGCTGCGCCAGGCGCTGCAAATCCGCCGCAATCAGCCGCTATTCATCCCAATAGCGCCCTGTCATACCTCCGGCTGAGCAATCGCTGGCATTGCGACGACAGCGGGACGAAAAAAACCGGCTCATGAAAGCCGGCATTTTTGAGTCGAGGCCCTGTGACCCAGTTCAGTAGCGACCACCGCCGAATCCACCCGTGCCGTATCCGACATCGGCGCGTTTTGCCGCTGTGTAGCCAGCAGCGCTATAGCCGCCAGATCGGTTGCTTTCCTCGCGTGGGCGAGCGAGCGTGACGACGATTGAACGGCCATCGACAGAGACACCTTGCAGGGCAGCAATGGCGGCCTATGCAACTTCTGCAGAAGCCATTTCTACAAAACCGAAGCCCTTGGAGGTTCCGGTTTCACGGTCCACCATGACTCTGGCTGAAGAAACGCTACCAAACTCAGAAAAATTGCTTTTCAGGCTGGCATCGGTGACGGAGTAAGGCAAATTGCCTACGTAGATTTTGCTGCTCATAGCTGAGCCTTTCTGAAGGGAGTCGCACGACCAAGGTGCAAAAGCGCGGACAGAAAGTCCGTCGTTTGAATGAACTGACGCAGAGCGTGCTGCGTCAAACGAACATTCCTAGCATTCGGGGGGATGCTGCATCGAGGCCTGCAACCAGCCCTGCGTAACTGCAAACAGCCGGGCCGCGTCATGAGACGCAAAGGTTTTGTCAAACCGGAACACGCGGCAATAGCTGCCGTTGCCCTTGGAGCGCTGCACCGCAAAGGACGCGCGAAAGCGGCCGCAGTCAGTCTTGTGTGTCGCGGGCGAAACGACAAATCGGCCCATGGGTATGGAAGTGTTGGAGATGTTGGTCAATCAATTACCGCGAGGTGTGTATCCCCGCAGGAGCACCAAAAGGCTCGGTTGGCTGCTGCTCTGCAGACCAAAAGAGTACATATGTCGCGAGGCGCGGACAGTGGCGCGTATTCAGAGACGCGGCGCCATTAGTACTTTTTCATTGTAGGCCAATACCGGCCATTGACCATTTCGTTGAGCCGATATCAGCTTTGCTGCGGTTAGCAGCGGCGGCAGTTCGATCACGATGAAATCCTCATTGAGGCATTTCAAGGTGGCGCTGGCGCCAAGGGTCGGATAAGCGTTGGGCCACCGAGGGCATCGGTCATAAGCGATCTGACGGAACCTGTTGTGTGCAGGAAACGGCGCTGACGGCGCATGTTGACGGGATGGGCCTGACACAGGCTCTGAATTAACAAAGCTTAAGACACAGCCGTAGGCGGCACTCCTAGCATGTCACTGAGAAGCATGCCATTGACGTCACGGACTTGGGAATAAGCCAAGTGAAGGCGCCAAGGACCTTTTTTGTACCAAAACAGAAAGTGAGCAAGGGATGATGATGAAAAAAATCTGGACTGTGCTTTTCGGCGCCATGGCTGCATTCGGGCAACTCGCCCAGGCCAATCTTGTGCAGGACGGCAGCTTCGAGAATCTGTCACTCCAATCGGGAAGTTATGTCTTTCTGATGAACGGACAAATGCCCGCGTGGAACTTGGGGGCGGCTGGCCTTGAACTGCGCAACAACATCGTTGGCGCGGCCTTTGACGGCAGCAACTATGCGGAACTGGATGCTCTTGGTGCTAACAGTTTTATCGAGCAGTCCCTCACGACCGAGCCGGGTCAATGGTATGAGCTCAGTTTCGCCTATGCCAACCGCATTGGTTGGCCGGTTTCCAGCAATGGGCTGACTTGGCAACTCGGAGATGCCAGCGGCGCCGCGCCTGCCCTGCCCTTCAACAACGGGTCCAGCCAAGATTGGCATGTTTTCACTGTGAATTGGCTTGCCACCAGCACCACGACGCAGCTGAAGTTTTCGGCAGCGGGACTCAGCGATGGCGCAGGCAGTTCCATCGACGCCATCAGCCTTACCCCGATTCCAGAGCCGCAAAGTTCTTTGTTGATGCTCAGCGGCCTTCTGGGCCTTGCCATCTGGCTGCAGAAGCGTCGTCAATCTCCGGTCTGAAGTTTTCTTTCGACGCGTAGTTCGGCATCTGCCGTATCTATTTTTGTGCCGACCTTCGGGAAGGCGATGCCGGACATGACGATGCTGCAGCCCAAGAATTGGCCGAAGTGGGACGCTACAGCAGAGCGAAGCGTTCAACTCGCCACAGAACTGTTGCAACTGCGGTTCAATTTGCTGGACCAACTGTGGCGAGGTGCCAGCTATCTGGTGCTGATGTGCATGCCTTTGTGGCTGCTTCTTCTGCACGAGCAAGGCTGGCATGTACCCTTGGCCTTCAGCCTGCCTTGCGCCATGCTGCTGCTGCCGTTGGCATTTTATCGACGCCATCTTTCGTATGCGGTGCTCAGTAAATTACTGACAGGCTTGCTGTGGCTGATTGGTTTGCCCTGGGTGATGCACTATGGCCTGAGCTCTCATGGCTTGTGGTGGATGCTGATGGCCTGCGTTTACGCCGGCGCACTTTGGGGGCGTCGGCAAATCTTGGTGTCACTGCCGACCTTGGTGCTTTGGTTTGTGCTGTCCTTGAATGTCACCAGCCACCCCGCAGACAGTCCCTTGTTGGCCGGTCTGAGTCTGCTCTGTGGGGGCGCCTTTTTATCGCTCTTGATGCACACCAGCTCGCAGGGTTATGGCGCCTTGATGCGAATGCTCCTGAACCTCAAGTCTCAGGCAGACATACTGGAAATCGACAGCAAGCAAGACCCGCTGACAGGATTGCCTACGCTACGTTTGATGGCCGACCGCTTGCTAGTCGCTCAGCGCGCCGCCCAACGCAATAACCACAAGGTGGGCATCTTGTTTGTTGATCTTGATGGCTTCAAGGCTATCAACGACAACTATGGCCATGAGGCGGGGGATCATCTGCTGAAAAAAGTGGCTCAACGATTGCGGTGTGCGGCGCGTGAGGAGGACACGGTGGCCCGCATCGGTGGAGACGAGTTTCTTGTGCTTCTTCCCCGACTGGAGCAAGGTGCCAGTGCGGCGGAGGTGGCCCGCAGGATCGTGCACAGCTTGTCCCAGCCCTTTGCTTACCAAGGGGTCGACTTGCACATCGGCGCCAGCATCGGCATCGCCATTTATCCCGATCATGCGAGCGATTCAGAGGGCTTGCGCCGTGCCGCGGATCAAGCGATGTATCGGGTGAAGCACAGCACCAAGAGCGGCTATGCATTTGCTCACGAATTCCAGGAGGCGCGGTCTAAGAAGCGCTTGGATTAACACTCCTTAAGAACGCGAAGGATTGTGAAAAGAGAACATGTGAACCACTCCAACCCCTCCCCAAGGTCCTCACATGAACACCACCGCTTCGACATCGACAGAGTCCACTGTTTCGACCCACAGCACAGGCTTTGAGCTGCCTCAGCCAGCTTCAGTCTCGTCGCTGGACGCAGGCTTCGCTCGCTTGGTCATGCGTGCTCGTCAGGCCACAGGCTTGACCGAAGCGGGTCTGTTTTGGGTCAGCTATGTGGGTCTGCTGGGTTTGATCGCCCTCGCCGCTTTGGCTTGAGGACTCATTCGCGCGATTCGGCTGTTCAAGTGCTCTTTTGCGCTTCAGGTCCCGACCTCGTAGCCCGCGCTTCCCTGGCCTCCGCTTCAGACCTGCCCCAGATGCTTGCCCTCTTTTTCGACCGAGCTGAGCTCGCTCCCCTTGAGAGAGCCTGGCAATCCGGCAGCCCGCTCACGCTTGGCCAGCAACTGAAACTGGCATGGGGGCTGCGTCAGGCAGCACCTCAGCAGGCCCTGCGGCTGTGCAACAGCATCGAAGCTCAGCTGAAGACCTCGCTCGTCACAGAAGCCTTGGCCACGACTGCTCAACTAAAGATTCGGCTCATGCTTTTGAGGGCTGAATCCCGGCTATTGCAAGGCGAGTTTGACGCGGTCGAACCTATGCTTGCAGCGGCGCTCGAACATTGCATGGCTGAAGGCGACACTTTGGGTGTGGCGGATGCCTACTGGCTGCGCTACTACCTGGCGGCTGACCTCGGCCAAAGCGCCGAGATCGGGCAAACGCTGACCCAAGCGATCGATGCTGCCCAGAAGGCCGGCGATGCATCGCGTGAGCTCTTGTTCAAGGCCAGCCTGGCCCGTGCCCGCATCTTTGAAAAGCCTGCGCAAGCGCTGGAAGAAGCCGAGTTGCAGTGGCCTCAATCGCTCGAGGCCATGCCGGCCATGGAGGCTGCGGCGCTGGAAGACTACCGTGGGGTGATGGCGGGCATGAATGGCCAGTTCACCGAGGCTTTGGCCGCGCTGACTCGCGCTCACGAACTCGCTCTTGAAACGGGCCAGTTGCGCCGGGCGATCACTGTTGCGACCAACCTGGGCCATACCTACAGCCGCATGGGCGAGTTCCCCACCGCCATGGCTTGGCTTCAACAAGCTATGGCTTCGGCCCGGCATTCGCAATGGCCGAATCTGCTCAGCCTATGCCTGGCTCATGCAGGTGAAGCGCTGCGCTGCCAGGGCCGCAGCAGCGAAGCCCGCGAACTCTTGCACGAGTGTCTGGCGCTCAACCGTTTGCAACCCGATAGCCGCACCGCCGCCTTGGCGCTGGCCTATCTTGGTCATACTGAACTGGACAGCGGCGAGGCCACGGCTGCGCGACAAGCGTTCTCGCAGCTATTGCACGGGCGCGAACAGGCTCCAGACCTCAAGACCAAAGCCCATCTGGGCCTGGCCCGCGCAGAGCTGATGCTGGGACGCTTCGGCGCCGCACGCGAACACGCTGAAATCGGTCTTTCCTATGCCTTGCAGCATGGCGATCACAACGCGGAAGTCGATTTCTTGTGGGTGCAGGCCGACATTGCCAAGGCCGAGCCGCGCAGTGAGAGTCCAGGCAGGTCTGACTTGCAGGTCCTGAAGCTCTTTATGGAAGCACTGCTCCGGGCTGAGGCCATCGAACCGCATGTGCCCGACCCCTCCTTGCTCGAAGGGACTGCCCAGGCGTTTGCGACCTGTGGCAGCTATGAACGGGCTTATCACATGCTGCGCAGGGCTGCCCTTCTGCGACAACGTCGCGTCCAGCAGGACATGGCACTGAACACCGCTGCGCTTCGCTCGTACCACCAACTTGAACGAGAGCGCTATGAACGAGCGCAGTTGCAGGCGCAGGCCGAGGCAGAGTCGGCCCGTGCGCAAGCGCTTGAGCGCTCGAACCAATTGCTCCAGCATCTCAGTCGAGTGGGCCAAGCTATCACCCACGAGCTGCGGCACGACAGAATCTTTGCTGTACTAGCCGAACATTGCGACCAGTTGCTGGGTACGCCTTGCCAGGCCATTTGGTTAATCGAGGACGATGTGCGGCTGCAATGCGCTTACGCTGCGCCGGGCTATCGGCCACCAAACGCCGCTGCTGACTTTCCTTGGCAAGCGCGTGAGCCTGAACCTGCTGCGTGGTGCGCCGCCAGAACGCGCACTGAATTGCTGCATGACGAACAAGGCCGCCTTGTCACCGACCTCGCGAGGGACAGGATCACAAGCATTCACTCACCACTGATCTGTGGGGAGCGCCTGCTCGGCGTGCTTTCGCTCCAGCTTGGTCACGGCAGTGCTTTGAGCGCCCAACAGCGCTTGGCCTGGCGCAGCCTGCAGGCCTTCACCGCCATCGCTTTGGACAATGCCAATGTGCATCGGCACGTGGCCGAGCTGCGGCAGCAGTTGTTGGCCCGCGAAAAAATGCTTGCCACCGCGACCTTGTTGGCAGGCATGGCCCATGAGCTCAACACACCGGTGGGCAATAGCCGTCTGGCCGCCAGCGCGGTGTTGGACCAATGGCAGCTGTTTGAGAAAGGCTTGGCAAGGCAATCGCTTCGCCGCTCCGAATGGGAGCGCTTTGCAGAGCAGACCAAAGAGGGGCTGCGCCTGATCGACCGGAACATGGCGCGGGCAGATCACTTGATTGGGCGCTTCAAGCAGTTCTCGGTTCAGCGTGACAGCGAATTGCCGCAACTCATGGACCTGCGAGCCTTGAGTGAGCGCTGTGCTCAAGCAGTCGCCGGACGACTGCAAGCCGCTGGCCTGTATTGGCATAACGAAATTCCTGAGCGCACCGAGGTCTTCGGCTACCCCGTGGCATTGAGTCAGGTCCTGTCGATCCTTTTGGATAACGCTTTGAGCCACGCTTTTGAGGGCCGCAGTGCGGGCCACATCGCGGTGGGATGCACACCGCTGGCCTCGCAAGGCTTGATGACGCTGTGGCTGCAGGACGATGGCTGTGGGATCGTCCCTGAATTGCTGGAACGTGTTTTTGATCCCTTCTTCACCACCCGCATGGGTCAGGGAGGCCAAGGCTTGGGACTGAGCGTGGCCCTGAACTTGGTGCAAGGGCTGATGGGCGGCACTTTGCGCGCGCGCAGTGAGCCCGGGCGTGGCAGCCGCTTTCAGGTGGATTTGCCGTGTGTGGGGGATGCATCAGGGGCTGGACAGAGCGACAGCTGCGGGCTCGCCGCAGGGCCGGTGGCCGAGCAGCCGGCCCCAGGTTTATCAATATTTAAAAGTCAGCCTGAACGTGGCCTCGTAACCTAGGGGTATCGATTTTTTAACAGCAAGTCCCCATTTAGGCATCGCTTCAAACGGGGACGCCTTTGTGAACGCCAAGGAGCGCGATCATGAGCCTCATCTTTCAAAACACTGTCTCCGAGCTCGATGACTTGCAGGCGCCAGAAGAAACGCAGCGCTTGACGAGAGAGCCTTCACTGGAGGAGGTCCGCATTGCGATTGAGATGTCTCGAGTGCTAGCGCGCGCAGGGCTGACCGCACTCGAAAGCGATCAGTCCCAAGAGGGGCAGTTGATGGAATGGGCAATGGACTACCAGCGGCAAGATCAGGCGGGCCGGGTTTTGTCTGAAGTGGACAGTGGCATGACCCTGCGCAGGCTGGATGACTTGCATCGATACGCCTTCAAGCGAGCCCGCATCGCACGCTGGAACAGCTACGGCACGATTGTTTCACCCGGCGGAACCACACTCGAGCGTCGTATTGCCCGTGTCGTTGAAGGACAGCGCTATTACCGACTCGGGGCCGGCTTTGGCATGCCTGCCCCGGTGGATCTGGAATTGCTCGAAATTGAGGTCTCGCGGCACTTGTGCTGCGAAGTTCTCAAGAAGCTGTCCAAGAACCAAGAGCTGAAGACCGCCGGGGTCACTCTTCGCATCACAGGCGGCAACTATGCTGAAGTGATCTACGAAGGCATTCCTTTGCTCTTTGTCTGCATCACGCCTGATGAACGCGCGGTGCCCAAGGTCGCCTTCAAGGTCGTGATGGATGCACTGAGTCGCGAAGTGAGCAACTATTTGTGTGACGACAGTCTGATCGTGAAAGCGATTGAGGCCTTGCAGGTGCAACAAGAAAGCGAACAAGGCCGCAGCCTGCGCCGCCCATTGCGCAGCGTTGCAGACGTTGTCGCGGCCAATCAGCCCTTCAATCTTTGATCGCCATGACACCGTTTGACCAACGCCCCGTTGTACGGATCCTGCAAGAACTTGGCCAGGGACTTGAACCTGCCGCCGCTGTGATCCGCCGCAATGGCATGTCGCCCAAGAGCTTTCTCACCGCATGCAATGAGGTGGGCGGTTTGCAGGTTCTAGCGGCCAAGGAGTACCTTTACCAAGCGTTTCAACGACGATTGGCACAGTCAAGGCAAGGGGATCACTGAGGCCATGTGGGGCTCACTCCATTGCGGCGAGCGTCGATGTCAATGGCAAGCGCAAGCGGACTTCAGCCAGTTGCCCGGGACTTTCCGGCAAGGAGAAGGTCACTTGCCCGCCATGGCGACGCACGACGTTGGAGACGAACTCCCGGCCCAGACCAAAGCCACGCGCTGCCGGATCGGCGTTGGTGTGGGTGCCTTGGGTCGCTACATGGTTCTTGATCCAGCATTCAACATGCCGCTCGTCGCCTGCCTCGATCGATACATGCTGACTGATCGAAACCACGCTCCCCATCTGCCCATGTCGCACAGCATTCACCAGCAGATTCACCAACACGCGTACCATCAAGCGCTGATCGCAGTTAATGAACACGGGTTCGGCGCTGGGCTCAATTTCGATGCGAATCTGGCGACTCTGGGCCAGGTCTTGGACCTGATCCATGGCTTCGTCCAGCAGAAACTCAAACACCGCCTCGCTCATTTGATAACGCGAAGATTCGGCGGCAATCGACAAGATAAAGTCATCCATCAAGCGAAGCAGCTTGTTGGCATGCCGCTGCACTCCGAGCAAGGTTTCCATGGCGGACGGATCCGCCAAAGGGCCAGTGCGCCGACACAAGGCGATGATGGAGGCCACGGGCGTTCGCATGTCATGCGACAGCAGCTGCAAGGTCATGTCGCGCTGCAATTGCAGGCTGCGCATTTCAGTGACGTCCGCCAGGGCAAGCAGCCAAAGAGAATCCGGCCCTACCGACAAGGCCGCCGCGCGAAGCATGTAGTGTCGCTCGGAGCCATTGGTGTGGCTGACGCTGACGTAGTGCGGTGCGCCCAGCAGCTCTTGCGGCAGACGTTGCGACAAACCCAGGTAGTTCAGCATGGCGCCAACCTGCACATGCAGGGCTACGAACTCGGCGGGAAAGTCCTCCTCTATGCGGGCGTTCACCATGGCGACCTGGCCGCCCTCGTCCACCACCATCATGGGGCTGGGCGCCCCATCCAATACAGATTTCAGAAAGTCCGTTCGCGCCCGCACACTCTCAATGGCTTGGTCGAGCAGCCGCGATGTTTGCAGCACGGTGTCGGTCTGCAGGCGTTGAAGCAAAGGCACCGTCTCCCGCTTGGGCGAAGGCAGGATGAGCCTGGCTCGGCCGCTCATGAAGGCCACGATCATCTCCAAACGTCGCCAAGCCCAGGCAGGCTTGAGCAAGAGCACGACGATCAGCAAGGGGCTCGGATCGATCCAGAGACTGAACTCGCGCAAGACCAAGACGCTGAACAAGGCTGCGCCCAACAACACGGCAGCGCTGAGCAACAACTCGACCAAAGGGCTCAGTGTGAGCAAGCCCAGCAGCACCAAGCAAACCGCGATGGCGCCATAGGCCAAACGCCATGGTTTGCTGGCGCTTTCAATCAGCTCATCGTTCAAAATATCCTGCAACAGGCTGGCGTGCAATTCGACGCCTGGCGTCCCCGCCCCCTGGCGCCCTGAGTAGATCGTCGGGTAATGATCGCCGAGGCTGGGCGCGGTGGATCCGATCAAAACATAGCGATCTTTGAACAGCCCTTTCGGCACGCGCTGCTGCACGACATCCGACATCCGAACGGTCGGAAAACCCTGCGCTGGGTCCACCAGTTTGAAGCGCCGGTAGCTGTTGCCGCCTGAAGAGTCCAGTTCCGTACCCGACATGGCCAAGGCGAGGTGCGGCACCGTGCCCGCCCGCAAGTGAGCGCCGCGAATGAAGCCATCGCTTTCAAAGGCCAAGTTGATGTGCGCTAAACCGGTTGCGGCCTGCGTCAGCAAGGGCCCTGGCTGACGGGCTTGGGCGGCTTGCCCGGCTGCGGGTGGCCGATATTCCATCGCCAGAAAAGCACGATGTTTGCGCAGGGGCTGCGCCATCTGGGCATCTTCCGGGCGCTCATCGTGGAACAAAATATCGATGCCAATGGCTCGCGGTTTGTCGCGCGGATCTGCCAATTGCTCCAGCAGCTGCGCGTAGGTGTCGCGCCGGATCGGCCAGCCACCCAGCTCTTCGATCGAGGCATCATCAATCGCAATGATCACCACCTCGGTACCAGCCTGGGCCGGCTGCCAGCGCTGGATGGAGTCAAAGAGCAAATGACCGATACCGGCACCCCAGCCTTGCAGCGTGAGAACCACGGTCGCGGCCAGGGCCAGCAGGCACAGCGTCAGCCACTCGAAAAGAAATCGGCGCTGCTCCCGGCTCATCGCCCGCAGCGCCTGCAAAGCCCGGCTCTCACGCCAGGCCATGCTCATTCCTTGACCGTTCCGACGATCAATTCAAAGTCTCCTTCCCAGGTCGCGGGCGAGCCGTCTTCGCGTTTGGCGCGAAGCGTCCATTGGTAGTGGCCTTGTAGCAAACCGCGCACTACGGCTTGCCGGCTTTGTACCGGGGCATCGATCACCGTGACGGCGCTGCCACCTTCTTGGCGCGTCAGCCGAAGATGGACTTCGTTCAGGGACTCCAGGTCGAAGCGCACATGGCATCGAGGGCGCCCAGGTTCATCGGCGCGTTGAATGCCTTTGCACAAGGCCACGTCATAGCGATCACTGCTCAAGCCGCCAGCGGTCATGGCCTGCAACTTGAAGAACACCGCGTAACCGCCCAGCTCGGTCAGCACAAACGGTTGCTCGGCCGGCAAGTCTTGGGCCGACCATTGGGCCTCATTCGCCTGAGCCGCCCGTTCGATATGCAGGCGCTGCACGCTGTCAGACCGCTGCCATTGCACCTGCCATTGGGCCGCCAGTGCATCCAAGCCAAGCACGCGAGGCAGCACGGGCAAAGTCTCTATGGCTTGGCTGCGCCCGTCGGCCGAGATGGTCAAGCCCTGCCCTGCGCCCACGCGCAGCTCGTTGTTTTCGTTCAGGCCGCGGGCGCCGACGACGCCTCTTTGCACTTCCACCTGGGTTTGTCGGCTTTTCTCGTCAAAGCCGACCTTGAAGCTCGTGCCTCTCACGCCGGCCACCGAAGTGGGCGTTCTCACCAAGAATGGGGCATCTTTCTGACCCCGTTTTTCAACCTCGAGATCCACCCGACCATTGAGCAACTCAATCTGAACTTCAGGGGATGCCTCCAGTGCATTGCGGCGCAAGACCTTGAGCTTGACCGTGGCACCCGAAGGCAAGCCCACTTTGCTGCCGCCTTGAATGGCCAGGGATGCGTAGCAGCCCGCAGGAATGCGCAGCACGCTGTCCTGGCCCAGCGTGTCATCTTCTTGCAGCGCGCGAGCACTCTCACCAAGGATCAGCTGGGCTTGTTTGCAGCTCAGTTGCGTCACCCGGGCGGACACCGCCTCGTGGCGCATACGGTCACGGGGGAACCAGAGTTGTCGCCCCACGTCCAGCTTTGAGACATTGCGAACTTGGTTCAGCTTGGCAATCAGGTCCAGCGCATCAGGGCCGTCCATGTAGCGAGCCACCAAGGCTTCGAGTTTGTCTCCCCGTTTGACCTCGTAGGCCACATGGGTGTCACTCATCGGCGGCGTCGCAGGCGCGGCCTGGACTGCCCCTGCAACAGCCCCAAAAACGACCAGGGGCAGCAGTGCTCGCACCGTAAAATTTCCCAACTTCATACCGTTTCTTCTCCTTTGACGAGGCGATATCCATATCCCCGCACCACCAACAAACGCCACTCGCCACCCGCTCCGAGTTTGAGCTTTCGCCTCAACCAAGACACATGAACATCTAAAGTGCGGGACAGTTCATCTTCTTCGCGCCCCCAGACATGAGCCATGATTCGCGACCTGGCGATGGGGCGGTCGATGTTTTGGAACAGCAGCCGAGCCAGTTCGAACTCTTTCTCCCCCAGGGTGACGCTTTCCTCGCCCATATCGACGCGGCGCTCCGCGACATTGAATCGATATCCACCACCTTCGGTCTCGCCTCCCGGGGACGCGGGCGCGATGGACGGCCCCAAGCGTCGTTCGACCGCGCGCAAACGCGCAGTGAATTCCGGCGCTCGCAAAGGCTTGCCGCAGTAGTCATCCGCGCCGGCGTTCAAGGCTTGAACGATTTGTTCCTCAGCCAGATTGCTGGTCAGAAAGATCACCGGCACGCGCAACTGCAGTTGCTGTCGGGTGTGGATCAGCACATCCAAGCCGTTAGGCCCGGGCACGTTCCAATCCAGCACGAGCAGATCAAAAGGGTCATGGGCCAGCGCTCGAATGATGTGATTGCCGCTGCGAAACGTGATGACGCTGTGGCCCTCGCGCTCCAAAAGCGCCCGGACCTCGGCGGCAAGATCAGGTTCGTCTTCTAGCAATGCAATGTGCACAGCATGCCCTCCGCGGAAGAAGTTCTCGCCACGGCTCAGAAGTAGTAAGTGGCCGAGACGAACACGCGGGTCTCGTTGGCCCGCGACTCGGTTGGCTCTTTCACCTCGGCCTTCTTGTAGCCGCCGAAGCCTTTGGCGAGCGAGCTGGTGAACAACCAGCTGCCGACGCTGCCATTCCAGGACACCCCAACGGCGTTCAAGGTGTAGCTGCTGTTCAGGGAGCCGGTGACGGCGTTTTGATTCGGACGAATCACGCCGCCGTCGTAGAAAACACCGACGGACTGGGTGCCCGAAACTCTGCGCACCAAATCAATACTCCACTGGGCGCCGGAATCTCCCACGCCGTCTGCCGTGGTGTAGGCCCGAACTCCGTTCACGCCGCCCAGCGACATGCGGTTGTAGGAGTCGAGATTGCGCGAAGCCCACTGGCCGCGCAGCCGGTATTCGACACGCCAGGCCTCGTCGCCGCCCAAGGGATGCTCGTACTTCGCCGAGCCCTGCACGAATTTGTAGCCACCCAATGGTGTTATGTCGCCCTCCACCTTGGTGTAATCCCCCACCGCAAGATTGAGGTCCACGCGAAATGGCGTCCAGGCGCGGGGCATGGACTCGCTACTGAGGGTCCAGCGGAGTTGGCTGTCGCGAATATCCGAGATGCTCAAATGAGATCCGGCCAAAGCACTGGAGGTCATGCGCCGACTGATGCTGTATTGCGACTTCACCGGATGCCGCCAATCGAGAGGCAAGTAGTGACTAAAGCCCAGGCCGAACTCACTCGCATCGCCCACCGTCGCAGCCGCGCCACCCTTGATGGTGTGGGTCTTCGAGGTGCTGCCCCAAGCACGTGTGCGCCCCCGCAAACTGGGTGTTAGGGCATCGTATTCGGCCCGCGCATAAACCACGCCCGCCGAGCCCAGACCCAGCAGATTGATCTCATCGCCAGAGGCCACACCCGCCAGGGTGACCGAACCCATCACCTGCGGCTCGCCGTACTGCCGTAAGCCGTAGTTATTGACCTGCCACGCCGAGACTTTGACATCACCGGGTTTGGCCCGGCGGGGCGTGATTTCCACCAGCATATCCACCAACTCCGGGCCGGCGGGGCGCAAGACCAGGCCCAACTCCACCGGAAGGTCGTAGCTCGCAGCAGAAAGGTGCTCTTCCACCGCCTGCATGTCGATCAACTCGCCTGGTCGAAGAACGGCCGCCAGACGATCTTTGACTCGGGCTTCATAGGCTTCACCCACCGACGCCTCGGCCAGCAACGTTGCCACCGACTTCACCCGCGGAGCCACGACTTGCACCTTCAATCGCTGGCCACCACCCCGCGCGGCTTGCACCTCCGTCTGCGCATAAACCAAAAAGCTGCCTCGGCGCCCTTGATCCGCAACCCAAGTTTCAAATGCCAGCAATTGCTCGCCACTGACAGGGCCACCGATCCAAGGCTGCCAATAGGCCTTGACCTCGGCGCTTAGCACCCGGCCTTCGACTTGGACCTCGACCAGTCTCTCCAGCGGCTTGCGATCCACCATCACCGGCGGGGGCGCAGTTGGCGGTGGGCGCTTGGGCAGGCTTTGATCCTCGATGGCGCGCTGCACATTGCCAACGTCCGCGGTTTGTGCCTGCGCATGGGCCAAACAGGCCCCGAGGCAAGCGGCGGCAAGTACATGAAGTAGAACCTGATGCTTCACGAACGTTTCTCCTTCTTGTCCGACTCTGCGGCGCGGGGCGTGTAACAGAGGAACACACCATTCACTTCGGTGAGGTCGCAACTGCATTGTGAAAGTTTTTCTTCTGTGAGCGCGCTCTGCGTGGCATCTGCATCGTCCAACTGTTGCTCATTGCACAGATTTGGCACACCAGCGCCGGTGGCCGCCGCGCTGATGATCCTGGAGGGATCGCGATCATTCGGCGGAATAGGCTTGGGATCATCGGGTCGGCGGTTTCCGGTGGTGATGGAAGCCGCAAGCGTTGAGCCCACCAGACGGTAGTTGGAGGCCAGTCCACCGTTCAGGCCATTGGCCAAGCCATAGCTCACATCCACCGGTTTACCCGTCCCCACTGCCGCATCACGGAACTGCCCGCTGAGGGATGCGACCACCAAGGTCTCTACCCCCACCAGGCCTTGCAAGTTGCCAGCAGAAACCACAGCCCGAGTGTTGCCGTCAAACACCTTGTCTTGCGCCGTGCTGCCGACAACTGTCAGCAATTTGGGGGTGATGTTGGCGCGGGTCGTCAGGGCTGCGCTTGCTTGCAAGCGGTAGTTGCGCCACTCACCCGAACCGTTGAGCAAGCGCAGGTTCTGTGGATTAGCCATGCTCACCAGTTTGCCCTGGCCGACGTTCTTGTCTTCAAACTGAGCATCGCCAGCGACTTGTAGGGTTTCGCCATTGACGGTACCCAACACTGAAGCCTGGGTGATGCTGGCCGCCACGCTGCCGTCATAGACCTTATCCGCCGCTGTGATGTTGATCAGGGTCACGGGTTTGGGATCAATCACCAAAGCTGCGTCGCGCAACTCCACATTGGCATAGTTGGCACGCAATTGCTCGGTGCCTTGGAACGCGGTGCCGTAGCGGCCCGCGCTCTTGCCCTGAGCCCAGGATGAGACGCCCAGACTGTCGGCCGTGTCATCACCCACCAGCCCTGTTGCACTGAAGCCGCTGACCGTTTGCGTGGCGCCGTTGTACTCAGCCGTCGCGCCATTGGCCGTCAGTACCACGCGCGCACTGCTGTTCTTGTTGATGGTCAGGGCGCCGTCTACCTTGTCGATACTGGCATAGTTGCGCTCCAACTCGACATTGCTGCCTGAAAAGGCTGTTGTGTAGCGGCCGGCGATCTTGCCGTTGGCACTAGCACTGATGCCCTTGGCGGCCTGGCCCGCATTCGCTGCGTCCTCCCCTACAAGACCTGCCACGGTGAAGCCGCTGACCAATTGCGTGGCGCCGTTGTACTCGGTGCTTGCGCTATTGGCCGTCAGCACCACGCGCGTCGTGCTGTTCTTATTAATGGTCAGCGCACCGTCGACCTTGTCGATATTGGCGTAGTTGTTCTCCAGATCTGCATTGCTGCCCGCAAAGGCGGTGATGTAGCGACCGGCGTTCTTGCCACTGGCTCCGGCGCTGATGCCACTGGTGGCCTTGACCACGTCGGCGGCATCGTCAGCCAAGAGTCCTGCGACGCTGAAGCCACTGACCGACTGCGAGGCACCGTTGTACTCGGTGGCCGCGCTATTGGCCGTTAGCACCACACGGGCTGTGGTGTTCTTACTGATGGTCAACGCGCCGTTCTTGAACTCCACATTTTCATAGTTGGCCTGCACCTGATCGGTGTTGCTGAAGGCAGTGCCGTAGACCCCGGCATTGCGGCCGGAGGCGCCAGCTTGTGCGCCGATGTTGTCCGAAGTGTCGCCGCCCACCAGTCCGTCTGCAGTGAAACCGCTGACTGACTGGGTGACCCCGTTGTACTGCTTGGTGTCGCTGTTGGCGATCAACACCACCCGCGTCGTGCTGTTCTTGTTGATGGTCAAGGCGCCGTTCTTGAGCTCCACGTTTTCATAGTTGGCCTGCACCAGATCGGTGTTGCTGAAGGCGGTGCCGTAGACCCCGGCGTTGCGGCCAGACGCACCAGCTTGTGCGCCGATGTTGTCCACGGTGTCTCCGCCTACCAAGCCGTCTGCAGTGAAGCCGCTGACCGACTGCGTGGCTCCGTTGTACTGTTTGTTGTCGCTGTTGGCGGTCAACACCACCCGCGTCGTGCGGTTCTTGTTGATGGTCAGCGCGCCATTCTTGAGATCTACGTTTTCATAGTTGGCCTGCACCTGATCGGTGTTGCTGAAGGCGGTGCCGTAGACCCCGGCGTTGCGGCCGGAGGCGCCGGCTTGAGCGCCGATGTTATCGGCAGTGTCTGCGCCCACCAAGCCCTCGGCAGTGAAGCCGCTGACCGAATGCGTCGTACCGTTGTACTGTTTGCTGTCGCTGTAGGCGGTCAGCATCACACGGGCTGTGCTGTTCTTGTTGATGGTCAAGGCGCCATTCTTCAGCTCCACGTTTTCATAGTTGGCTTGCAGCTGATCGGTGTTGCTGAAGGCGGTGCCGTAGACCCCAGCATTGCGGCCGGAGGCGCCTGCTTGAGCGCCGATGTTGTCGACGGTGTCTGCGCCCACCAAGCCCTCGGCGGTGAAGCCGCTGACCGACTGCGTGCTGCCGTTGTACGTGGTGGTCGCGCTCTTGGCGGTCAACATCACACGAGCGACATTGTTCTTGCTGATCGTGAGGTCGGCGTTTTGAATGCTGACCTCGTAATTGCTTGCGTCATCCCCAGAGACCGAGAGTTGAGAGGTGTAGCGGCTCGCATTGCGGCCAGTGGCCACGCCGCTCACAAGAACTCGGCCAGCGCTCAGGTCAGCCTCGACAAAGCCCGTCAACAGGGCCGGATCCTGCGATTGGTCCTGGCCATTGAACATCTTGCTCGTGGCCACGCCGCTGACGCTCGCTGCCTTGGGCGTGATTACACCGACCATCCCTGAGGCGTCCCCGGTGGGCAGATCGTAGTTACGAGCGTCGCCCTGGGTCAGTTGCACCAGGCTGTTGTCCACGGTGGCGCTGACCCGGCCCTTGCTGGCCGGCGTGTTGTCGCGCACATTTTTGCTGGCATAGGTGCCGGTGATCGCCTGGGCGGGGTCTGCAAAGCCCAGCGTGCCGCTGTCGCCGTCCGCCAGACCGCTCAGCAAGAAGTTGCTGGCCTTGAGTTGCGCTTCGGTGCCGCCGTCATAGACCTTGCGGGCCTCACCAGTGATGGTCACAGACAGCCGGGCTTTGCTCACCTGGGCTTCGTTGACGCCCGCGACACGCTGGCTCAAGTCCGGTGTCGCATAGTTGCTGGCCAGGCCGCCCCCTGCGCCGTCGAGCAAGGTCAGGGCGCTGACGTGATCGGCCTCCCACACATTCTTGCTGTTGAGTTGGGCGTCTTGGTAGCCCAGCGTCTCGCCAGCCACCAGATTGCCGAGGGTGAGCTGAGTCCCGCTCAGGCTGGTCTTGCCGTCATAGGTTTTGCTCGCGTTCAGCGTCACCGTGCGGGCAGTCACGCTGGCTTGGTTGTTGCCACTGGCCTGGGTCAGATCCGGCAAGACATAGTCGGAAGCCAGCCCTGCGTTTGCGCCTGCGCCATCGGCCAGGCGGATGGCGTTGATGAAGCTGGCTTTTACACCTGCGCTGACGTTCTTGCCGTTGGCGGTGGCGCCGCTGTAATTCAAGGTCTGGCCGTCCACCAAGCCGCTGATGTCGACATAGCCTGTCATGTCGGTGCTGCCGTCGTAAACCTTGGTGGCTCGCAGTGTCAGCAGCTTGGGGTCGACAAAGAGCTTTGCGGTCCCGGTGGCCGTGTTCACCTCAAAGTTATTGCCGCTCAGTCCGTAGTCGTAGCCTGCTGCAAAGCCGTTGGCCACCGTGCCGGCGTGGCGCGGGCTTCCATGGGCCGCAGGGTCGATGATGCTCAAGTCATCGATGATGGCCGCGCGTGTGACCTGGTAGCTGTTGGAGCCGGCAGCCACGGTTTCGACGATGGAGCTGCCGTTCACCGTGTTGGCCGCCTTCAATGCCTCTTTGACCGCGCCCGCAGTCGGGTCCGCATCGCCATAAGTGATGCGCAACTGAGCGGAATTGATCTTGTCGCTAAAGCTCAAACGCTCCCGCGCCATGACCTGGCTGTTGGTGCCGCTGTTTTGCTGAGGTCCAGACGCGAAGTCGGTGTTGGTCTTGGCGTTGGCCCTGTTGCCATCCACCGGCGAGAGGTACAGCGTGCTGAAGCCGCTGTCGATGATCTTCAGGTCGCCCGAGCTGGCAGCGGCACCGGTGTAAACATAGGTTTTGCCACCCCCTTGCTGCGCGGTGGTGTTGGCCCCCACGGTTTTGACCTGTCCACCGCCGGCATTGCCCGCTGCCAAGGCAGCGCCCGCGGCCAGCACCACATTGCCGCTGCCTTGGTTGATGATCTTGGGCGCGGTCACATGCCCCTGGCCCGAAGTCTGCACCAGCACGCCGACCTTGCCGTTATTGCCCTGAACGGTGCCGTTCCCGTTCTGAGTGATCGTGAGATTGGTGCCGTCCACCGCGCCGGCTGAGCTGGCATTGCTGCCGGCCAGCAACTGGATCACGCCAGAGTTTTTTCCCGCGTCGCCGGCAGACAGGCTTGCCGGGCCGTCGGCCGCGATATTGCCCTGCTCGGCCCACAGCGTGGTGCTCTCGCCAGCCGCCGCCAGGTTGATGATGCTCGTGCCGCTGCGCAGCAACACTGCCGTGCTGCCCTCTGCCGTTTTGCCTTGCACATGCACCGTGCCTGCGGCTTGCAGATCCTTGGCCACCTCCACTTGCCCGGCTAGCGCCTGCAAAGTCACGCTGCCCTTGCTTTCAATGCCGGTTTGCGCGGAAGCCGGCGCGGCATAGCCCGCCGCATTCCCACTCCACGAGGGGCTGAGGCTGAAGTTGCCCAAGCTCAAAGTGCCTGTGGTGTTCTGCACATCGATGGCGCCGCCAAGAAGAGCTTTGGCGCTCAGGGTCAGCCCGTTCGACTCGCTGATAAAGGCGGTGGTGGCGCTGTCGCCATTGGCATTGAGTGCCAGTCGATTGACTGCCGTCAACACACGCTGTGTGCTCGAACCCATGTGTGCGCCGGCGCTCAGCACCGCTTGATTGGCGCTGAGCAGGCCGCTGCCGTTGGCAGACATCGAGCCCGTGGCCTCCAAGAAGGCATTGCCCGTGGTGCTGGCATTGGCATTGAGGGCCAAGCTGGCAGCTTTGAGGTTGATCTCGCCACTGCCCGTGCTGATGCCAGTGAGCCCACTGGCGCTGCCCACCGTCAGCGTGGCGCCGGCGTTCACAACAAGGGCTCCGTTGCTGGTGGTGGCCGCCGCCAGGGTCACGCCATCGGCTTCGCTGACGAATTGATCGCCCGCCGAGCTCAGCTTGAGGGTGTCGGCGCTGGTGTTGATGAACTGGCTGCTGCTGCCGATGGTGGTGGCGGCGCTGAGCACCACATCATTGCCGCCGACGGTGCCTGCGGTGCGGCTGATGCTGCCGGTGCTGGCGCTCAGGTTCACATCGCCCGCGCCGGCCAGCACATCGGCGGCTTGCAGCACATGGCGCTGGGCGGTCACCGTTACATTGCCGCCGGTCAGATGGGTGTCAATGGCGCCATTGATCTTGATGTCGGCGGCGGTGCTGGTGTTGCCAGCGGTGCTCAGGTTCACGCCGCCATAGTTGCCGGTGACGCTGCCGCTGCCGGAGG
>NZ_JBMLSK010000191.1:0-1005 GCF_049240545.1 Roseateles sp. | reverse complement strand
GCCGGGCCTTCGCGTAATCCGTGACGATAGGCCAGCACGAACGCGAGGCGGGTCGAATGGTCGGCCTTGAATATCCTGATGTCGCCATTGAAATAGTCGGTCACGGCATCCCTCTGCGCTGGCTGACAGTGGAGCATCATACACTGTTTGCCCTGCAGAAAGCAAATTGGCCTACCTATAACACATTGATATTACATGCGTAATGCCCAAAATGTTTCTGCATCTGAATGCCCTGCATGACAGTTCAAGAGCCGGCTCATCAAACGCATTGCGGGGCGCGTCAGGGCCGTCTGCACCGGAGCTGCGTGGTCTTCGAACGAATGTCTTTTGCCGTGTCCGGCTGCGCTCGGGTGAGGTGTATCTGCCTTCGCTGGAGGCGCAGTTGCAATTCTGGCAACCGCAAGGCTGCCGATCCCAGGCAGCGTTTGACGCGCCAGCGCTTCCAAGGCGACAACGCCTTATGGTCGGCCAGCTCTTTGTCCTGATCGAATGTGAGAGTTACTCTGCGGGTAAGTTGTGAACCGGCACGCCATTTGACCCCCGGGGGGTCAAACGCCGAAGCCGATTCACCCGCCGGAGCGGAAGAGGCCTTGTCGGGGCTGGTCGGCCTACCACCACGAGGTGTCGTAGACCGCCTCGCCCCGGGCGAGCGCGTCGCGGGCGCGAGCGATGCTCTTTGCGGCCTGACACCAGAGCGTCAGTACAAAACCAAGACGAGTTGCAGTTGGATGGACAGCGCTACACGGGGAGATGGTAAGTGGAAATCGATCTTGAGGCGGTGCGCCGTGTGTTCTGCGATGTGTTGGGCGGGCGAATGACCAGAGAAGCGGCTGATCGTTGGGCCTACGGTGTGGTGCAGCTGTCCGAGGCGGGTTCGCTAACATTCTCGCCTGTGAACGCGAAAGATCGCATCTGGGAGGGTGTCATGTACCTCTATGGAATTGACACCATGGAGGCCCCCGGGCAGTACCTTCACACCGAGGATGACATAAGGTCTGCCATGGC
>NZ_JBMLSK010000190.1:0-22708 GCF_049240545.1 Roseateles sp. | reverse complement strand
GAAACCATCATGGTCAACTGCAACCCCGAGACCGTGTCGACTGACTACGACACCTCGGATCGCTTGTACTTCGAGCCGGTGACTTTGGAAGACGTGCTGGAAATCGTCGACAAGGAAAAGCCGGTCGGCGTGATCGTCCAGTACGGTGGCCAGACGCCGCTGAAACTGGCGCTCGATTTGGAAGCCAATGGCGTGCCCATCATCGGCACCTCACCCGAGAGCATCGATATCGCCGAAGACCGCGAGCGCTTCCAGAAGCTGCTGCATGACCTGGGTCTGAAGCAGCCGCCGAACCGCACCGCGCGTACTGAAGAGGCGGCGCTGGTCTTGGCGCGTGAGATTGGCTATCCCTTGGTGGTTCGTCCGAGCTACGTTTTGGGCGGCCGCGCGATGGAAATCGTGCACGGTGACAAGGACCTGGAGCGCTATATGCGCGAAGCGGTGCGTGTGTCGGACAAGTCGCCGGTGCTGCTGGATCGCTTCTTGGAAGACGCGCTGGAAGTCGATGTGGATTGCATCAGCGACGGCGTCGATGTGATGATTGGCGGCATCATGGAGCACGTCGAAGCGGCCGGTATCCACTCCGGTGATTCGGCTTGCTCGCTGCCGCCTTACACCTTGTCGTTGGCCTTGCAAGACGAGTTGCGCAAGCAGACTGCTGCCATGGCGCGCGGCCTGAACGTGGTGGGTTTGATGAACGTGCAGTTCGCCATCCAGGGCAATGTGACCGGCGGCTTGGAGGGTGCCACCGTTTACGTGCTCGAAGTGAACCCACGCGCTTCGCGTACCGTGCCTTTTGTTTCCAAGGCCACCGGACAGCAGTTGGCCAAGATTGCCGCGCGCTGCATGGCGGGTCAGAAGCTGAAGGATCAGAAGGATCGCAAGGGCCGTGTGCCGGCCGAGGTGATTCCGCCTTACTTCAGCGTCAAGGAAGCGGTTTTCCCCTTTAACAAGTTCCCCGGTGTGGACCCGATCCTGAGCCCGGAAATGCGTTCGACCGGTGAAGTCATGGGTGCGGCCAAGACCTTTGGCGAAGCCATGCTGAAGAGCCAGTTGGGTGCAGGTTCGCGCCTGCCGCGCCAAGGCAATATCCTCATCACCGTGAAGAACGGCGACAAGGCGCGCGCCGTGGCGGTGGCCAAGGATCTGCATGCTTTAGGCTTCGGTGTGGTGGCGACCAAGGGTACCGCTGCGGCTATTGCTGAAGTGGGCGTGCCGGTTCGTGTGGTCAACAAGGTCAAGGATGGCCGGCCGCACATCGTCGACATGATCAAGGGCGGTGAAATCCAACTGGTCTTCACGACCGTGGATGAAACCCGCACCGCGATTGCGGACAGCCGTCATATCCGCCAGGCCGCATTGGCTGCGCGCGTCACCTACTACACCACCATGGCGGGCTGCGAGGCTGCGGTGGAGGGGATGAAGCACCAGAACGGTCTGCTGGTGCAATCCCTGCAAGAACTGCACGCCGAACTGCACTAAACTTCGGTCTCAAGAATTCCGCCGCCGCGCTTCGGGTCGCCCCGAGCCGCAGCGGCGGATTCATTTTGTCTTTCAAGGTTTACGAAATAAATCATGGCCACGATTCCATTGACCAAGCGCGGTGCTGAAAAGCTCAAAGAAGAATTGCATCGCCTGAAAAGCGTCGAGCGTCATGCGGTGATCAATGCGATCTCTGAGGCGCGCGCTCAAGGCGATCTGTCCGAGAACGCCGAGTACGAGGCAGCCAAAGACAAGCAAGGCTTTATCGAAGGCCGCATCCTTGAAATCGAAGGGAAGCTGGGGGCGGCTCAGATCATTGATCCTTCAGAGTTGGATGCGGGTGGGCGCATTGTTTTCGGAACCACGGTTGATTTGGAAGAAGAGGCCAGTGGTGCCGAAGTCACTTATCAAATCGTCGGAGACGATGAGGCGGACTTGAAGCTGGGTTTGATCTCCATCAGCTCGCCCATCGCCAGAGCCTTGATCGGCAAAGAGGCGGGTGATGTGGCCGAGGTAAAAGCGCCCGGTGGTATCAAACGTTATGAAGTGGTCGAAGTACGTTACATCTGAGGTTTCGTAACAGTTCAGTATGTTGAATAGGTTCAGTGCCCTGTTGGCCGCCCTCTGGGGCGGCCTTTTGCTGTCTGTCGCCGGGCTTGCTGCGCCATCCGCTTTTGCGGTTCTCGAACGCGCCCAGGCGGGCTTGGTGGTGGCGCGCCTCTTCTCGTTGGAGGCGCAACTGTCCCTTGGGGTGGGGCTGCTCTTGATGCTGATGGCGCGGCGTCGGGCACGGGATCGTGGCTTGCCCCCCATCTCTGCCGAATTCTTGCTGCCCGCTGGGGCGCTGTTTTGTACGGTGGCAGGCTACTACGCGCTGCAGCCCTTGATGGCAGCGGCCAAGGCCGGGCAAGGTGCATGGAGCTTCATGGCCTTGCACGGCGTGTCTCTAGGCCTTTATGGGATCAAGCTATTGCTGGTGCTGGCCTTGGCTTGGCGCAGCACTGCAGCAAAAGCGCCGGCTCAGATCACTGATCCTGCGAAATCTTCTTAACGCTGGTCAGGCGGCGCTTGGCGCGCTTGATCTCGCCGCCTTGGGCGACGCGCTCATTGCCAAGCACGCGAAGTTTTTTCACCTGAGGGCGATGGTTGCCACTCTTGGAGAACTTCACAATCTTCACCACACGCGGGCCGGCTTTGCCGTCTTCGCGCTCAGCGTCAATCTTCTCAGGCATGGGTCGCCAGATGATCAACAGCTTGCCGATGTGCTGAATCGGCGCGGCATTCAGTTCGCCGCACAAAGAGGCAAAAATGCTCTCGCGGTTGGCGCGGTCGTCCGAGAAGATGCGCACCTTGATCAGCCCATGGGCATTTAAGGCAGCGTCCGTCTCTTTGACGACAGCAGGGGTGAGTCCATCCGCGCCTATCATCACGACTGGGTCAAGATGATGAGCTTCGGAGCGTTTTTCCTTGCGCTGGGCAGGAGTCAATTGAATCGCAGGCATACGCGTATTATCCGTGCAACATGAAGTTCACAACAAAAAGCAAGAAACTTAATAAGGCGTGGTTGCATGATCACATCAACGACCCCTACGTCAAGATGGCGCAGCGGGATGGTTACCGTGCGCGTGCAGCCTACAAGCTGAAGGAAATCGACGAAGAGCTGAAGCTGATACGTCCGGGTCAGGTGGTCGTCGATTTGGGTGCGTCACCCGGTGCATGGAGTCAGTATCTGCGCCGCTGCTTTGCGCCCAAGGAAGCGGGTGTTGGTGGTGCTGCGGTCGGTGCGCTGAACGGAACCATCATTTCGCTCGATCTTTTGCCCTGCGATCCAATTGAGGGGGTGCAGTTCATTCAAGGCGATTTCCAGGAAGAGGCGGTGCTGCAGCAGTTGGAGCAGGCCTTGGCTGGCCGTGCAGTTGATGTGGTGGTGTCCGATATGGCTCCGAACTTATCGGGCATTGAAGGCGTGGATGCGGCCCGAGTAGGTGGCTTGATTGAACTGGCGATTGATTTTTCCATCCACCACTTGAAGCCCGACGGCGCTTTGGTTGCCAAGGTTTTTCACGGGAGCGGCTACAGTCAATTGGTCGAGCTGTTCAAAGCCACATTCAAGAAGGTCAAGCCCATCAAGCCCAAAGCGTCTCGAGATCGTTCGTCCGAGACCTTCTTGGTTGGGATCGGGCTGAAGTCTCCCGGTAAATCTCGCTAATGGCTTGTGATTTATCGCAAGAGATGTGGCGGACTCGGTAATGTCTGGCAATGTCCGCCAGATCATGGGGCTAAGCAAAAACAGGCGCCCCCCTTGACTGCAATAGAATCAACCCCATATGCCGTGCACAAGGCCGCCATTGGCGCGGTCGGGCGAATTGAATGAAGGAGTCGCGGTGAACAATCAGTGGTTCTCGAAGGTAGCTGTTTGGATGGTGATCGCCCTGGTGCTGTTCACTGTCTTCAAGCAGTTCGACCGAGGTGCGTCGCAGGGGAACCAAATCGGTTACTCGGAGTTTCTTGACGAAGTTCAAGCGCATCGCATCAAGCAGGTCACCCTGCAAGAAGGCGGGGCAGGGACGGACATCCTCGCTGAAACCAATGAAGGCAAGAAGCTGCGTGTGCAGGCGACCTATTTGGATCGTGGCCTGATCGGTGACCTGCGCAATAACGGCGTTAGGTTCGATGTCAAACCGCGCGAAGAGCCATCCTTCCTGATCAATATGTTGATCAGCTGGGGGCCGATGCTTTTGCTGATCGGCGTTTGGGTTTACTTTATGCGCCAGATGCAAGGCGGCGGCAAGGGCGGCGCGTTCAGCTTTGGCAAGTCCAAGGCCCGCATGCTCGACGAGGCGAACAACACCACGACTTTTGCTGATGTGGCCGGCTGCGATGAGGCCAAGGAAGAAGTCAAGGAGTTGGTCGACTTCCTGAAGGATCCGCAGAAGTTCCAAAAGCTGGGCGGCCGTATTCCACGCGGCGTGCTGCTGGTTGGCCCTCCCGGAACCGGTAAGACTTTGCTGGCCAAGGCCATTGCTGGCGAGGCAAAAGTGCCATTCTTTGCCATCTCCGGTTCTGACTTTGTCGAAATGTTTGTGGGCGTCGGCGCTGCTCGTGTACGCGATATGTTCGAGCAGGCCAAGAAAAGTGCGCCTTGCATCATCTTCGTCGACGAAATTGATGCTGTTGGGCGTCACCGCGGGGCCGGCCTGGGTGGCGGTAATGACGAGCGTGAACAGACGCTGAACCAGATGCTGGTCGAGATGGACGGTTTCGAGACCAATCTCGGCGTCATCGTGATGGCTGCAACCAACCGCCCGGACATTCTGGACCCCGCCTTGCTTCGCCCGGGTCGCTTTGACCGCCAGGTCTATGTGACCTTGCCCGATGTGCGCGGCCGCGAGCAGATTCTGAATGTGCACATGCGCAAGGTGCCTGTCGGCCAAGACATTCGTGCTGACATCCTTGCCCGTGGTACGCCAGGTTTCTCCGGTGCCGATCTAGCCAATCTGGTCAATGAAGCCGCTTTGTTTGCTGCACGCCGCAGCGGCCGAGTGGTGGAGATGGTCGACTTCGAGAAGGCCAAGGACAAGATCATGATGGGCCCCGAGCGCAAGTCCATGATCATGCCGGAGGAAGAGCGCCGCAATACTGCCTATCACGAGGCGGGCCATGCGCTGGTGGCGCGTTTGATGCCGAAGACCGACCCGGTTCACAAGGTGACGGTCATTCCTCGTGGCCGTGCTTTGGGTGTGACCATGCAGTTGCCTGAGGGTGATCGCTACAGCATGGACAAGGAGCGCATGCTCTCCACCATCTCGGTGCTGTTCGGTGGTCGCATTGCCGAAGAAGTGTTCATGAATCAAATGACCACAGGCGCTTCCAATGACTTTGAGCGTGCCACGGCGATTGCTCGCGATATGGTCATGCGCTACGGCATGACGGACGAGTTGGGTCCGATGGTTTATTCCGACAATGAAGGCGAAGTGTTCTTGGGTCGTTCGGTGACCAAGACCACCAATATGTCGGAAGAGACGATGCGCAAGGTGGATACAGTGATTCGCCGCATCATTGATGATCAGTACGGTATCGCTCGCCGCTTGATCGAGGAGAACAAAGACAAGATGCACGCGATGGCGACGGCCTTGTTGGAGTTTGAAACCATTGATGCCGATCAGATTGAAGACATCATGTCTGGCAAGCCGGCGCGGCCGCCCAAGGATTGGACGCCTTCGGTCAATAGCAAGTCGGATGGTGGCGGCTCGCCTCCTGTGTCCACGGATGGCGCTGCGGCCGTCGTGTGATTGAGGTCGTTTCGGCTTGAATTGTCGCTTGCTTTGACTTGACTCGGGTTTGCGCAGTTCAAGCGAAGTTGAAGTTCACGCCACACAAGGGGTTTGTCTGTAAAGACCGACCCCTTTTTTCATGGTCGTACGCATGAGTATCAGCAAAGTCATGAACGCCAAGGCTCCACAGCAGGTCTGGCAAACGACGCGTTTCGAGATTGATCTGAGTCGCCCTTTGGTGATGGGGATCGTCAATGTCACACCTGATTCTTTCTCCGACGGGGGGCAACACGTCAGTGCGAAAGAAGCGGTAGACCATTGTTCGCATTTGGTCGAGGAGGGCGCTGACATTTTGGATATCGGCGGGGAGTCCAGTCGCCCCGGTTCAACAAGTTTGAGCCCCGAGCATGAATGGGCGCGTATTGCCCCGGTGCTGGAGGTCGCGCTATCGCTGGGTGTGCCCGTGTCAGTGGACACCTGCAAGGCCGAAGTGATGGCTCGCGCCTTGGACAAGGGTGTAGACATCATCAACGACATCAAGGCTCTGCGAGATGAGGCTGCCTTGCCATTGCTGCGCACTTACGCCCAGGCTGGGGTCTGCTTGATGCATATGCGTGGCGAATCCAGCACCATGCAGTCCATGTGTGACTACGGTGACGTGGTCGCCGAGGTTTCTGCGTTTTTGGCTGAACGTGCTCGCTGTGCGATGGACGCGGGCATTGATGCCCGTCGAATAGTTCTCGATCCCGGCTATGGCTTTGCCAAAAACACGCCCCAAAATTTTGAACTTCTGGCGCGGCAGTCCGAGCTCTTGGCCCTGGATTTCCCGATCCTGGCGGGCTGGTCACGCAAGCGCTCTCTGGGGGACGTGACGGGCCGGAGCGTGGATCAGCGCTTGGCCGCGAGTCTGGCTGCAGGTTTGGCTGCACTGAACCAAGGCGCGAGGATTCTTCGTGTGCATGATGTCGCGCCAACGGTGGATGCCGTCAAGGTTTGGTGTGCGGCAGCTGGTGCGCCTGCGATTCCGTCACGTGACTGATGGACAATGCGCGAATAGTGATTCAGGAGGGTGCTCAATATGAGCCGTAAGTATTTCGGGACTGATGGTATTCGAGGCACGGTTGGGCAGTTGCCCATCACGCCGGACTTCATGCTCAAGTTGGGCCATGCCGTCGGCCAGGTTTTGCGCAAGACAAACACTCGCCCCAGTGTCTTGATTGGCAAGGACACACGCATCTCGGGCTACATGATCGAGTCGGCCTTGGAGGCCGGGTTTGCGTCCGCGGGTGTCGATGTGCTACTGACTGGGCCTTTGCCCACTCCCGGGGTCGCTTATCTGACCCGCGCCTTGCGGCAGGATCTGGGGGTGGTGATCAGTGCGTCTCACAATCCATTTGCCGACAACGGCATCAAGTTTTTCTCGGCCAAAGGCGAGAAGCTCCCGGATGTGTGGGAGCAGTCCGTCGAAGCTGCGCTGGAAGAGCCTCCTACCTGGATAGACTCCGCGAATCTCGGTCGGGCGAAGCGAATCAGCGATGCGCGTGGCCGCTACATCGAGTTCTGCAAGAACAGCTTTGGCTCAGACTTGACCCTCAAGGGCCTGAAGATCGTGGTCGACGCTGCCCATGGTGCGGCCTACCATGTCGCGCCCGATGTGTTCCATGAGTTGGGCGCTGAGGTCATCTCGATCGGATGCAGCCCGGACGGTTTCAATATCAATGCGGGATTTGGCGCCACCTCACCGGCGGCCTTGGTCAAGGCGGTGCAGGAGCATGGGGCGCATTACGGCGTTGCCCTGGATGGTGATGCGGATCGCTTGCAACTGGTCGACGCTCAGGGCCGTCTCTACAACGGCGATGAATTGCTCTACGTGATGGTGGCTGATCGCTTGGGCCAGGGTCAGCGTGTCTCTGGCGCAGTCGGCACCTTGATGACCAATATGGCGGTCGAGTTGGCCCTCAAGTCGCTGGATGTGGACTTTGTTCGCGCCAAGGTGGGCGACCGCTATGTGTTGGAGGAGCTCAGTGCGCGAGGCTGGCAGTTGGGCGGAGAAGGGTCTGGGCATTTGCTGGCCTTGGACAAGCACACCACCGGCGACGGCATTGTCAGTGCCTTGTTGATTTTGCAGTCGGTGTGTCGCACCGGGCGCAGCCTTGCCGATCAGTTGGCAGACGTCAGCTTGTTCCCTCAGACGCTGATCAATGTGCGCTTGCAGATGGGGCAGGACTGGAAGAGCAATCCCAACTTGGCGCGAGAGCAGGCTGAAGTCACGGCCGAGCTTGGCAATCGGGGTCGGGTGTTGATTCGCGCCTCGGGGACCGAGCCGCTGTTGCGCCTGATGGTCGAAGCCAGCGATGCCGGTCTGGCACAGCGATGCGCGCAGCGTCTCGCGGATGCCGTCAAGCTGCCAGCCTGAGTGCCGCGCTTCGAGTACTTTGCGCAGGTTTGAAAAAGGCCCGCTGCAACTGAGTTTGCAGCGGGCCTTTTTTTCATGGATCGAGGCGACGTAGCCCCGATCATGGTGGTGGCTTGCTTTACTTCTTGGGCGGTGTCAGAACACGGTCGATCACATGAGCGACACCGTTGGTGGCCGAGATGTTGGCTTGCTGAACCATGCCATCTTCAATCGTGACGAAATCACCGGCGCGGCTCAAGGCGATGTTGGCGCCATGGACGGTTTTGACATTGCCGTTCTTCACGTCGGCGGCAAGCAGCTTGCTGGGCACGATGTGGAAGTTCAGCACCGCTTGCAACTGAGTCTTGTCGGCGGCCAGGGCTTCCATGGTCTTGGCTGGCACCGCCTTGAACGCTTCATCGCTGGGCGCAAACACGGTCAAAGGGCCTGCGGCTCGCAGGGCTTCTTTCATGCCGGCTTGCTCAATCAGGCGGTTGAATGTGCTCAACTGCGGATTGCGAGCCAGCGTGTCGGCCAAGTTGGCGGGAGCTGGCGCAGTCGCGCATGCGCTCAGAGCCAAGCTAGCGGCGATCATGCCGGCAATGGTCAAGGCGCGTCGAATCGTGTTCATGTCAAAAATCTCCACAAATAAGGGGCAGTGGCGCAGCTTAAGCAGGAAATATGACGATTCAATGAACGACTTTTGGCCGAAAGGCGCTTTGTGACACGATTTGTAAGGGCTTTATGGCCTTGAGTTTGGAGTCACTATCGTGTCATATTCGAGTCATATCATGCCGATCGTTGTCACTCCAAGCATCGATAGGACGCTCATGAAATTCAATTTGCCTTGCACTGGATTTTTCTTCGTGGCCGGTTTGGCTATTCTGCCTTTGGCTCAAGCTCAAGACGTGACCGGCGCGGGCGCTACATTCCCAGCCCCTTTGTATGCCAAGTGGGCGGATGCGTACAACAAGGCGACTGGCGCACGTATTAACTATCAGTCGGTGGGCTCCGGTGCTGGCATTCGCCAGATCAAGGCCAAGACCGTGGACTTCGGCGCGACCGACATGCCGCTCAAGGACGAAGAATTGGCCAAGGACGGCATGATTCAGTTCCCGACCGTGATCGGCGGCGTGGTGCCTGTCGTGAACATCAAGGGTATCGCTCCCGGTCAAATCAAGCTGACCGGCCAAGTGCTGGGTGATATCTATTTGGGCAAGATCAGCAAGTGGAACGACGCTGCCCTGACGGCGCTGAACCCCGGCGTGCCGCTGCCTGATGCAGCCATCTCCGTGGTTCGTCGCGCTGACGGCTCGGGCACTTCTTTCATCTTCACCAACTACCTGTCCAAGGTGAATGAAGAGTGGAAGAGCAAGGTTGGCGAAGGCACCGCAGTGAACTGGCCGACCGGTGCTGGCGGCAAAGGCAATGAAGGCGTTGCCGCTTTCGTTCAGCGTCTGCCCAACTCGATCGGCTATGTTGAGTACGCCTATGTCAAGCAAAACAAGATGACCTTCACCTTGTTGCGCAACAAGGACGGTCATTTCGTTTCCCCAAGCGAAGAAGGCTTCAAGGCCGCAGCGGCCGGTGCTGACTGGAAGAAGACCTTCTATCAAATCACCACCGAGCAGCCTGGCAAGGATGCATGGCCCCTGGCCAACCCGACTTACATCCTGATGTACAAGACCCAGGAAAAGCCGGTCAATGCTGCCAACACCCTGAAGTTCTTCGATTGGGCCTTCAGCAATGGCGACAAGGCTGCTGACGAGTTGGATTATGTGGCGCTGCCAGCAGTGGTGAAGGACTTGGTTCGCAAGCAGTGGACCGATAACCTGAAGGACGCCTCCGGCAAGGCCATCAGCTTCAAGTGAGTTTGAGCTGATGTAAAGGCGAGCAGCCCAGCCGCTTTTTGGCGTGCTGGGCTGCAGTCTAATCAGCCATCTCGATTTCTTTAACGCAGACCATGCGGAGGCCTCGTGGCCGCAATACTTCCAGCCAATTCATATGACTCCGGGCAGCCAAGCGAGCGTGTGCAGCCCATGTCCAGTCCGCCGACACGGCGCTCTGTGGCCCCTTGGGCCGACAAGCTTTTTTCCTTTTTGGCTCACGGAGCGGCATGGCTGACTCTGAGTTTGCTGGTCGGCATCATCATTTCCTTGGTGGTCGGCGCTTGGCCGGCGATCAAGGAATTCGGCTTGGCTTTTCTTTGGACCAGTGAATGGGATCCGGTTCAGGAGAAGTTTGGCGGCTTGGTGATGATTTACGGCACCTTGATGACCTCCTTCATTGCTCTGTTGATCGCGGTGCCAGTGAGCTTCGGGATCGCATTGTTTCTGACCGAGTTGTCTCCCAACTGGCTGAAGCGCCCGCTCGGTGTCGCGGTTGAATTGTTGGCGGCTGTTCCCTCCATTGTTTATGGCATGTGGGGTCTGTTGGTGTTTGGTCCGATTCTGGCGACCTATGTGCAACAGCCCTTGCAGCGTTTGCTGGGTGATGTCCCGTTCCTGAATACCTTGGTTTCGGGTCCCCCGGTCGGTATTGGCATTTTGTCGGCCGGCATTATTTTGGCGATCATGATCATCCCCTTCATCGCCTCGGTGATGCGGGACGTGTTTGAAGTCACCCCGCCCATGCTTAAAGAGTCGGCTTACGGCTTGGGTTCGTCCACTTGGGAGGTGGTGTCACGTGTCGTGCTGCCCTACACCAAGACTGGCGTGATTGGCGGCATCATGCTGGGCCTCGGTCGCGCCCTCGGTGAAACCATGGCGGTGACTTTCGTTATTGGCAATATGAATCAATTGAATTCGCTGTCGGTGTTTGAGGCAGCGAACAGCATCACATCAGCGCTGGCTAACGAATTTGCTGAAGCGGGCGAAGGCTTGCATCAGGCCTCGCTGATTTATCTGGGTCTGGTCCTGTTCTTCATCACCTTTGTGGTCCTGGCCTTCTCCAAGGTGCTGTTGTCGCAGTTGAAGAAGAATGAGGGAGCGCGCACATGAGCAATACCACCATGACTCGTGATGCGGGCTTGGACGCCCAGCGCTTGCGCATGCATAACAAGCGCAAGCGCGTGAATGCGGTCGCCCTGACGCTCTCTTTGTGCGCAATGGCCTTCGGTTTGTTCTGGCTGATGTGGATCCTCTTTGAGACCGTACGTTTGGGGATTGGCGGCCTGACCATGGCCACCTTTACCGAGATGACGCCGCCACCGATGGCTGCAAGCGGCGGTTTGGCAAATGCGATATTCGGTTCGATGGCGATGGTCGGTTTGGCCACAGCCTTGGGTACGCCCATTGGCATCATGGCCGGCATCTATTTGGCTGAGTATGGCCAGAAGACTTGGTTGGGTTCCACGGTGCGTTTCATCAACGACATCTTGCTGTCGGCACCTTCGATTGTGGTGGGCTTGTTCATTTACGGCCTGGTGGTGGCGCGCATGCAGAGCTTCTCCGGCTTCGCCGGCATCTTGGCCTTGGCCTTGATCGTGATTCCGGTGGTGATTCGAACCACCGAGAACATGCTGAGCCTTATTCCGAACGCCTTGCGCGAAGCCGCTTATGCCTTGGGGACGCCGAAGTGGAAAGTGATCGCTTCGGTGACCTTGAAGTCAGCGCGAGCAGGTGTGCTGACCGGCATTTTGCTGGCTCTGGCTCGCATCTCGGGCGAGACCGCGCCTTTGTTGTTCACGGCCTTGTCCAACCAGTTCTGGACTTCCGATCTGAGCCAGCCGATGGCCAGCTTGCCGGTCACCATCTTCAAGTTCGCGATGAGCCCTTATGAAAACTGGCAGAAGCTGGCTTGGGCGGGTGTGTTCATCATCACCGTTGGGGTGTTGTTCCTGAACATTCTGGCGCGCGTACTTTTCAAGAATAAGCATTGATAGATAGAGCGGAGTTCATCATGGACGCAAAAGTTGATATGCCTGTCACCGAGCGGGCCAAGCTCTCGGTTCGCAACCTGAACTTCTATTACGGCAAGTTTCTTGCCTTGAAGAACATCAATCTGGACATTCCAGAGAACAAGGTCACCGCCTTCATCGGCCCTTCGGGCTGCGGCAAGTCGACCCTGTTGCGGACGTTGAATCGCATGTTCCAGCTCTACCCCGAGCAGCGTGCCGAGGGGCAGATCTTGCTGGACGGCCAAGACATCCTCACCAGCAAGGAAGATGTCTCCTTGATCCGCGCCAAGATCGGCATGGTGTTTCAGAAGCCAACACCGTTCCCGATGTCCATCTACGACAACATTGCCTTTGGCGTGCGTCTGTTCGAAACCTTGCCCCGCGTTGAAATGGATGAACGCGTGGAGTGGGCCTTGAAGAAGGCGGCGCTTTGGGGTGAGGTCAAGGACAAGCTGAACCAAAGCGGTTCGGGCCTGTCGGGTGGCCAGCAACAGCGCTTGTGCATTGCTCGCGGCATCGCGATCAAGCCTGAGGTCTTGCTCTTGGACGAGCCCTGCTCGGCCCTGGACCCGATTTCCACCGGCAAGATCGAAGAGCTCATCCACGAGCTCAAAAACGATTACACCGTGGCCATCGTGACCCACAACATGCAGCAAGCGGCGCGTTGCTCGGACTACACCGCCTATATGTATCTGGGCGACTTGATCGAGTTCGGGCCGACCACAGAGCTGTTCATGAAGCCCAAGCGCAAGGACACCGAGGACTACATTACTGGACGCTTCGGCTGACCGGAGAAGGCGAACTGACGCAACACGGTTCGCCGTCCGCATAACTCGATAGTAGATAGCAAGACGAGCAGTACCTCTCTCAACGAAGCAGCGCCGACCCAAAGAGGCCGCTTCACCGGAACCATCAGGATCAAGCCATGGGTGATAAACATCTTTCCACGCAATTCGACACCGAACTGAGCGGCATTTCCACGCGAGTGCTGGAAATGGGCGGCCTGGTCGAGTCCCAGGTGGCGCAAGCCGTGTTGGCCTTGACCTCGTTCAGCAGCGACATCGCCAGCGTGGTGCTCAAGCAAGAAGAGCAGGTCAATACCATGGAAGTGGAGATTGACCGTGATCTGTCCGGCATCATTGCGCGCCGCCAGCCGACCGCCCGTGACTTGCGTTTGCTGATCGCCATTTCCAAAACGATCGCCAATCTTGAGCGCGTCGGCGACGAGGCTGCGCGTATTGCACGCACCGTGCAGCGCCTGATCAATTCGGGTGTTTCCAGCCGCTTGCGTCTGCCGATGTCCGACTTGGCCTTCGAGGCTGAATTGGCCACGGCCTTGTTGCGCAAGGCCTTGGATGCCTTCGCTCGATTGGATGTTGAAAAGGCCGTTGAGGTGCTGAAGCAAGACGACCAGATCGACAAAGAGTTTGATGGTCTGATGCGCAAGCTGATCACCTACATGATGGAAGATCCGCGCACGATTTCGTCCTCGATCGATCTGGTCTTCGTGGCCAAGGCCATCGAACGTGTGGGCGACCACGCCAAGAACCTGGCCGAAGTGATCATCTATGTGGTGAAGGGCACTGACGTGCGCCACAACACCCCCGAAGCCGTGGAAACCATGGTCCGCTGAAGCGGACTCTCTGCGGGGTTTGACTTTTATTGTTTGTATATAGCCAAGGCTTGTTCAGCCTTGGTTCGCTGAGCTGAGGAGCAAGCGCATGAGCCGAATTCTTGTGGTGGAAGATGAGTCTGCTATTGCAGAACTGATTTCTATCAATCTTCGTCACGCAGGTTTTGATGTCACTTTGGCCTCCAGCGCCGACCAAGCCCAGTATGAGGTGGATCGTGTTTTGCCCGATCTGGTGGTTCTGGACTGGATGCTGCCCGGACAATCGGGCTTGGCGCTGGCGCGTCAGTGGCGCGGTGCGAGCCGCACCAAAGAATTGCCCATCATTATGTTGACGGCCCGTGCCGAAGAGACCGACAAGGTGTCGGGCTTGGATGCAGGTGCCGATGACTATTTGACCAAGCCCTTCTCGACCAATGAGTTGCTGGCCCGTATCCGTGCCGTGCTGCGTCGCAAGGCACCCGAGGCTTTGGACTCGCTGGTCGAGGTGGGGGGCTTGAGCTTGGATCCCGGCACACGCCGCGTCAGCCGTGATGGTGCCGAAGTGAAGCTCGGCCCCACCGAGTTCCGTTTGCTCCACTTCTTCATGACCCATCCGGAACGTGTGCACAGCCGTTCGCAATTGCTGGATCGTGTCTGGGGGGATCATGTCTTCATCGAGGAACGGACCGTCGATGTGCATGTCAAACGACTGCGGGAAGCGCTGGAGCGTGTGCAATGCGCCCGCATGATCGAAACGGTGCGTGGTGCAGGCTATCGCCTGACTCAGCAGGTTGCCGCCTTGCCGGCATGAAGCGCGAATTCAGTCTTGCATCCAGCCTGGAGTTGGCGTGAGTTGGTTGTTGCCGCGGGTCGTGATGGCCGTCTTGTCGGTCTTGCTGGGAACAGCGATCGGGATCTGGCTTGAACGCTGGCTAAAGACGCCATTCATTGCGGAAGTCTTCAGCGCTGCGAGTGCTGTGGCTTCCTTGATGCTGGTCGATTCGATTCGGGCGCATCGCCTGATGCAATGGCTGCGCGGCTCACAGCTCGACACTGCACCACGGGATAGCGGCTGGTGGGGCGAGTTGGCCTACCGGGTCGAACGTGCCGTGCGTGACCGGGAGAAAACCATTGCCCGCGAGCGCACACAACTCGATCAGTTCCTTTCGGCCATTGAGGCTTCGCCCAACGGCGTGATGATGCTGGATGAATTGGATCAGATTCACTGGTGCAATCGTGTCGCAGCCGACCATTTTTCGCTCGATCCACAGCGTGATTTGCGTCAACGTGTGACCAATCTGGTGCGTTCGCCGGCCTTCGTCGCCTTTTTGCAAGCGGGTCAGTTTGGCAAGCCTTTGATCCTCAATAACGTGCGAGGCTTGGGAACGCTGTCTGTGGTGGTACGGCGTTATGGTGAAGGCATGACCTTGGTGCTGTCTCAGGACATTACCGAGCGTGAGCGCGCAGATGCGATGCGACGCGACTTTGTGGCCAATGTGTCCCATGAGATTCGTACACCGCTGACCGTGCTCGGGGGCTTCATCGAGACGATGAGTTCCTTGCCCTTGACCGAGGCGGAACAGCGCCGCGTGTTGATCCTGATGGGGCAGCAAACCCAGCGCATGCAAAGTCTTGTCAGTGATTTGCTGACCCTGGCGCAACTTGAAGGCAGCCCTCGTCCCGCGCCCGATCGTTGGGTGGCCTTGGATACCTTGCTGCTTCGCCTGAATTCGGATGCGCTGGCTTTGTCAGCCGGTCGGCACCAGATCCATATTCAGATGGATACCCAGATTGAGTTGGCTGGCGTTGAGTCCGAGCTGCTGAGCGCGGCTGCGAATCTTGTGACCAATGCCGTGCGTTACACACCGGATGGTGGGGTGGTGGATGTGCACTGGCGACTCTTGTCTGATGGGTCGGGTGAGTTGAGCGTCAACGATACCGGGCCGGGCATCTCTCGCGAGCACTTGCCGCGTTTGACCGAACGTTTCTACCGCGTGGATGGCAGCCGCTCACGAGAAACAGGCGGAACCGGGCTGGGTTTGTCCATCGTCAAGCATGTCTTGCAGCGTCACGGTGGCGAGTTGCACATCGAGAGTGAGCCAGGCAAAGGTTCGAAGTTTCAGCTGGTGTTTCCTGCGGTTCGCATTCGGCGGCTTGGTGAAACGCCCTTGGGCGTGGAGTCAGCCATGTCCTCGCCGCTTGAACACTGAGCTGCCGTCGCTTCAAATGCCGGGCGCTTCAACGCTCACAGCAGCGGTGGAGGCAACAAAGACTCCAGCCATTCAGTCATTCAGCCTATTGGCGACGTAAAACGGCGAAGCCATAGCCCCGCTCCGTGGGTCGCCGCACTTGGGCAATTTGATGCCATCCTTCCGGCAAGTCCTTGACAGGCCCGTTGACGAAGGCAAATTGGCATGGGCTGATTGCAAGCGGGTTGCGGCCATCGATTTTCCATTGACCTTGGAACTCAAGCGCAGCCATGGTGTGCAGGGCTTGATGGGGTGTGGCGATGCAGTTGGCGTCGCTTGGCACATGCGGGCGCAAGCGTTCAACCAAGGGGCGGTCGCTGCGTGCGTAATCAAACGGCTGAAGCGTTAAGCTCATGGCCAGCAGCCAGCTGAGTGCGACGCCACTGGCAGGCAGAACCAGACTTTTCCAGAGGGCGGCCTGATGTCGCGCTGTGCGCCAACGAACCAAGGCCAACCAAGCCACCGTTGCTGAGAGCGCGAGCACCAAGGCCGCTGCATTGAAGCTGGGCTCAAACCCTTGGGCCAGGCGACGCATATTGGCCAGCGGCGTCGCTGGCCAACCGGTTTGCATGGAACTGTAGTAGAGCCAAAAAAACAAAGCACTGGCACTGAAGAAAAACACCGAGAACCAATCCATGGCCGCCGCAATACCGCGTTGCAGGGTCGGTAGCGCAAATGCGGCCAGGGCTGCCAAAGCCGGCAGGCTCAACAAAAGCGCACGGTCTGAAGCCCCCATGAGAACGCAGGTCACCAAGGAGACCAGTGCGCAGGAGAGGGGGACCATGATGTGGCGGCGCTGCCAATGATTGCGCCAGCGCCACAGTGTCCAAAGCGCCAAGGGCCAGGCGGGCCAGCAGAACCAGCCGATCAGGCTGAGCATGGAGAGGCCCAATTCAATCTCGGCTTTGGCATGGATTCGCCAAGCCCAGGCATTGAAGGCCCACGCACTCAAGGCGGCCAAAAGGCCGGCAGCAAGCAGCCATGTGCTGAGCGTGCGAACCTGCTTGAAGGCCGATCGATTGCACACGAGGGCGCCGACCAGCGCCAGCGCCAAAGCCACAGCAGGTGCGCCACTGGCAGCCAGCATGGGGAGAGATAGCAGTGCTGCCCAGCGTGATTTGACGACTCTGAATGGCGCCGACGCAAGTGCGTAAAGATAGAGTGACACCGCGCCCAGTTGAAGCAACTCTGGGGTGGTCTCGTGCCCAAGTTGGAGTAGGCCCAAGCAGGCAATCAAGGCCAAGAGTGCGCCATCCGCCAATGCGCGCGCGTAATCAATGGCGTGTGCTTCCCCGCCAAACGCGAAAGCCACCGGCTGTGCTGCGTCGGTGCAGGCCAGGTGAAAACTGCTGTACCAGACCAGCACCAGCACGCAGACAAGAATCAGGGCGAATGGCAGTCGTGCCGCCAAGGCCGCATCCAAAAAGGGCAAGGCTTGGATTGCGATAGCCCCCAGCCAATACGGGAGCGGCCCGCCGGCCGCCGGGATGCCGCCAATGGCCGGCTCCCACCAGGGGGTATGGCCTTGCGCGATGCTGGCCATGAAGCCAAACGAGCTGAGATCCGCATTGCGCCAAGGGTCTCGTCCAAAGAGCCCTGGTATCACATAGGCGGCACACAAAAACAGCAGCGCCAAACGGGGCAGGCGCTGGCCGCCTCGCACAGCAACGATTGCGGGAGTGGGTAAATTCACGCTGGTCAGTCGGGGTGCTTCATTTTGAACGGCCACCATCATGCCGCAGAAACTGCCCTAGCCAAGGTGGGACGGTTGATAAGCGTAGTGGCAAGAAACTGAGGTAGAAAAAAAGGCAGCCGAAGCTGCCTCTTTTCTTGGAGCCCCGAAAGGCTTACTTCTTGGCGAAGCCTGCAAACTTGTTGCGGAACTTCTCGACGCGACCGCCCAGATTGTCGATGCTCTTTTGCTGGCCAGTGTAGAAGGGGTGCGATTCGCTGGTGGTTTCCAACTTGACCAACGGCATTTCGCGGCCGTCTTCCAACTTGATCGACTCTTTGCTGTTCATCGTCGAACGAGTCACGAACTTGAAGCCGTTGGATTGGTCCACGAAGCAGACTTCGCGGTAGTTGGGGTGAATGCCGTCTTTCATGAGAAACCTCTCGCTCGATTTGCGCTGACGTGCCGGCAGCTTCTCGCCACACCATGTGACGCACTTTCCGACAGCGACAAAAACGCGGATTATAGATTAAAGACGAGAACTCGGCTAGGCCCAGCTCTCGAAGAGCATCCGGTCGGATGCCCTGAAGTCTCAGCCATCAGCCACCACGACGCATCATGTCGAAGAAGTCGAGGTTGTTTTTGGTGGACTTCATCTTGTCCAGCACGAACTCCATCGCCTCGATCTCGTCCATGTTGTAGAGCAACTTGCGCAGGATCCAGCTTTTTTGCAGGATCTCTGGCTTGAGCAGCAACTCTTCGCGCCGGGTGCCGGATTTGTTGATCAGGATCGAAGGATAGACACGCTTTTCGGCCATGCGACGATCCAAGTGGATTTCGCAGTTGCCGGTGCCCTTGAACTCTTCGTAGATCACTTCGTCCATGCGACTGCCGGTGTCTATCAGCGCGGTGCCGATGATGGTCAGCGAGCCGCCTTCTTCGACCTTGCGCGCCGCACCAAAGAAGCGCTTGGGGCGCTGCAGGGCATTGGCGTCCACGCCGCCGGTCAGCACCTTGCCGGAGGAGGGCAAGACGTTGTTGTAGGCGCGGGCCAACCGGGTGATCGAGTCCAGCAGGATGATCACGTCTTTCTTGAGTTCGACCAAGCGCTTGGCGCGCTCGATCACCATCTCGGCCACTTGCACGTGGCGGGCGGCGGGCTCGTCAAAGGTCGAGCTGATCACTTCACCGCGCACGGTGCGAATCATTTCGGTCACTTCTTCGGGGCGTTCGTCCACCAGCAGCACAATCAGGTGCGAATCGGGATGATTGGCCACCAGCGCATGCGCGATGCTCTTCATCATCTCGGTCTTGCCGGTCTTGGGCTGCGCAACGATCAGAGCGCGCTGGCCTTTGCCGATCGGCGCGATCAGGTCAATGATGCGGCCGGTGACGTTTTCTTCGCCCTTGAAGTTGTCGCGTTCGAGCTTGAACTGTTCGCGCGGGAACAGTGGCGTCAAGTTCTCGAACATGATCTTGTGCTTGCTCTCCTCGGGCGTCAGTTGATTGACGCGGTCCACCTTGACCAGGGCGAAGTAGCGTTCGCCGTCCTTGGGGACGCGCACTTCGCCTTCGATCATGTCGCCGGTGTGGAGATTGAAGCGACGAATCTGGCTGGGGCTCAGATAGATGTCATCGGTCGACGCCATATAGCTGTCGTCGATCGAGCGCAAGAAGCCGAAGCCATCAGGCAGCACTTCGAGGACGCCGTCGCCGAACACTTGTTCGCCGCCCTTGGCGCGCTTTTTCATGATGGCGAACATCAGCTCTTGCTTGCGCATGCGAGCGACGTTGTCGATTTCCAAGGCCTCGCCCATCTTGATGAGCTCGGAGACGTGGAGGGCTTTCAGTTCTGAAAGATGCATGGGCGAACACCCGGTAGGTCGTCAAAAGTCCTGCCAAGGACTGGGGACAGATACTTCGGCAGCCGGCTCATCCGCTGATGATGGGCGATGGCGCATGGCCGGTGAGGGCGGGCGTTGTCGCGGAGCAAGAAACAATGCGGGAGCTTGGGCGCCGAGTCCACGCGTCGCAGCCGTCAAAAAAGGCCTGGGGCGTGTTGGCAATACGCTGCTGAAGTGGGATGCAAATGCTTGAGAAGTGCATCCCGCCGCAGCAATCTGCGTTGATTATAGGTTGGCGTCCAGGAAGGCCGTCAACTGGGCCTTGGACAGGGCGCCAACTTTGGTGGCGGCCAGTTGGCCATCTTTGAAAAGCATCAGGGTCGGAATGCCACGGATGCCGTACTTGGCGGGCACTTCACGGTTCTCGTCGACGTTCATCTTGGTGATTTGCAGGCGCTCACCGTACTCCTTGGACACTTCATCCAGGATGGGGGCAATCATCTTGCAGGGGCCGCACCATTCGGCCCAGTAGTCCACCAGCACGGGCTTGCCTGCTTGAATGACATCGGAATCGAAAGACGCGTCGGAAATGTGTTTGATCAGTTCGCTACTCATGGAGTGTCCTTGGGCGGGCCGGATGCAGGGCCGGCAGGGCGCCAGACAATGCTGGCATTGGTGCCGATTGATTTTGACACAAAGACTGAGTCAGTTTGGGGGAGGGGCTTTGGCATCAGTCCTGTTGATGCCGGAGCGCTGTAGAGGGAGCTGAAAGGAGCTAATCTCATTTATTTTTGAAAACTCTTTACGAGAGCTAGAAATTCAGGCTAGAATAGTTGTCTTAGTCGGGGCGTAGCGCAGCCTGGTAGCGCATCTGCTTTGGGAGCAGAGGGTCGCGAGTTCGAATCCCGCCGCCCCGACCAAGACCCAATTGGATAACCCGCTGTGAGCTCTGGCTTGCAGCGGGTTTTTTCATGTCCGCTGCAAGGATATGAGCGAGTTCCCTTGGATGCCACTCTCATGCGACTCTTTGGTTTTGACTTCAGAGTCCCTGGGTATCCTCGGCTGTCGTGCCTCTGATCGGGTGCGGAAAATCAGTCACAGTGTCTCGCGTCACGGGCCTACCCAGCCCCTAACTCTTTTCTCCTCTCATGGCTATCCAAACACTCACCGACGAGCAGATTCGTACCTGGACCCGGGCGCAAAAAGACGAGTGGTGGTTCAAGAATGTGTACCGCGGGGATATGCCGCAGTTGACGATGCGCTCGGCCCTGACGGGCTTTTTGCTCGGTGCAGTGTTGGCGGCGACCTCGCTCTATATCGGCGGTAAAACCGGCATTGGCATCGGCGTTGGTCTGACCTCGGTCATCTTGTCCTTTGCCTTGTTTCGTGCTTTGCATGGCGCTGGCTTGGCCGCTGACTACACCATCTTGGAGAACAACTGCACCCAATCGATTGCAACGGCTGCTGGCTATGTGGTGGCGCCCTTGTACTCAAGTTTGGCGGCTTATATGTTGATCACCGGCCGCATCATTCCTTGGTGGCAAATGATCATTTGGATGGCGGTGATTTCCATTCTGGGAGTATTGGTGGCCTTTCCGATGAAGCGGCGCTTCATCAATGAAGAGCAACTGCCTTTTCCTGAGGGGCGCGCCAGCGGCGTCGTGTTGGATTCGCTTTACACCGGGGATGCGGGTGAGGGCGTTTACAAGGCCAGGTTGTTGGGTCGGGTGGCCTTGTTCACGGGGCTCTATCAGGCGGTGGTCAGTGATGGCTGGATGAAGCTCGTGCAGTTCAAGATCCTGCGCATGGATCAATGGGCTGGCATGAAAGAGGCTTGGCACTTTCATGAGCGACTCGACAGCTACTACTACCAAGCTGCAGCCAAGGCTGAATTGTGGATTCCCAAGATCATGGGTGTCGACTTCCGCGTTTTGGGCCTGCGCTTCACGTTGGATGCGGCCATGTTGGGAGTCGGTGGTTTGATGGGCATTGCGGTGGCCACTAGTTGCTTGTTGGGCTCCTTTATCAACTTTGTGGTGCTGGCGCCCATCATGATCAATGCTGGGGATATCGCCCAGCGTGTCTCGCCGACCGGCGTTGTGGTTCCGATCTCGCGCGCTGAAATCGTCAACCAATGGTCGCTGTGGTGGGGTGTGGCGATGATGGTGGTCGGCTCTTTGGTTGGCCTGTTGGCCAAGCCTGAGTTGTTCACAAGTTTGTTTAAGTCTGCCGGCAAGAAAAGCGCGTCAAGCGGCCCTGACCTGCTGGCCGGCATTGAAGTGCCGCTGTGGATCTCTTATGTGGGTGTGCCGGTGTTCAGCGTTTTGGCTGCCTGGGTCACGCATGTGTTTTTTGGCGTCCCCATGTTCCTGGCCCTGGTGTCCTTGCCTTTGATCTTTGTTTTGACGGTGATCTGCACCAATGCGATGGCTTTGACTTCCTGGACGCCGACCGGTGCTTTGTCCAAGATTACGCAGTTCACCATGGGCGCGATTGATCGCACGAACCCCGCCAGCAATTTGCTGCCCGCTGGCATGACCTCGGAGATCGCCTCCAACGCGGCCAACCTGCTCTCCGACATCAAGCCGGGCTATATGTTGGGTGGCAAGCCACGTCATCAGGCCATTGGTCACGTCATCGGAATTTTTGCGGGCGTCATGGCTTGCGTGCCCTTGTACTTCTTGTTGTTTTTGCCCGCAGATGCCAATGGCGTTCGGTCCACCGCGACCTTGGTTTCTGAGCAGTTCGCGATGCCTGGTGCCTTGCAGTGGAAGGGCGTGGCTGAACTGATTGCCAAGGGCTTGAAGGAGTTGCCAAGTTCCGCACTCATTGCCATGGCTGTTGCTGCGATCAGTGCGGTGCTGATTGAAGTGGCGCGGATTGTCACCAAGGGTCGCTTCCCCTTGTCGGCCGTTTCTATCGGCTTGGGTGTCGTGTTGCCGCCAGAGTCGGTCTTTGCCATGTGGATTGGCGCTTTGCTCTTCTGGTTCATGGGTCGCAAGAACAAGACCGCAGGCAGCCCGGGTCATCGCTTGTGGGTTGAAGGTTGCGAGCCGATCTGTGCTGGCTTGATTTCCGGCGCGGCTTTGATGGGCATTGGCAACGCCATCGTCAACGTGATGCTGGGCTGATCGAGCAGGGTGTTCGCTCATGTCACAATGGCGCCCCTGCTGAAGTCTTGAGTCTCAGGACTTCAGCCTCTGACCGACCATAGCTCAACTGGATAGAGCACCCGCCTTCTAAGCGGGCGGTTGCAAGTTCGATTCTTGCTGGTCGGGCCAG
>NZ_JBMLSK010000189.1:0-8707 GCF_049240545.1 Roseateles sp. | reverse complement strand
AATATTCAGTCGGCATTACGTGGTTTAGCTGGTCAGTTTTCGGTCGGCATCAACACCGGGCAGTTCTGCGATGTGGTGCGCGCTCTCCACGAGCATGCCTCCGCTGCCGCATGTGGGGTCGTACACGCTGTGGCCGGGCTGCGGGTCGATGAGCTCCACCACCAGCTGCACCACGGCCTTTGGCGTGTAGAACTCGCCGCCCTTCTTGCCGGCATCGTCGGCGAATTGCTTGATGAGGTATTCGTAGGCATCACCCAGCATGTCGGCCTTGTAGAGGTCGGCATTGCCCAATCGGTACTGGTTGAAGTGGCGCAGCAAGCGTTGCAGCGTGGCGTCGGACAGCACGCGCTTGTCGCCGTACTGCGTGGCGGTCAGCACATGCTGCAGCTCGGTGTTGTTGGCCTCGATGGTGGCGAAGGCCTTGTCTAGCGCTTCGCCGATGTTCTCGGTACGGGCGATCAGGTTGGGCCAGCGGGCGTCGGGCGGGAAGGCGCCCCACTTGTCCTGGACCTCTGCCAGGGCGTCCAGCTTGCTGAGGCCATCAACGTGCTGCAGTTGTTGGACGCGATCCTCGAACACGTCGTTAAAGCGCTTCAGGAACAACAGGCCGAAGATGTAGTTCTTAAAGTCTGACGAGTCGATGGAGCCGCGCAGTATGTTGGCGGACTCCCAGAGCCAGGATTCTAGGGTGTCGAGGGTGAGTGACATAGGGCGACTGTGTTCTTGTATGTTTGTTTAGAGAAACGGACGGTTTTGACGGTAGGCGTCTAGCGCTGCAGGCGTGAGTAGTGCCACGCAACGGGTATGGATGGGGCACTGCCGGTAAAGGCGTGAGACCGTCGGCGACAGCCATTGCAGCAACTCAATCAGGCGGTCGTCGATCAGGCGAAGGCGGTCCAAGGACTCCTGTGGATTCCGTGTGGGGCCGCCAACCGTTTGTATCGCCCGTCCAGGTCGGTTCCGGGCTTCCGCCTTGAGTGGTCCAAGCTTCCAGATCGGTTCTAGGTGTGCAATCCGGTTTCGCAAGTCGTTGCAAAGGTCCATCCGGGCAAAGAAGGCATCCTGACGGGCTTGTGGGCGCCAGTATGTTGCAGCTCTTTGACGATGTCCTGGAAGGATGTCCGGGATGATGTGGTCCCAAGGAACCGCAACATGGTTGGTATCGGTCGAGACGTCAAGGAGCCTTGGCCAGAAACCGAAGGTGAGGTTCGAGACTACGTCGTCGGGTGTACGGGAGGGGTGACGGGGTCGCCAAGTGCCTCCACGGTAAACATGGGTGATTTCAAGGACTTTGTCGGAGGACTTTTGCGGAAGGTTCAGGCAGGCGTACCAGTCTCGCGATCCGACACCTCCCTGCTGGCCGTACCTCTGACTCAATACAGCATGAAACTGGTTGCGCAGAACAACTTCAATCAGGTCTGTAGTGCGAGCGAAGGCTTCACGCAAGTCTTCATTCCACTGGTAAAGGCCCAGTGCTTCTAAATCAGTGATAGCCTGGAAGTAGCGCTTGTAACTGCCAAGCCTAGCGTGAGAAATTGCCTGAGCAACTGCCTGCACGTCCTGATGGGTCATGTTGTTGTAGTCAAGCACTGTGTTATCCTTGCGAGGTAGGCGCTTGGGTACTATGGCTTGACAGGTCTCTCTTCGGACGGACGTCAGGTTCCAAGACGCAATAGAGGGGACGGCCGCGCAAGCGGCCGTTTTCCTTTGTGTCACCCACGACCCACCTCCTGGATGAGGCTGGCAAATCGGCTCTCCAGACCTTCCAGTTCGGCGCGGAGCTGTGCTCGCTCGGCACGAACTGCCTCCAGGTCCACCTGACAGACCAGCTCTACGGCTTCCACATAGCGAACCACGTTGAGGTTGCAGTCGTTCTGCAGGACGTCTTCCAACGACACCAAGCGGGCGCAGCCCTCAACATCCGCCCTGGCTACATAGGTAGCCTCAATCCGGGCGAGGTCTTCATCGCGTAGCTGGTTTTGGGTTTTTCCGTGCCCAAACTGGCGGCTTGCGTCGATGAAGAGCACTTGCCCGTCGCTCTTGTCCTTACGCAGCACCAGAAGTGCAATGGGCAGGGGCGTATTTGGAAGCAGCTTGGCTGGCAGCGCGATCACTGCGTCCACGAGGCCTTCCTCCAGCAATTGCCTGCGAATCTGCAGCTCCGCACCGGTGCGGAAGAGGACTCCATGGGTGACCACCACTGCCATGCGGCCACGACCACCCTTGAGCGTCTCCACCATGTGGCTGATGAAAGCGTAGTCCGCAGAAGCGCGCGGCGGAACTCCGCGTCGGTAGCGGCCGAAGGGATCGGCTGCGGCGGCTTCTTGTCCCCAATCCTTCACGTTGAAGGGTGGGTTTGAAACCACCACGTCGAATTTCTGCAGTTGGCCGCCAGACACCAGACGCGGGTCTTTGAGGGTGTCTCCCCATGCCAATTGCGCGGCACGTTCCCCATGCAGAAACATGTTGATTTTTGCGAGGGCCCAGGTGCCGCCGTTCTTCTCTTGTCCAAATAGCTGACAGCCCTCACCGCCAGATTGGGCACGCGCGAAGGCGCTGCAGGTCAACAATAAGGTGCCAGAACCGCAGCATGGATCGCCAACGCTATCCCCAGCTTCGGGCCGGAGGATTGCGGCGATCAGCCGGGAAACCTCGGGCGGGGTGAAGAACTCGGCACCCCGCTTGCCAGCGACGACTGCGGCCTCGCTGATGAGCGTTTCGCAGGCAAAGCTGGCCGCTTCGGCACTTGCGCCGCCTCGAAAGTCAAACTCTGGCAAACCGAAGCAGCTCAGCAGATCAGCGACGAGGTGTTGCCTTTGCGTGGGTTCGCCCAGCAAGGAAGAGTCGAAACGGACGCTGTGAAAGGCGTCTTTCAGCAGCGGTAGCTGCTTCTCCAAGTCATCCAGCGCCCAGTCAACACGCTGCCCGATATCAGGCATGTGCTTGGCGTTGAGCAGCCGTTCAAACGACGGCTCCGATTCGGCATCTGCGTCGAGCGCAACCGCATGTCTAGTTTCGACGGCATGATCAGACGCGTACTTCAGAACCAGCAGTGCCAGAAGGTGGTCACGGACCTCACCAACATCGGCCACGCCACGAACTGAATCGAAGCAGCGCCAGAGTGCGTGACGAATTGCCTGCTTGGCTTCAGCATCTAGCACGGTCACCTCCGCGGTGCGAAAGGACGTCCGCCATCTGAGCGACCTCAATGGTGTCCAGTTCTGTCAACCGATGCCGAATGGCAGCGATTCGGCCCGCAAGCTCATCAATTTCGGCGATATGGCGTTGGCGGCCCGAATCGGGAACGTCCACCTCCAGCGTCTGAAGAGCTGTCTTAGTCAGCGCTTTGATGCTGGTGCCAGTCAGCATTTGCTTGAGCTTGGCGCCGGTCGTTGTCAGGTTGAGAAACCAGACCAAGTAACCGGCATCCAACCCGAGAGCCGGTCGGATCACGTTCAGCTGACCCACCGGCAAAACTGGCAAGTCCGCCCCTTTGAAAAGCGTTGCCCTGTAGTAGTCGCCCCGTGAGGGGATGACCACATCACCGGCTTGCAGGCAGTTCGCGCGGTACTTCTCGGCCACAACAACCCGCGGCAGTTCGCTCCAGCTCACAGGAGTTGACGACACAACATCCCGGATGGCCAACGCACGGACGTTGCCTTCAGGATGTTCTTGCGGCGCCTGATCGCGAAAGACCACTGCTGTGTGGACCTCCGCCAAATCGGTGAGGGGGTGAATGGATTTCATCGAATAACTCTACTGTCGACGCAGTATAGCGCCGCCTGCGTCAAATCGCAAGCAGTAGAGTTATTTGTTTTAATGACACTCGCCAGCCGCGCAAGGCCAACCAGAGCTTCTTAGCCGAAACCAATGAACCACAAGAATCTCATAGCTCTTGCAGCTTACGGGGCGCTCTACCCTCCGCCGTGACTAGCGGCAAAGCTTTGCGTTCAGAACGGCAAAACTTTGCTCACGGCGACATGAAGATCAAACGTCGATATTCCCCGCCCTCAACGCATTCGTCTCAATGAAATCACGCCGTGGTTCCACCTCGTCGCCCATGAGCATGGTGAACACGCGGTCGGCTTCGATGGCGTCGTCGATCTGCACGCGCAGCAGGCGGCGGACGTTGGGGTCCATGGTGGTTTCCCAGAGCTGCTCGGGGTTCATTTCGCCCAGACCTTTATAGCGCTGGCGGCCGACGGAGTTTTCGGCTTGGGCCATCAACCAGGCCATGGCGCTGCGGAAGTCGCTGATCTTGCTTTCTTTGGCTTTTTCGCCCTCGCCCTTGCGGACGATGGCGTTCTCGCCGATCAGGTCTTTGAAGGTGACACCGGCGGTGCTCAGCACGGCGTAGTCGGCGCTGTGCACAAAGTCGGCGTTGATGACGCTGGAGCGGGTGTTGCCGTGTTGCTTGCGGCTGATGCGCAGCAGGTATTTGTCGGTGCGCTCGTCGTACTCGCTGCGCACTTCGGCCTGGTGCAGGGCGGCTTGCATGGCGACGGCGGCAGCCTCGGAGGCGTCCTTGCCGTCGAGGTTGATGGCCAGGCCGCCGGAGAGCACGCGCAGCGCTTCAAAGTCCATCCAGTTGGACAAGCGGGTAATGACGCTTTCGGCCGACACGTATTGGCGCGCCAGCGTTTCCAGCGCTTCGCCGCTGAGCACGGTGTCACCGTGGCCGGTGTGCAGATGGGCGTCCTGCATGGCGATCTTGAGCAGGAAGCTGTCGAGCTCGCTGCCGTCCTTCAGGTATTGCTCGTGCTTGCCGACCTTGACCTTGTAGAGCGGCGGCTGGGCAATGTAGATGTGGCCTCGCTCGCACAGCTCGGGCATCTGGCGGTAGAAGAAGGTCAGCAGCAGGGTGCGGATGTGGGCGCCGTCCACGTCCGCGTCGGTCATGATGATGATGCGGTGGTAACGGAGCTTGTCGGGGTTGAAGTCGTCACTGCCGGCGCCGCGGCCGATGCCGGTGCCCAGGGCGGTGATCAGCGTCAGAATTTCGTTGCTGGTGAGCAGCTTTTCATAACGCGCTTTCTCGACGTTCAAGATCTTGCCGCGCAGCGGCAAGATGGCCTGGAACTTACGGTCGCGCCCTTGCTTGGCGGAGCCACCGGCGGAGTCACCCTCCACGATGTAGATTTCGCAGAGCGAGGGGTCTTTTTCTTGGCAGTCGGCCAGCTTACCGGGCAGGCCCAGGCCGTCGAGCACGCCCTTGCGGCGGGTCATTTCGCGGGCTTTGCGAGCGGCTTCGCGGGCGCGGGCGGCGTCGAGGATCTTGCCGCAGATCATCTTGGCGTCGATGGGGTTCTCGAGCAGGAAGTCGGTCAGCAAGCGGCTGACGATGTCTTCCACCGGGGCGCGCACTTCGCTGGAGACCAGCTTGTCTTTGGTCTGCGAGCTGAACTTGGGCTCGGGCACCTTGACGGAGACCACGCAGGCCAAGCCTTCGCGCATATCGTCGCCGGCCACTTCGACCTTGGCTTTCTTGGCCAGGTCGTTGTCGGCGATGTATTTGTTGAGCACCCGGGTCATGGCGGCGCGCAGGCCGGTCAAGTGGGTGCCGCCGTCGCGCTGCGGGATGTTGTTGGTGAAGCAGAGCACGTTTTCGTTGTAGCTCTCGTTCCACTGCATGGAGACTTCCACGCCGACGTTGGTACCTTGCTCGCTGATCTTGTCGCCCTGGGCGTGGAAGATGGTCGGGTGCAGGACGTTCTTGCCCTTGTTGATGAACTCAACAAAGCCCTTCACGCCGCCGGCGTAGGCGAAGTTGTCTTCCTTGTTGTTGCGCTCATCGACCAGGCGGATCTTCACGCCGTTGTTCAAGAAGCTCAGCTCGCGCAGACGCTTGGCGAGGATTTCGTAGTGGAAATCGACGTTGGTGAAGATCTCGTCGTCGGGCAGGAAGTGCACTTCGGTGCCGCGCTTGTCGGTGTCACCAACGATTCGCATAGGGCTGACTTCAAAGCCTTCGCGCATTTCGAGCAGGCGGTCTTGCGGCACGCCCTTCTTGAACTCGACCTGGTGGATCTTGCCTTCGCGGCGCACGGTCAGGCGCAGGTGCTTGGACAGCGCGTTCACGCAGCTCACGCCCACGCCGTGCAAGCCGCCCGAGACCTTGTAAGAGTTTTGGTTGAACTTGCCGCCGGCGTGCAGCTCGGTCAGTGCAATTTCAGCGGCACTGCGCTTGGGCTCGTGCTTGTCGTCCATCTTGACGTCGGTGGGGATGCCCCGGCCGTTGTCGCTGACGCTGATGGAGTTGTCGGTGTGGATGGTGACGATGATGTCGTCGCAATGGCCGGCCAGCGATTCGTCGATGGAGTTGTCCACCACTTCGAACACGAGGTGGTGCAGACCGGTGCCGTCGGAGGTGTCACCGATGTACATGCCGGGGCGCTTGCGCACGGCCTCCAGGCCTTCGAGGATCTGGATGGAATCGGCACCGTAGACCGCGCCTGCCGTCACGTCCGCATCGGCGGCCGCCTGCTGCTTATCGGTCAGACCGTCGGGATTCATTTCGTTGCTCGGCACATCACTCATCGGGAATTCTTTCAAGGCCGCAACGCGGCCGGTACAACTCTCAAACTAGAACCCCCCGCTTGGCGGGGGGCAGGGGGGAGCCAATTTAGGGCATCGATGCCGATGCGGATCGTCAGATCCTCATCGGCATCACGACGTATTTGAAGCCGGTCTGCTCGGGGATGGTGATCAGGGCGCTGGCGGAGCTGTCGTTCAGGTCAATGCTGACCATGTCTTGGCTCATGTTTTGCAGCGCGTCCATCAGGTAGGTCACGTTGAAGCCGGTTTCGATCAGGTCGCCGCTGTAGTCGATTTCGATTTCTTCCTTGGCTTCTTCTTGTTCGGCGTTGCTGGAGGCAATGCTCAAGAGGCCGGGCTCGAAGGACAGGCGCACCGCTTTGAACTTCTCGCTGGTCAAAATGGCGGCGCGCTGCAGGCTGGACAAGAGCGTCAAGCGGCCCAGCGTGACGTTGAACTTGTGGTTCTTGGGGATGACGCGGTTGTAGTCAGGGAACTTGCCCTCGACCAGCTTGGTCACGAACTCCATGCCCGAGAAGCTGAACTTGGCTTGGTTGCCGGCGAAACGCATTTCGATGGGGGCGTCTTCGCTCTCACCCTTGCCGCCATCCTTCAGCAGGCGCATCAACTCCAGCACAGTCTTGCGCGGCAGGATGACTTCTTGCTTGGGGATTTCGGTTTCCAACTCAGCCTGGGCCAAGGCGAGGCGGTGGCCGTCGGTGGCGACCAGGGTCAGGTTCTTGCCTTCGGCCACGAACAGGATGCCGTTCAAGTAGTAACGGATGTCGTGCACGGCCATCGAGAAGTGCACCTGGTTGATCAGGTGCTTGAGCGTCTTTTGCGGCACGGAGAAGGCGGGGCCGAAGTCGGCCGCTTCTTGCACCAGCGGGAAGTCGTCCGAGGGCAGGGTCTGCAGCGTGAAGCGGCTCTTGCCGCCCTGCAGAGTCAGTTTGGATGCATTGGCCGTCAGCGAGACGGTTTGGTCCGCCGGCATGGAGCGCAAGATGTCGATCAGCTTGCGGGCACCCACGGTGGTGCTGAAGTCGCCGGCGTCGCCGCCCAGCTCGGCCGTGGTGCGGACCTGGATCTCCAGGTCGCTGGTGGTCAGCTCGAGATGGGGGCCATGCTTGCGGATCAGCACATTGGCAAGGATGGGCAGCGTGTGGCGCCGCTCCACAATGCCGGCAACCGCCTGAAGGGCACCGAGCACCTTGTCCTGGGTGGCTTTCAACACAATCATGTCAACCTCTTTCCGCTTGTTCTGAGGGGTTCTCACTCACCGCGCGCCCTCCGAAAAACGCGCGCGCGGTAACAACTCGCATTTTGACCCAGGAATGGGGTGTTTCTGGCCCCGGTGTAACCAGAGTGCGCGATCAACCCTTCAAAGTCTGTTCCAGCACATGCAGTTGCTGGTTCAATTCGGTGTTTTTCTGGCGCTCGCCCCCAATCTTGCGCACGGCATGCAAGACGGTGGTGTGGTCGCGGCCGCCGAACAGCTCGCCGATCTCGGGCAGGCTCTTCTGGGTCAGCTCCTTGGCGATGTACATGGCGATCTGGCGCGGCCGGGCAATGCTGGCCGGGCGCTTCTTGCTGTACATGTCGGCGACCTTGATCTTGTAGAAGTCGGCCACCGTCTTCTGGATGTTTTCCACCGAGATCTGCCGGTTCTGGATCGAGAGCAGGTCTTTCAGCGCCTCGCGCGCCAGCTGGATATTGATTTCCTTGTGGCTGAAGCGGCTGTAGGCCAAGACCTTGCGCAGCGCGCCTTCCAGCTCGCGCACATTGGCGCGCACGTTTTTGGCGATGAAGAAGGCCACGTCTTCGGGCATGGGCGTTTGTTCGGCCTCGGCCTTCTTGATCAGAATCGCCACCCGCATTTCCAGCTCGGGCGGCTCGATGGCCACCGTCAGGCCGGCGTCAAAGCGGCTGGTCAGGCGCTCATCGATATCGGCCAGGCCCTTGGGGTAGGTGTCGCTGGTCATGATGATGTGCGCGCGCTTGGCCAGCAGGGCCTCGAAGGCGTTGAAGAACTCCTCCTGCGTGCGCTCTTTGCCGGCGAAGAACTGCACATCGTCGATCAGCAGCAGATCGAGCGAGTGGTACTTGGCCTTCAGCTCATCAAAGGTCTTGCGCTGGTAGTTCTTCACCACGTCGGAGATGAACTGCTCGGCGT
>NZ_JBMLSK010000188.1:0-1763 GCF_049240545.1 Roseateles sp. | reverse complement strand
GGGTTTACCCCGGGGCCTGTCGGCTTGAAAAGGGCGTTTGAATTTCCTATGCTCCAGCGAGATGACTCAGCTTGCCTGGGAGGTGACCCACTTGGTGAGCCACCCAAGTGATCCGCATCGATCGCCTTTGGCTGTGCAGCGCGCCGGTGGACATGCGCGCCGGCGCGGAGCGGCTGCTGGCCTGCGTCGTGCAAGTCACCGGTGCCGCCCATGCCCACCACGGCTACCTGTTCGCCAACGCGCGCGCCACGCGCATCAAGCTGCTGGTGCACGACGGCTTCGGCGTGTGGTGCGCAGCTCGCCGTCTGAACGCCGGGCGCTTCGTGTGGCCAGGCGAGGCTGCGGCCGAACCGGTGTCGCTGACCCCGGCGCAGTTCGACGCCCTGGTCGTGGGCCTGCCCTGGCAGCGCCTGCCCGAGATGAGCGTGATCACGCGGGCTTGATCTGGCCGACATGATCGCTGCTGCCATCTGGCAGCCACCGGTCTGCAGCAGGTTGACGGGACATCTGCCAATGGTGCGCGGTCGCTGAGATCGGCATCATGCAGCGCATGCTCGGCATGCGTGATCTCAAGGCCCAGGACCTGCAAGGTCTGACGCCCGAGGCCGTCAAGGCATTGGCCGCACAGATGCTCGCGCACATCGAGCACCAAGCCAGCGAGCTCGAGCGCCGGCAACAACTCATCGAGGCCAAGCAGCAACTCATCGAGCGCAAGGACCGCGACATCGCCTGGCGAGATGCCAAGCTGGAGAAGGTCAACTTCGAGCTCGCGCGTCTGAAGCGCTGGAAGTTCGGCGCCAAGACCGAGGCGATGAGCGCCGAGCAGCGCCGCCTGTTCGAAGAGACGCTGGCCGAGGACGAAGCGAGCTTGCAGGCGCAACTGGAACAACTGCGCGCAGAAGCTGCTGCTCAGGCGCCAGCCAAGCCCAAGGCGCCGCCGCGTCGTCCCCGGCGCGAGGCGCTGCCTGCCCACCTGAAGCGCGTCGAGCATCACCACGAGCCCGAGAACACCACCTGCATCACGCCGGGGTGCGGCGCGCCGATGACGCGCATTGGCCAGGACGTCAGCGAGCGGCTGGACATCGTGCCGGCCGAGTTCTTCGTGCACCGGCACATCTACGGCCAGTGGGCGTGCCGCTGCTGTCAGACCCTGCGGCAGGAGCCGGCCGTCCCCGAGGTGATCGACGGCGGCATGCCGGCAAGCGGGCTGCTCGCCCACACGCTGATCAGCCGCTTCGCAGACCATCTGCCGTATTACCGGCAGGAGACGATCAACGCCCGCTCTGGCGTGCACACGCCGCGCTCGACGCTGGCGGCCTGGGCCGGCCAGGCCGGCGCGGCGCTGCAACCGCTATACGACGTGCACAAGCGCTTCGTGCTCGGCTGCCGGGTGCTGCACGGTGACGAGACACCGGTGGCGCTGCTGGACCCCGGCGCGGGCAAGACCAAGAGAGCTTACGTCTGGGCCTACGCCAGGAGTCATCACGATCCGACACCCGGCGTGGTCTACGACTTCTGCCTCGGGCGCGGGGCGCACTACCCCGTGGCCTTCCTCGGCGGCGACGAGCGCATCGGTCAGCGACGATGGGCAGGCACGCTGCTGACCGATCGCTACAGCGCCTACGACGCGGTGCTCGATACACGGGTGTACCCGGACCGCCGAGCTGCGGCCTGCGTGGCACACGCCCGACGCAAGTTCGACGAGCTGGCCAAGGCCGCAGTGAGCCCGCTGGCCGAGGAGGCGATCCGGCGCTTCGCGCGCA
>NZ_JBMLSK010000187.1:0-10748 GCF_049240545.1 Roseateles sp. | reverse complement strand
CCGAAGACTGCTGGATCTGCGCCCGCACCGCAGGGGTGGTCGTGGCGTTCTTGTGTAGTGCGATCATCATGTTGCCTGGCTCCCGGGTGTGAATGCTGCCATGACTGCCTTCAGGACATCGCGCCCGAAGACCAGAGCACGTCCATTCTGCAGTAGCTAATCATCCGGGACCTGAAACATATGACGCCAACCAGCGAGCGGAAGCAGCCTCCCAGTGGAGCTCTTCGCGCGCAACGGACTGGCACTGCGGCGCGTCAACATTGCGCGATGCTGCGGAACGCACGGCGAACTCGACAACGCGCCGCAGCAACTCTGGCGGTAGCGAGCGCTTAGAGATTCCGAAGAGTGATGGGGCGTCGAGCACGAAACCAACAACCCGATCACTGGCAAGACGGCTGTAGTCTCCGATGGCGTCGGTCATCAATACCGGGAGTCCGGCAGCGAGGTATTCGCCGAACTTGGTCGGAGAAGAGACAAAATTCACCGGGTCTGGCCGCCGGATCAGCACACCAACGTCGCAGTCCCGCAGCCTCAGTGGCACTTCGTCATGCGGGACCTCAAGCATCACCATGGCTTCGACGGGCAGCCGGGCGGCTGTGCAGTATTCGATCGCCTTGTCTTGGTCTGACTTGGGCACCAACAGAAGAAAGCGGCAACGCCCGTCCTCGCGGTGCAGCGCCGCAAACAGCTCGATCATCTCCGCACCGCACTGCCAATCAGCCATCGTGCCGGCATAGCCAAAGACAAGAGAGCCAGGAGGAAAAAGCGTGCGCCGCTTCGGTTCGGCAGGTTGGACAAACCGGCGGTCAGAGACACAGCAGGGAACGATCACCTGGGCAGGCAAGATTTCGCCGTATTTGCGGCGGTAGTGCGTGCCCATCGCTTCCGAGACAAATACGTTCAGATCGCTGGCCGCTAGCAGCTGCCGTTCAGCTTTCTCAAGCGAGGCAATCCGCGCTTCGTGGGCGCCACCCATGCGCGCCTCCTCAGGGACGACACCGTGCCAGTCAATGGAAAACACAGTGGACGGTCTCGCGGCCTTGACTGCTAAAGCGACACGGGCGCAATACAGCGCCTCTGCGTGAACAACATCGATGTCGAATTGCTCGACGATGTCAATGAGTTGGGCCGCAATGCCCTGAAAGGACTCAGGCGTGGCGTTCATCCTGAAAAAGTCTTCAACTTCAATCAGATGCGGCTCACAACCCATCTCAGTAAATTCGTCGCTATGCGCCGCCCGAGTTGGGTTCTGCTCATCTGAGGATGAGCCCGCTTCAGGGCGCGGCAAGAGACAGGCGAGGTGAACCTTGCACCCCTGCTGGGTCAACGCTTGGATCTCCTGCTCGACGCGAATTCGATAACCAGACCGAGAGCCTTCAGGGATGTAGGCCACGATCAGAAAGTTCGGCCGGCGCCTTGCTTCCTGTACAAGCCCTGCCGAGACACGACCACGCCGCTTGAAGCGGACCTCCTGCGCAATGATGCCGATAAGGGCAGAACATGTCGGCTCATTGTCGAACCGCTCTTGAGCGAAGCGCCGTGCATAGTCCGACTCGGCCATAAAGGTTTCGAGTTGACTGTTCCGCAAGATCATTCCCGCGAGCGATTCGATGGAGCCCTCAACATATTTTGGCGGGTAAATTCGCCCAGCACCTTCCCAGTCGCGGATGGCAGGGACGCAACCGCTCGCCATACCTTCGGCGACCGCCTGGTGTGAGCCCTCGAAGTCGCTGACAGAGAGGATATGGCCGATGCCCTGATACCACCCCGCCATGTCGGAGCCATGGGGATCGAACACGACTGAGCCAGCCTTCCGTAAACCCGCAAGTTCATCAAAGATGCGCGTGTACCAAGCCATCTCCTCGGTTCGATTCGCCATCCATGCGTAATCAGTTGGCAGCGCCCCTTTGACTCGCAGGCTATAGCTCGCATCTGTCTCGCGCAGGCGTCGAAGAACGGCAACCGCCAAATCGAGTCTTTTGCGTGCCGGCACAACACCGACCAAGCCGAGCGTGAAGCGGCTGTCTGGGGATTTCGGAAGCGCGTAGGCGGTTCTTGCAGGTATCGGGTTGTAGACCAGTGCCGTTTTGCCCGCTAGCACCGGGAACTCAGCACGCATCCAGTCGTAAACGTGCTGCGTGATCAGTATCAGCCGGTCGACCTTATCCCAATTGGTACGCCAAATGAAGTCGATCCGACTCCGTGACTGTACCTCTTGCAGGTGAAGGCGAACGATCAACACCTGATTAGGCCGCTTCCGCTCAGAGAACCAAACTGCGTTACCTAGAGCCCATTCGCAGAAGATCACATCTGCCCAGTCAAGCGCATCATCCGCGGCTTTCGGGTCATTAATGTGATGACCCTTGTGTTCAAGGATCTTCACGGTGTAACCAGGCGCGGACTCCATCTGCCGTATCAGTGGCGTGATGAACTTGAGGTCATGTCCGCAAAACAGGAGCTTGATGTTCGAAGAGAAGGGCATGGCTTAGTTCAGCTGCAATCCGTAGTCGTTAGACGCGGCCATGGTTTCAGAGTGAAAACCGAGCGGCGGGCGCGACCGCACAGGCATGCCGTCGTCGACCCTCTCAGCCATGAAGCTGAAAAGAGCCTTGGCGAGCCACGGGCTAGATGCGGGAAGCGCGATAGAGCCAGGGTCGGCGCTGGCCGTGGTCATGCCAATCGAGCGCACCTCGTCAAATGTCAAGCGACTGAGGTCTACCGGGGCGTGGGCAAAATCGATCCCAGACGCCTCATTTGGTTCTGTGCCCTCTAGCGCGATCTGTGCGTCAAGCAGGTAAGAAGAGCCGTAGTGCCCGCCACCGATGAGAACGACGACGGCGCTCGGGTGACGGTTCCTCAGATAGGACGGCAGGTTTGGGGCCGGAATTGCCACGACTGGGGCATTAGCGCTCTTCAGCGTTTCGGCAAAGCGTTTCACCGAGTCATCCGAACCAAAGCTACCAATGACGACGATGGCTGCTGGCGCCTGTATCTGCTCAATGAGCATCCGAACGAGTCTCTTGGGATCACCAGTTGGACGCACCAGCGCAACGACTTCGCGGCGCAGTGGCGGGCACGAGGACAGTCCAATCGTTCGGGCGATCGTCTCCAACCGGTGCCCATAGGTATGTTCTGCAAATACAGCTCGTGTGCCCCTGACGGAAGCTTGTAACCACCGGCCTGCGTCGCACATCAAGCTATCAAGAGCCTCAAGAGCCTCCTGCTCGCTCTCGACCGTGGGCACGAGTCCCTTGAAAATCCGGTCGACACCGACAGACTCTGTCGAGACCACCGGGGTGCCGCAGGCGAGCAGTTCGAAGACACGCCGCGAAAACATCGTGGGCGAATCTGAAACTGAGTTCACGTTCAGCCCAACGCGATACCGGCGATAGGCCTGCAGCATCTCGCTGTAGGAAAGAGAGCCACGTATGAAGGGCTGCAGGTCTGAGGGGAACGCGAAGCGCGCCCTGTCCTTCCCTGTTATGCCGTGCATGCGGTCAAAGATGTCGAGCCCGTAGCGTGAAGACACCCGTAGCAGGGTGTCCATCGCCCGGCGCCGCAGCTCGAAGTCATCTGCGTAATACGTACCCGCGAAGCTCGTCGCATCAAGCCGTGGTTGAGTCAGGTTCGGGTTATGGATCTTCGGCTGCGCTGCAAAAGGGAGCGCAGCAACGACGCGAGCCCCACCTACTTTTTGCCGATATCGCTCGATGCAGTTCTCGTCAGTGGTGAAGATGTAGTCAAAGTCTGCCGCCCGGTCGATAAACCGTTCGAAGTTGGGCGGATCCTCCTTGTTCCAGAACACTGTCGGGACATCAAACTTACGTGCCCAGCGCAGGAGGTCTCGAACCTCGTCGCCCGGGGGTTTAGCAAAGCTCGCAACGCGGTGCAGCCAGCTGTCTTGATTGCCATGCCATGCTGACTCGACCAATACAAAGTCGATCTGGCTACCGAGCAGCTCGCGCCTCCAGGCTCCTGGCGTGATGGGGACCAAGTCACACTCGGGTTCGAAACACGCGTGTGAGAAAGCATCCAAGATGGATGCGACTCGTGGCTTGCGTCGCTCAGGTTGGGGCGCCATTTCAAACGGTAGACAAGCAAGCACTGGGGAGCCTGAGGCCCTTGCGTGCGCTGCTTGGTTATCCCGGTTGTCGTGCCAGATGAGCTCGATGCGGTTCGAAACCAGTACCCGTTCATCCCCCTTTGTGCTGAAGGAACGCAGCCCAATTCGAGCCCGGGCGGTACCTCGGCACGGCACCACTTCAAACCGGCGATCAGTTGCATCCGCTGCCGGATAAAGGTACTGGTACCAGCCAACCAAAGCTGAGCGAGCGAAGCCCACATATGGCCCTTCGATCAGTTGGCCCGAAGCATCAAGGTACTCGACCGACAGAACCGCCTTTTTCCGTTCAGCTTTGCCGATGCCGACGTAGCGGATGTCGAACGCTAGCTGTATGTAATCGGCCTCGGTCATTGACAGTTCGAACCAAGTCGGTTCTGCCTCTAAAGCGACTAGTTCGTCTGCGACAGACGGCATCAGCACCTGGCTCCCGGGCGTGCAACTCGGCGATACCAGGGGTGCTGGTTCATGCGTAGCTGGCCTGCCCGTTTCCAGCACTTCTGCCAACTGCGCAGTAGATTCGACCCAGGTCGCCTGCCTCAGCGCCTCAAGGTTCATAGCGACTCGGTCCACGGGACCACCGGGTACGCTGAGGATGTTGCGAATCTGCTCGCACATTGAGGGCACAGATCCAGCTTGGAAGTACACCGAGCCGGGCAGTCTCCTGCCGAGGTCCTTTAGCGCGCCAACGTCGGACAAGAGGACGGGACGCGAATAAGCCGCGGCCTCGTAAGGTTTAACGGGCGATACAAGATCCGCAACAGCCACCGGACGGCGCGGTATGACGACGAGATCGATCGCCGAATATAAATCCGGCAGTTCGGAAGTCGGGCGGCGGCCTGTGAGGATCAGGTGATCGGCAATTCCTAGGGAGGCGGCCAATTCGCGTAATCTCGCACTCGCCGGGCATTGCACCTGATCTCCACCTACGCCCAGAGAGTTAGATGAACCGACCAGCACCAGATCGAGATCAAGCCCTTCTGCCCGAAGTCTCGCGCATGCACCAACAAGGTCCTCCAGGCCCTCGTAGGGGCTGAATGAACCAACGTAGCCGACGAGGTGCCGCGCCTTACTGCCCAGTCTGGCCTTGGCTGCCTGAGCTTGCAGTCTTGAGGGCTGAGCGCCGCTATGGGCGTTTGGCATAAGGCTAATTTGCCCACGATCAACTCCTCGACGAACCAACTCGTCGCGCATGGGGTCGTTCAGCGTAAAAACATGATCAGCTTCGCGGGCTAGCAGCGTCTCCATCTCAACTGCTCTACGGAACGCCGCGGTGTTTGCATACTCTGGCAGATTTGACGCATGCGTAACCTCCCAAAATCCACGCACTTCGTAAAAGAAGGGAAGCTTTAGTCGGCGCGAGGCAATAATTGCAGGCGTAGCGTTCTCCCAATTTGACGCAGCCATCACAGCACTAGGCTTGAAGAGACGCAAAATTTCATATATGGCAAGCGCAGAACTCTTTAGATACTCTTCCTGTAGCATGGCCGATGTGCAAGGCCGCTCTAAATGCAGGTATCGCACACCGTCGATAACATGATGATTCGGGAAAGAAATATTCTCAAATCCCGGCAAATCCCACGGCCTCCCCGGTTGCGACACGACAACAACAGATTGTCCTCTCTGAGCAAGGGCAGTGGCCACCCCGTGAGTACGTACGGCATATCCGTTTGTGGAAAACGGAAAAGAATGACTTACCAAATAGGCTAGTCGACTTGGGACTCGCCATGATGGGAACTTGGGTGGGTCTAAGCGTCCGAATGCGGCGCAATCGAGGGCAAATAGATAGTCATGTTCGTCGATTAGGTGCGAACTAAACTTCATTTAGGAGACTCCCACGAATATACTTTAGTAATTTTACTATTAGCCAATTTCAACAGAAATTTGTCTTTCAATCTACTTTAATAACTCATATCTCTTCGACTTCGTATTCCAACCGCATCCACCAGCACAAACTTCTGCAGATCAATTTCATATAGCCTATCGAACTGCTTATGCTTGACCAGCACACATATGACGTCTGCACAGTCTATTGCCTCCTCTAGAGAGACAAGAGATATATTAGACGCCACTAATCGAGAAGGTAAAGCTTCAATGTTTGGCTCGACGGCGAGAACGCGGCATTCCAGTTTGGAGATCTCGGAAGTGATCTCAAGCGCAGGACTCTCACGGAGGTCGTCAATATCAGGCTTAAAAGCCAATCCCAAACAAGCGACCTTGATGTCGGGAACGGAACTTCCGGGGCGTTTTGCACAGATGTCAAGAATCGCCGCTTTGATTCGCGCGACCAGCCATTCGGGCTTGGAATCGTTGACCTCACGTGCAGAACGGATAAGTTGCGCCTCATCAGACGCACTGTCCACAATAAACCAAGGGTCCACCGCAATGCAGTGGCCGCCCACACCGGCGCCCGGTTGCAGGATATTCACGCGTGGGTGCCTGTTGGCCAGACGAATCAAATCCCACACATTGATGCTGAGCTTGTCGCAAATGATGGACAGCTCGTTGGCAAAGGCAATGTTCACATCGCGAAAGCTGTTTTCCGTCAGCTTGCACATTTCCGCCGTGCGGGCGTTGGTCTGGAATAGCTCGCCCTGTACAAAGGTCTTGTAAAGCGCAATAGCCATGTCACTGGCTCGCTGAGTCATGCCGCCAATGACGCGGTCATTGCTCACCAACTCATGCACCACCTTGCCGGGCAGCACGCGCTCAGGGCAATAGGCTACCTGAACGTCGGCCGCCTCGCCCGCCTGTTGCGGAAAGGTCAAGTCTGGCCGGGCCTCAGCCAGCCACTGGGCCATCTGCTCGGTGGTGCCTACCGGTGAGGTGGACTCCAGCACCACCAAGTTTCCCTTGGCAAGCACGGGCGCGATGGACCGCGCAGCGGCTTCTACATAGCTGACATCGGGTTTGTGCCCGTCCTTGAACGGCGTGGGCACGGCAATGAGGAAGGCGTCTGCCGGCTCAGGCTTCAAGGTGGCACGCAAGTGCCCTTCACTGACGGCGGCACGCACCAGCATGTCCAACTCGGGCTCCACGATATGGATGCGCCCTTGGTTGATGGTGTTGACGGCGTGCTCGTTGACGTCCACGCCAATCACCGTCTTCTTGCGGGAGGCAAACATCGTGGCCGTGGGCAGCCCGATGTAGCCCAGGCCGATCATGGAAATGGTGTTGAACATACAGGTTAGTCTTGTGATTGAAAAGTATGCAGCGCCGCCAGGATGCGGGCTGCCGCTTGGCCGTCACCATAGGGGTTGAGGGCGCGGGCCATGCGGTCATAGGCAGCGGGGTCGTCCAGCAGCTGCTGGCATTCGCCGACGATCTTGTCTGCATCAGTACCCACCAGGCGCACGGTGCCGGCGTCAACCGCCTCGGGGCGCTCGGTGGTATCGCGCATCACCAGCACGGGCTTGCCGAGGGAGGGCGCCTCTTCTTGAACGCCGCCTGAGTCGGTCACGATCAGATGAGAGCGGGTCATCAAGTAGACGAAGGGCAAATAGTCTTGCGGCTCGATCAGGTGCACGTTCGGCGCCTGGCCCAAGACGCGGCGCACCGGCTCTTGCACAGCAGGATTGAGGTGCACGGGGTAGAGGATCTGCACATCAGGCCGCTGGCTCAGGCGAGCCAAGGCTGAACAGATGCGCTCGAAACCATCACCAAAGTTTTCACGCCGGTGGCCGGTGACGAGGATCAACCGCTTTTCAGGGTGCAGAAAGCTGAATCGCTCGTCGAACTGGCGGCGCAGGGCTTGGTCGGCCTGCAGGCGCTCGGCCACTTGTTGCAAGGCGTCGATGACGGTATTGCCCGTGACGTGGATGGCGCCGTCTTTGATGCCTTCACTCACCAGGCTTTGGCGCGCGCGCCGGGTGGGCGCAAAGTGCAGCGTGGCAATGCGCCCGACAACGCTGCGGTTCATCTCCTCCGGCCAGGGGGCGTACATGTTGCCGGTGCGCAGCCCGGCCTCCACATGGCCCACGGGCACCTTCTCGTAGAAGGCCGCCAGGCTAGCGGCCATGGTGGTGGTGGTGTCGCCATGAACCAGCAGGAGGTCATAGCGTTGCGCCTTGAGCACGCTGCGCAGCCCCAACAGGATGTTGGCCGTGATGTCCGTCAAGTCTTGCCCGGGCTTCATGATGTTCAAGTCATGGTCGGGCTGGATGTCGAAGAGATGCAGCACCTGGTCCAGCATCTGGCGGTGCTGGGCGGTGACGCAAACCTGGCTTTCAATGCCCGGCGCAGCATGCAAGGCGTTGACCACCGGGGCCATCTTGATGGCTTCAGGGCGGGTGCCGAATACGGTGAGGATTTTCAAGAGCAGGCTTTCTAGCGGTGGCCGAAAGAGGCTACGTGTGAAGAGGCTTGTCGTCCCGCAGAAAAGTTCAGGACACAACGCGGATGAGGAAGGCGTCCTTCTCCAGCTTTAGGGTTTCAGCACTGAAATGGCGCCCGGCAGACGTCAGCTCGGCTTGCCACATTTGTGCAACTTCCTGCTCGTCCTTGCGGATCATGTCGTCCAGCAGGAAGTCCACGCGAGGAAGCGGCAAGTTCGCCATCAGGACCGGCAAAGCGGGGTAGCGGGCATGCTCGCCGGTGCTTGCTGGCGGCCCATCCACCAAGACCAGTGCACGGCAGCCCTCAGCTTCGGCTACAGGGCACAAGGCGGCAAGTGCCTCTTGGCAGCTGTAGTACGGATAAGTCTTACCGTTAGACGCTTGGTAAGGCGCCAACGGGGCCAGATGCACCGTGACCGCCTGCTCAAGCCCCGCCGCGCGCAACTGGGCCAACGTTTGGGCGTGGTAAGCCTCCAAGTGCTCAAAGGCCACCTGCACCACCGGCGGCCTGCCAGCACGCCGCCTCTGCACTTGCGCCAGGGCCTTGGCCATCAGCACGGTGGACGTGCCGCTGCCAAATTCAATGATCAAGTCGTAATCGTTGGCGCGGATCAGCTCAATCAGGTAGGCCGCCAAATCTGGGCTGATAGGCCAGCCGTGCAGGCCGGGGATGATGTCGCCACCAGCCAAGGCCGCCTGCACGTTCAAGAAAGCCTCAAGCTGCTTGGTAGCGTTGAGCATTTCTTTCTTAAGCACGTTCTGGAGCTGCTCAGAAACTTTGAACAGATCTTTGTTCTGTTTCACCGCATGATTTGCAAATTCAGCTTGCTGCTCTTTAATTCTGTCGGCTAAGTCCGCTCTTTGCTGCTGTAGTTCGACCGTGAGCGCCTGCAACATGGTCGCGGCGCCAGCAGGTTCTTGCAAGAACGGGGTTGTGGACAAAGCAGGGCCCTGAATGGACAGACTTCGGGGGTCGTTATGGGCTGCGCCGCTTCCCCCGTTCACATTTGACAGAAGGGGTACTGGCGCAGTAAGCCCCAGCATCTGCCACTGGTGACCCACCCGCGCCTGCGTGGCCAGGGCCAGATCGGTATTGGGGGTGCCGATGGCGATGCTGTCCTGGAAATGCTTCAACGCGCGCGGCACCTGCCCAGCGGCGGCGGCCACGCGGGCCAGGGTGTTGTGGGCGCCGGCAATCAATACCTGCGCCACCAGCTTCTTGCTGCACCCCCAGTCTTGCGCCAGACGCGTGAACTGCCGAGCCGCAGCGGTGTCGCCCAGCTGCTGGTGGCCGGCGGCGGCCAACAGTGCGAGCTTGGCGCGGTCAGGGTGATGCTGCAGCGTGTCACGCGTGAGGGTGGCCAGGCTGGGCCAATCACCAAACTGCCACTGGGTGCGGGCGCGCTCCAGCAGCGCTTCGTCGTAGGGGACGGCGGGGGTGGTGGTGGCTTCCAGCACGGTAGCGTCTTGGCCGCCGCGCAGGGCCTGCAACCGCGGCGTGGCGGTTGTTGCGGCGGGCGCGCCGCCTTGCAGGCGGGCCCACCAGTGGCGCAGGCGGGTGAAGAGGGCCTGGGGCATGGGGGTTAGCAATGGCTGCGGTGGCTGATGGTTTCAGCCGGCCGCACGCAGGAAGGGTGGCGATGGCTCGCTCAAGAGAGCCTCTTCCTGGTCGTCCTCGGTCACCGGGCCAGCCGATTGATGCAGGCGGGCTGCAATGGGCTGGGCCTCCCGGGAGGGCCCGTGGATGCGGGTTCGCTCCAGCAGGGCCTTGTGGCAGGTGACAACGGAAGTGGTCATGGGCACAACACGACAGCAGCGAAGAAAAAATCGCGCCAGGGGTACGCGTGTCATGCCGCGGGCAAGCAGCCCGGCCAGCCCCATGAATCCAACCCGCGCCGTGGCGTTCACGAGCGGGCTGGGCTGGCATGTGATTGTTGTCGGGACATTGAGCCCCTCTTTTTTGTCTGCATTATAAACGAAAGCATGTGTATGTATGGGGCCGCCTGGCGGCATGTGCAGACCAGCGGGCGACAGGGGTAACGTCCCGCCCGTGCGATGGCCGTGCCGTGCAGGCTCAGTGCCCGATGACCCCCTTCAGCAACGGTGCCGCCCAGCGCGCAGCGAGCTGCGCAAGCTCACATCCGGCGCCTGAAGCAGCGGGGCCGCTCGCCCAGGCCTGACTACGCTCACGAGCCTGATGCCCACGCAGCCTGACCCTTGCCGCCTAGGCAAACAAGGGGCGGGCAATGGCAAGGTGGCGGTGCGGTGCGGTGGGGCTGGCGCTGGGGCTGGCG
>NZ_JBMLSK010000186.1:0-4167 GCF_049240545.1 Roseateles sp. | reverse complement strand
CCTTCACGCCCCAGTTCGCCGCGCCCGAGCAGGTGCAGGGCGGCGAGGTGAGCACCGCCACCGATGTCTATGCCCTGGGCGTGCTGCTCTACCTGCTGCTCAGCGGCGGCAAGCACCCCACGGCCGGCGCCACCCAGGCCGATGCCTCGGCACTGGCGCGCATGCGCGCGGTGGTCGAGGACGAGCCGCCGCGCCTGTCGGACCGGCTGCGCCGCGACGACCCGAAGCGCGCGCGCGAACTGCGCGGCGACCTGGACACCATCGTCGCCAAGGCGCTGAAGAAAGCGCCCGGCGAGCGTTATGCCAATGCCGAGGCCCTGGCCCAGGACCTGCGCCGCTGGCTGGCGCACGAACCCATCAGCGCGCGGCCCGACAGCCGGCTCTATGTGCTGGGCCGCTTCCTGCGCCGCCACCGCCTGGCCGTGAGCGCCGGCAGCGCCGCGGTGATGTCCATGCTGGCGCTGACCACAGTCAGTCTGATACAGACCCATCGAGCCGAGCAGGCCGAGCGCCATGCCCAGCAACGCCGCCAACAGGCGGACGATCTACTTAGCTACATGCTCGGCGAGTTCGCAGACAAGCTACGCCCGATTGGCCGACTAGAGTTGCTCGACAGCGTAGGCGGCAAGGCGCTGACCCACTTAGCCGACGACAGCAATGCCAGCCCACACGCCCTACTGCAGCGAGCAAAGGCGCTCACAGTGCTTGGCGAAGTCCGTGTATCAAAGCGGGAGCTTGACGGCGCGTTGGAGCCACTTCGCGCTGCACAACTGCTATTGGCGACTCATTCGCCTACAGCAAACCTCACTGGCGAGTGGTACAAAGCACGCGGCGCGACCGAGTTCTGGCTTGGTCGCATCCACCACAATCAAGGCCGGCTCGGCCCCGCGCATGAAGCTTGGTCTCGCTATCGGGAGCACTGTCTGCATTGGACAGCCGCTGCGCCGCAGGACAAGCTGGCCACGCTGGAGCTCTCCTATGCGGAAAATAGTCTCGGCACACTCAACCTGGAGCGCGGCGAGCTGAAAGCCGCAGAACAGCAGTTCCGAACATCTATCGAGCTTAAAGAGCTTTCGTTCCCTGACGGGAAGCTTGGGCTACCCCAACAAGCCGAGTTGGCGGACAGTCGCAGTTGGCTAGGCACGGCACTTCTCGCGCAGGGACAGCTGCACGCGGCCGTGCAAGCGTTTTCTGAAGCCGCCCTGCAAATCTCAGCTGTCCGGGCAGCGGCGCCGGCGGACCTAGACTGGAAGTACCGGGAGGCATTGACCAGGCTTCGCCTCGCCAAGCCTTTCGCTGAACTACGGCAGCACGGCAACGCACGGCAACAACTGTTGCTTGCACGTCGGCTCCTCGAAGAGCTTCTTGAGCAAGCACCGAGCGACCAGCGTTGGGCCACAGCGATCATCGCCGTACAAGTAGAACTCCTGGAGTTGGCGCACAAGCAATACCCGCAGAATGATCGCCCCCGACTTGCGGCCGATCTGAGTGTTCTGATGGACCAGATCGACATGCTCGACAAGGCCAATCCGAAAGCCTCGTTACGCCGATTGCCACTTCGGGCTCAAATCACAGCTCTTCTTGCGGCACAGCGGCTTCCCGAAGAGCGCGTAAGGGCGCAAGCACTGCTGGAGCAACTACTTGCGCAGCTTGAACGCTTTGGAGGCGAGGGCCAAGAGTCGACCACACTCATTGGGGCGAAAGCCCGTACCCACCTTGCCCTAGCAGCACTTCGTTCGTCTGAGCGCGACAAAGCCGTTGCTCAGTCGCAATGCGAGGCGGCACGTGCGCAAATCGAAAAAGTACCCCGCCTTGTCGAGAGTCATCAGGAGATCACCCGACTCTGGGTCGCAGCACATTCCTGTCTGGGAAGGGAGATGGATGTTGCTAGCGCGAGCCGATGGCTTGCAGCGAACGCTCTTCGTGAAGATCAACGTCCATGAGCTTGTCCCAATCCGAACCAAAGCCAACAAAGAAAGGATATCTCTCCATGTCGACGAACACCTACTACGTGCTGAGCGCGCTGGACAGTAGCAAGCAGTATGCTATTTGCTCCTACTATCTCGACAAGGCTGCGACACAGCCCGCTAGTCAACCCCTGCGCATCCCGACCAATGCGGGTGCATGTCTGATCGGCCAAGCCGACGGGTCTGAGCTGCTTCTGATGGGAACGGTATTCAAGAAGCTCGGCCAGGCGCCAGCGCTCAACGCCAGCAACTTCACGCCAACAAATGACGATGGCTTTGTCAACATCACGATGCCCACACAGGATGTCGTGACCAAGGGGGTCATCCTTCTGTTCTCGAACGTCGGACCAGTGGCCTCAATCTATCCGAGCAGCGACCCGCAGGTAGTTAACGGTGACGAGTGACGCTGCATTGTCCGCACCGTCTCTGTAAGCACTATACGAAGCCTTGGCGTAAGGCACGGCGGTTGCCGGTGCCAAACTAGGCCTGCGACCGAGTTGCCCTGAGCAGTACCCCCTGACTGTTGGCCATCTTTGCTGGGTGTCACTTGAGAACAAGGGACACCCAGCTCCACGTTGCCGCCGGCGACAATGCCGGCCTTGTCGTTTCTGAACCGCCCCACCCGGCGCAGCAGACCCGAGCCGTGGCGGGTAGGCCGATGGTCAATGACGACGCAACCTGATCCCCGGCAGCCAGCAGCGCCCGCCTGCGCAACCCTGTCACACATTTGTCACACCACCCCGCAATCCTTGCAGGCTTTGTCGGCAGCCCAGGAGTGAGCCACCATGGCCAAGGATTTCGAGCAGATGGAAGACAGCAACCGCTCGGCGAATGCGAGCATCCACGAGGTCTCGGACCCCGCGCGGCGCCGCCTGCTGGGCGGTGGCCTGGGCCTGGGGGTGAGCCTGGGCCTGGGCGGCCTGCTGGCCCCGCTGGCGGGCTGCTCAAGCACCGCCACCGGCAGCAGCGGCCCCCGTTTCGGCTTCAAGAGCGTGCCGGTGTCCACGGCCGACCGCGTGCTGGTGCCCGAGGGCTACACGGTGCAGGTGATCGCGCCCTGGGGCGATCCGGTGGGCGTGTCGGGCGACAGCCCGGCCTTCAAGTTCGACGCCAGCAATAGCGCGGCCGAGCAGGAGGTGCAGCTGGGCATGCACCACGACGGCATCCACTTCTTCAGCCAGGACGGCTCCAAGAGCGGCCTGCTGGTGATGAACCACGAGTACACCGACGACGGCCTGCTGCACCCGGACGGCATGAAGACCTGGAACGCCGCCAAGGTGCGCAAGGCCCAGGCCGCGCATGGTGTCTCGGTGGTGGAAGTGGCCCAGCAGGCCGACGGCCGCTGGGAGCTGGTGCGACCCTCGCCCTGGGCGCGCCGCATCACGGCCAACACGCCCATGCAGATCAGCGGCCCGGCCGCCGGCCATGCCCTGATGAAGACGGCGGCGGATGCCAGCGGTCGCCGCGTGCTGGGCACCTTCAACAACTGCGCCAGCGGCATCACGCCCTGGGGCACCTACCTGACCTGCGAAGAGAACTTCATCAACTACTTCCGGGGTCCGGAGCAGCCCGACGCCCACCAGGCCCGCTGGGGCATGAAGAAGGGCGATGGCGGCGCCCGCTGGGCCGAGTTCGACGAGCGCTTCGACGCCGCCAAGCACCCCAACGAGGCCAACCGCCACGGCTGGGTGGTGGAGCTGGACCCCTATGACTTCAGCGCCACGCCCATCAAGCGCACCGCCCTGGGCCGCGCCGCGCACGAGGGCGCCACCGTGGCCCAGACCCGCGACGGCCGCGCCGTGGTCTATATGGGCGAGGACGCGCGCTTCGAGTACATCTACAAATTCGTCAGCCGCGACAAGATCCGCCCCGGCGGCGCCAAGGCCAATGCCGAGCTGCTGGACCATGGCACGCTCTATGTGGCGCGCTTCGAGGCCGATGGCCGCGGCCGCTGGCTGCCCCTGCGCCATGGCCAGGGCCCGCTCACCGCGGCCCAGGGCTTTGCCGACCAGGGCGAGGTGCTGGTCAAGAGCCGCCAGGCCAGCGACGCGCTGGGCGCCACCAAGATGGACCGCCCGGAGTGGATCGCCGTGGACCCGCAGGGCTTTGTGTACTGCACCCTGACCAATAACAGCAACCGCGGCGGCGCCAATCATCCAGGCGTGGACGCGGCCAACCCGCGCGCCAACAACACCATGGG
>NZ_JBMLSK010000185.1:0-1273 GCF_049240545.1 Roseateles sp. | reverse complement strand
GCCGTCGACTACGCCGCGATCGAACGCCTCTACGCCGAGCTGAGTGCCGCGATCGAGACGGCGGCCCACCAGTGCACTCTGGAGGCGGCGGCGGCGAACGAGCCCCAGCGCATCGAGATCGGCGGCGCGGTCTTCGTCCGCGTCGGCGAGGGCTTGGGCAACTACAAGACGATGACCGGCATCGCCCCTGCGCATCGAGGCATCTACCGCGAGCTCGGTGTACGCAACGGCAAGACCGTGGACCTGATCAGCCTTCGTGTTGGCGCGATCGGCGACGGTTGGTTGCCGCAGACGGCCCGCGCGATGGCGCACCATCTGCAGTCCGGAACGTCGCGCGAAGCGGAGCAGAGCGCGCGACAAGACTGCCGACTGCCCTACTCGCGCGCGAGCTTCGAGCGAGTGCCGCATCTGGTGGGAGAGCTGTGGCTCGAGCATCACGCCGACATCGAGGACGCCCTCATCCAGGCCTTCGAAGTCCCAGCCGAAGCCGCCTCGATCAGCGTGGCGATCGACCGCGCCAGCGTGCCGATGGAGGAGTTGGTGCCTCGACCGCCGGGCCGACCGCGCAAGAACGCGCCGAAGCGATCGGTGCGCCGAGTCTTTCACATGTGCTACTGCGCGACCGTGACCCTGCACGACCGGGATGGGCGCGCCCTGCACACGCTGCGCCGCGGTCAGATGCCTGGGCGCGATCCGCAGGACCTGTGCAATCTGCTGGCGAACGACGTGCTCGTGCTGCGAGAGAAGCGTCCCGACCTGTTGCTCACGCTGCTCGCCGACGGTGCCCCCGAGATGTGGAACCTGCTCGAGTCCAACTTCCCCGTCAGCGTGTTCGGTCGCCTTCACCGTTGCGTCGACTTCTGGCACGTCGTCGAGAAGCTCTCTGCTGCAGCCAAGGCGATCGCCGGTGACGACGCTGCGGCCAGAGCGATGAGCTGGGGCTGGCGCCACCAGTTGCGGCGCCGCAAGGACGCGGCCGAGTCGATCCGAGACGAGCTTCTGGCTTCGGGGCGGGCCGAAGTCGTGATCGACGGCGATCGGCCAGTGCACGACGCGATCACCTACCTGAGCAACAACGCCCATCGCATGAACTACGCCGGCGCCATCACGAAGGGCCTGCCCATCGGCAGCGGCAACGTCGAGGCCACGTGCAAGACGCTGGTCGGACTGCGCATGAAGCGCTGCGGCTCTCGCTGGCACCGCGACACCGGGAATCACGTGCTGCATCTGCGGGCGCTCGCGATCAGCGACCGCTGGGACGACGCCATGGACA
>NZ_JBMLSK010000184.1:0-1724 GCF_049240545.1 Roseateles sp. | reverse complement strand
GTCAATGGCACCGAACTTTTCCCCATTTCGGGCCAACGAATTTTCCCCACCCTGGTTTCGGTGGGACCTCATCCCGCTCAGGAGGCGATGGGGGCCTTTCTGGGGCGACCTGGCCCACGCTTGACGGGAGCTGGCCCGGTTGGATCTGCCAGCGGGTGTCGTAGCCTCATGTGCTCTGGGATCAGCGAGGCGTGCTCGCGCAACCGGTACGAGTTCCCCTCGATGGGGATGACCACCGCGTGGTGTAACAGTCGGTCCAGCAATGCGGTGGCAACCACCGCATCGCCGAAGATGTCTGCCCACTCCCCGAAGCCGCGGTTGCCCGTCATGACCATCGCGCAGCGCTCGTAGCAAGCGTTGACGAGCTGGAAGAACAAGTTGCCACCCCCGGAGCCCACCGGGAGGTAACCGATCTCGTCAACGATCAGCAGGCTGTAGCGACTCAGGAACTTCACCCGCTCGCGCAGCCTGCCTTCGCGCTCGGCCTTGCGCATGGAGTCCACCAACTCGGCCAGCGTGGCGAAGAACACGCTCTTGCCAGCCTTGACCGCTTCGAAGCCCAGAGCGATGGCCAGGTGGCTCTTGCCCGTACCCGGCGGACCCAGGAAGTGCACACACTGACGCCGCTCGATGAAGTCCAGATCCGCAAGCGCCATCACGCGAGAGCGATCCAGTCCGGGCTGGAAGCTGAAGTCATAGCCCGAGATCGTCTTGACAGTGCTCAGTCTTGCCGTCTGCAGCGCCATCTTGATGCGCCGGCTCTCCCGAGTGCTGTACTCCTCTCCCAGCAGCGCTTCGATCGCCTCCAGCGCCGTGACCTGGCCTTGTTCAATCCGCGACAGGGTCGTCTGCAAGGCCTCCAGCGCACGGGGCATCTTCAGGCCTACCAGGTGGCGCCGGATGCGCTCGGTGGTGTTGCTCATCGCGCCCCTCCCAGATGACGGGCGATCTGCTCATAGACGTCCAAGCGCCGCGTGGCCACGGCGTGCCCTGGCAGCAGTCGAACGCTGGGCTTGTCACCACGCTGTGTCAACCGAACCGGCTGCCGGTGCCCTGGCAAGACCGAGCGCTGTTTACGGCCCTGCAGCAGGGTGTGAACGGCGATGACCTTGTCGTTCTCCAGGATACGAACTTGGTCGGCCGTGCTTTGAACCTCCACCAACCTGGCGCGGGTGCCGTCGGGCACGCTGTAGTAATTGCCACCGACACTGACCAAGCCGTCGCTGCTGAGGCGACGCTGCACGCTGAGTACGGCCTCGAAGCGACCCGCTGGCAGCGGCTGCAGGTACGCCTGCTCTTGGTCGAAGTGCTCCGCCACGATGCGCTCGGTGCTGCCGTGACGCCGGGCGTTGGCCACGGTATCCAGCCACTGGCGCAACTGGCGGTTCATGTCGGCGATATCGGCGAACTGCCGGGCCATGAAGAAGTCCGCGCGGATGTAGCGGAACGGCCGCTCCACCTTGCCCTTGGTCTTGGCGCGGTACGGTTGGCAGGCGCGGGGCATGAAGCTGTAGTGCTTGCCCAGGCCTAGCAGCTTGGCGTTGTAGATCACGCCACGCCCGGCCTCGGGCTCGCCCAACACGGCGGTCTTCATCCGGTCGTACAGGATCTCGCGCGGCGAACCCCCGAAGTGCTCGAAGGCCTCCATGTGGCAGCGCAGCAGTGTGGGCAGGTCCTGGTGCAATACGAACTGCGCCCACAGGTAGCGGCTGTGGCCAAGCACC
>NZ_JBMLSK010000183.1:0-1172 GCF_049240545.1 Roseateles sp. | reverse complement strand
GCCGGTCCACGCGCTTGCACAGGGCCTCGATGCTCTCGCGCAGGGCGTCGCGCGACGGGGCGACGAACTGCGGGTCCGATGCCAGGAAGGCGCGGTAGCCCGGCACGTTGCCGCCGTAGCCGGCGTCTCGGGCCACGGCTTCGATCTCGCGCTCCAGCCGCGCCACTTCGGCCAGACCCAGCGCGTGCACCTCGTCGGGGTCGTCGGTGGTGCTGGTGAAGTGCCGCACCCAGGTGCGGTAGTACGCAGCGCCGGCCGGGCCGTCCACGCAACTCAGCGATTCGCGCGCGCCTAGCTGCACCAGGCCTTCCAGGAAATCGGCCCAGGCCTGCAGGGCCGGCATCAGGGCTTCGCGCACCACGCCCAGGGCGCGCTCGGCCTGGGCCAACACGGCGGGTTGCGCCGCCGCCGGAGAACGCTTGAAGGGCGACAGCCAGGCCGAGGCTTCGGGCGCCGCGGCCAGGATGCCCCGCGTGTTGGCCTCCGCGCTCTGCAGCACCACCCGCGGGTAGCGGTAGCCGCGCGCATGGCCGGCCTCGATGTTGGACTGCACGTCGCGCAGGTAGCCGGGCAAGCCGGCCAGACGGTCGACGTACAGCGCCGCTGCGGCGGCATCACCGACGCTGGTCGAGTTGGCCCAGAACATCGCGGTGAAGTCCGGCCCGGCGGGGAACAGCCAGGGCCTCTGCCACGAGTCGGCAGCGTGCTGTGCCCGCAGCCCCGCCAGTTCGCGCCGGATCAGCGCCAGCGTGGCGCGCTCCTGGGCCTGCAGGGGGCCGGCGTCGATCTGTTCGGCCTGCTCCAACAACTGCGCGGCATCCTGGTCGCGGCGCAGGTGGTCAGCCGCCGACTCGCGGAACAGCACGGCATCGGCCAGCGGCTGCCCGGCGAGCACGGCCGACAAGGGCAACGCATGGCACTCGAAGGCCCAGTACTGATCCGCCAGGGCGGCCAGTGCGGCTCGGGCCGGGGTCTGTGAAGTCTGATCGGTCATGGCTTCGGTTCCGCCGGTGCGCCGAAGATGGCCTCGCGCATCACGGCAATCGTCCAGTCCGGGAGCTCGTAGACGAAGTTGTGGCCGGCGCCCTTGGGCGCGACGACACGCCGCGAGCGGGTCGACGTGGCCAGGTAGCGTTCGCGCGTGGCCGCGAAGAAGCGGAACATGCGGCGCG
>NZ_JBMLSK010000182.1:0-1515 GCF_049240545.1 Roseateles sp. | reverse complement strand
CGCATCGCATTCCCTCAACCATCATGAACATGATATCCATAACGTCTGACCTGCAAATCTCGTTTACACGCGCTCGAATTTCAACAGCCTGCTAAGGCTACGCTGAACAAGCTCTGTTTATCAGCATCGAGGTCGCGCATACCAGCCTGATTCTTCAACAAGGTGCGTTCCACATGGTTTTTCTGGCCCTGTCGGGCCGGTTGCGGGACGTTCGTCCCGCGATTGGCCCACTATGGGCGCACCTCTCCCGTCAGCCGACGACGCGCCAGGTAGAGGTTGGCCAGCGCCAGCGCCGTGAAGGCACGGTTGGCATTCTTGACCAGCCCCCGATAGCGCACCTTGGTAAAGCCCCACAGTCGCTTGACTACCGCAAACACATGTTCGACCTTCGCCCGCACTTTTGACTTGGTGCGGTTCTTTGCCCGCCTGACTTCGTCGGCCGGCTCGTCCTTGCGGCGGCGTACCCGTTCGTTGGTGAAGTCTTTTGCCTGTGGCGCCTTGGTGCGAATTTGCGCTACCTGTCCCTGATAGGCGTTGTCGCCATACACCCGTTTTTCGTCCCCATGCAGTAACTGCGGCAGAGGGTGCTTGTCATGCACATTGGCCGGCGTGACCACCGCGCTGTGCGCCAGCCCGCTGTGGCTGTCCACGCCGATGTGGAGTTTCATGCCGAAGTACCACTGCTGACCCTTCTTCGTCTGGTGCATCTCGGGATCGCGCGCCCGCTCGGCATTCTTGGTGGAGGATGGAGCAGCAATGATGGTGGCATCGACGATGGTGCCCGTCTTGACAGTCATGCCGCTCTCCTGCAGTACCCGGCCCGCCTCGGCAAAGAGCTGCTCGCCCAACTGGTGTCGCTCAAGCAGATGCCGGAACTTGAGCAGGGTGGTGGCGTCGGGCACCGGCTCGCGCCCCAGATCAATGCCTACAAAGCGCCGCAAACCAGGACTGTCGTAAAGCGCTTCCTCGCAAGCCAGATCGGCCAGATTGAACCAGTGCTGGAGAAAGTGAATGCGCAGCATGCGTTCCAGACCAATCGGCGGGCGACCATTGCCTGCCTTGGGATAATACGGCGCGATCACAGCGCATAACGCTTGCCAAGGAAGAATGCGTTCCATCGTCTCCAGAAACACGTCGCGTCGCGTAGGTTTGCGGTAGTGCTCGAAGGATTGATCAGCTGCCATGGCAAGTGTCTGTTGTTTCATGAGGCCTCGTCGCTTGGATTGTCAATACCTTCTATAACGTTCAAACAGCAATCTCGTTGACTTGTTCAGCGTTGCCTTAGTTCGCAAATCGGGGCGGGTGTCTGCCCGTACAGGCGTTTCCCGCAACAGTTCCTTCGCTCCCGCAAAAGTCTCGAAGAGTTGCCCGTCCAAATCGTTGCGGTCGGTGACAACCAAAATCGTCGGATTGTTCATCTCTGGTGCGGTCATCAATCGCCCCGCAAGGCAGGTCATCTCGATAGACTTGCCCGAACCTTGCGTATGCCAAACTACGCCGCCACGACGTGAACCA
>NZ_JBMLSK010000181.1:0-1165 GCF_049240545.1 Roseateles sp. | reverse complement strand
TGTCAAGTCCCGGAAGATCGTACGGTCGCTTGACGAATAGTTCTGGCCGCCTTGCATACCAGTCCTTTGCAGCCTGGGCTGGCGTTTTGCTACCCAGTGCGGCCTGAGGCAGATGATGGTTGTACAGCCTGACGTAGCGCTCTATCGTGATGTGAAGCTGCTCACCACTTTTGAAGTGATGCGTGGCGAGTATCTCGCTGATGCGGCCGTTGAATCGCTCAACCATACCGTTTGTCTGCGGCCGTCGTGGTCGGGTCAGCCGGTGCTCGATACCCAGCTCGGTACACAACAGATCGAACTCGTGTTCCCCAGATGCCTTGCGCTCACGAGAGGCGAACAGCCGGTCAGTGAACTCCTTGCCGTTGTCCGTGAGGATGCGAGTGATCTTGATCGGGCAAGCCTTGCGCAGCGCTTTGAGGAAGGCAGCGGCCGACGCCGCAGACTTGTTGGGCTTGATTTGTATGAACACCCAGCGGGTTGCGCGATCGATGGCCACAAACAGATAGCTGCGACGGCTCTCGTCAGCCATCTGGGGCAAGTACTTCACGTCGACATGTACGAAGCCAGGCTCATAGTCGCGAAACGGCTTGTAGGCTTTGCGCGGCGAAGCTGGCAGCAGTGCGCGAAGATCCCCAACGCCGTGTCTGCGCAGACAACGGTCCAGTGCCGAGCGAGACAGCTTCGGGCAGATGAACTCGCGCGTGACTGCCAGCAGATCGTCTAAGGGCACTAGGAGCGTGCGACGCAGCTGAACAACCACCAACTCCTGCGCTGGAGTGAGGGTGGTTTGCAGGCGCTGAGGTGTGTGCGGCCGGTCTTCAAAGGTCTGCCGAGCGCGCCACTTGCGTACCGTGGGCTCAGTGATGTTGAAGCGCCTCGCGAGCTCTGCCACCGAATCGGTGCTGGAGGCCAGCTCCGCGCGGACTGCGGGGGTGGTGCGAGCGAGTTTGTGCAAGGAGGTGCGCATGTGCGTCAGCACTTTGGTGAACCGGACGGGCTGTCCACCCATCCCCCCGCCCTTCCCGCCGGCGGGAAGGGAGCCCCAACGACGACTTCAGGGGTGGGTGCGCGACGCGCGGGACGATGGAAAAGCTCTCGTAACACGGTTCTGGCTTGAAAGAGAGGGGTTCGGCTCGGTACTATATGATCATCCGGGACGCAACAC
>NZ_JBMLSK010000180.1:0-2258 GCF_049240545.1 Roseateles sp. | reverse complement strand
TAACGAGTAAGGATAGATCGCGCGCAGCCGCGATCTGATCCGTTTGTTGGACAAGCCCGGGGCGCTCGGTGGTGGCCGTATGGATTTGCCGCAGCCCCTGTAAATTGATCCGATGGATCGGGGCGCGGACGGCAGGGTTTGAGGGCCTGCCGATGGACTGGGTACTCGCAAGCTACGAGTCTTGGCGCAGTCGCTGAAGGTTCTGGTCTTGAGCGCGCAAGCCTTGCCAGCGGTCTGCTCCTACAGGCGGTGCAGCCGGGCTTGTGCAGTGGGGTTTGGCGTCTCTCAGTGCTTGGCGGCCTGAGCCGGTTGGGGTTGATCGGGCCGCACGGTGCGCGGTGCCGCAGCAGCAGTTGCAGCGTTCGCAGCCGCAACAGCAGCCGCCTCCTCGGGGCGCATGCGCCGGCGCAAGATGCGCATCGGCTGACCGCAAGCACAGCGCCACACTGGGCGCTCAGGCGGTGGCTGGGGCGGCAAGACCGGCACGCCCTGCGTGAGCTGCAACAGCCCTAGCAGGCGGCGGCTGTTGTGATGCAGGAAGCCGAAGTTGCGCGTGCGCTGCAAGCCCCGGGGCAACACATGCTGCAGCAGCAGCCACAGGAAGTCGGCACCGGGCAGCGATCGGGTAGCCTGCTTGCCGCTCTTGGCGTCGCGCCAGCGGTAGCGGACCTGACCGTCCTGGCACCCCAGGATGTCCGCCTCCTGAATCACCCCCCGGTACAGATAGCGCCCCAGGTAGCGCAGCGCCGCCTGCCCATCGCCCACCGCCTTGCAGTCCACCACCCAGTGTTTGGGCAGCTCGGCGATCAATTCGCTCGGCACAGGCAGCCCAGCCCGCGCCAGCGCCGCCTTGAACTTGGCCGCAAACACCGTTGCCAACGCCGTTTGGCTGAACAGATAGCCGCCGCGTGCGGCCTCCCGGCTGCCGGGCGTCTTGCCCAGCCTCACCTTGGTGCGCCACAGCCGCTCTTGTGCATTGAGCGCAGCGGCCGGCATGCACACATGCACATGCGGATGCAAGCCCAGCTGCCGGTTGTGCGTGTGCAGCACCGCCACCGCGCCGGGCGTGCCCGCAAGCTGCCGGTCGTTCTGGCTGAAGGTCTTGAGCGTGGCCCAGGCGCACTGCATCAAGAGCGCGTAGACCCGGCGCTGGTGCTGCCAAGCAAGGGTGCGCAACTGCGCCGGCAGCGTGAAGGTGACGAGGAAGTAAGTCGCCGGCACCAGGGCCTCGAGCTGGCGCTGCAGCCAAGCCTGGGATTCATGGTGCTGGCAATGCGGGCAGGCGCGGTGGCCGCAGGAGTGCGGCAAGCAGCGCTGGCTGTGGCAGCCCTGGCAACTGGCCAGCATCTGCGGCGCAAAGCGGCTTCGGCAGTGCTTCAAGGCCGCCAAGGCTTGCCGGTGGCTGGGCAGCAACTGCGAGCCGTAGCGGGTCAGCAGCTCGGGCTCGAACTGGGTGATGAGGTCGGCCACGCGGGTCATGGCTGGGCCCTCCAGCCGATGGCGTAGCGGTTCATCAGCGCGTTGAGCCGCTCCGTGCACTGATCGGCCGTGTGGCTCGTCAGGTGCGTGTAGCGCGACGTGGTCAGGATGCTGTGGTGCCCGAGGAGCTGCTGCACCTTCAGCAAATCCACCCCGGCCTCAATCAGGTGCGTGGCATAGCTGTGGCGCAGGCTGTGAGGGGAGATCTTTTTTTAAGGCCGAGCTCTTGCGCCACGCACGCCAAGGTGCGCTGCACGCCGCCGCGGTCCAGCGGGCTGCGGGCTTGGGCAGCGCCGGTGCGGCCGCCAGCGCGATTGGGGAACAGTAGCCGGGGGTGACGGTGCACGGCCCAGAAGGCGCGCAGCACCGAGAGAGTCGCCTCGGGCAGTGGCACCAGGCGGTCGCGGTTGCCCTTGGCGTTGCGCACGTGCACGCGCATGCGCTGGGCATCGATGTCGGCCACGGTGAGCGACAGGCCTTCGCCCAGGCGCAGACCCAGGCTGTAGAGCGTGAAGAAGAACACCCGGTAGCTCAAGCACCGGGTGTGGTCCAGGATGGCCTGGACTTGCCCGGTGCTGACGATGTCGGGGAGCCGGCTGGTCTTGGGCGGGCGGACAAAACCGGGCATGGCCCAAGGCGCCCCCAGCACGTGTTCGGTGAAGAACTTGAGGCCGTAGAGATCCAGCTTCACGCCACTCCAGGAGTGCGCAGCCTTCAACTGGGTGAAGTAGTCGGCCAGTTGGGCCTGGGTCAGGGCGCTGACTTGGTAGTCGAAGTGC
>NZ_JBMLSK010000179.1:0-1324 GCF_049240545.1 Roseateles sp. | reverse complement strand
CCGCGCGTGCTGTTTCTCGACGAGCCGACCTCGGGCGTGGATCCGATCGGCCGCCGCCGCTTCTGGGACACGCTGCGCCGGCTGGCGCGCGAGCAGGGCGTGGCGATCCTGCTCACCACCCACTACATGGCGGAGGCCGACCTGTGCGACCGCATCGCGCTGATGTTCGCCGGTCGGGTGGTCGCCGATGCCACGCCGGCGCAACTGAAGGCCGAGCTGGCCGCCGAGCGCGGGCAACTGCTCGAGGTGAGCGCCGAGCCCCCGCTGGCCGCGCTGGCCGCGCTGCGCGCGGGCGGCTTTGCCGAAGCGGTGCTGCACGGTCGGCGCTTGCACGTGCTGGCGCATGACGCGGCGGCAGCGGGTGCGCGCATCGGCGCGCTGCTCGCCGCCGCGGGCCTGGCTGCACCGCGTATCGCGACGCAGGCGCTGACGATGGAAGACGTGTTCATCCACCGCGTGCTGGCCCTCGAAGCCGCGGCGCGACCGCGGGCCGCGGCATGAACTTCTCCCGCGTGCTGGCGCTGGCGGGCAAGGAAGCGCGCGAAGTGCGGCGCGACCGGCTCTATCTGCTGCTGGCCTTCGCGCTGCCGCTGATCTTGCTGGTGGTGTTTGCCTACGGCATGACCACCGACGTCGAAGGCGTCGGCCTGGTAGTGATCGACGAGGACGCCACGGCGGCCAGCCGCCGCTATGCGGACCGCTTCCAGTCGACCCGTCACTTTGTACCCGCCGGTGTCGATGCCGCCGCCGCGCGCGGCGAAACCGCGCTGATCGACGGCCGCGCCCGCGTGATTCTGTGGATCGGCCCGCACTTCGAGCGCGATCTGAACGCCGGCCGCACGGTGGACGTGCTGGCACAGATCGATGGCGCCTTCACCACCGCAGCGCGCACCATCCACGGCTATCTCGAAGCGATCAACGCGCAGGCCAACGCCGAACTGCGCGCCGAAGTACTGGCCGCGCGCCGCGGCGCGCGCTCGCCCGCCACCGCCCAACTCGTCGAGCCGGTACGGCTGCAGACGCGCTTCCTGTACAACCCCGAACTGCGCAGCGTGGTCACCGTGGCACCGTCGCTGCTGATGCTGGTGCTGTTGCTGGTGCCGCCGCTGCTGATCGCGGTGAGCGTCGTGCGCGAGAAGGAAAGCGGCGCCATTTTCAACATCGCCAGCTCGACCGTGACGCGGCTCGAGTTCCTGCTCGGCAAGCTGATCCCGGTGGTGGCCATCGGCGTGGCCAACGGGCTGCTGCTGTGGCTGGTCGTGATCCTGTGGTTCGGCGTGCCGTTTCGCGGCAGCGTGCCGCAGTTCGCGCTGGCCATCGTGCT
>NZ_JBMLSK010000178.1:0-1979 GCF_049240545.1 Roseateles sp. | reverse complement strand
GCTGCGCCCTGGCGCCGGCAGCGACGCTGCGCCAGCGCGTACCGAAACCTGCGTGGCACAAGCACCTGCGGCGAATCGTCTCGCGCTCGCGCTGGGTCTGTTCGCGCTACTGCTCGTCTCCGCCTGCGGCGGCGGCAGTTCCGCCACCGCCTCCCCGCCACCTGCGCCGCAACCCCCGGCGGATGCGGTCTGCCCGGCGCCCACGCGCTCGCTGGAATCGGTTGCCGTCGGCTACAACGTCAACGTGCTGTTCTGGGAGGGCCTGTTCAACGACCGCGCGTTGCTCGACGCGGTGGCCATGCTCGGCGCGCCGGTGCTGCGCTACCCGGGCGGCACCGAGTCCGACTATCACCACTGGCTCAATGGACGCCCGGTCGAGCCGTGCCGCTATTCGACCTGCCGCACCTGGGACAACCGGGTGCTGCAGCCGCCTGCGCTGTATCAGGGCTTCGGCAGCTTCACGCAAGGCACCCCGGTCTTCTTCGCCTCGCTGCTGAGCGCCGTGCGCGGCGCGCCGCTACTGGTGGCCAACATGGTCACCGCCAGTCCGGACGAGACGCTGTCGTGGCTCACCGCCAGCCGCGCCGCCGGGGTCGCGGTCGCGCGGGTCGAACTGGGAAACGAGCCGTACTTCGCGCAAGTCGAAGGCACCGCCAACAACGCGACGGTGTTTCCCGATGCCGAGTCCCACGTTGGCGCGGCGCGTGCGCTGGCGCAGCAGGTGCGCACGGCATTTCCGGCGGCGCGTCTGGCGCAGCCGGCGTTTGCTCCGCGGATCGACCTGGCGACCGGCCAGCTCGATCCGGGCAACGACACGCGCATGCGGACCTGGAACGAGCGCATCGTCGCCGCCGGCGCCGCCGATCATGCCGACGCCTTCGCGCTGCACTTCTATCCGCGCCTTCCGGGCCGCGCGGGCCGCGCCGATGCGGCGTACCTGACAGACATCGGGACCGCGGCGGCGCGCTACTGGCGGGCCACACGCGCCACGCCGCAGTGGGCGGTGCTGCCGCCGGCGAAGTCGTTGTGGATCACCGAATTCAACGTCAGTTTCGCCGATGCCGCCGAGCTGGTGGGCACCTGGATGCACGGCCTGTTCTTGGCGCAGTTCGCGCTGCGCGCGCTGGAAGACGCACGCGTCGAGCTGCTGATCGCGCACATGCTGACCGGCAACCGCCAGTGGCAGACGGTCGTTCACCCGGGCCGCGCGCCGGATGTCGTGCCCGCGCCGGGGTTCGAGTCCTATGCGCTGACCGCGCAAGGCCGCGCACTGGCAGCCGTAGCCGCCACGCTGGCGGGCGGACGCTGCGGGCGCGCCCTGGCGCAGTCGGAACTGTCCGGCGTGACCGACACCGACCGCGTGGCCGCGTGGCTGCTGACGCGCGGCACCGTCGAGCGGATGGTGATCGTCAACGCCGATGCCGCCACCGCGCGCATCGATCTGGCCAGCGCCGGCTGGCAGGCCGCGGCCGGGCGCGTGTTGACCGCCGCGCCGCTGGCACGCATCACCGGGCCGGCGGCGCTGTCCGATGTGCCGGCGGTGGCGGCGCAAGGGCGCGTCGAAGTCCCGCCCTATGCGCTGGCCTGGTTCGAGCGCACGCGTTGACAGCGCAGCAGGCGGGGAAGACCACCTCGGCACGCCCGATGCGCTACGGCGCCGCGGCAGCGATGCGGGCGCGGCTCGGAGCCTTTGAAAAAACCACTGTGCGGCCCGATCCCTCGCCTGCGTTGCTCGCCGTACCACTCTGTACGGGTCGGCTACTCGGCGCGACCTCGGGCTGCTCGCGACAATGTTTTCGCGGGCTCTCAGCGCGTCTCGAAGCGGTACACGGCCAGAGTCGCCCGCAGCGCCGGCAGCACGGTCACGGGCCGGCCTTCGGCCAGCAGTGCGCGGTCGGTGATCTGCAGCCCCAGCCGCGCGGCCAGGATCTCGAAGTCCTTCGGCGTGCACAAGTGGATGTTGGGCGTGTCGTACCACT
>NZ_JBMLSK010000177.1:0-6261 GCF_049240545.1 Roseateles sp. | reverse complement strand
ACAAGGACCGCGCGTTCCTGACCAAGGGTGGCGTGTTCACCGATGCCTACATCGACGCCTACATCGAGCTGAAGATGCAGGAAGTGACCCGTCTGCGCATGGCCACGCACCCGGTCGAATTCGATATGTATTACTCGCTGTAATGCCGGTGAGCGGCGTGCGTGAATCTCACGTGACGTCGCTCGGCCCGCAAGGCGCGAACCAGGGACGACTTCGGTCGTCCCTTTTCTTTGGGTGCGACACAGCGGTGTTCGACATTGGGGCTGCAAAGAGCGCCTATTTGCGTGCTTTTGGGGCGCGCGATACGCCACAATGCCGCCATGCTGATTCGACCCCGTACCTCACGATTGAGCTTGTTGGCCGCGCTGGTCTTGCTGGCGATGCAAAGCGGCACGGCCGTGGCCCAGTCCACGGTCTACCGCTGCCCAGGGCCGCCGGTGCTCTATACCGACGCGCTGTCCGCCAAGGAGGCCCAGGACCGGGGTTGTCGTTCGATCGAAGGAACGCCGATCACGGTGCTTCAAGGGCCGCGGCCGCGTGCCAACGCATCGGCACCTGCGGCTCCCGCGACCCCAAGCGGCGAGGCCGCGCGGGGCAGCACAGATGGCAGGGTCGACCCGAATCAGCAGCGCGCGCGCGACAGCGAGCGCAGGCGTGTGCTGGAAACGGAGTTGCGCGAGGCCGAGGAACGCTTGGCTTCCTTGCAGCGCGACTTTGCGGGCAGCGCGTCTGAGCGGCGTGGCGATGAGCGCAATTATCAAAAGTACCTGGACCGCATGGCTGAGCTCAAGGCCAGCATCGTGCGTCAGGAAACCGATGTTCAAGCGCTCAAGCGCGAGATCAGCAAATTGCCTTGACGGCCTCAGCCACTCGCGGGTGTTGGGGCTTCGGGCTCAGACATCATGACCGAGTACCGACCTGTCTGCGCGTCCTCCAGCGGATTTGAAGCCTTTGACACCCTGGCCACCATGGTGGCTGTGGTCAAGCCCGATGGTGAATGCCTGTTCGCCAACGCGGCCTTTGAGAATGTGATGCGCCTGTCGCGCCGGGCGGTGGAGCGCAGCAATCTCTACGACTGGTTTGCCGACGCCAGCCGGCTGAGCGACACCGTTCGTGGCGTGGCTCGGAATGCCTATTCCAGCAGCCGTTTCGACGCCATGCTGCGCCGCGCAGGGCGCCAGTTCGAGGATTTGCTGCCGGTGCATGTGATCGTGTCGCAGATGGACTCCGAAGCCCAGGTCTTGGTCGAGTTGATTGAGAACGCGCAGCAAAACCGCCAAGACCGCGAGGAGCGCACGCTCGACCAGGTGCAAGCCACCAAAGAGCTGACCCGCAATCTGGCCCATGAGATCAAGAACCCGTTGGGCGGCATCCGTGGCGCGGCGCAGTTGCTGGCCATGGAGTTGGCGCCCACCGAGCTCGGGCCCGAGCTGGCCGAGTACACCCAGGTCATCATCCATGAAGTGGATCGCCTGCAATCCTTGGTCGATCGCTTGCTCGCACCGCACCGGCATGCCCCGGTCTTGGGCGATGTCAATATCCACGAGGTTTGCGAGCGGGTCAGGGCGCTGATCTTGGTGGAATATCCGCGTGGATTGAAGGTCATTCGTGACTACGACACCTCGCTGCCCGACTTCCGGGGCGATCGCGAACAGCTGATTCAGGCGGTGCTGAACATCGTTCAGAACGCCGCGCAGGCCCTGCAATCGCGCATTGCTGAGGCCAGTTCGGAGGAGCCGGCCTGCATTCGATTGCGCACCCGAGTGGCTCGCCAGGTCACCATCGGCAAGCAGCGTTGGCGCCTGGCATTGGAATTGCATGTGGAGGACAACGGACCCGGTGTGCCGGCCGAGATTCGAGACCGCATCTTTTTCCCGCTGGTGTCGGGGCGTGATGGCGGCTCGGGTTTGGGTCTGACACTTTCACAGACGATTGCTCAGCAACACCAAGGCATGTTGGACTGTGAGAGTGAACCGGGCCGAACGGATTTTCGATTGACTTTGCCCTTGCCCTGAACCGGGCAAGTCAGATGCGCTGAATTGCCTTTGGAAGCCTTTGCATGAAATCGATCTGGGTTGTAGACGACGACCATTCCATCCGCTTCGTGCTGGAGAAAGCGCTCAGCCGCGAGGGCCTGCCGGTGCGCTGCTTCAGCAATGCGCGCGATCTGTTGGCGGCCCTGGATGAAGACAGCCCGCAGGTGCTGGTGTCCGACATCCGCATGCCGGGAGGGTCAGGTCTTGACCTCTTGGCCAAGGTCAAGGCCCGCTTGCCGCAGCTGCCGGTCATCATCATGACGGCCTATTCGGATCTCGACAGTGCGGTCTCCGCCTTCCAAGGCGGCGCCTTCGAGTACCTGCCCAAGCCTTTTGATTTGCCGCGCGCGGTCGAGTTGATCCGGCGCGCTCAAGAAGAAAGCCAGCGCGAAGAAGCCAAGGGCGAGGAAACTGCGGCCGAAGTGCCCGAGATGCTGGGTCAGGCCCCGGCCATGCAGGATGTGTTTCGGGCCATCGGCCGCTTGAGTCAGAGTCATGTCACGGTGCTGATCACCGGGGAGTCGGGCTCCGGCAAGGAATTGGTCGCGCGCGCCCTGCACAAACACAGCCCACGCGCCGAAGGCCCGTTTGTCGCCATCAACACCGCGGCCATTCCCAAGGACTTGTTGGAAAGCGAGCTTTTCGGTCACGAGCGCGGAGCCTTCACCGGCGCCCAGGCCACGCGCCGTGGGCGCTTTGAGCAAGCGGATGGTGGCACTTTGTTCTTGGACGAAATCGGCGATATGCCGCTGGAGTTGCAGACGCGGCTGCTGCGGGTCTTGTCCGATGGCCAGTTCTACCGCGTCGGCGGCCACAGCCCTTTGCGCAGCAATGTGCGGGTGATTGCAGCCACGCACCAAAATCTTGAAGCGCGGGTGCGTCAGGGCGCTTTTCGTGAAGACCTGTTCCACCGTCTGAATGTGATTCGCCTGCGCCTGCCGGCGCTGCGCGAGCGCCGCGAAGACATCCCGGTCTTGGCGCGCTTTTTCTTGCAACGCAGCGCGGCCGAGCTCGGCGTGGAACCCAAGCGCCTGAGTGATGCGGCCTTGGCGCAGCTGACCGGCTTTGACTTCCCGGGCAATGTGCGGCAGTTGGAGAACATCTGTCATTGGCTCAGCGTGATGGCGCCGAGCCAGATGGTCGAGGCCAAAGACCTGCCGCAGGAGCTGCTGCAGCCGTCTGGGTCGAGTCTGCCGGTCGATTTGGCGCTGGTCGACGAGCCCGAACTGTCGCGCAAGCAGGCCCATCCCGCCTTGCCGCAAGCGGGGGCGGTGGCGGCGGTGATGCCCAGTTTTGCCGCCGGCCCGGACGCCTGGGTTGGCGAAATGGCACGCGAGGCCAGGCGCTTGCTGGCCGCCGGTGAGCCGGATGTTTGGGATGTCTTGACCCGGCGCTTTGAGGCCAGCCTGATTCTTGCGGCGCTGGAGCTGACCCGCGGACGCCGCATCGAGGCGGCGCAAAAGCTGGGCATTGGCCGCAACACCATCACGCGCAAGATTCAAGAGCTGGGCCTGGACGCCTGAGTGTTGGTTTGCTGCGCAGGCGCCCCTCCGCATAAACCCGAGCTGTCACGGCCAAGACATCTTTGTCGCCCGAATGCTGCCTAGAATCGAACGATCGTTCTATTTTCAGAGGCAGGGCTGAACAGCACCGGCGCTGCCTCGATGCCCGATGGCTCGGCCATCGGCGTTCAACCAGGGGACAGCATGACAGCCAGCTACCAAGTCCGCGGCCCGGTGGCCGTGATCACCTTGAACAACCCGCCGGTCAATGGCATGGGCTTTGCCACCCGCAAGGCCATCGCCAGTGCGATTGAGCAAGCCGAGTCGGATGCGGCCGTGCAGGCCATCGTCATCACCGGCGCGGGCGCGGCCTTCTCGGGCGGTGCCGACATCAAGGAATTTGGCAGCCCCAAGGCCCTGGCCGAGCCCAATTTGCTGAGCCTGGTCTTGTTGGTGGAAGCCTGTGCCAAGCCGGTCGTGGCGGCCATCCATTCGGTGTGCATGGGCGGCGGCCTGGAATTGGCCTTGGCTTGCCATTACCGGATTGCCGCCGTCGGCACCAAGGTGGCGCTGCCCGAGGTCAAGTTGGGGCTGCTGCCTGGGGCTGGCGGCACCCAGCGTTTGCCGCGTGCGCTGGGCGTGGAGCCAGCACTGAACATGATCGTCAGCGGCGAGCCGGTGCTCAGCGAATTGCTGGCCCAGGTCCCCGGCCAGCAACTGTTCCATCGCATGGCGCAGGGCGACTTGTTGGAGGAGGCGTTGGCCTTTGCCGCCGAGGTGGCGCCGCAGCGTCCCCTGCCGCGGGTGCGTGACTTGAAAGCCAGACTGACCGACGCCAAGGTCGATCCGCAGGCTTACTTTCAATTCGCACGCAATATGGTGGGTGCGCAGAGCCGTAACTTCCCGGCGCCACTGCGCTGCCTGGAGGCGGTGGCCGCTGCGGTGACGATGAAGTTCGACGATGGCATTCGCGCCGAGCGTGAGGGCTTTGCCGCGCTGATGATGACGCCCGAGTCCAAGGCGCTGCGCCACGCCTTCTTCGCCGAGCGGGCCACCAGCAAGATCGCTGATGTGCCCAGCGACACGCCGCTTCGCAAGATCGAGCGCGTCGCCGTCATCGGCGCCGGCACCATGGGCGGCGGCATCAGCATGAATTTCCTGAATGCCGGCATCCCCGTCATCATTTTGGAAACCAAGCAAGAGGCCTTGGACCGTGGCCTGGCCACCATCCGCAAGAACTACGAAGCCCAGGTCAAAAAGGGCAAGCTGAAGGAAGACAAATTCCAGCAGCGCATGGGCCTGCTCAGCAGCACGCTGAATTACGCCGACATCGCCCAAGCCGATTTGGTGATCGAAGCGGTGTTCGAGGAGATGAGCGTCAAAGAGGCGGTCTTCAAGCAGCTGGACGCAGTGATGAAGCCCGGTGCCATTCTGGCCAGCAACACCTCCACACTGGACATCAACACGATTGCCCAGTTCACCCAGCGTCCGCAAGACGTGGTGGGCCTGCATTTCTTCAGCCCCGCCCATGTGATGAAGCTGCTGGAGGTGGTGCGCGGTGCGGCCACCGGCAAAGACGTCTTGGCCACGGTGATGGCCATGGCCAAAAAGATCCGCAAGACGGCGGTGGTTTCGGGGGTTTGCGATGGCTTCATCGGCAACCGCATGATCGAGCAGTACTTCCGGCAGGCCGGTTTCTTGCTGGACGAGGGCTGCAGCCCCGAGCAGGTGGACCGTGCGGCGGAGAAGTTTGGTTTTGCCATGGGCCCCTTCCGCATGGGCGATTTGGCTGGCAATGACATCGGCTGGTCCATCCGCAAGCGCCGTTATGTGGAGAAGCCCGAGTTGCGCTATTCGGCCAGCGCCGACTGTCTTTGCGAACTGGGTCGCTACGGTCAGAAGACGCAAGCCGGCTGGTACGACTATCAGACCGGTCAGCGTGATGCGATGCCATCCCCCGTGGTGGCCGAGATGCTGCTCAAGCACCGGGCCTCGCTGGGGCAGGATGTGACGGTGGCGCCGCGTCAGATCCGTGATGAGGAGATCGTTCAACGCCTGGTCTATGCCTTGGTCAACGAGGCGGCCCATTTGCTTGAGGAAGGCATTGCTCAGCGGGCTTCGGATGTGGACATGGTCTACCTGACGGGCTATGGCTTCCCGCTCTGGCGCGGTGGCCCGATGTGCTATGCCGACACCATGGGCTTGTTCAATGTGGTGCAGGCGATGAAGCGCTTTGCCAAGAACCCCATGGATGACGCAAAGTTCTGGGAGCCGGCGCCCTTGCTGGCCCGTTTGGTCGCCGAAGGCGGCACCTTCACCGCCTGAGCCGCAGCGCCAATAGGAATCAAGACCATGAGCCAAGCACTGATTGTTTCGACCGCACGCACCCCCCTGGCCAAGAGCTGGAAGGGCGCTTTCAATATGACCCATGGCGCCACCTTGGGTGGCCACGCGGTGGCCGCCGCCGTGGCGCGCAGCGGTGTTGACGCCGCCGAGATCGAAGACGTCTTGATGGGATGCGCGACACCCGAGGGCGCCACCGGCAGCAATATCGCGCGCCAGATCGCGCTGCGCGCCGGCCTGCCGATCACCGTCAGCGGCGTCACCATCAATCGTTTCTGCTCGAGTGGGCTGCAGACGATTGCGATGGCGGCGCAGCGCATCATCGCCGGCGAGGGCGATGTGTATGTGGCCGGCGGCGTGGAGAGCATCTCCTGCGTGCA
>NZ_JBMLSK010000176.1:0-21553 GCF_049240545.1 Roseateles sp. | reverse complement strand
CCTGGTCAAAATTCAATCGGCGCGGGTGGTCAAAATTCGGTCGGCGCCAACACCTCTCCAATGCATTGCGAGATTTGAGGAACTAGCCAAGGAGTTCGGCCTGCACGTCGAGCACTACGACCTGCGCGATCTGCACGTGCATGATCTACGCAGGACGCTTGGCTCGTGGCTGGCTTCAGGCGGAACCAGCCTTCCAATCATTGGTAAGGCGCTGAACCATAAGAGCCCGCAGGCGACGCAGGTCTATGCTCGACTCAGCCTCGGTCCGGTTAGGGATGCAATCGAATCGGCAACAAGCGCAATGCTTCAAGCTGGTCTATCACCCAAGTAGGTACTGAGCTTCCTCACCTCATGGCCCCACTTGGGGGCCGCAGCCCGCCCTGTCAACAGCTCATTCGTGCGATTTGCATTTCCAATATGGGGCAGTTGGGGGCAGGTCGACCAAGTCGAAGAGAAATTTCGATCGAGGCAGTGCACAGAACTGCTCGACAAACATGGAGGCCCGATCAAGATGGTCAACGTTGGAAAGAAGAACTCTGGGCGGCTACTCCTCGGCAGGGAGTACAACGAATTCCCCGCAAAGACCTAACGGTGATTAATAGCGTGATTGAGCCCAAAGCTCAAGTTACGCAAACCTTGAATCGGGGGCGCTGCCGGACCCCAAATCAGGCGGGCCGGCAATAATGGCCGAAATCGCTGTTCTTGCATGGATCAGCAAGACTAGGCGGGTCAATGGTGCGGCAGTAGCAGGCACTCGTTCTCACCTCGCCGCCAACAAACCCAGCGCCGATGCCTCATGCCAACTGATACAGATGCCCAGCTCTCAGTTCTTCTACTTCGACAAAAGCAACTTGCTGACTCACTAACGGCGGATGTCATCGTCGTTCCAACTCAGGATAGCTGGAACGACTTTGGTCACAGGATTCGAGCTGAAGTTGGGCTTCTAGGTAGCGACGGTAAGCGCGAGTGGATCGCAGCATTCGTCGCGCTCAAAGACGAAAAGGATCTTCCCGACTACGTAAAGAAGAACCTGAGCAATGCACCAGAGGGCGTACCCATTGCCAGTCTTCAACGCCCATTCGCCTCGTTGTTGGTCGAGGCGAAAAGCTACAGCCTAGCAAGAAGAGTCTTTGGGGTCGACCGCGCCCGACAGCTTCTGTCGGCCCTCCACGATATTGCATTGCTTTCTGCTGACGATGAAGACGTCCCCGATTGGCCGGACTTCTTTACCAGCGACGTGTTTACGCATGCGATGACCCGTAACAGCGAGGGGCATTTCGCGTATCGGCAAGGCGCTCTTGTGCTAGCAGGTCGCCCCACTGGCGGGCTTGATGCTCGGATGCGTCTTCAAGTCGAGCTTTCAGGTGTCGGCCCCCATCTGAACTTCGACTTTGAATTCGACCGACAGAATGATCTTCGCGGAAGAATCGCGGTGCTCATTGGTCCGAATGGGTGCGGAAAGACGTCCACGCTTGCGCGACTGTCTGCGGGCTTCGCAATTGACAATCGAGATGGAGTCAAGTTTATCCAACGGCCGGAGGTCAACCAGGTTCTCGCTTTTGCGCATTCAAATGCTGTGAAACTCTTTCGACTCAGGCGCAATAGCGCCGGCGCAGCCAGCGTTCGAGCGTTTGCATTTGACCCAGCCAGCGCGGGGCGATCCACGAAACGCCAAAGTCAAACAAAACTCCTCATCGACATCGGGCGCGCTCACGACGACGACGGGCCATTGTTGAAGTACCTCAAAGAGGTCATGGACCAAGAGTTCCCGGATCTGTTGATGCATGTTCCGGTCATCGAATCGGTCGCTGCAGACTATGTCGACGACAAGCAACGAGGGTTCGTCCGCCTGAACTCTTGGATGAGCGGCGGTGAAGGACGCCAGCTTGAGGCCATCGCAAGTGTTGACCATAGCCGCCCACTTCTGTTTCTCGGGGCTGATGGGATACCTCGCACGCCCAGCCTTGGGCAGAAGACCTTTTTGAACTTCGCACTTATTGCGTTGGCCAATGCGGGACAAGCGTCCGTCTTCATCATTGATGAACCGGAGAACTTTCTTCACCCCAACTTGGTGTCGAGGTTTATGCGTGTTCTAAATCGGATTCTTGATGGCACGAAATCAATTGCAATCCTCGCCACGCACTCACCTTTCGTTGTTCGGGAAGTTCAAAGCGCTCAAGTCCATGTCATCCACGCGGCAGCCATTGGCGAAGGGGCCAGAGTCTCCCATCCGAGGCTCCAGACACTCGGAGCAAATGTCGCGTCCATTTCCGATGAGGTGTTCCACGACGACCTCCCTCAGCACTTGTATGAACAACTGCTCGCAAGGTCACATGCAGCAGATATGGATTTCTCCAGGGTACTCGAACGCTATGCAGGCGAGTTGAGCACCGAAGCCCTGATGTATCTTCGCCGGAGAGCCGATGGCCGCAATGGGGCTCAATCGTGAGAAAGATCGCCGAGCCGACGACTCCAGATCTGGAGGCTTTGGAAAGACTCGCCAAGTCAAGGTCTGCGAGTGCCAAGGCTGTTGCCAGCGTCAGGCCAGCACTGCCAAGCCGCTACGTCGCATACCTGCTGGCCGGAGGAGATCCATGGACTGTTGAGGCAGACCCTGCCTTTGTTCCGCACAAGGACGACTTGACTTCGCTGTACGAACGCCCGCCGGCGGCGCTGAAGCCGCACCTTGAATCGCTTAGGGTCGGGCTGACCGGTTCTTGCCCGATGTGTGGGCGCGATGCTCTTGGGACACTAGATCACTATTTACCCAAGGCTGACTACCCAGAGTTTGCTTTCTTCTCACGCAATCTTGTGCCGGCCTGTGATCGCTGTAACCGCGCAAGAGGCAATAACGTGAAAGGCCATATGGACGGGGTGCGCGCCTTGCATCCATATTTCGACCGATTCGCTTTGAGACGCGTCCTGTCGGTTGTCTTGCGCCCAGATTGGCGAGCCCCAGAAATTGCCCCGATACCCTTTGATGTCGAAGGCCATGAACGGGAAATCGTCCAATGGCAAGTTGATTTCGTTCTGCTTCCGTCCGGCTTTGAGGAGTACGCTGCGCCAATCTGGGCCAAGCTCGTCGCGAACCCCCTCACATTGCTTGGAAGTGATCCATCGCCGATCTCAATAGTCAACAAGCTTCAGTACCTAGAAGATGTTGAAGCAATAAATGGGGAGTCACCAAACGCATGGCGGTCAATCATCTATCACGGCGTTCGGCTGAATCCTGACGCTGTCCAATTCCTCGCCGAACGAGTTCAAGCTTCACTTTGATGCATGCGAGCCAACTTCTTGCATGTGCGGGCTACTACGCTACCGATTTGCACTGGTGTTTACTTGATGCGCGCGCGTATGCCAATGATCGTCGCCCTGCTGACGTTGTAGGCCTTGGCCATGCTGGTCACGGTTGCGCCGGCCTGCAACGCCTCGCGGATCGCGGCCTGCTCGCTTGGGTTGGTCTTCGATGGTCGACCCATGTGGGTACCGGCCGCGCGCGCACGGGCCTGACCGGCTTGTGTGCGTTCGATGATCAGGTCTCGCTCAAAGTCGGCCACGGCCGCCAGCATCTTGACCATTAGCGATCCAGCTGATGAGGTCAGGTCGAGGTTGCCGAGTTGCAGAACGATCAGTCGGATGCCTTCGGCTTGGAACCGCTGCACCGTCTGCTGCACGTCGATGGAATCGCGGCCGATGCGGTCCAACTTGGTCACGACCAGGGTGTCGCCCTCGTCCATGCGTTCGAGCAGCCGTTGAAATCCCGGCCGCTGCGCAGCAGGCACGGAGCCTGAGATTTGTTCCTCGATGTAGAACTTGGGCCTGATGTTGTAGCCGGCCGCTGCGATCTGCTCGCGTTGGTTCTCGGTGAGTTGTTCAACGGTGCTGACGCGCGCGTATGCGAACACACGCGATGCTCCGCTGTTGGAAAGTGGTGTCGTCATGATGATGGCGTTAGAAATCACCGCTGGCCGTGTTTCCAACAGGCCAGGGGCTGGTGCAAGAAAGCGGTCACTTGTTGACGCTGCTCGTTTCAATACTCTGATGGGAAAAGCAAGCACGTCGACGAACGATCAGCTTCGGTAATGACCCATACAACGCGCCCGCTGATCGGGTATGCGGACAAGACGCGCCCGCCGTTGCGAACAGCCTCGTCATTGGCACTTGCATCACCAATAGACACTTCACCGTACCGGCATCGGGCATGCAGGCGCAGGTACTCCATCGCGTTGATACCGTGTAGGTTGAAGAAGCTGGCAACAGCGCGTGTCGCGACGATCTGGCCGAGGGCGAAACGGGGCGGTCCAAACTTGGTAGTGGCCAAGTAGTCTGCTGCTTCGGAAGTCTTGGGGGCGGGGTCGGTGCACATGGAAGGCTCCTTGATGGTTGAGCCGCGCGGCATTGGCACCGTCCAAAACGCGAAGAGCCACGGCCGCTTGCGCAGTCGTGGCTCTATATGGGATCGGTAGCTAGCGGCGCCATTGGTGAGGCGCGGCGCTTTCAGTGTATCGAGGCCGGCCAAGCAGGTCGCGAAGTGAATTACTTTAGCTGCCGCCGCTAGAGATAAGTGCGCAACTCTTCTATGAACTTCGACACCAAACCAATGCCAGCAACGAGCAATTGGAACCTCGAGAGCAATACCTATATTGAAGTCACGAGGCAACTAAAGACGCATCGCCACGTAAATATTGCCTTACCAAAAAAAGCTGCCCTGGCTTAGCGAATTGCCCGAATCGAGTCGACTTGTGCCTGCAAATCCTTAAGATCGGTAACAAGATCCGCATGATTTGGCCCGTACTCCAGACTACGAACGTTATAGGCAGAAGCCAAATCCTTTTTCACGAAAGAGGTATGCGAACCCTCCCGCAACAGCGCGTAATGGGGTCGATTAGGATTAACTGTCGCCCTAACCTCTTCCAAAAGCAAAAGGACGTCTGGGTCATCCATTCCGCAACCTATAAAGACACAAGTATTGGTCAGCAGCAGTGCTTTGAGGATTGCATAAAACGAGGCATGCTTTTCTTTGGCGGCTTGATATTGGGCCTTGGTAAAAACCATGCGTGAAATTTCGTCAATACTGCCATGCGCCTTAATTATCAAGCGAGTATCAGATCGAATTTCATCACCCAAAGAGTCACTGTAGTATGGGATTACTTTAAATCCATCAGTTGAAGCAGTAAGGCAATGCTTCTCATAGATTTTGTCAAAATTCGTGGTAATCACTAGCCTAGAGTCAATGTCAAAAATTACTTTATGTAACTCACTAGGTTCGAAGGTTGCGTCATTGAAATTTGTATTCAGCAATGCATGGTAGTCACCAGGGTCAGCCTCGTCATTGATTGCTTGAAGAGCAAGAAGCAATCTATTCTGATCAATCAGTGCTCCAATGTCAGTCTTTGTTGGGCGATCATGAACAAGATCAACGGCCTCTTTTAAAAAGTCTCTCCATTCTTGAGGGCGTTTTCCTGCGGGATTAACAGCTGCAGCGGCCACTCCTGCACCCAGAAAAAGAATGCACCGGCGCCTTGCAATCTCGGTTATGAGCGATTTTGGCCAGTTGATCATGCCTTCTCCAAGTTCGAGAGCAGCTTTTGACTGATTTCGGACATGAGTTTCTTGAAGTCCTTCACCTGGCCGTACTGATTGCCAATAACCCCATCACTGTACTCAAGGGCATGCATCGGGGCTTTGGCTGCTTGCGCCATAGGAACTAGACTATATAGATACGGAATGTGACCGAGTTCCAAATCATTCAAGTCCAGCCCGCCCCCCACAAGATCCCTCATCGTTTCTTGAACTGTCCCAGGAATCTGCTTCATTATCTCGTCGTACGACTTAACAGGCCGAGGTCCCGCCTTAAACTGCCGACTCACATATTGCTGAACCGAGTAACCCAAGAATCGATGCTTATTCGATGTGTCACTGATTAGCTTATACCGTTCAAAGGCTTTTGGATTTTCCTGTAGCCCATCAGAAACGGAGCTCATATACTGAGCATCCCACTTATTTATCCATTCGGATATATTCTTGATTCCAAGTAGACTAAAAATATCACACCCGAACGGCGTAACGATGTAGTCACAGGAAAGAATAATCGAACGATTTAACGCCCCCAATGACGGGCCAACATCAAAAACAATCAAGTCATAGCGCTCTTGAAGACTGTCCAGCAACTGATTGCACCAGTTTGTAATTCTGTACCCACCAATATCACGCCCGCGGACAGCTGACCAAGCGTCACTTAGCTTATCCTCAATAATAGACATGCTTGGATGCCCAGGGATTAGATCAGTTCCAAATCTGTTTCTTGTGCCGAGAAGCGGCTCCGCGGGGAGTTGAATTTGCGGTTCCCCCATTTCAAACGGAGACAAGTACGAGTACAGCGTTTTTGATGTTGGATTCTCTGCCAGATAGATTTGCTCACACTCTTCTTCAGAAAGAATTGCCTGCGTTGCATTGCATTGCGGATCTGCATCAACCAACAAAACTCGCTTTCCTATTTCCATATTCATGTAGGAAACAAGATTGCAAGCCAGGGTCGTTTTTCCGACGCCACCCTTATTATTAAAGAAGGCTATTGATTTCACAGAATCTCCTTGGTGCATGTGCTATCTGCGCAGCACTAAGCTGAACGCCGATCGGGAATCTTTCATGATACGTTGCATTCATCCTGAAGATGGTGGAAGCACTGATCCGCAATCTTTACACGTTGTCCTGCCGAAGTAAGATCAAGCCTTTGGGCAAAAATCGATGAAGATTGCGGAGACAGTCGTCCTGCTGCAACGTGGGGAATTTGCTGAGTCTGCCGAGTGGAAAGCGATCCGCGACACCATCCACGAGGCAATCAAGCAAGCGGAATGGCCTGTAGGGTCCGGCTCGTTCACCATTCACCCACAAAGCGGCAAGAAGTCAGGCGAGGGTAACGGGGTCGTCCCAATCAAGCTCAAGCCTATGCAGGTGCTTAAAGACGAGGGGTGGACGCTCGAATACCCATGGGACGTAGCGACGAAGGCGGCCCCAGCCGGAAAGAAGGGAAAAGGCACCAAGCCTGGAGATATTGATGCTGCAAAGCACTTCTCTGAAGGCCTTGTAGTCGTCGAATGGGAGACAGGCAACATTAGCTCATCTCACCGCGCCATCAACAAAATGGCCTTAGGCTTGGTGGTCAAGAAGTGCATTGCTGGCGTGCTGGTCGTACCGAACATGAAGCTGGCACAGTACCTGACAGACCGCATAGGCAACATTGAGGAAATTCGCCCTTATGCTCCGCTGTGGGAGAACCTGAACATTGCAGAAGGGGTCCTGGAGCTCGTGGTTATCGAACAGGACGCGGAAAGCTCGGACTCTCCAAAGATACCGAAGGGCAAGGACGGCAGAGCGGCGGAAGGCGCGCTTACAGCCCTGCTAAATGATCTCTAACCCTCTACATAGTCAGTGTTCTTGTGGTGCGCAATTTCATCGTCCAGTAAGCGCTCCTTGATCTGCTGCGCAAAGTCCAATTCAACGCCGATCCAGTAGCGGTTTTTCTTCTCGCACACTGCAAACGTGGTGCCTGATCCGCCGAAAGGGTCGAGCACGACTTCTCCCTCTACGGTACTGATTTCAACCACTCGGTCGAGCAGCTTAGTTGAGAGTGCGTTTGCCGGCCTGTCCTTGGACTTGAATTTCCAGTGACGCACTGGCGGAATATCTGCCCATACATCGCGTAGATTCACCCCAAGCGGGTTCATTGCGTGTCGGTGGCCGCCGTAGTCCTTCACGTCTCCGCCACAGTGTCGGCATACCTCAATCGGCGTGCGGACTTTTCTAAAGGTCTTGGGCTTACCCTTGGAGAAGTAGAGCAGCGAATAGTGGCTAGGGTACAGCCTTCCTACAATGGGCATCGTTGATTTCACGTCGACAGTTATGTCATGACGAAAGGTCAATCCCTTCTCCATCAAGTACGCACCTAAGACGATATTCCAGCGCGGCAGGTTGTACAGGAATAGTGAACCACCCGGTTTCAGTACCCGGATGCACTCGTCTAACCATGCTTTGCTCCACGCGACGTACTGCTGTTCGGATAGGTTGTCTTTCGACTTCGCCCCGTACTTTTTGTCGAGATTGAACGGAGGGTCTGCGAAAACGGTATCGATTGACTCGGACAGCACTTGCGGTAGGAAAGCCAAGCAGTCGCCATCAAACAATGCCCCATGTGAAGACACGAAAAACGGCTTGGCCCCGCTGACAAGGACACCAGACGGCTGGAAGGGTGCAATTGGCACAAGTGGCTCCCGCGGCACTTCTGCCGTGGACTTGCTGGCCCGCTTCTTACGCGTCGGTGTTGATGCCTGCTCTGTTGCGGACAGGTCTAGTACTTCGGTCATTGCAAGCTCATTTGTAGATTGGCTAGATTTTAGGCATTCGGGCCGCCATGCATTTTTCGGCGCCACAAGGCCCACTAGCGCAGCTGACCTTAAGGTGGTCACCCAAGCAGTGACTGTGTTGTCCCAGCTGAACTTTGCGGATCAAGTTCAGAGCATGCTTGCTGATGCTGCCGAGCTGGCAAGCTTCAACTCTTGTCGGCATGCTAGATTGCATCAAACCAAGCAGGGTAACACCCAGGGTGTTTGTAGTGCTCATGGCTGAGTGATGGCGACTTAGGCAACTATTGAGAATGAGAAGGCAGGGCAGATCACCACTGCTCCTCTGCTACGTCATCAGTGAGCCGGGCTGATCCCGGTGTAGCCTGCATTCCGATAACGGAGAACCCCGCCGGCACGTCCCGTGCCTTCACCGGTCGAATGTGGATCTCCCCGCTGTCAGTGACACGGATGAAGAGGTAATCGCCGGCGCAAAGTCCGGTTCGCTCAAGTACATGGGCCGGCAGGCGGATTCCGTGCGAATTGCCCCATCGGCAAAGCTTGACTGGCATGATGGTTCGTGCTCCTTCGTTGATACACATTGGCTATCAACGCCAAATTGGCCTCCAAAGGCCGTTAGGCCGATCCAGACCGGGTGTCTTCTGTCTCAAGTCGGCAGTGCGAGGCAATAGCCATGAATCCGGACGCCATGTCCCCGAGTTCGGCCATCAGGTAGCCAAGACTCTCAAGACAGTCTGCAGCAATGGACCCGTCTTCGATGGATACAGCAGAGTGGGCCATGAGGTTGCCGATGGCAGCGAGACCGGCATGGATCACCCGCATGGTCATTTCCGCGTCGTCACGGATGGCGACCAGCAGATGTGGGTCTGCGGCCGTGTAGTCCACCTTACGCTCATCGGTGACTGGAAGGCATGGCAACTGGTTCAACAGGCTGCGCATTGGCCGGATCGCTTGCATTCTGGCGTGCATAGTGGGCGTCCGGCTCTGCTTACTTACTGCTGCGGGTAGGCGTAATGCCTGCGCGCTGCGTGATCTCCAAATACCAAGCAGGCTTCAGGTTCAGGTGACTCAGGTCAGTCGTGACGTGGTGCTTGGGGTCCAGCCAGTTGGCTGGATCAATCACGTAGCTGAAGGAAGGCGTCTTTTCCGATGCTCGCACATGGTGGAACACCACATGCCGGCAGGCCTCGCTGTGCTTGTCGTAGTCCACGCACAGCACAGCAACGTCGGGCAATGCATCGACTGAGGTCAAGTCTTTGTATTCGCTCACAGCGAGGTTGCTGAGGTTAAAAAGTATCTGCCTAAACAAAACGTCCGACATGAAGAACGGACCGTTGGCAGGCATCCCCAGCATCACCGCCATCTTCTTGGCATCCTCTATGGACTTGCCGCAGAGCATGGCCGCGCAGGCCAGTAGATCGTCATGGGTGCCCTTCATCTCAACGCGCTTGAAAGGGGATGCGCCAGGGGGAATCTGCGCGCCATTGGGTTTGGTTGCCATTTCATTTTTCCTAGTTAGGTTGAAAAGTGGCGATGCAATGCAGCGGCTCACCCGGCCAGTGCGGCCAGGCGAAAAACCAGTTAGGGGAGCGGGGTGAGGCTGGAGCGAAACCGCTCGACTCGACGCCTTGCTAGACGCTGCATGGCGTCGCTACGCCGGCCATGCAGATTGATTGGAGGTTGCATGGCACGGCTCGCAAATGCTAGCTGGGTTCAGCCGCAAGGCCCGCAATTAAAAAACTTCGCGCAATGGCGTGCTCTGAGCCAGCAGAGCACGCATGGAAATGGGCTCCAAGTACCCTAGAACGCGTGATTTACATATTTGTTAAACGCGCGTTTTCGTTATCCGCATAAATACATTGACCTCTGGATTAAGTGCAGAGGAACCAAAGATGACGAAGCCCAACGACCTTCCACACATGCTGAATGAGACGGGTGCAGCTGATTACCTCGGCCTGACGAACCCGAAGACCCTTGCTGTTTGGCGATGCACAAAGCGCTACGACCTGCCTTACGTGAAGTTTGGGCGCGTTGTCCGATATAGGCGCGCCGACCTAGACGCTTTCATCAATGCACACATGGTGGGAACACCAACAACAGCCAAGTAACTCGGAACGGAGGCGCCAAATGACTAACCCTAAATCGACGCGGATCAAGTCAGCAGTGAGGAACCGAGGCGCAAAGGCTCCGCACACTGAGGCCAATCAATTACCCCTGTTCGACATGCATGGCAATGCACAGTTTCAATTTGCTCTCTGGGTCAATGAGCTTGCTGACGATGCAGGACGCTTCGAGATTGAAGAAATGCGAGTGCGGCTTCTCTGCAAACCACCGTCAGCACCCAACGCTGTCGCGGCCATCATGGCAACCGTAGATGTGTTGCGCGCGCTTCACCGGTCTTGGGACCGGACAACACATCGCGGTCCCGCGTTCAGGTATCCGCCATTGACCATGTCAACGGCGACTTGCAAGACCTGCGTCGTGACTGTGCGAAGCGATGACTGCAGCGATGAGATCGCCATAACCAAGTTCGACGCGGGCACTCGAATCGAACTGCTGATTCCGCACCCTAGTGGGTGGTGGTGCAGTGGCCTGGATTGGCTTGGTCGCAATGCCTCTTGCTGTGCAGCAAACACAGATCGCCAAGTTCCATGGGCTCCACGCACATGCGGCTGCAAGGACTTGACGCTCACCGCGAAACGGCGACGAACTCTCCAGAGAGAAGCTGAGCCCAACTAGGAATAGCTGCGCCACTCAGAGTGAGGTCGACTGCAGTCACCGCCAGTTTTTCCCTGACTTTTCGCCAAACGCTATACGAGCCGACATTTGTTCGCAATTTGATAAGTCGAACAGTTGCAGGACAACTTTGCCCTTGAAATCATGTTCCAGAACACTCTTCACCGCATCGCAGTTCAGGCTGCTCATATTGACCGGATCGACGTTGGAGGATCGCTGACACACATTCCTGTCGGAACCCGCTTCTACGCCATGTACCAAGATATGCCTGTCGCTGTTGGTGCCAGCGCGTTCAAGCCCCAGCGAAAGAAGAACCCTGAAGACGTCTTTGTGCGATCCCGCCACATTGAAGGCCGCGAAGAACTCGCCACATGGTTGGAGTTCAACTGTTGCCCGCCGCAGATTCTTCAAGGCCACAACGTATGGGGACACGGCAACTTGCAAGACTACGTGACTGCCATCTTCGAGCGTCAGGTCGACAAGTTCGGCTTTCAGCCGACGGACGCTGAGCGCAGACACTGGCATGGAGGCAATGTGGAACTGAACCACATCCACCTGACTGCAAACATATTTGTTCCCGAGAGCGCAAAGACTGCATTGGTCGACGCTGTGGACCAGAACAACCTGAAAGGCAAACGCCGCGACCATGAGACTTCAATTGGTCTAGGCTACAACGGCGACCGTCGCTCAGAATACAGGGCGGCCAGCATGTACGACAAAGCCCCAGAACTTCTGTTGAAGTGGAAGGTGCCAGGCCCGTATCAGGACAAAATCGTCAACTTGATGCGCGGGGCTATGCGCTTCGAGATCAAGTTATTCCGAAAGGCCTTGAAACAGCTGAATCGCAGCAAGGTCCGGGATTGGCAAGGCGTTGACGTGACCACGCTGTTCTTCGAGTGCTTGGCTAAGTTCAACTTCGCAAATTCGATTCAACCCTTGCTCACGGAAGATGAACTGCACATGCTCACAAAAAGGGAGTTGCAGGCTTACGTGCTGTGGCTTGAAGGGCACCCTTTGGCTACCTTCGCAAGCCGCACAACAGTCTGGAAGTACATCAAGGCCGTGAAGGGAAAGGTGGGCATCGACATGAGCGCTCATCGACGCCCGGAGAAGCTGCCCAAGATTGACCTCGCCGATTTGCTGGTGCCTTCAAACATCGTGCCGATCCCGACCTGGCTGCCAGAGATCGGCCGCTACTGGGCCCCGGGCATGGCAGCCAGTGAGTTCGAGGTCAAGCAAGCGCAGCGACTAGTCTGCCCAGCACCTTCGGCGCCAGCGGGGAAAACTGGGCTAGACGACGGCGAACTCGACAAACTTGCGTACTGACCGATCGGCCCATCGCGGGAACTTGGCTCTCCGCACTAATTGCGGAAAGCAGTCGCGATGATTCGACGATAGGCTTCGTCGGATCCCTCTATGTACTTCAGACTTCGGTCACGCCAGTTTGGGGGAGACGCTACTCCAGCCTCGCTCTTGATACCGTACAACGCACCATGAACAACCTCGGCAAAGGATGGCCCCACTGACTTGGCGTCAGCTGATTTCTTGGGTCTAGCTAACTTCCTCGGAGCATTAGACAGCGGCGCACCATGATCTACATCTCGAATGAAAACTCCAAGCAGCTCACGACGATCAATCCTCGGAGCTGCGGCACAAGATCCAGCGCTGCCTTTGCCAGAGTTCCGGTCTTCTTCTCGTTTCTCCTGAACGGCATCCCAAGTGCGCAGCCAAAATGGACAGAGGTCCAGTTGCTTTAGCAAGGACTTGCCCAAGCTGGCCTCTAGTCTGGCATTGCGTTTGCCGTCAGCTGCAAACTCAACTTTTGTCTTTCCAGGCAGCTTTGCGCCAGTCCTTGCGAGCGGCTGTAAGGGATCATCCGCGCGTTGAAGCGAAACTGCCTGAGCCTGCTCGAAGGCTGCCTGAATAGCGGCGCGCTGAAGCTCAAAGGGGGCATCAAGACGGAGTCGAACAAGCACTTCGTTCTGCCTCACATATGTTTTGACACTTCGAGGGCGGTCTGTCGACCGCAAAGTGCCCACTGGCGTGACGAATGATGCGGGCGCAGCAAACAGGTCAGAGATGCTGTCCGCATCCAGCACTTCATTGGGGCGCGGCAGGCCTGTCAGCCCCCACAGGTCCATCAACCATCGCCGGCGGCTCATCACGAACCAATCTTGGTCGGCATTTTCACGAGCCTCAACGTACTCCGCGAAAGTCTGGTCATTGCTGTCGGCTTTCGGGCTGCAAACATGCCCGCCCAACTGCAATTCAAAGGCGCCCGGGATCTTCCAATGCGCAGAGTTTCGATAGTCGCTGGAGAAGTGATACCCACCCTGCCTTCCGTCGAAGTGGCGATTTGGGCGTATACCGTGCGCGGCGAGGTTTAAGTGTTGGCGCCTATACCGAGGCATCCGCCGGAGCAACTCCCAGGCTAGCCTCAGGTAGTCGTCGCGCTTGAAATCCTCAATTGGCTTTAGAGGCGGGTACTCTGATGAGTTGCGCCAGTTTGCACCGGGGGCATAAAGCGCCCAGGTTGCCTGGTTATCGGCATCGTAAGCAAGCCGGTCTTCAAGAGTCGTTCCCTTAGAAGGCATTGCGGTCGGCGTCTATCGTGTATGAATGGTAGGCCGTGCTGGGCTCGAACCAGCGACCAAAGGATTCAAGTTTGCGTGAGTTTCCCCACTCCTCGGACTATTTCATCACCCACAGCCTAACTGTTGGGGTGCCGGGCGCTCGGGGGACACTTATCGGATTGGCTCCTCATGTCCTAGTCTCTGCACCTTCCCGCCTACCGGTCTTGCGACCTGCCTTCGGCGGGCTTGGCTCAAGATTGCCTTTGCTTTCGCTTTAGGTTTCCTTGAGTTCACCCGGTTTTCCAACGGAGATTACTCCCCGTGGTCACCATCAAGATGAGTCCTCTGCTCTAACCAACTGAGCTAACGGCCCATTCAAAACACACTTCTTGCTCGCCAGACATGCATCAACTTCATGCCAGGCACGCCTCAATTGCCTCCAGTAGCAAATTCGTAGCAATAACCTTATTAGACATCATTTAGTAGAAACCGCTTGTTAGTGGCTACTTCGCCATATTCACTTGCGGGCTCGATGTTGGCCACGGCCAACGCTCACCAAAATAACGTCAAATAAACTCACTGCCAGCTTGATTATGAGTCCTCTGCTCTAACCAACTGAGCTAACGGCCCCCGGAGGGTTTCTTGCGATTCCGGCCTTGCACCGGAAGCGCGCGATTGTATAGGGCTTGCGAGGCCCTACTTTTGAGACAGCGCTTGGCTGATCATTCGGGCGGTGATGTCGACGATCTGGATCATCCGGTCATAGGCCATGCGAGTGGGGCCAATCACACCCAAGGTGCCAACCAGCTGGCCATTGACTTCATAGGGTGCAGAGACAATGGAGAGCTCTTCAAAAGGCACCACCTGGCTTTCACCGCCGATGTAGATGCGCACGCCCTCTGCCCGGCTCGACACATCCAGCAAACGCATCAACTGCGTCTTTTGCTCGAACATATCGAACAAGCGCCGCAGGCTCCCCATGTCGTTGCTGAAATCCTGTACGGTGAGCAAGTTGCGCTCCCCGGAGATGACCACCCGCTCCTGCTCATCCACCATGGCTTCGGTGCCGGCTTGCACCGCGGCATTCATCAGACTGGCGATTTCCCCTCGCAAGACGTCCACCTCGGACTTGAGGCGCTCTCGTACCGCCTCCAGGCTCAGTCCTGCGTAATGGGCATTGAGCCGATTGCTGGCCTCGGCCAACTCGGCCTGAGTCAAATCCTGGGCGGTGAAGATGACACGATTTTGCACATCACCGTCGGGCGAAACCATGATGACCAGCACACGCCGATCACCGAGCCTCAAAAACTCGATGTGATGAAAGACGCTGGGCTTTCGGGGTGCCGTGACCACGCCGACAAAACTGGAGAGGTTGGACAAGAGTTGTGCCGCACTGGCGATCACTCTTTGCGGCTGATCCGGCTGCAACTGGGTTTCAATCGGCCGGGCATCTGCGCCAACCAAACCGGGCTGTGCGGTCAACATGGTGTCAACAAACAGCCGATACCCGCGTGCCGTCGGGATGCGTCCCGCACTGGTGTGCGGACTGGCAATCAAGCCCAACTCCTCGAGGTCGGCCATCACATTGCGGATGGTGGCCGGACTGAGCTCCAAGCCAGAAGCTTTGGACAGCGTGCGGGAACCAATAGGCTGGCCGTCCGCGATATAGCGTTCAACCAGGGTTTTCAGAAGGGATTTAGATCGCTCGTCGAGCATGCTTGTATTGTAAGTTCCCGCGCGGGACATGCACCGCAGCTTCAACGGACTGCCATACGCCTGTGGTGTAATTCTTCTCCATGGCCAAACGTTTCCAACATGTGGCAATTGTGGGCAAGCATCAGGCCCGCGGCATACGCCCTCTACTCGAAGAAATTGCCGAATTTGTTACGAGGCAAGGGCTTGATGTTTCTTTAGAGCGAGAAACGGCGCTCAACACCGGGATTACGAATTTCGATGCCTTGTCGAACGAGGCTCTCGGTGCGAACTGCGACCTTGCCATCGTGGTGGGAGGCGACGGCACCATGCTGGGCTTTGCCCGCGAAATGGCTCGCTTTGGCGTCCCCTTGGTCGGTATCAACCAAGGGCGTTTGGGCTTCATCACCGATATTTCGATAGAGAAGTACAGCGAGGCCTTGGCACCCATTCTGGCGGGCGACTATGAAATGGAACAACGCCCCATGCTGGAAGGCGCCGTCTGGCGCGATGGCGAGAGCATCTTTGAAGGCTTGGCGCTGAACGATGTGGTGGTGAGCCGTGGCGCCACCGCCAGCATGGTCGAATTGCGCATCGATGTGGGCGACGATTTCGTGGCCAATATGCGGGCTGACGGCGTCATCGTGGCCTCGCCGACGGGCTCTACCGCCTATTCCTTGTCGGCCGGCGGCCCCATCATGCACCCGAGCATTGCCGGCTGGGTGCTGGTGCCCATCGCTTCACACACCTTGTCGAATCGCCCCATCGTCTTGCCCGATACCGGCGAGGTCTGCATGGAAATCGTGGCCGGGCGCGACGCCAGCGTCAATTTCGATATGCAAAGCCTGGCCAGCCTGCTGCACGGCGACCGCATCACCGTGCGCCGCTCGGCCCACAAGGTCTGCTTCTTGCACCCCAAGGGCTGGAGCTACTACGCCACCCTTCGCCGCAAGCTGCGCTGGTACGAGGGAGTCAGCTGATGCTGCGGCGAATGAATCTGCGCGATTTCGTCATCGTGCCCGAGTTGGAGTTGGATTTTGGCCCCGGCTTTGCTGTCCTGACTGGCGAAACCGGCGCCGGTAAGTCGATTCTGGTCGACGCCCTGCAACTCGCCCTGGGCAGCCGCGGCGATGCCGGCGTGGTGCGCGAAGGTGCGGCACGGGCGGAAATCTCTGCCGAGTTCGATAGACCTGTGCATCTGAGCGCCTGGCTCGACGAAGCCGGCTTTGACCACGCAAGCGGCAGCCTGCTGCTGCGCCGCGTGATCGATGCGCAAGGCAAGAGCCGCGCCTGGATCAACGGCAGCCCCGCCACCATCACCCAGTTGCGCGAACTGGCCGACAGCCTGATCGACATTCATGGCCAACACGCTTGGCAAGGCCTGACCCGCCCCGCGGCGGTGCGCGCCCTGTTGGACAGTTATGCCGGCCTGCAAACTCAGGCGCTGAGCCTGGCATACGGGGACTGGAAAGAAGCCGGTGAGCGGCTCGCTGCGGCCGAAAGCCGCCAAGCCGAACTCTTGCGCGAACGCGAACGCCTCGCTTGGCAGATTGGCGAAGTCGCGCGCCTGAGCCCCGGTCAAGACGAATGGGAAGAGCTCAATGCCGAGCATCAGCGCGTCTCCAATGCCCAGTCTTTGCTTGATGCCGTGCAAAGCGCTTTGCAGGCGCTGAACGAGGCCGAGCCAAGCGCTGAATCTCAAACAGACAGTGCCCTCACCCAGCTGGAAAAAGTCCTTGACTATGACGCCCGCTTGAGCCCGGCGGTTGAGGCACTGCGCGGCGCACAGACGCAGATTCAAGATGCTGCGCACGCGCTCAGCACCTATTTGCATGGCACCGAACTGGAACCGGCCCGACTGCAAGAGCTGGACGAGCGCATGTCCGCATGGCTGGGCCTCGCGCGCCGCTACCGCCGCCCGCCAGCCGAACTGCCCGCACTGTTGGCGCAATGGCAAGCCGAGCTGCAACAGTTAGACGCCGCCAGCGATTTGGACGGATTGAACAAGGCTTTGAGCACGGCCCGCATCGCCTTCGACAAAGAAGCCAAGCGCATCAGTGCGGCGCGAGCCGCAGCTGCGCCCAAGCTGGCGGCTGCAGTCACCCAGGCCATGCAACAACTAGGCATGGCGGGCGGCCAGTTCGAGATTGCCCTGCAAGCTCAAGAGCAACCACAGAGCTTCGGCCTGGAAACGGCTGAATTCTTGGTGGCGGGGCACGCCGGCAGCACACCGCGCCCCCTGGCCAAGGTGGCCTCGGGTGGCGAGTTGTCGCGCATCGCCTTGGCCATTGCGGTCACCACCTGCCAGCAAGCCCAAGCCGGTGAAGCCAGCAGCGTGGGCACCTTGATCTTTGATGAGATTGACTCCGGCGTGGGCGGTGCCGTGGCGGAAACCGTGGGCCGCTTGATGAAGCAGTTAGGCCGCGAACGGCAGGTTCTGGCTGTCACTCACCTGCCCCAAGTCGCGGCCTGCGCCGACCATCATTTGCTGGTCGCCAAGGCAGCCCGCGACGGCCAAACCTTCAGCGATGTTCAGCCCGTCCAAGGCGAAGCCCGCGTGGCTGAAATCGCGCGCATGTTGGGCGGCGAACGCCTCTCGTCGACCAGTCTGGCGCACGCGCAGGAAATGCTCGACCTCTCCTCTTCCTCCTCTTCTTCTCCCCCGAACTCATCCACATCCTCGGGCGCCAATGCCCGGGCGAAAAAGGCCAAATCATGACGAACGAAACGGCGGTCCAGCCGTCTCCGGCGCCGCAGAACGCAAACCCCTTGGAAGCCACAGAAAGCCGCGTGGTGCTGGTGACCGGCATGTCCGGTGGCGGCAAATCGGTGGCCATGCACGCCCTCGAAGACGCAGGCTTCTTTTGCGTGGACAACCTGCCGGCTGATTTGCTGCTGGACTTTTTGCGCCTGGAGCAGCAACGCGGCGAGCGCCGCGTTGCGATTGCAGTAGATGTGCGCAGCGCTGGTTCACTGCCGCTCTTGCTGCCGCTGATCAAGCAGTTGCGCGCCGAAGGCGTGTCGATTCGTTCGATCTTCTTGGACGCCAATACCGATGCCTTGATGCGGCGTTTTTCCGAGACGCGCCGCCCCCACCCTCTGCGCCAAGACTCCTTTGCGCAAGTGAGCGGGAGTACCGGGAGCACGGGCAGCAACGACGACGCCCACCGCGCGCTACTGGACGCCATCGCGCTGGAGCGAGAGATTCTGGCCGCCCTGCGAGTGGAGTCCACGGTGCTGGACACCAGCCAGCTGCGCCCCGCCCAGTTGCGCGCTTGGGTGCGAGACCTGGTCGTCGTCAAGGGTGATTCCTTGACGCTGGTGTTCGAGTCTTTTGCCTTCAAGCACGGCGTACCCAGCGACGCCGACTTCGTCTTCGATGTGCGGGTGCTGCCTAACCCTTATTACGACCGCGAGCTGCGCCCCCTGACCGGCCGAGACGCACCGGTGGCCGACTACCTGAAGGCCCAGCCCGAAGTGGACGTGATGCTGACGCAGATCGGCGACTTTTTGAGCCGCTGGCTGCCCTCTTTTGCCGCCGATCAGCGCAGTTATCTGACGGTGGCCATCGGCTGCACCGGCGGCCAGCATCGCTCGGTCTATCTGGTCGAAACCTTGACCGAGCGCTTCAGCCACCATGGCCAAGTCCTCAAGCGCCATCGCGAGTTGGACGCGAAGTAAACGTAGAGCCTCTCGCCATCCCAAAGGGAAAAAGGGCGTGCCGCCAATCGCGGACACGCCCTTTTTCATTCACTCAGCACTTGAGGCCGTTCAGAACTTGTACTGCGCCTTCAGGCCCAGGAAGCGACCACGCGGATCACCTTGGCTGCCGTCAAAAGTGCCGGTGGACGCATCCCAAGGCAAGCGGCTGTTGCTGAGGTTTTGCAGTGTGGCGGTGGCCACAAAGCGCGGCGAGATCTGCCAGTCCACATTCAAGTCCAGCGTGTTGATGCTCTTGACCGACTCCGCAAAGGCCTCCGAGGGGCGATAGGTCTGGGTGTAGCCGCCCACATGGTTCCAGGTCAGCGTGCTGTTCCAGTCGCCCACGGCCCAGTTCGCGCTGGCCACACTGCGCCAGGCTGGCAAGGAGCCAAACTCATTGCTGCCGGCGCCGTTGATCGGGGCCTCACCCACGCTGGGCGCGGCCTTGAATTGCAGCAGGAGGCTCAAGCCCGCCTTGAGCTTGAGCTGGCCCAATTGCCCCAGCGCAAAGCTGCGGCTAGCTTCGATGTCGAAGCCAGAGACGGTGCGCTCGCCCTGATTCTTGAACTGCCGGGTGATGGAGACGATGCGCCCTTGCTCATCGCGCACGATGCGGCCGGGCAGGTTCTTCTCGTTGTCGACGATGTACTTGGCGGTCTCGGTGTCAATCAAATCGCTTTGCTTGATATTGAAATAGTCGATACCAAAGCTGGTCTGCGCATCCGGCGAGACCACGATGCCAAAGTTCAAGTTGCGCGAACGCTCGGGCTTCAGCGAGGGGTTGGCAGAAGTCAGATTGGTCACACCTCGCGCCACGGTGGGCGAAATCGGATCGCGTGGATCCACCACCGAGCCATAGCTAACCCCGGTGCTCTGCGTGTTCTCAGGCAAAGAAGGCGCGCGGAACCCCTTCGATGCATTGCCGCGCAGCACCAGCCAGGCAGTCGGCTGGTAACGCAGGCTGGCCTTGGGCGAGAAGGCGGCGCCAAAGTCGCTGTAGTGGTCGAGGCGGCCCGCCACATTCAAGGTCAAGGTCTTCAGCAAGGGGGCGTTGAACTCCGCATAGCCCGCGCTGACGCGACGCGATCCCTGAATGATGTTGATGGCCGGGCGCAGCTCGGTGCCCGTCAGCACCGCGTCTGAGGTGCGCGAATCCATACGTTCATGGCGCAATTGCAGGCCGGCTGCGAAGCCCAGAGCCCCGGCGGGCAGTTGGAACAACTCGGTCGAGGCATTGGCGTCAAACGAGTACAGCTCGGTCTCGGCCGGACGCAGCGTGGACAGGCGCAAGGCCTCGCGCTGTGCCTCGCTGTTCTTGCTCTGGTCGGCAAAGTTGTAGCTGCCCGACTTGAGCGCCCGCTCGAACTCAAAGCGGTTGCCGAAGTTCTGCGCCGTCTCGCGCATGCGGCTGCTGGACTGCAGCAAGGAGGCATCCCAGTCCCACTCACCGGCCGTGCCGCGCACGCCGACCAACAGACGCTGGAACTGCACCGAGTCTTGCTTCATGCGCGGGCCCAGGTCGAACAAGGTCGCGGTCAAGACATTGGAGCCGCTGCTGGGGGCGTTGGGGCGATCTTTGGGCAGGGCCACCGAAATCGTGTCGAGCGACTGCGTCTTGTTGTTCCAGGCGCGCAAGCTGCTGGAGACCGACAGCGGTGCAGAGAAGATCAACTCGGCCCGAGACTTGCCGAGCAAGACCTCGGCATAGGCATCCAAGTTCTCGTTGATGCGCAAAGTGCCTCGCGCCGAGGCGTGATAGCGCTCCACGCCGGGAATCAGCGTTTTGAACTGCGCCGGGTTGTAGGCCAACACGGTGCCGGTCTTGCCGGGGCTGATGTCGCCGTAATTGACGAGCTTGAGCGGGCCTTGTTCGCCGCCCAGCTTGTTGGTCGGGTCGCTGCCCAGGTAATTGGTGGCCACCCAGGCCAGGGTGCCGCCACCTTCGCTGCGGAAGTCGCTGTCGCGCAGCCAGCTGACCTGGCTTTGGTCCAGACGGTCACGCTTGAGTGCATCAAAGCTCAGGCTCAGGTTGAACCGGTCGGCCTGCAAATCGCCAAAGCCATGACGCAACTCCAGGCTGCGCTCGCGCTGCCCCGTGCCCTCGGTAGAACTGCCCAGGCCGGCGCGCACTTCCGTGCCCTGGAAGTCCTCGTACAGCAAGATGTTGACGACACCGGCGATGGCGTCCGAACCGTAGAGCGCCGATGCGCCGTCCTTCAAGACCTCGATGCGGCGCACCGCTGCCAGCGGCAAGCTGTTCAAGTCCGAGAAGACCTCTTGCATGTTTTGCGCGGTGGCATAGGGCGCCACGCGCCGGCCGTTCACCAGCACCAAGGTGTTTTGTTGACCCAGGCCGCGCAAAGACAGGCCCGCCGTGCCGGCGGAGAAGCTGCCGGTGAACTGCTCGTTAAAGCTGTTGCCGCTGTTGGCGGCGATGGCGCGCAGCACTTCAGGCAAGCTGGTCTTGCCGCTGGCGGCAATGTCCTTGGC
>NZ_JBMLSK010000175.1:0-1246 GCF_049240545.1 Roseateles sp. | reverse complement strand
CTTGAAGCCGGGAACTTGTGCGGATGTCGCCGCCCTGCCCGGCCAGGGCGGCGCGGCGAGTGGCTGCTCAGGCCCCGAACATCTTCTGGGCCAGTGACTTGGACACCAGCTGAGCCATACGATTGCTGAACAGTTCTTGCACTTCGATCGGCGTGGGCAGATCGTCGTTTTCCGGATCTTCTGCGTCGAGACCGGGCTTGAGGACTTCGGACAGCACGGTCGGCATCACCACCCCGACGAGGGCGCGAACAAGGACTTTGGTGTTGTCAGCCATGGCAGGCTTTCTGTGTCGTTGGGCTGGCTTGTTAGCGGCCTGCCGTCACGCTGCGACTTGCGCGACGCTGCCGCAACCTGACGGCTCTGCGTCAGGGGCGGGCGCGCTCGGCCGACTCGTCGTCTGCTTTGCGGTTGTAGCGGTCCCAGAACGCGACGCTGCCGAATCCAAGCTCCCCGACTTCGTCGTCGCGCGCCCAGAACTGGCCGGCCGAGCCGTAATTGCCGTTGAAGGTGCCCTTCACATCGAGCACGTACTTGGAAATCGAACCGTGGGCGGCGCCGAACACGTGGGTGCTTCCCTGGTGCCCCATCTCATCGGCGCTTGTCACCACGAAGGTTCCTCTCGACGTCCCGCCGTCGCCCGTCTCCGATTCACGGACGCCCAGTGCACCATCACTTCCGGTCCGGTTCCAGATGTTCGTGATCGTCTTCTCCGACCCGTCCGCGAAGGTAATCTTGGCGTTCTCAGCAAATGCCACTTCGTCGTTGAGGCTCTCGACGTCGACGGCAATCCTCATGCTGCCGTTGACCAGCACATGGTCGGCCTGCAGATCCATGATTTCGGCGGTTCGCCCGCCGGCGCCGGACTCAGCGGCATTGGTCAGCATTGCGACGACCTTGTTGTAGTTCTCCAGGTTGTCGATCCGGCCGTCGTCCGCGTCGATCTTGAGCGCATTCAGGGCCTGGGTCAGACCCGTGTTGGAGGCGCCTGTGTAGACTTGGTTGCGAACGTGGGGATCGCCCCACTCACCGGTGAGAATCGTCTCTGTGTCGCCAATGGTGCCGCCGTAAACCTGTGCGTCGTTCTGAGACGTAACCACGACCTGGTCGACCGCGCTGCCTCCATCGCGCAGGTCCTTGAGCAGAACGACGGCGGTTCCGCTGCTGATCGCGGTGAGTCCGTTCGACGACGTGCTCACTGTCGGTGCTGACATGGTCTGATCTCCTTGGTTTCGGGAGGTAGTCCCCC
>NZ_JBMLSK010000174.1:0-1220 GCF_049240545.1 Roseateles sp. | reverse complement strand
GCGACACGAGGGTCGCTAGTGAAATGTCCCAACAGAACGAGTCCTAGCGCAACTAAACACAGCGTCTTAAATGATGCAGCATAGCCTGCGCAACGTCTCGTTCGGCTGCTGCCAGCGGCGGAAGCAGGCGGTTACTGCGTCGAGGACGGCTGGCAGGGTCTGGAAGTAGCGGTTGTGTGTAGCGAGCCGCCTGGTGAGCTTCCACACTCGCTCGATCGTCGAGAGCTGCGGGCTGTACGGCGGCAGAAAGAACAGGCTCAAGTGGCGACGATGCTTGTGGAGCAGTGGCTTGAGCACTCGTGCGTGGTGGTACGCCGCGTTGTCCAGAACGACGACCATGCGCTTGCCATGCCGCCGATGCCGCAGCAGTTGGCGCACGAAGGCTTCGAACGTTTCGCCGTTGAAGACTGGGCGGAACGAGGTGACCAAGCGGCCGGTGCTCAGGTTGACTGCACCGAAGCAGGCGACCGACTTCCTTGTCGGTGCATGCATGACGACCGGGTCGTGGTTCTCTGGTGCGACCCACATGCGGCAGCGCGACCCGTGCTGTTGGAAGTGGCACTCGTCTGCGCTCCATAGATCAACGTCGGCGCGCCTTGCCAGTCGCCGCAGTTTTTTTTGCAGCCGAGACCGCCAATGGGTCCGATTGCGCGACCTGGGGGCGCGGCTTGCGCAGCCGGAACCCCATTTGCCTGAACATGCGCTGGCATTGCCTCACGCCCAAGGTGATCCCGTAGTTGCGCTGCAAGTGCTCAGAGAGGACTGGTCCATCCCAGAGGTTGGCCTGCAACCCGAACGCCTCCGGCGACTTGCGAAGATCGGTTTCGATGCGCCGCCAGCTTCGCTCGTCAAGCGATCGAGGCCTGCCCGTGCGCTCGCCCTCACGCAGCCCAGCAAACCCGGACTCTTCGAAGCGGCGAACCCACCGCTGGACCGTGGTCGCCGCTTCGCCGAAAAGCGTGCCGACCTCATTGCAAGACCGGCCGCTGCTGACCAGCAGCAAGCCATGAAGCCGATGGTCGTACCGCGCCTCTTCACTGCGGTTGATCTCCTCTCGGATAGCCAGTTGCATCACCACAGCGTCCTGAATCTCCAGCTTGCGCATGGCCGCTCCACGAAGTAGATGGCGGCAATCATGATACTGCGTTACTTATGTCGTCGTGTTTAGGCGTTGCGGTCTGTGCTGATGCGGTCCGACGGTGGGCGCGACAGCGGCAACG
>NZ_JBMLSK010000173.1:0-2403 GCF_049240545.1 Roseateles sp. | reverse complement strand
CCTGCCCTTTCCCCACAAACATCAACCGCTCCTGCCAGCGTGCAGCGCATAGCCTTCGCACATCGCTTGGAGTCGAGCATGACCGTGCCACATCGCTTGGTGGCCGGGTGGTGGGTCTCTGGGGCGGGCGAGATGGCCGCCCAGGCGAGCTACGAGGCCGACGGCATCGCCGAGCAGGACGGGTCGTTCGATGCCTTTTTTTTTGCCCATGCCTGCAACACCTCGATCTCGAGCTCGGAGAACAGCACCTGCGCGGGAAGCTCGGGGGTCTGCCGACCGAGCAGCGTCAGCAGCATGATGCGCCAGGCGATGACCAGATTGAAGGCGATGGCGCGCTTCAGGCGCGTGGCGGTCTTGTGCTGCAGCGCCTCGATGCGGCAGCCCGTCTTGAGCACGCGATGCCAGTCCTCGATGCGCCAGCGCAGGCAGTACCAGCGCAGGCACTCACAGGCTTGCTCGACGGTCGTGATCGCGCGCGTGCTCAGCAAGAACCACTCGATGCGCTGGCCCTGCGCTGGCGCTGGCGTCTCGCGCACGTGCACCACCCACAGACGCAGCGCGGCCTTGCCGGCGTGATGCTTGGGGGCGCTCAGCTCGACCTCGCGGTAGCGCAGCTGCACCTGAGCCATGCGCTGGGGGTGGCCTGCGCGCGGCTGCTGCCTGCTCTTCTTGGGCCGGCTGCTCTGTCGTGGCACGGCGATGCCCAGCCGGCTCTTGACGGGGCTGCTGCGCACCTGCTCGAACAGGCTGCGTTGCTCGGCGAGGATGCGGTCGTGCCGGGCGCGCACCAGCAGATCGACCTTGCTGCCGGCCTTGCCGGGCTGGCGGTGCTGGTCGAACAGCTCGAAGAAGTCGGCCTCGCGGTCCATCACGCTGACCACACGGGTGGCGGGCATCTGCGCGGCGGCTTGCTCGCACTGGCGCAGCCCGTGGATCCAGTCGAAGGTCTTCTTCTGCTCGATCGGGATGGCGTGGCCGGGCCACTGGTCTTCGGCGCTGCGCGGCTGCGGCGCCTGGCAATACGCGTCCAACACGCCCAGCGGCACACCGTCGGCGGTGAGCGCCAGGGTCGAGTGCAGGTGCAGGCCCATGCTGCGCGCGCCGGTCTGGTTGGTGCCCAGCGGGCCCAGGCCCTCGCACTGAGCCAGGCTGCTGTAGTTCAGCTCGGTGCCGTCCTGAACGCACAGCACCAGCGGCTGCGCCATCATGCGCTGCAAGGTGCGCTGGCGGTGCGGCGCGAGCATCGAGCGCATGCTCACATCCTCTTGGGCATCGGGCAGCCCGATGAGGCGGTAGTACGCCTTGACGGCCGCCACGTCGCCGTTGGCGGCGCCGCAGAAGGCGCGGCCCGGCTGCAGGCCCAGCGCGCGTGCGCACTGCACCAGCCGGCGCCCCAGGCGCAGGTCGCCCAGCTCGGCGCCGCCGAACTCGTGCTGCGCCCAATGCGGGCCCTCCAAGCCCTCGCCGGGGTGCAGCGGCTGGGGCACGCGCGGCTCGCTCACGCCCATGCGAGCGCGCCAGTCGGCCGCCAGCGCATAGACGTAGATCGCCTTGACGGACTTGGCCTTCTCGTGCGCGCGGTCCTGGCGGCCGCGCCCCTGGCTGTGGCCCACGGCCACCCAGTTGGCCGCCCGGTAGCAGGTGCCCAGGAACTGTTCGGTGTCCACGAAGCTCTCCAGCAGCCAGGGCGTGTAGCCGTACTGCGCCTGGTAGTCGGCGGCCACGATGCGACAGGCCATGCCCAGCACGCGCGAGGCCAGGTTGTGGCAGCGCACCGAGGGGCGAATCAGAAAGCGCGCCATGCCCACCACGCGATGCAGATGCTCGCGCCGGGTGGCCGCGTCCCAGCCGATCCAGCGGTCGCGATCGGCCAGGCTCAGCGCCGCAGCGGCCAAGCCCAGGCCGCCGAGCCAGCCGTGGTCCGAGGCAATGAGATAGCGCATCTGCGCCCCCACCAGCGGCCCGGCACCTTGCGGGTGCTCGGCATTCATCAGCTCGTTCCACAGCTGCAACTGCTCCCGGCCAGACACCCGCACCAGCCTCAGGCCCCGAACATCGCCGGCCAGCGCAGGCACCTCCTGCGGCGCAGGCACCGGCGCGCCCAGGCAGCGAGCAGACCCGCGCTGGCCGGGGCGACGACCGCTTGGGCCGGCTGCAGGCAGCACGAAATGACCGGCGCGCTCGAGCTCGCGCAGAGCCTTGATGCAGCCGGCAGTCTGCGCACGGCCGCGCGCATCGACAAAGCCGAAGCGCGTGCACGCAGCACGCGCCAGCGCCGAGCGGCTGACGTGCGCACCCTCGCCCAGCAGCCGCCGAATCGCCTCAATCGACTCGGGAGTTGCTAACGTGCGCTTGATCTGGTGCTGTCGTTCCATTCCTCAGCGTAGAGGAACGCGAAAGAAA
>NZ_JBMLSK010000172.1:0-38702 GCF_049240545.1 Roseateles sp. | reverse complement strand
CTGTTGGCGGCTGGTACTCCACCGGCAGTTCAAAGTCCAGCGGCACGCTGTCCAGGTCCACCGTCATGCCCGACTCCACCACCTCGGAGATCGCCTTGAAGCCGACCCAGGTGGACGAGAAGCGGCTCAGCGCCCATCCGTAGAGGCCGAACTCCAGGTACTCGGCCACATTGCCCGGGTGGACGATGGGCATATGCCAGGCCTGCAGGGCCAGATCGCTCTGGTGTGGGGTGCTCGACGACACGCAGCCATGGTCGTCACCGCAGACCACCAGCACGCCGCCTAGCTTCGAGGTGCCGTAGACATTGCCATGTTTGAGCGCATCGCCCGAGCGGTCCACGCCCGGGCCCTTGCCGTACCACATGGCGAACACGCCGTCGGCCGTGCGCTTTGGGTCCAGGGCCACGCGTTGCACGCCGAGGCAGGCGGTGGCGGCCAGGTCTTCGTTGATGGCGGGCAGGAAGTTCACCTTGGCCGCATCGAGGAACTTCTTGGCCTTCCACAGCTGCTGGTCCACCATGCCCAACGGGCTGCCGCGGTAGCCGGAGACAAAGCCGGCGGTGTTCAGCCCCTTGCTTTCGTCCTGCGCTTTTTGCGCCAGCAGCAGGCGCACCAGGGCTTGGGTGCCGGTCAGGAAGACCGCGCCGCTGTTCGCTGCGAGGTTGTCCGAGAGCTTGTAGTCCCGCAGCGCGGGCTCCTGGGGAGCGGGGCTGGTGGATTGGATTTCTGAGCTGGACATAGGCTTTCCTCGAGGGACGATCGAACGAGCGATGGCTGGCCGGGATTTTTCGTCAGAGGGCCAAGTGTTTGTTGCTCTGTTTACCGCTGTCAAGCGGGTGAATGAGAGAATTCATCTCAAAGGAGCCTTAAATGGAGATGGATCGTTTCGATCGGGCCACCAAACAGATTTTGGAAGCCTTGCAAGCCGACTGTCGGCAAAGCACCCAGACCCTGGCCGACAAGGTGGGCCTGTCGGCCACGCCGGTCTGGCGCCGCATCAAAGAGCTGGAAGACAGCGGGGTGATCCGCCGCCATGTGGCCCTGGTGGACCGGGAAAAGCTGGGTCTCAATATTTGCGTGCTGGCCAATGTCTCGCTGGTCCGCCACAGCGAGGGTGCGGTGGAGCAGTTCGAGCGCCTGGTGCTGGCCAGCCGCGAAATCATCGAATGCCACGGCATCACCGGCGAGGCCGACTATGTGATCAAGGTGGTCGTGCCTGATATGAAGGCCTACGACTTGTTCCTTCAAGGCCAGATCTTCAAAGTGCCCGGCGTGGCCAGCGTGCGCAGCAATGTGGTGCTGCGCGAGGTCAAGTACGAGACGGCGTTGCCGGTGGGGTGAGGCGCGAAGGCGGACAAGAAGCCTGCGGCCGCTCAGCCCGCCAAACTCAACAAGGCTTGGGCATGGGCTGCGAGCGCGCGCCGCAAGGCCAGCGGCTTGATGATTTTGAAAGCAAATGGCCAGCCCGCCAGTTCGCGGGCAAAGTCGGGCAGGGCGTCGATCTGCGCGCTCAGCTTGAGCCCGGCTCGGGTGCTGCTGAGCTGACCCAGCTCAGGCGCAATCCAGGCCCGCGCCTGGCCGAGTTCGGCCTTGATCAGCAGCTCTACCGTGTGATTGCGCGGCAAGCTGGCAATCGCCTCGCTCAAATGCTGCTGAACGTCAAAGTTTTGCGGTCGTGCAAAGCTGGCCGGCAGGGCTTGCAGTGCGCGGATGCGGTCCAGGCGAAAGGTGCGCAGGTCTTGGCGCAAATGGCAGTAGCCCACCAGATACCAAGCCCCGCCGCGCAGGGCCAGACCATAGGGGTCAACAGCGCGCTCGCTGCTTTCGCCGTCGCCCGCCGAATACGTCAGCTGCACCCGCTGCTGGGCGCGGGTGGCGGCGCTGAGGGCCGGCAAGCAGTCTTTGGCGCCGGGGCCTAGCTGGCGCTGCCCGGCGCGCTGGTGCCGGGTGTCCAGCGACACCACCTCGTTCAGGTCGGCGATACGGCGATGCAGGCCTTTGGGCATCACCCGCTCCAGCTTGGCTTGGGTGCTGGCGATGGCGGGCAAGATGCCGTCCAGCCCTAACTCCCGCGCCGCGCGCAGCCCCATGCCCAAGGCAAGCACTTCGTCCGTGGTGAACATCATGGGCGGCAGCTTGAAGCCGGGCCGGAGACGGTAGCCGCCGTCGCGGCCGCGCTGCGCCTCCACCGGCACGCCCAAGTCACTCAGGTGGACGATGTAGCGGCGCAGCGTGCGCGCATCGACGTCGAGGCGGCGCGCCAGCTCCGGTCCCGGCAGCAGGGCCTGAGACTGCAGCAGTTCCAGCAGGGCCAGCACCCGGCCGGTGGGTTTGTCTTGGCCCATCGGGCTCCCCTCGGTTCACAGCATTCAATACAGGACAGATTCTGTCCTATCGGCCGCCTAGACTGCCGCCACTTTCTTCTAGATGCCCCTCAGGGATGTTTGCCATGACGCTTGAACCCACCAGCAATCTTTGGCTCTTCTTCGCCCTGACCTTCGGCATCATCGTGCTCCCCGCCAACTGCCTCAGGTGATGAACATGCCCGAGGGTGCTGCCGCACAAGCGACTCCGATGCCGGCGGGCAGTTTGTGGGCGGTGTTCCCGGCCTTTTTGCGCAGCGAGGTGCGCAGCGTGGGGGCGCAGGCCTTCTTGCTCGGCGCCATCATTGCCTGCAACCAGATTGCCATCTACGGCACGGTCTTGCTCTTGGTGGCCCTGGCCCACCGCGCCCGGCCGCCGCAGTTGGCCACCCAGCGGCGCCTGATGTGGGGTGTGGGCGCACTTCTGATCTTGGCAGCCTTGGCCAGCTTGTGGGGCGGTTGGCAGACTCAGGCGGCCTGACCCAGGGTCAAGTCAGCGGTGGCCTTGCCGATACCCAGGAATGAGTCGGGCGTTCAAAGCCCGCAGTTGGACTTCGTCCCTACCGGATGAAGCCGACCCAAATTGCCGCAAAAGGCATTTCTCTTTCCGAGGTAGACAAGCTATGAACGATTGGATGGTGGCGACCAAGCTGAAGGCCGGCTTTGGGCTCGTCCTTGCTTTGTTTTTGCTTTTGGCCGGCTTGACGGCATGGCAGCTTGAGGCGGCAGGCGCGGCGACCCAGCGCATGGAGCGCTCGGCCGAGTTGTTGCGCCTGGCCAGCTCCTGGCAGGGAGATGTCAGGCAAAACTCGGCGCGCTCTTTGGCCGTGGGCTTCTCCGAAGGCAGTGCGATGCTGGGCTTTTTCAAAGAGGCCATGGCCGGCACTTCGGCTCAGACCTCGGCCACGCAAAAAGCATTTTTGGATCTCGTCCAGAACGAAGGCTCTCGCAAGCGGGCAGAAGATGTCGGCGAGGTGAGAAAGCGCTGGCTTGCGGTTCGAGAGGAATCCAATCAACTGAAGGCGGCGGGCAACGATGCGGCCGCGCGCAGCGTGGTGCAAGACAAACTGGTGCCGCTCACCGATGAGTACATACGTGTCACCCAACTCTTGGTGGACGGCGAACAAGGCCATGTTCAAGAGGCACAAAAACAAGTGGTTGCGAGCTTTCGGCAGGTCTATGTGGTCGGCATGACTTTGCTGGGGCTGGTGCTGGTGTTGGCCGTGTTGATCAGCCGCAGTCTGTCGCGCAGCATTGCCGGCGGCTTGGCCCGCGCCAGCCGCGCGGCCGAGCGCATCGGCCAAGGCGATCTGACGGCTGCCTTGGATGTGCGCGGGCGCGATGAAATCGCTCGATTGTTCAGCGCCTTGGCAGCGATGCAGAAGAACCTGGTTCAGGTGGTGAGCACCGTGCGCCTGGGCTCAGAGAATGTGTCTACCGCCAGCGCTGAGATTGCTTCGGGCAATAACGATCTATCGGCGCGTACCGAGCAGCAAGCCAGCGCGCTAGAGCAAACCGCCGCTTCGATGTAAGAGTTGGGTGCGACGGTCAGGCATAACGCGGACAACGCACGTCAGGCCAATCAGATGGCGCAAAGCGCCAGCACCGTGGCCCTGCAAGGCGGCGAGGTGGTGGGGCGCGTGGTGGCCACGATGAAGGAAATCAATGACAGCTCGCGCAAGATCAGCGACATCATTGGCGTTATCGACGGCATCGCCTTCCAAACCAATATCTTGGCGCTGAATGCAGCCGTGGAAGCGGCCCGCGCCGGCGAGCAGGGCCGCGGCTTTGCGGTGGTGGCCGGCGAGGTGCGCTCGCTGGCGCAACGCAGCGCCGAAGCGGCTCGCGAGATCAAGAGCTTGATCGGCGTGAGCGTGGAGCGGGTCGAGCAGGGCACCGCCTTGGTGGACCAGGCCGGCAGCACCATGAACGAGGTGGTGGCGGCCATCCGGCGCGTAACCGATATCGTCGGCGAAATCAGTGCTGCCAGCACCGAGCAAAGCGAAGGCGTGGCCCAGGTCGGCAAGGCGGTGGTGCAAATGGACCGCAGCACGCAGCAGAACGCAGCTTTGGTGGAGGAATCAGCCGCTGCGGCTGAAAGCCTCAAGAACCAGGCCCAGCAATTGGTCAAGGCAGTCTCGGTCTTCCGGCTGGATGGGCGCGAGGCCTGGACTGCCGCGCCGGCGCACAACGGGCTGCGGCGAGGGCCTGCAATCAGGCCTTCTTCAAGAACTCTGATTTCAGGCTGAGGCTGACGCCGTCGATCTTGCAGTCCACATCGTGGTCGCCGTCCACCAGGCGGATGCCCTTGGCCTTGCTGCCTTTTTTCAGCACGATGGACGAGCCCTTCACCTTCAGGTCCTTGATCAGGATGACGGAGTCGCCGTCGGCCAAGACTTGACCATTGGCGTCGCGCACCACTTTGACGCCGTCTTCGGTCGCGCTGTCTTGTGCGGTGCTGTCGCTCCACTCATGGCCGCAGTCCGGGCAGATATTCATCTCGCCGTCGCGGTAGGTGTTCTCGAGCGTACAGACGGGGCAGGCGGACGGGTTGGGCATGATGACGGAAGCGGGGCCAGTGGTGCGCAGGGCTGCGCGAGAGCGGAGCAGGGATGGCCGCATTTTCCCTCATGGCTTTCAGCAGGGTTTCCTCAGGCAAGCCATACTCGCGCCTGTTTCATCTTCAGTTCCCTGTTTCGGAGAAGCCTTGACCATGAATTTGCTGCACAAATCCCGTAGGTCCGTCATGTTGGCAAGCCTGAGCGTGCTGTCCGCCGTGGCGACCCTGACGCCCGCGCAAGCGCAAGCCGATGAGGCGCTGAAGGCCGTCATTGCCGGCAGCCACCGCACACCGGCTTTCGTGGCCCGCGATGCGGCGCGCCACCCCTACGAGACGCTGACGTTTTTTGGCATCAAGCCGACCATGACAGTGGTGGAGTTGTCGCCTGGTGGCGGTTGGTATACCGAGATTCTGGCGCCCTATCTGCGCGACAAGGGTCAGCTGATCTTGGCGGGCGATGATCCTGCGTCTGAGCAGGCTTACTTCCAGCGCAGTGCTGCGCGTTTGAAAGAAAAGTTAGCTTCCAACCCGGCCCTGTACGACCGCGCTCAGGTGGCCGTGTTTGCCCCGGGGACAGGCAAGCTCGACTACGCCAAGCCCGGCAGTGCCGATATGGTCTTGACTTTCCGCAATGTGCACAACTGGGTCTCGCTGGGTGAGGTCAAGGTTCAAGCCGCCTTCAAGAGCGCCTTCACGGCCTTGAAGCCAGGTGGCGTTTTTGGGGTGGTCGACCATCGTTTGCCCGCCAGCGCTACACAAACCGAGAAGGCTGAGAGTGGCTATGTGCATCAGGCCTATGTGATTCGCATGGCCGAAAGCGCCGGTTTCAAGCTGGCGGCGAGCAGCGAAGTTAACGCCAACCCGAAGGACAAGGCCGACCACCCCAATGGTGTGTGGGATCTGCCCCCGACCTATGCCAGCAAAGACAAGGATCGCGCCCGCTTTGAGGCCATCGGTGAAAGCGATCGCATGACCCTGCGCTTCGTCAAGCCCTGACGAACGCTCGCGAGGCTCAGCCCTTGGTGTCGCAATCCGCCTATCCGAGCCTCGCCTTTGTGGGCGCGGGTCGCGTTGGGCGCACGCTCGCGCGAGCTTATGCCGCGCGAGCCGCAGGGCAGGGCTTGGCGCCGCTTCTTGCCGTCGCCAGTCGCTCCATGCGGGCCGCGCAAGACTTGGCGGCTCAATTGCCCGGATGCCTGGCGCTCACGCCCGCAGAGGCGGTGCAGTGTGCCGACTGGGTTTTTTTGACGGTCTCGGACGATGCCATCGCCTCGGTGGCGGAGGGCCTGCCTTGGCGGCCCGGACAGGTGGCGCTGCATTGCAGCGGGGCCACCGAGTTGTCGGCCTTGGCCGCAGCCGAACGGGCCGGTGCGCAAGTTGCGGGCTTTCATCCATTGCAGATCTTTTCTGATCCGGCGCGGGCCGAAAAGCTCTTGGCCGGCAGCGCGGTGGCCATCGAGCTGCGCCAGCCTAACGAGGAGCTCCAACAGCGTCTGTTGGCCTTGGCCGATTTGCTGGGCATGAAGCCCCTGCTCCTGCCTCCTGGCAGTCGCGCGGCTTACCATGCGGCAGCGGGTTTCTCTGCCAGTTTCTTGCTGTCTTTGTTGGACGAAGCGACGCAGTTGTGGGCGAGCGTGGGCCTGCCACCGGACGCGGCCCTGCAAGCCCTGTTGCCGCTGGCACGCGGCACCCTGGATGCGGCCGAGGCGCGCGGTTTGCCCGGTGCTTTGTCAGGCCCGATTGCACGGGGTGACTTGGGCGTGGTGGCCGCTCATTTGGCTGCTTTGGATGGGCTGGGCGGCGCCCATGGCGAGTTCTACCGGGTGATGGCGCGCCGCCAGCTGAGTTTGGCGCGGCTCAGCGGGCGCCTGGACGAGGCCGGTCTGCAAGGCTTGCAAGCGTTGCTCAAGCCTTGAATCTCGTCGCGGCGAAACGTGTCGCGGCGGGCGCTTCTCACTAGAATGTTCGCATGAGCCTGGACATGCCCACCTTGTTTGTGGCGGTGACTGCGGTCGCCTTGCTGCTGGCATTCTGGGTCGCTTTCATGGCCTGGGGCCAGCCGGCACGTCATGCGCTATGGGCCTGGGCCTTGGGCCTGATGTGCTGTGTGATCAGCCAAGTTTTGTTCGGTTTGATTGACCATTTCCCCTGGGCCTTGGCGGTGATCGGGGGGAATGTGGCCTATGCCTGCTCCTTGGCTTTGATGCTGTTGGCGCTGCGGCGCTTTCAAGAGGTGGAGATGGTCGGCTGGCGCTGGCTCGCGCCCATCGTCTTGGTTGGCCTGATCTGCGTGCTGTGGCTGTATGAGGTACGTTGGCGGGTTCTTGGCGTGACGCTCGTGTTCAGCGGACAGATCGTGGTGATTCTGCTGGCGCTGCTGGATCGCAGCCAGAAGCAGCATGGGCGTGGCCGCTACATCCTGGTTGGCGCCTTCACCACCCTGCTGATCATTCTGCTGATGCGTGCAGCAGCGGCGGCTTCCGGGGCTTTGGATGGGCAGTCCAGCGCGGAGGGCGCGCGCTGGCTCGCCGTGGTGTTTTTGATTTCGATGGGCGTGATCCTCAGCATCACCTTGGGCTTTGTCTATATGACGGTGGAACGCGCCGAGCGACTGAACTTCGAGTTGGCCATGAAGGACATGCTGACCGGCTTGGCGAATCGGCGTGCCATCACCGACCAGCTTCTGAACACGGTGGCGCGCGCACAGCGCCAAGGGCAGTACCTGAGCGTGGTGATGCTCGATATTGACCACTTCAAGCAGGTCAATGACAGCTACGGGCATCAGGCCGGCGACATGGTCTTGCGCGGGGTGGCGCAAACCTTGCAAAGCCGCTTGCGTGCTCAGGATCAGATCGGCCGTTTTGGTGGCGAGGAGTTTTTGGTGATTCTTCCCGATACCAATCTTGAGGGGGCGCAGACTTTGGCTGAGGCCTTGCGCACGGCAGTGGAGGCGACGCCGACCCAGTGGGGCGCTCACAGCATCGCCGTCACCATCAGCATTGGGGTGCGGGGGGGCGCGGTCACCGGCGGGGACACCGCAGACAGCCTGGTCGGGGCAGCCGATGCCGCCCTGTACCGGGCCAAGCAAAACGGCCGCAACCGCACCGAACTGGCGGTTGTTGCCGCCGCTGCCGTGCCTGGCTTCATGGCCATGCAGGCGACTCAGGCTTAGTCATGTTTACCGTCTACGGGCTCAATGGACGCGTGTTCAGTGGCCGGCTTGAAGGCTTGAGGGAGCTCGGGCCGGTGCAGGCCGTGGCTCGCGTTCGTTCGGTCGATCCTGTGCGAGGTGATATTGCCGATCCCACACCAGGGGTGGTGCTTGCGGGGCCGGCGCCGGATACGGCCTTGGCTGCGCTGGGCGGTGCCGAGCCGCGGCCCAGCGATGCGCTGGCCGCTTATCAGCAGGCGCAATCTTTGGTGGGCGCTGCATCCGAACGCCGAGTCTTGAGCCTGGTCGAGCAGTTGATGAGCCGGCGCCTGCACACGGTCCCCTTGGCGTCCACGCTGGCTCAAGGCTTGGCTTTGCTGAGTCGGGCGGGTGTTGGGCAAGCGCCGGTGGTCAATGTGCATGGCCGCCTGGTGGGGCTGTTGTTGCGCGCCGATCTCTTGCCGGGGCCGCAGCAACTGGAAGACAGCCGAGCTTGGCTCGATTGGCTGAGTCAACCGGTGGCCGATGTGATGTGGAGTCCGGTGCCTGCGGCAAGACCGGACACGCCCATTCGAGAAGTGGCGCAGGCCTTGCTGGACCTGCGCCTGCCGGGACTGCCGGTGGTCGATGAGTTCGGCAATATGTTGGGCTTTTTGTCCCGCAGCGACATCTTGCGCGCCGTCACCCGTGAGGCGCCGCTCGATCTTTGGACTTGAGCCCCTCTTCTGCAGAGGAGCAAGTCTGGCGTGAAAAATCTCTCAAAGTCTGCCGCAGCGTGACGGATCTCGGTCCCCCAAACCAGGGGGTGTCGGGATAATCCCGGGCAGGTTTTCTCCGCCTCAGGGCGTGAGCAGTTCAGGGAGTCGATCACCATGTCAGCAGTTCTTCAGCAAGTGAATCAAGCCCCGGTTTCTGGATCAACCGCCGAGCCTGTAGCCCTTGACCCGGTGCAGGTGCTGCACAAGGTGGTGCAAGAGCTGCCCGATGCCTGCGAGCGCCTGGCCTATGTGCGCAGCATGACCGAAGAGGCCGCCACCAAGGTGCTGGGTCTGGTCGATGCGGCGCAAGACGATGCCGAGCAGGTGCGCCGCCAAGGCTCGGACCTCTCGGAAACCTTGTGCCGTATGGCCTTGGCCCCTGATTTGACGGTGGATCGGGCGCGCCAGATGCTCAAGCTATGCGCCGCTTATGCCGCCAACGCGGCCAGCTTCGCGAGCCGTGAAAAGTCTTTGCATACCGAGATCATGATGGCCCAAGGCTTTCAGGATCTGTCTGGTCAGGTCATCAACAAAGTGGTGGGCATGTTGGAGAGCGTGGAATCCCCGCTTGAACACCTGCTGGCCCAGTTTGAGCCGCCCAAGCCCGAGGATTCGGCCCCATCCGCTCAAGGCTTGGAGGGGGTGCAAACGCCCGACAAGGCCTTGCAACAAGACGATGTGGACGATTTGCTGGCCTCGCTGGGTTTCTGATCCGATCTCCGGCGCGGGCGCCGGCATCGCTTGTCAGCGGCCCTGGTCCCAGTTGATGGGGTTGAGTCGGTAGTACGCGCTCAGCACGCCATACAAGGCCGGATGCTCTTGGGCCAGATCAAGCGGCCGCTCGAAAAACAACTCGCTGCTGACCGCAAAAAATTCTGCAGGGTCGGTGGCACCGTAAGCATCAATCAGGCTGGCCTCGCCTCTTGCCAGCCGTGACTGCAAGGCATCGAACTCGTTTTGCATCACCGTGGACCAACGCCGGTAGGCCTGGGCGTCGCTCAGCAGTGGTGCTCCATTGGCATGCCCTTTGGCTTGATCGAGCTGATGGGCAAATTCATGGATGACCACATTGTGTCCATCCATGGGATCCGCCGCACCGGCTTGTACATCGCGCCAGGAGAGCAAGACCTGGCCCTGCACCCAGCTTTCGCCCGCCAAGGCGCGCCGCTGCTCGCGCAACACCCCGCCCGGTTCGCTCACCGGCCGGTCGACGACAAAGGCTCCGGGGTAGAGCAAGATCTGTTTCAGCTGGGGGTAGTAGCCGCGCCGCGCGCCCAGCAGCGGCAGGCAGGCCTGCGCTGCAATCGTGACGCGCATCTCATCCGTGACGACCAAACCGTCACAGCCGATGATGGGCTTCTCTGCCAGAAAAACCTGAATCTCCTGCTTGAGCCGCATGTGCAGATCGGCCGGCAGGCGCTGCGCCAAGGGCACGCGTCGCCGCAAGATGCGCCGCCAGGCCTGCGGAAACGGCTGCGCCCGCAAGCGCTGCCTGCGCCTGCGCTGCACCAGCGGGCCGGCCACCAAGCACAGGATCAAGCCTAGCGCCAAGGCCATGATCAGCAAGAGGGGCAGGGCATCCAGGTCCATGCCTGTGCATATGGGCGCTTCAGGCGCGATTACAAGCCAAGCGGCCACAGAATCGCTTAGGCTCGGGGTATGTCCGCAGCCTCTCGTGATGCCTTTTCTTCCCCTGCTCGTTTGCAAGCCTGGCAGGTCATTGCGGGTGGTGTTTGCGGGTTGGTGCTGACGGTTGGTTTGGCGCGCTTTGCTTACACCCCGCTGTTGCCATTGATGCAGGCGCAGGTCGGCCTCAGTCATTTGCAGGGCGGTTGGCTGGCCTCCATCAACTACTTGGGCTATATGAGCGGCGCCCTGCTGGCGGCCTGCTTGGACAGCCCCGCTTGGCGACAAAGGCTCTACGGTGTCGGCTTGATCTTGAGCCTGTTGATTACCGCTTTGATGGGCTTGAGTGAGCAGCTTTGGATCTGGGCGCTGTCCCGCTACCTGGGCGGCTTGTGTGGTGCTGCCGGCATGCTGCTGGGGTCCGGCTTGGTGCTGGGCTGGTTGATGCGTCAGGGGCGGCGGCCTGAGCTAGGCCTTCATTTCATCGGACTGGGACTGGGCATTGCGGTGTCGGCGCTTGGCGCTTTTTTGATGGCCGAGCTGGCGCTGCATTGGTCGCAGCAATGGCTGGGCTTTGCATGCATAGGGCTGATCTTTCTCGTGCCTGCTTGGCTCTGGCGACCGCCGGTCCCGCCGGCGCCTGTTGCCGCAGTGGCGGCGTCAGCAGCGCCCGACCGCTCATGGATGGCTTTGATGATGGCCATGTATTTTTGCGCCGGCTGGGGTTTCGTCATCAGTGCCACCTTTACCGTGGCAATCGTCGAGCGCCAGCCCTTGCTCGCGGGTCAGGGGCCTTGGGCCTGGGCTTTGGTGGGCTTGGCAGCCACCCCGGCTGTGTTCGTGTGGGACAAGGTCGCACGGCGCTGGGGTGAATTGAAGGCCTTGTTTGCGGCTTTTGCCTTGCAGAGTTTGTCGGTGCTGCTGCCTGCCGCGTCCGACGAACTCGTCCCCGCTTTGGCGGGGGCGCTGCTATATGGCGCGACCTTTATCGGCATCGTCAGCCTGACCCTGGCTTTGGTCGGGCGGCGCGCCCCCAACAACCCCGGCAAGGCGATGGCGCGTTTGACCCTGAGCTATGGGCTGGCCCAGGTTTGCGCGCCGGTGCTGGCCGGCGCCATGGCCCAAACCAGTGGCAGCTATCGCGGCGCTTTGTGGGTCACGGCCGCCGTGCTCTGGGTGGGCATGGGTTTGTTGCTTGTATTGATGCGAGAGCGCAGGGCCTGATGGCGCCACTGGCCCGACCTCGGCTTAGGTCGGTGAAGATTCGGCTCCCTCCCACGGAAAGAACCGCCGAAGCAGGCGTTCGCGCCGGGTCCTTGTTGTTTTTTTTCAAAGGCGCATTGAATACCTCTTGGGCCCGCCCTGAGTTGGTTATCTTTACGGCAAGGCTTGACTCCGGGAGGCTTCAAGCGAGTGCCGCAACAAGGGCGGAGGGGCAGTTGATGAAGGCATGCTGCATCCTCTTCAAACCCTGGGTACAGAGATGTTTGGTGAAGAAGTTTTTCCCCTACTCTGACTGGAGCTTGGCATGGTGCATCGTCGACAGGCGTCTCTGGATCCTCGTTTTGGCGCACGTACGCCAGACTCAGTGCGGCGGCTCAAGCGCCGGCCTCCTGGCAGACCTCGCTGGTGCGCGCTGGGCTTGCTGAGTCTTGGACTCAGCTTGTCTCTGGGCGCGCAGGCGCAAGAGTTCAGCAGCTCGGGCTTTGCGTCCCTGGTGCTCGGGCGGACCTCGGGTTCTTGCGTCGCCAGTGGGCTTGCGCCTGTGCACAGCAGTAACTGCACCAGGTACATCGCTGACTGGGCTCATGCGGGCGTCTATGGCGACGAAGTCACGGCCTCGCCCGAGTCGCGCGCCGGCCTGCAGGCGACGCTCAAGTTCAATCCCCAGTGGAGCGCGACCACCCAGCTCACCACTCGCGCGGTGAAGGATCAGGCCTTGAATTTGGAGTGGCTCTACCTCGCCTATCAGATCGCACCGGAATGGACGCTGCAGCTCGGGCGAAAGCGCTTGCCGCTGTATTACTACTCCGACTTTCAGGACGTGGGCTTTGCCTACAACACCATACGCCCCAGCCCGGATGTGTACGGCTGGGATGTAGTCAATTACAACGGCGCCAGCCTCAGCTATTCCACCGAGCTTGGCGCCTGGTCCTTGCGCACCGAAGCCTTGATCGGGGCTGAGAACAGCAAGAAGAACCCCTATGCGCGGCTCTATAACGAAGCCCCCAAGGATGTAGCGTGGGGCGATATCGGCGGCGTCAGTTTCGAGTTCTCTAAAGACTGGTTCAGCGGCCGCTTGAGCTATGTGCGCAGCACCGTCAAGCAGGTGGATCGCGACAGCGGCGTGGTGGAGATTGAATCGAATGGTCCCAAACAGGACTTCTTGGGTCTGGCCTTGAATGCGGACATTGACCACTGGATCGTGCGCAGCGAATTCGGCCAAGCCAAGCGGCAGTCGCTGAATTACAAGGCCAAGTACTACCTGCTGACCCTGGGCTACCGCATGGGTTCGTTCACCTTGACCGGGGGCAGCAGCGCCTACCTTGAAACAAGCTATGACTTGGCCGCTTATGCCCCAGTCAAGTTGCGTAGCCAGTTGCTGGCCTTGCGCTATGAGGTGCACAAAGGGGGGGCCCTCAAGCTGCAGTTTGATCGCGTCCGCGATAGCACCAGCACGCCAGGCGCAGGCAATGCGCAGCTCCTGAGCGCGTCCTACGATGTGGTGTTCTAGGCCCGGGTATCGACGGATTCAGTCACCTTTTTTGCAGTCAATGATCAGGACAAAGCCATGAAGACTTCTACAAAATCTAAGTCCCGAGTCCTTGTCGCTTGCTTGCTGCTCGGGCTTGCTAGTTTTGCTGCGGCACAGACGGCCGTGATCGTGAACCCCAAGAGTTCCTTGAGTGCGCTAAGCCCCGAGCAGGCCGCATCGTTGTTCTTGGGCAAGTCCAGCACTCTGCCCAGCGGGGGCCCCGTGGTGCTGGCCGATCTGCCTGATTCCAGTGGCGTGCGCGAGCAGTTCTACAGCAAGGCGGCAGGCAAGACCAGTGCGCAGGTGAAGGCAGCGTGGTCGCGCTTGACCTTCTCTGGCAAGGCCACACCGCCGAAGGAATTGCCCAGCGCAGCCGAGGTCAAGAAGTATGTGGCCGCCAATGTCGATGCCATCGGCTATATCGAAAAGTCGGCGGTCGACGCGAGCGTCAAGGTGGTCTTGGTGGTCGAGTGAAGGGGCTTCTGTAGTCGACAGCCATTCGGCCGTCGATTCAGTCTTCGCTGGCCTCGTCCTCAGTCTCCGCCTCCGGGGCTGAGCCCGAACTGGCCTCGCGAACGCCGCTGCCCTTGCGCCGCGCCTTGCGGGCATCGGCCTTGGCCTTGCGCGCCGCTTCGGCCGCCTCGGCCTTGGCGGCCCACTGCTTGAATTCGTCCGGTGTTTCCAGCGTGATACGGCCGAGGATGCACTGGCGGAATTCGTAGATCAGCACTTCCGCAGCTTTTTGCAAATTGACTCGGCCGCCGCTGAGCATGGCGCCGCGCTTGCGGCCAATCGCCGTCAGCAGTTCCTCATCATTCAAGCCGCTGATGTCGCCCAGTTTGTAGCGTTCGATCAGCTGCGCCGGGTAATGCACCCGCAGATAGTCCAGCAACTCCAGCGCGACTTCGTCTTCTTCAAAGGCATTGCGGCCAATGGCGCCGCTGGCCGCCAGGTTGTAGCCGCTTTCTTCGATGGCAATGCGGGGCCACAACATGCCGGGCGTGTCGAAGAGATAGAAGTCTTCGGCCAACACGATCTTTTGTTCGATCTTGGTGATGCCCGGCTCATCGCCGGTCTTGGCCGCCCGTTTGGAGGCCAGGGTATTGATCAAAGTGGACTTGCCGACATTCGGAATGCCGCAGATCAGCACCCGCACCGGTTTGACCATGCCGCCGCGCAGCGGGGCCAGCTCGCGGCAGGCCTTGATCAGCGCCTGGGCCGGCGCCTTGATGCTGGCGTCCAGGGCAATCGCGCGGGTGTCTGGCAAGGCGTTGTAGTGCGCCATCCACAGCGCGGTGCGCTCCGGGTCGGCCAGGTCTTGCTTGTTCAGCAGCTTGAGCGTGGGCTTGCCCTCCGTCAGCTGGGCCAAGAGCGGGTTGGCACTGGAGCCGGGGATGCGGGCGTCCAGCATCTCGATGACGACGTCGAGCCCGGCCCTCATCCGTTCGTTGATCGCGTTCCGGGTCGAATTCATATGCCCGGGGAACCAGTTGATGGCCATGCTTTTTGCTCTTTCTCTTTTGCTGCGCTGTCCCCGCTATTGTCGCGGTTCATTGGGTAGTGGCCGCCGCACAGTTCTTACCAACTGTTGCAGCACGATGGGCTGGTTCAGGCAGCATGGAGGCCATAAGAAAACAGGGGGCGGCGCTTGTGGCCGTGTTCGCCTTGGCTGGGCGACTCGAACCTCAGGCCATTGTTTCAGAGGGATCTATCATGCGATTCGAAGGCACATTGACACAGTGGCAGGTGGAGCGAGGCTTTGGCGCCGTCACGCCGCTGCAGGGTGGGCAGGCGCTGTTCGTTCATATCTCGGCCTTTCCGGCCAACAGCCCACAGCCCATGCCCAACGAGCTGATCAGCTTTGAAGTTGTATCTGGAAGCAACGGTCAGAAACAGGCGGTGCGGGTGATGCGCCCCAAGTCGACCCCTACTTTTGCCGAGACGCCCCAGGAGCGTCAGCGCGCTCGCCGACCTGCGCTGAAGTCGCGTCGGCCTATCCTGGCTTATGTCGCTTGCGCCGCCTTGGTCTTGAGCTTGAGCGCCGGTGCCTTGATCGGCTTGGACTACGCGAAGGCCGATGGTCGCCATGTCGCCAAGCTGCTGGGCACCAAAGCCGGGAGCGCGACCAAGCTCGCGGCCGGAGCGAGCTGGCTGCGCTGAGTTAGGCGGGGCGAAGTGGGCGCCGCAGGGCGCAATCCTGGGCTGCAGCCCTCAGTCGGTGCTTTTGCCCCAGGGCAGCGAGGCCGCCTTGCGATCGGCGCCCTTGCGTGTGCGCAGCACGGCCTCAAAGGCTTGAAGGGCGCCGTTGGTCACGCAGGTCAACAGGCCCACCACATCTTCTTGGCTGTAAGCGTCTGCATCGCGCCGGAATTGCTTGACGGCCATTGCCAACATATCGCGAGACACACCAGGGTGTGTGACCACCACCGCCTGCATGGCGCTGAACAAATCGGGGTAGCGGCCGCACAAGGCCTTGATGCGGCGCAGCGACTGCGCGGGTGAACTCTTGGCACCGGGGCCGATCCAGGCCAAGTCTTCGTCCGCCGCCTTCAAGCTCAGCTCCAGGCAGCGGATGCGTGTCATCAGGTACTCGCAGTCCCGGGCTTCAAAGGCTTGCGACTCCGCCTCGGTATCGCTTTCAGCCTCGAAATAGCGCTCGTGCACCATGGTGGCGAGCGCTGCTTCGAGTTCGGGCAAGGTCTGGTGTTGCTTGATGCTTTGGCTGTCGCCCATGCTGCTACCCCTCAGTCTTAAGACAGCTCGGTCTATGGGGATCGGCCCCAACTTAAGGAACTTGAGCGACTTGCAGCGTTCAGGGCCGTTTCAGCGCGCTGATCCAGATCTTGCCTTGGCTCGATTCGGCTCGAAACATGATCTTGTCGCCCACTTTGAGCTGCGGGGTCAAGTCCGCCCCTTCAGCGTCCGGCTTGATCGAGAACACCATGGTCATGGCGGGCATGTCCAGGTGCTTGATCTCGGCATGCTTGAGCGTGAGCTTTCGGTTTGGCCCATCAATGCGCCGTATCTCGGCCGCGGTCCATTCGCTCGCCGTCTGCGTCGCTTCAGCGGCCTTCGAGGGGTGGGCATGCGTTTCGTGGCTGCGCGCCAGTTCAGACAGGCTGCTGAGGCTGGCGGCAGCGGCCAGGGTCAAGAGGATGCGGTGGGTGTTTTTCATGTGGGAGATTGATTTAGGGTTCATCGGTGAACGGTGCACAAGGGCGCGGACCTTGCGGTTCAATGCCCGCTATGGCCCTGATGGCCGCCGCTGGGCTTGCGCACCTTCACTTCGGCCTGTGGCTGGGAACTCGTGCCTGGTGCTGGGGCGGCCGAGGCGGCGGGAGGAACTGCCCCTTCAAAGACGCGCGCCACACTGCCCTTGGGGGCGCGCGCGGCCCACCAGCCAGGGTCGCTGTAGTCGCCGACTTTTTGTTCGCGGCGCACTTTCAGCACGCTGAACATGCCGCCCATCTCCAGACTGCCATAGGGTCCGTTGCCGGCCATCATCGGCGCGGTGTTCTCGGGCAGGGGCATCTCCATCTCGGCCATATCGGCCATGCCGCGCTCGCCCATCACCATGTAGTCAGGAATCAGCCGGGTGATCTTGGCTGCGAGGCCGCGATGATCGACGCCGATCAGATTTGGCAGGTTGTGCCCCATGGCGTTCATCGTGTGATGGCTCTTGTGGCAATGAATCGCCCAGTCGCCTTCCTCATCGGCAAGGAACTCGAGCTGGCGCATTTGACCGACGGCCACATCGGTGGTGACTTCGGGCCAGCGCGCGCTCTTGGGCACCGGTCCACCGTCGGTGCCGGTCACCTCAAACTCATGGCCATGCAGATGGATGGGATGGTTGGTCATGGTCAGATTGCCGACCCGAATGCGAACCCGGTCGCCGTGGCGCACGTTGAGAGTGTCGATGCCCGGGAAGATGCGGCTGTTCCAGGTCCAGAGGTTGAAGTCGGTCATGGTCATTGGCTTGGGCGTGTAGCTGCCCGGCTCGACGTCATAGCTGGACAGCAAGAAGCAGAAGTCGCGCTGTACCTCCGCAATCTGGGGGTGATTGCGTTGCTTGGGATGGGTGATCCACATGCCCATCATGCCCATGGCCATCTGCGTCATCTCGTCCGCATGCGGGTGGTACATGAAGGTGCCGGGGCGGCGTGCGGTGAACTCATAGACAAAAGTTTGTCCGGGCTTGATGGCCGGCTGAGTCAGGCCGGCGACACCGTCCATGCCGTTGGGCAGGCGCTGGCCATGCCAATGCACGCTGGTGTGTTCGGGCAAGCGATTTGTGACAAAGATGCGCACCCGGTCGCCTTCGACCACCTCGATGGTGGGGCCGGGCGACTGGCCGTTGTAGCCCCAGAGATGGGCCTTGAAGCCGGGTGTCATTTCGCGCACCACCGGTTCGGCCACCAGATGGAATTCCTTCACCCCGGCGTTCATGCGCCAAGGCAAGGTCCAGCCATTCAAGGTGACGACCGGGTTGTAGGGGCGACCGTTCGGTGGCACGAGCGGGGGCGCGGTGGCGGCACTGTCTTGCTGCACCGCTTCGGGAATGGCGCTCAGGGCGACGCGGGACACGCTGGCTGCGGCCACAGCGCCAGCGCCCAAGAAAAGATTGCGACGGGAAACCATGGGTGATGCTTTCAATGCCCGGCGCCGGCTTCAGCGGCGGCGGAAGAAGGGGCCGACAAGGGTAGGGTCGGGCTTGTGAGGGGGCCGATCAAGGCTTGATTCAAGGCCGCTTCGGCCACGAAGAAGTCCCGCTGCGCGGCAATGGCTGCCGCCACGGCACTGATCTGCGCTCTGGCGTCGGCCAGCAGCTCGAAGGTGCTGATGAACATGCCGTTGTAGAGCAGAAGGTTCTCTTCCGAGATGCGCTTGCGCAAGGGCAGCACTTCGTCGCGGTAATGGCGCGCTATGTCGAAGGCAGAACGGTACTGCGAATAGGCCTCACGGGCTTCTGAGCGGGCCTTGATGGCGATGTAGGCGGTGCGTTCCAGCGACTGCATATAGCTCGCTTCGGCATGGGCAAGCCGTGCCTCACCCCAGTCAAACACAGGCAACTCCAGGCTCAACTCGAAGCCGGTTTGCGTGGCATCGAGATTGCTACGATTGCTGGCGAGCCCCAGGTCCAGCACATTGATGAAGCGGGTGCTGCGCGTCAAGCCCAGCTGGGCGGCGCGGGCCTGGACGGATTTCTTGGCCTCCTGGACATCCAGACGCTGCGCGATGGCGAGGCGTTCGACCTCGGGCAGTTCCTTTGTTTGGCTGGGCAGATCGGGTAGACGCTCGGGTAGCTTCAACAAAGCCAGTGACTCACCCCACAAGCCGAGGGCGCGGATCAAGGCCTCCTGGCGAGAGCGGGACTCCATCTCGGCATGCGCCAGGCCCAACGCCGCATCGGCGTAAAAGCTCTGCTCGCGCGCCAGCCTCAGCTTGGTCACATTGCCTACCGTGCTCATGCGCTGTGCCAGTTCCGCGCCGGCTTCGGCGGCATCCATCACCTGCTGGCTGTACTGCTGCAACTGCTGGGCGGCCACGGCCATCCAATAGGCGCGCCGGGCTTCTGCGGCGACCTTCAACACCTGCTGGCCAATCTCGCGTTGCAAGGCCTGGGTTTGCAAGTCGGCAAGGCGCGCGCGCGAGTTGCTGCTGAACAAGCTCATCAGATTGAAGTGCAGGCCGCGTTCGATCTCCAGCTCTTGCTCGCGCTTGAATCGGCCGAGACTGATGCCCGGATTGGGCAGTCGGGTGGCTTGCACGAAAGCGGCGTCCGCGATACCCAACTGATGCAGCTGGGCTTGCAAGCCCCGATGGTTCAGCAAGGCCAGCTGAACCGCTTGTTCGGCCGACAAGGGGGCTTGGAGCAACTCATGAACGCGGTCCTGAATGGCTTGGCGCTCTTGCGGCGAGCGCGCCCATTGCAAGTCCTTGTTGAGGTGCTGCTGGGCTTGCGTTTTGATCGGTTCAAAGCGCGCCTCGGGATCGAGGCTGGCGCAGCCGCCCAGCAACAGGGCAAGGAGCAGCATGGGGGCGGTCAAGCGCGCGCGGGTCATTTCTTGCCTCCATGCGCGCCATGGTCATGGCGAGATGCGGGTGCGGCTGAAGCTGCCGGGCTCGCTGGCGCGCTGGATGAGGCGCTGGACGCCTCTTTGGCGTAGGCACGCCAGCCGCCGGCTTCTTTGACGGTGCGATTTGCCTGTGGCCAATCGGCGATAACGGGGTCCAGCTTTGCCGCCTTGTAGCGCTGCAGCGCTTGGGGCGGTTTTGCTGCAGGCACCACCGCCGAGGGGTCAGTCGGGTCGGCAGCGGCGGCTGAGTTGACGGCGGACTTGGCGCCTGCTGCCGCGACTTGCGCTTGAATGGGTGATGAGACCAACATGGCGGCGCTGGCAAGCAGCAACAGTCCAACAGCCGATGGGCAGGCGGAATGAGCCCCGCGACCTTTTGGGCGCAGGGATAAGGAACAGGTAATCATGGCTCCACTTTCAATGAGGGAACGCCGCGCCACCCAGTTTGGTGGCGCCAATGATGGCGACGCGCGCTGTTGCAAGCGGCGTCGACCCAGCGGATTAGCTTCGCTGATGGGACCTGGGAGGTCGGTCCAGTGTGGGCGTGATGACATCCAGGCTGGCGGGGCCAGCATCGGGGGCCAAAATGCCGGGGCCTGAGCCCAGCGACAAGTTCAATACGTTGCTTGGCAAAGCAGCACCGACGCAGCAGACCGCGCAGGCGCTGCAGGCGTGACCGGCATGGCTGTCGGTAACTTCTTCGGCAGAGGGCTGCGATCCATGAGCCGAGTCCCCCGAGTGATCCATCTGCGCCATCATGGCTTGATGATCGTGCGCTGCGGGCGGGCTGCTGATCGCGCTTGAGCTGGTGTCGTTGCTGCAGCCCAGCATGGCAAGCCGCGCCTGCGCTTGCAGGGGCAGGGCCAGCACCACGACCCAGATCAGAGTCCGGATCCAGGCCAGCGATGACAGCGACACGAGGGAGGGCATGGATTAGATTTTAGTCGCGCCCAGCGAGACCTTGGCGCAAGGGGCTGCGGCGACTCGCAGGCAAGAAAAAAGGCCTGCCTTGGACCGAGGTCCTGGCAGGCCGTCTGGGCGAGTGATCCTGGTGTGGCCGAGGCGGTGCAAAACACCGACGGCCAGCGCTCATCAATCTTCGTTGTTGAACACCAGCTTGACCTCGTGCGATTGCTTGCCGCCGGTGCCTTCAAAGCGCCAGTCCATCAGGGCGCGGGTGACGGCCTTGTCAAAGACCTTGCGGGGTTGGGCTTCGACGATGTCAACGCCGGAAACCGAGCCGTCGGCCTCGATGGCCATCTTGGCCTTGACGGTGCCGGACTTGATCGATTGCTTGCTGGCCTCGGCCGGGAACTCCGGCGGCACCTTTTTCAGAATCTTGGGTGCAGAGGCGTGGGCGCTGAAAGCGACGGCCAAGGCTGCGCACAGGAAGGAAGCGGAGCGCAGCACGCGGGGCAGGGAGGAGGTCGAAGTGCTCATGGGAATACGTGATCTAAGGAATCAAGGGGGAAAGAAGAAAGGGAAGGGCTTCAGGCCTTGGCGCCGGCAGCTCGGAAGAAGCCGACGGCACTCAGCAGGCGGGAGGAACTGGATTTCAATGCGTCGGTGGAGCGGCCCAGTTCGTCCACCAGAGTGGTGTTTTGCTGCGTGGTCCGGTCCAGCTCATTCATGGCGTTATTGACTACGCCGACGCCGGCTGCTTGCTCTTGGGCAGAGTGGGAGATCTCTTCGATCAACTGACCCATATTGTTGACCTCGTCCACCACGCTGCGGATGGTGACTCCGGCGTTATTGACCAGGGCGGTGCCGTTCTCGACCTTGACCGACGATTCTTGGATCAGGACCTTGATTTCCTTGGCTGCAGAAGCAGAGCGCGAGGCCAAGGCGCGCACCTCGGAGGCCACCACCGCAAAGCCGCGGCCATGTTCGCCGGCCCGTGCGGCCTCCACGGCTGCGTTCAGCGCCAGGATATTGGTTTGGAAAGCGATGCCGTCGATAACGCCGATGATGTCGCCGATCTTCTTCGAGCTGGCGCTGATTTCTTCCATCGTGTCGACCACCTTGGACACCACGGTGCCACCGGCTTGGGCCGATTGACGGGCCTTGGTGGCGATGCCAGCTGCGCGGCGAGTCAGGTCGCTGGCACCATTCAGGTTGGCGGCGATTTGCTCCACCGACGCGGCGGTGTTTTGCAAGCTGGCCGCGGAGCGGGCGGTGCGGTCCGACAGGTTCACATTGCTGTGGGCGATGTCGGATGAGTTCTGAGCCACTTCACCGGCGGCATCGCTGACGCTGCTGACGACGCCGGACAAAGCGTGTTGCATGTCCTGCATAGCCTTGAGCATTTGCGCCAACTCATCATTGCCTTCCACAACAATGTGTTGCCTCAGGTCGCCGGCGCTGATGGCTTCGGCCGTCTTCTGCGCCTTTTGGGCCGGCAGCACGATGGAGCGTGCGATCACGAAACCGCCACCCAGACCGACCACGGCTGCCACCACCACCAACACGGCGGTCAGCAGGATGGACGAGCGCGCCATTTCACCGCCCTCGACGGCGAGGGTGCGAGCGCTTTCGAACTGCAGGTCCACCAAGCCCTTGAGCCCGTCTTGATAGGACTGTTGTGCTGGGCGAACGTCATTGATCAGGCTCTCGCGGGCCTCGTCGGGGCTGCCGTCCTTTTGAATCTTGCGAAACTTGTTCACGGCGGCGCTGAACTTGAGCTCCGATTCACGCACCGCGGCGACCAGTTCTTTTTCCTTGCCGTTGTCCAGGGCCGCTTGCAGGCTGTCCAGTTGCTTTTCGGTTTCTTGCAAGGCGCTGTCGATGGCGGCGTTCTGTCGCTTGATTTGGCGGGCCTCGTCCAGCAGCAGCAGGTCACGCGATGCGCGGGCAATCACATTGACTTGGCCTTCCAAGGCATTGGCCGAAGCGATCTTCACCAGGCTGCTGTTGGCGGTGCGGTCCAAATCCTGGGCTAAGCGATTGGCCGTCCAAGCGCCGTAGCCACCGATGGCCACAAGCAAGAGGATAAGCAGGCCGTAGCTGACGGCCAAGCGCTGGCTGATGCGCAGCTCGGTCAAAAAATTCATGTCTCGAGATCCCCTCGTCAAGGATTATTTTTCAAGGCTTCCAGAATTCAGGCGGCTTGCAGCCAGGCTGGAATTCGGTTGCTGGCGCGGTAATACGCCTGCTTGGCTTTCGACTCCTGCGCTTGAGTTCTTGATCAGGGTTTCCATGTGCAGGGGTCGATGTGTGAACAAGGTCGCGATAACGCTCTGATCGCCGATCGGCCGCTGCAAAAAACCAGCGGTTCAAGCGAGTTGCAGATCGCACGGACAGTGTCGGGCCTGCCGGGCCCGGATGGTTCAGTGGAGTTGACGGCCGCCGTGAACAATTCCGCGCCAAGTGCGAGGAATATCCCCCGGATGGGGGCTTGCTGAAGCACAGGAGGATTCGGACGACTCAGTCGACGCGACGTGCTTTCAGGCGAATCACGTCCACCGGGCGCACGTCGGCCCGACCCTCGGGCGTGTTGCCCCAGGCATTGCGAACAAAGCTGGCGATTGCGGCTTGTTCTTCATCGTTCAGTAGGCCGGAAAAAGGCGGCATGCCGAAGGGGCGCGGGTTGCCGCGTGTTTCGGGCGCGAAGCCGCCGCGCTGGATGATGCGCAGCAGATTGGCCGGCTCCGCCATCAGGACGGTGCGGCTGCCGACCAGCGGTGGGTAGGCGCCAGCGACACCCGTGCCCGTGGTGCCATGGCAACTGGCGCAGTGCTCCGCGTAGAGCGACTCGCCCGCATCGCGCAGCTTCAGTTCGGCGCTATGCCGGGGGCTGGGCTTGGCGCTGTGCTGCGGAAGACTTTGCAGATACAGGGCCATGGCAGCCAAGTCGTCCTGGCTGAGATGCTGTGTGCTGCGCTGAATGACTTCAGCCATCGGCCCCAAGGCGCTGGCCTGGGCATTCACCCCGGTCTGTAGCCATTGGATCAGCGCCTTTGTGTCCCAGGCGGCCACCGAGGCTTCGCCCGTGGCGTGCAGCGAAGGCGCGTACCAACCTTGGCCTGCCAACATGCCGCCTGAGAAGTCATCGACGCCTTTGCTGGCGCCCAGGCTGTTGCGCGTGCTGTGGCAGGCGCTGCAATGACCCAGGCCCTGGCTGAGGTAGGCGCCGCGATTCCATTCGGCGCTTTGCTGGGGGTCGGCTTGATACACCGCCGGACGGAAGTAGAGGCCACGCCAGATCGCCAGGGCGGCTTGGGTGTTGTAGGGGAAGCGCAACTCGTGAGGCCGGTTCTCCTGGCGCACGGCGGGCAAGCTGCGCAGGTAGGCGAACAGCACGTCGGCGTCCTCTCGGGTCACGCGGCTGTAGTTGGGATAGGGAAAAGCCGGCGTCAGCAATCGGCCGTCCCTGCTGCGGCCATGGTGCAAGGCGCCCCAGAAATCGGCGGAAGTCCACGCTCCCAAGCCGGTGGCTTCATCTGGGGTCAGGTTCGAGGCGAAGACGGTGCCAAACGGTGTGTCGATGGCCCGCCCACCGGCGTAAGGCAGACCGCCGCGTTGGGTGTGGCAAGCCTGGCAATTGCCGGCGCGCGCCAGATAGGCACCTCGCTCGATGATATCGAGTGTTGGGCGGGTGCCGGGGTCTGACTGGGAGCCGGGGCTCTGATCCTGGCCGTTCAGCAGCAGGGCCCACAGCAGCCCTGCGCTCGATACAAGAATCGCCAGGCCGCTGAGTTTCCAAAACCCGGCCCGCTTCATTGCAGGCCTCCGCACTCCAGTGGCAAGGGCTGAGCAAGACTTGGCGCGGGCTTGGCGCCTGCGGAAGGTTCTTGGGCGGCCAGCCAATGGGAGATGGCATTGATCTCTGCAGGGGCCAATTGCTTCGCGATGTGGGCCATGCAGTCGGGGGGCACAGCGCGGCGCTGCCCGCTGCGCCAGGCGCCGAGTTGGCCATTCAAGTAATCGCGCGGCAGCCCCAAGAGCCCTGGAATAAAGGGCTGCACGCCGGTGAGGGCCTGTCCATGGCACTGCACGCAGGCCGGCAGTTTGCGAGCGGGGTCACCTTGCAGGACCAACTGCTGGCCTCGACTCAATTCCTCGGGGCTCAGACCCGGGGCCTGCGCCGGGGCGTAGGGCAGGGACAGTTGTGAGAAGTAGTCCGCCAATTCCTTCAGGTAGGCGTCGCTCAAGGGCTCAATGAGTTCGCTCATCAAGCCGTAGTCACGCCGCCCATCGCGAAAGTTGAGCAACTGTTTGTAGAGGTAGCCGGCAGGTTTGCCCGCCAGGCGCGGGTAATAGCCGTCAGCGGCGGCGCGACCCTCTTTGCCGTGACACAAGGTGCAGGCCTTGGCACGCTGCGCCATCGTGTCCTCAAAGGCCGGCGAGGGGGCCGCGGCACTGCTGCCCCACATCCCCAGCAGCGTGAGAGCGACCCAGATGCCTGGCAGCAGTCTCATGCCGACTTACGTTGGCCAAAGATGGCCGAGCCCACGCGGACCATGCTGGCGCCTTCCGCGATGGCGGCCTCAAGATCGGCGCTCATGCCCATCGACAAGGTGTCCATTTGAAGACCGAGCTGAGCGTTCAGATCGCGCAACAAGACCGCGAGCGCCCGGTGTGGATGCCGCTGAGCCTCGGGGTCAGCGGCGGGCTCGGGAATCGCCATCAGTCCACGCAAACGAAGTCTTGGCAGTTGGGCAACGATGCGTGCCAGGCCCGCGACCTCGCCGGGCGCCAGGCCGCTTTTGCTGGCTTCACCGCTGATATTCACTTGCAGGCAAACATTCAACGGCGGCAAATGACTCGGACGTTGCTCTGACAAACGTTGTGCTGTCTTGAGTCGATCCACGCTGTGGACCCAATCAAAGGCCTCGGCCACGGGACGGGTCTTGTTGCTCTGCAGGGGGCCGATCAGATGCCACTCCAGTTGGCTTCGCAGATCGGCCAACTCGGCGAGTTTGTCCAAACCTTCTTGCACATAGTTCTCGCCGAATCTTCGTTCACCGGCCGCAAAGGCTTCGCGAACTGCGGAACCGGGGAAGGTTTTGGACACCACCAGCAATGTGACACTTTGCACGGGGCGCGCGGCCAAAACGCAGGCGGTGCTGATCCGTCTGTGCTGTTCTTGTATGTTGTCTGCGATCGTCGCCATAATGGCCTTCAGCCTTTTTCTGCCCTATCTATGGACATCACTCAACTGTTGGCATTCTCGGTCAAGAACAAGGCCTCGGACTTGCACCTCTCGGCCGGTTTGCCGCCGATGATTCGGGTGCATGGCGATGTACGCCGCATCAATGTCGAGGCGCTCGAGCACAAAGACGTGCACGACATGGTCTACGACATCATGAACGACTCGCAGCGCAAGATCTACGAGGAGTCCTTGGAGGTCGATTTCTCGTTTGAGATTCAGGGCCTGGCGCGTTTCCGGGTCAATGCCTTCAATCAAAACCGGGGCGCTGGCGCGGTGTTTCGGACCATTCCGTCCAAGATTCTGTCGCTGGAGCAACTGAACGCGCCCAAGATTTTTGCCGAGTTGGCCTTGCGTCCTCGGGGTCTGGTGTTGGTAACGGGCCCCACCGGTTCGGGCAAGTCCACGACCTTGGCTGGCATGGTCAATCACCTGAACGAGAACGAGTACGGGCACATCCTGACCATCGAGGACCCAATCGAGTTTGTGCATGAGTCCAAAAAGAGCCTGATCAATCAGCGCGAGGTTGGGCCGCACACGATGAGCTTTGCCAACGCGCTGAAGTCGGCGCTGCGCGAAGACCCGGACGCGGTGCTGGTCGGTGAAATGCGCGACCTAGAAACGATTCGCTTGGCATTGACCGCTGCTGAAACCGGCCACTTGGTGTTTGGCACGCTGCACACCAGCTCGGCCGCCAAGACGGTGGACCGTATCGTCGACGTCTTCCCGGCGGCCGAAAAAGAAATGGTGCGGGCCATGGTGTCCGAGTCTTTGGTGGCGGTGATTTCGCAAAGCTTGTGCAAGCTGAAGGATGGCTCGGGCCGTGTGGCGGCGCATGAAATCATGCTGGGCAACTCCGCGATTCGAAACTTGATCCGCGAGAACAAGGTGGCGCAGATGTATTCCGCCATTCAAACCGGCAACAGCCAAGGCATGCAGACCTTGGATCAGAACCTGACCGACTTGGTTCGTCGCAACATCATCTCCCCCGCCGAAGCCCGCGCCAAAGCCAAGTTCCCGGAGAACTTTCCGGGCTAAAGCCCGGAAAGTTCGACGTCACTCATGTGGCGCAAGCCACGTGAGTGACGGCAAAACTTCCCAGCGATTTCACTGCTCAGGACCCCCATGGAACGCGATCAGGCCACCAAATTTATCAACGACCTCTTGCGCCTGATGATTTCACGCAAGGGCTCGGACCTTTTCCTGACGGCCGATTTCCCGCCCGCCATCAAGGTGGACGGCAAGGTCACCAAGGTCTCGCCGCAACCCTTGACCGGACAGCACACGCTGCAACTGGCGCGCGCGATCATGAACGACAAGCAGGCGGCCGAGTTCGAGCGCAGCAAAGAGTGCAACTTCGCGATCTCGCCGCAAGGCGTCGGGCGCTTCCGGGCTAACGCTTTTATTCAGCAGGGTTCGGTGGGTCTGGTTTTGCGCACGATTCCGGCCGATGTGCCCACCATCAGCTCGCTGGATCTGCCGCCGGTGCTGCGCCAAGTGGTGCAGGCCAAGCGCGGCTTGGTGATCGTGGTCGGCGCCACCGGCTCCGGCAAGAGCACCTCGCTCGCGGCCATGATCGATGAGCGCAACACCACCACCTACGGCCACATCATCACGATCGAAGACCCGATCGAGTTCGTACATCCGCACAAGAACTGCATCGTCACCCAGCGAGAGGTCGGCATCGACACCGACAGCTGGGAGCATGCCCTGAAGAATACGCTGCGCCAGGCCCCCGATGTGATTCTGATGGGCGAGGTGCGGGATCGCGAAACCATGGAACATGCGGTCGCCTTCGCCGAAACCGGCCATTTGTGCATGGCCACCTTGCACGCCAACAGTGCCAACCAGGCCTTGGACCGCATCATCAACTTCTTCCCCGAGGAACGTCGCAGCCAGTTGCTGATGGACTTGTCGCTGAATCTGCGGGCCTTGGTGTCGCAGCGCCTGCTGCCTCGCCGTGAAGGCAAAGGCCGCGTGGCCGCCGTGGAAATCATGTTGAATTCACCGCTGATCTCGGACCTGATCTTCAAGGGTGAAGTCGGTGAGATCAAGGAGATCATGAAGCGCTCACGTGAGCAGGGTATGCAGACCTTTGACCAGGCCTTGTTTGATCTTTATGAGATGGGCAAGGTGACTTATGAAGACGCTTTGCGCAATGCCGACTCGCTCAATGACCTGCGCCTGCAGATCAAGCTCAACAGCGAGCGGGCGCGCTCGGAAGACCTCGCTTCTGGGACCGAGCATCTCTCGATTGTTTGATGCTGGCGCACATGCCCTCCAGGGCTCAATCGCAAGGCCGGGCACAGCAAGTGCTGCGCTCATGCGTGCTTAGGCGTGGCTTGGCATCAGGCATCCGCGCGCTTTTGATTTTGGAGAAATGAATGAGCTCTCGAACTTACGACGCGATACCGCCATTGCGAGTGGCCTTTTTGGGCCTGGGCGTGATGGGCTATCCCATGGCCGGGCATTTGCTTCGCGCCGGTCATGGGGTGACGGTTTACAACCGCACATCCAGCAAGGCTTCAGCGTGGGTGGCTGAACATGGGGGGCGAATGGCCTCAACGCCGGCCCAGGCCGCGGACGGCGCCGATATCGTGTTCGCTTGTGTTGGCAATGACGATGATCTGCGCTCGGTGGTGCTGGGCGAGTCGGGCGCATTTGCTGGCATGAGGGCGGGGGCTGTGTTCGTCGATCACACGACGGCCTCGGCGGAGGTGGCGCGTGAGTTGTATGCGGCGGCTCAGGTGCTGGGCTTGCATTTCGTCGATGCGCCGGTGTCCGGCGGGCAAGCTGGCGCGGTCAATGGTGCGCTGACCGTGATGTGCGGCGGTGATGCTGATCCCTTCGCGCGGATTCAGCCGGTGGCATTGGCCTTCGCCAAGGCGGTCACAAGGGTGGGTGAATCGGGTGCAGGGCAATTGGCCAAGATGGTCAATCAGATCTGTATTGCAGGCTTGGTGCAGGGCTTGTCTGAGGCCGTTGCCTTCGGCGGCAAGGCCGGCCTGGATATGAAGCAGGTGCTGGACGTCATCGGCAAGGGCGCGGCGCAAAGCTGGCAGATGGACAACCGAGGCAAAACCATGGTGGACGGCAAGTTCGACTTTGGTTTTGCCGTGGACTGGATGCGCAAAGACCTGGGCTTGGTGCTGGATGAGTCCCGGCGCAATGGCGCTCGCCTGCCGGTCACGGCTTTGGTGGACCAGTTCTATGCGGATGTGCAAGCCGCTGGAGGCGGCCGTTTGGACACCTCCAGCCTGATCAAGCGGCTCGTCTGAGCCGGGCCGCTGCGAGCATCAGGGCATTGCTGGCTTGGCGGACTGTGCAGGAGCCGGGACGATGCGGGCCAGTTCTTCTTCGCTGATGAGGTCGAAGGCACGGACAACTTTTTGGACGCCGCTGATGCTGCGGGCAATGGCTGCAGCGCGGCTGGCTTCGCGTTCGGTCACGCGACCCATCATGTAGACGGTGCCGCGTTCCACCACCACGTAGAAGGCGCTGGAAATCAGTTCCGGCGCATCCAGCAGGCTGGCCTTGACCTTGCCGGAAATCAGCATGTCGTTCGAGCGACTCCCCAGCGAAGAGGCGGGCATCACCGAGGTTTCATTCAGGACGCTGCGCACATTGTCGACACCGCTGACCACGCTTTCCAGCTTGGCTCGGTCGGCTTCGGTGGGCACCTCGCCGGTCAGCAGAACCAGGCGGTTATAGCTGCTGACCGTGACATGGGCCGAATCGCTCAACTGGGCCTTGATTCGGGAGGAGGCTTTGAACTCGATGCCTTGGTCTTCCACCTGGGTGCCCGAAGTGCGACGGTCGCTGGCCACCATGACGCCTCCCACCATGGCGCCGCCAATCACCAAAGGGGCACAGGCGCTGCTCAACAGCGCGGCTGCCAATGTTGCGGTCAACATCAGCTGACGGCGGGGGCGGCCTGTGGTGGAGTTCTGCAAATTCATAAAGGTCCTGTTGTCTTGTCAAAAAGCGATGGGGAGGCGGCTTACTCGCTGGCACCCAGCAGTTGTACGTCGATCGCGTCGCACAGGCAGTGCGCCAGCAAGCGCTGGGCTTCGGCCACACGGGCGGGGCGGCTGTGCTGGACGCGAATCTGGACATCGGTGTCACGCAAGAGCGCACGCATCTCGTCTTGCAAACCCCCGGTGATCGCAATCACGCTCATGTCTTGCGCATGTGCGGCAGCCAGCACCGGCTGCCAGGCGGGGCTCAAGCTTGGCATGGCATCAAAGACCAGGAGCAGATCACCGGGGTGGCCGAGTGCCTGCACTTGCCGCGTCAGGGCTTCTTCGGCGCTGCTGCCGTGGGCTTGGGCGTCTAGGCTCCAGGCGGCCAAACCCGGACGGTCTTGTTCAAAGCGGCCCACCAGTAGGGCGGCCATATAGACCGCGTCCAGCGACGATTGGCCAAATCCGCAGCACAGCACTCGCCCCCCGCTGGTGATGCCGTCCATCAGCATCTGGGCGGCACTGGAAACCGGGCGTGAAAGGTTCTCGGCGACCTGGTAGAACAGGTCGGCGCTCTCGAAGAATTGTTGTTGGATGCGTTGCTCAAGCATGGGGCGGAATCATAGTTCAGCGCTGCTCTCGGCCCATTTCAGGGCCCTATTCAAAGCCAACTCTCGGCTCAGCTGGCTTCGAAAGCGGCTTGAATCCACTCGATCTCGATCCCGTCGATGGCCACCACATCGAATCTGCAGGGCGGTGGGCTGGCGTGGCGCAGCAGGTAATGCTGGGCGGCATAAATCAAGCGGCGCTGCTTGGCGGCACCCACGCTGGCTGCCGCCCCGCCATGCTCCCGGTCGGCGCGCGCGCGCACCTCGCAGAACACCAAAGTGCCGTCTTGCGGGTCGCGCAGAATCAAATCGACCTCTCCGGCCCGTGCGCTGGGGCCGGCGGCCACCTGATAATTGCGCTCCACCAGGCGCAAGCCCTGCTGCTGCAAATACTGCAGCGCAAAGTCTTCTGCCGCCGATCCAAGCCCTTGGGGAGTAGCCTTTTTGAACAACATTGCCGACGCCTCCCTGCTGATGCAGGCGGCCGCCGCTGCGGCCGGTGCTCAGCAGTATCCCGCAGCCACGCTTTATGTGGTGGCCACGCCGATCGGTAATTTGGCCGACATTACTTTGCGGGCCCTCCATGTCTTGGCCTTGGTGGACGCCGTGGCTTGCGAGGACACCCGCGTCAGCGCTGGGCTTTTGCGGCATCTGGGCCTGCACAAGCCTTTGCTCAAGCTGCATCAGCACAACGAGCACGAGGCCAGTGAGGCCTTGATCGCGCGCTTGCAAGCGGGGGAGCGCATTGCCTACATCAGCGATGCTGGAACCCCGGCGATTTCGGACCCCGGCGCGGTCTTGGTGGCGGCCGTAGCAAAAGCGGGCTTGCGGGTCTTCCCGGTGCCAGGCGTCAGCAGCACGGTCACAGCGCTCAGCGTGGCCGGCGATGTGGTGGCCGAGGGCTTCGAGTTCGCCGGTTTCTTGCCGACCAAGGCGGCCGAGCGCCGCAGCGCCTTGCAAGCCCTGTGTGGCAGTGCTCGCAGCCAGGTGCTGTTTGAAGCGCCGCATCGCATCAAGGCCTTGATTGACTTGCTGGCCGAGCTCTGCCCGGCGCAGACGGTGACCGTCTGCCGCGAATTGACCAAACAGTTTGAGACGGTTCACAGCGCCGCCGCAGCCAGCCTGCCGGCTTGGTTGGCGGCCGATGCGCAGCGCGAGCGTGGCGAGTTTGTGTTGGTTTTGCATGCGCAGCGTGCGCTCGCTGGCGGTGACGATGAATTGCCGGCCGAGGCCTTGCGGGTTTTGAGCTTGCTCTTGAAGGATCTGCCTTTGAAGCAGGCCGTGGGGCTGGCCGCTGAAATCAGCGGCGCTTCGCGCAATCGACTGTATGACTGGGCTTTGGCGCAGAAAAAGACGCAGCAGGACTGAGCGCCAAACCAGCAAGGGCCGGCTCAGCGCACAGGCTCTTCGCCCACTGCTTGAAGACGCTGCGCTGCCGAGGCGAGTTTGCCCTTTGCGGGCTGTAGTTGCCCGGCTCGCCCCAGGCCAAAGGCCGGCATATTGACGTAGATGTTTTCATAGCCGCCGGAGCGAATGGCATAGGTCTCATGCCAAATGCCCACCGAGCCATCGGTGCCCACGGCTTTGTTGAAGGCTCTCCAAGCCGGCAGGTGCTCGGATTGTTTGTCCTTGGCATAGGCCAAGAGCTGCTCCATCGAGCGCCAATACTGCACCAAGATGAGGGTGCGCGAGAACCACATCTCGGCATTCAGCAGGCCAGAGTCCGGCCGCGATTGGAGTTCGCGCAACATGCGCGGCATGGCGCTGGCCGCTGGCCACCATTTGTGGATGAGCCAGGGTTTGTTGATGCGCATGCCGATCAAGAAGACCACATAGTCACCGTCGAGCTGCGCCGTCATGCGCTCGCAAATCACGGGCCCGCTCATGCCAGAGCCTCCTTGGCTGATGGCCGGGTGGGCGTGTGGATGCCCAGGGCTTGCAGACTGTCTAGCACGGCTTGGAGCAAGGGGGTGTGGGGCGGCTCGCCGATCAGCTGGCGCAGTTCTCGGTCATCCAATTGGTGTGGTCTTTGCCAGAGATAGCGCATCTCAGCGATGGCGCGCCAGCTGGCAACAAAGGGTGAGCCGAGGCGAATCAGGCCCCAGGGCAGATGGCTCTTTTTCAGTGCTCGTCCCCAAGCCTGCTCCAAGGCTTGATGCAAGACCTGACCCTCCAGGGTGTGCCCACTGAAATGCAGGCGCTGATGGCCGCGGATCTCTGCATGGTGCTCGGCCACCCGCACAAAGCACGCGGCCAAGTCGGGCAGATAGGCCCAGGCATGGGGCAGGTCCAAAGGGCCGGGGTGGACCACCTGGCCCTTGTGGATGCGGCTGGCCAGGGCCAAATCGAACCAAGAGCCCCGTCCAGGCCCGCCAAAAAAGTCGCCGGCACGCAGCACCACCGAGCGCAGCTGCGGGGCCGCGGCTGCCATGCGCGCTTCCAGCTCAAGCCGCAGCCCGGCCTTGGGCGTATTGGCCTGCTCGGCGGTGCGCCCTTGCTCCAGTAGTACTTCGGGCAGCTGCTTGCCGAAGTTGTAGACATTGCCGGGCAAGATCAGCAGGGCGTTCAAGGCCAGGGCCGTGTCTTGCGCTGCCGCCGCCAGAGGCAGGAGCAAGGTATGCCATTCGGTGTAAGGCGGGTTCAAAGCATTGATGACGACCTGCGCGCCTTGGCCGCCGAGCCGCAAGGCATCCCGGTCGAGCGCATCACAGTGCAGGGCCCGGACGCCGGCCAAGCTTGCGATGCTGGCGGGCAAGGGCTTGCGTGCCTGGGCCACGACCTGCCAGCCGGCGTCGGAGAAGGCTTGCACCAAGCAGAGTCCGAGCCGCCCGGCGGCGCCAAGAATGAGGACGGTTTTGTTCGAGGGAGAAGACCTTGGAATCATGACTTTGGCTCGTGCGGCGAGGCCTTGGCGGTGGCGATGAAGCCAGTGTCAGCGCCTGGGGAGGATTGCGGAAGTCAAGGTTCTGTATTGCGGCTATTCATGTTTGAATAGCGTATGCGCGCGAATTCACTCGACTGGTCTTTGTTGCAAACCTTTTTGGTGCTGGCCGAAACTGGCTCTTTGAATCGAGCCGCGCCCGTGCTGGGCCAAAGCCAGCCGACCTTGAGTCGGCAATTGGCCGCGCTGGAGGCGGCCCTGGGGCAGAGTTTGTTTGAGCGCCATGCCAGGGGTTTGAGCTTGACGCCGGCCGGCCAGGCCCTGTTGCCTGCCGCCCAGCGCATGCGAGAGGGCGCGCAAGAGTTGGCGCTGGCCTTGTCCGCTCAAGACCAGTCTTTGGCGGGCACGGTGCGCCTGACGGCCAGCGAAATCGTCTGCGCTTACTTCCTGCCTTCGGTGCTGAGTGATTTGCGCCAACGGCACCCAGAGATCCAGATCGAGCTGGTGGCCAGCAACGAGGTGGAAAACCTGCTCGAGCGCAGCGCCGACATCGCGCTGCGCATGGTGCGGCCCGATCAAGCCACCTTGGTGGCCCGCAAACTGGGCGACTGGCCAGTGGGCGTGTTTGCGCATCAAGACTATCTGGCGCGCCACGGCATGCCGACCATGGACACGGTGCTGAGCCATCAATGGCTGGGCTACGACCGCAACGATCAGATGCTGCGCGGCTTTGCGGCGGCGGGTTTTGCGGTCCAGCCGGATTTCTTTGGCTTTCGCTGCGACAACCAAGTGGTGGTGTGGGAGGCCATGCGCGCAGGCATGGGTCTGGCCGTGGGGGCGCTGGCGCTGGCGGCGCGCGAGCCGGACTTGGTGCAGGTCTTGCCGGAGATCCAAATTCCTGCCCTGCCCATGTGGCTGACGGCGCATCGGGAACTGCGCGACACGCCGCGCTTGCGCCTGGTGTTTGACGCTCTGGCCGAGGCGTTCTCCGCTTGAGCTTTCTTGGGCCCTCTTGAGCCCTTTTCGCCCCAAGGGAACTCAGCGGCAGACGGCGCTCAGGCGCCGCCGCTCCTACAATGGTCCGCATGATTTCGCGCGAACCTACTCTTGCCCGCCTGGCGGCGGCCCGCAGCCAATTGCTGGAGCCTTACGGCCTCAGCGAGGCGGTCTTGACCAAAGCCTTGCGACTGATCACCGAACACCGGGTCGATGACGCTGATCTGTACTTCCAGACCACGCGCGCGGAAGGCTGGAGTCTGGAAGAGGGCATCGTCAAGAGCGGCAGTTTCAGCATCGACCAGGGCGTGGGCGTGCGCGCGGTGGCCGGCGAGAAAACGGCTTTTGCCTACTCCGACGATATCTCTGAGGCGGCCATCATCGATGCTGCTTTGACCGTGCGTGCGATTGCGGCCGCCGGCCAAAGCCGCCGCGTCAAGGTGCCCGGTCAGCCGACGGTCTCGGCCAGCCGCTCGCTCTATGGTGCCGCCGACCCGATCGCCAGTTTGGACAGCACCGAAAAGGTCGCCCTGCTGGAACGCGCCGAGCGCATGGCGCGCGCCAAAGACCCGCGCGTGGCGCAGGTGATGGCCGGCTTGGCCGCTGAACATGATGTGGTCTTGGTGGCCCGTGCCGATGGCACCTTAGCCGCCGATGTGCGCCCGCTGGTGCGCCTGAGCGTCACGGTGATTGCCGAGAGCAATGGCCGCCGTGAAGTGGGCAGTGGTGGTGGCGGTGGCCGCTTCGGGCTGGCTTACTTCACCGATGAAATGATTGCCAGCTATGTCGACCAAGCCGTCAACGCGGCATTGACCAATCTGGAGTCGCGCCCAGCCCCGGCCGGCGAGATGACGGTGGTGCTCGGCGCCGGTTGGCCCGGTGTGCTCTTGCATGAAGCGGTCGGACATGGTCTGGAGGGCGACTTCAATCGCAAGGGTTCGAGCGCTTTTGCCGGCCGCATCGGTCAGCGGGTGGCGGCCAAGGGCGTGACGGTCTTGGATGACGGCACGCTGCCGGATCGCCGCGGTTCGCTCAATGTGGACGACGAGGGCTGCGCCTCGCAGCGCAATGTGCTGATCGAAGACGGCATCTTGAAAGGCTATATCCAGGACGCGATGAATGCGCGCCTGATGAAGGTAGCCCCCACCGGCAACGGCCGTCGCGAAAGCTATGCCCACACGCCCATGCCGCGCATGACCAATACCTATATGTTGGGCGGCGACAAAGATCCGCAGGAAATCATCGCCAGCATCAAGAAGGGCATTTACGCCACCAACTTTGGCGGCGGCCAAGTGGATATCACATCCGGCAAGTTTGTCTTCTCGGCCAGCGAAGCCTTCTGGGTGGAGAACGGCAAGATCCAGTACCCGGTCAAGGGCGCCACCATCATTGGCAGCGGCCCCGAGGCCCTCACCCGCGTCAGCATGATTGGCAACGATATGCAGCTGGACACGGGTGTTGGCGTGTGTGGCAAAGAGGGGCAAAGCGTTCCGGTGGGCGTGGGTCAGCCGACCTTGCGCATCGACGGTTTGACCGTCGGCGGCACCGCCTGATCGCGGCCACCACTGTTGTTGCAAGGCCGCAGCGCCGACGCGACTTGCAAGAATCGCGTGCTACATTCAAAGCCATGCACTCGCCAAAGACTTATTTCTTTAGCTTTTTTTGGTTCTCTAACCGCACCGGCGGCCGAGAGGCGAGAGCGTAAGCAGGATAAGCATCAAGCAAAGCGCACAAATCTCTAGAAACCGCCGGGTCCACCACCCGGCGGTTTTTTTTCGTCTGAGCGCTGCTTCATCTGAAACCGAATCCAGACCACGGAAAGTGAGAGTTATGCCCATGAATGCCAAGTCCGCCAAACCGGAGATTCAGGCCGAACGCTGGTACTCGCAAGAGGACAAGACCAGTGCGACCGATGACGAACGCATCGTCGACATCACGCCGCTGCCGCCGCCAGAACACTTGATTCGTTTCTTTCCGATTCGCGGCACGCCGATGGAGCAGTTGATCGCCAACACGCGTCAGCGCATCCGCAAGATCATGCAGCGCAAGGACGACCGCCTGCTGGTGATCATCGGCCCTTGCTCCATCCATGACCCCTCTGCAGCGCTGGAGTACGCACGCCGACTGATGGTGCAGCGCGAGAAGTACGCCGACACGCTGGAGATCGTCATGCGGGTCTACTTCGAAAAGCCGCGAACGACTGTCGGCTGGAAGGGCTTGATCAACGACCCCTATCTGGACGAAAGCTACCGCATCGACGAAGGCCTGCGCATCGCGCGGCAGTTGCTGCTGGAAATCAATCGACTCGGCATGCCGGCGGGTTCGGAGTTCTTGGATGTGATTTCACCGCAGTACATCGGCGACCTGATCTCCTGGGGCGCTATCGGTGCACGCACGACCGAAAGCCAGGTGCACCGCGAACTGGCTTCCGGTCTGTCGGCACCGATCGGTTTCAAGAACGGCACCGATGGCAATATCAAGATCGCCACCGACGCCATTCAAGCTGCCGCGCGCGCCCATCACTTCTTGTCGGTGCATAAGAACGGGCAAGTGGCCATCGTTGAGACCAAGGGCAACAAGGACTGCCATGTGATTCTTCGCGGCGGCAAGGCACCTAACTACGATACCGAGCATGTCGCGGCGGCCTGCAAGGATCTGGCGGGCGCCAAGTTGGAGGCCACGCTGATGGTCGACTGCTCGCATGCGAACAGCTCCAAGCAGCATCTGCGCCAACTGGAAGTGGCGCGCGATGTGGGCGCGCAGATCGTGGCCGGCGGCAAGAACATTTTTGGCGTGATGGTGGAAAGCCACTTGCACGACGGCGCACAAAAGTTCACCCCGGGCAAGGACGACGCCAGCAAGCTGGAGTACGGCAAGAGCATCACCGATGCTTGCTTGGGCTGGGACGATTCGCTCGAGGCTTTGGAGGTGCTCAGCGCAGCCGTCAAGGCTGCGCGCTCCTGATGACGGCGGCCGACAAGGCGGCGCGCTCCTGAGGAAGTCTGCGGCAAAGGCTGCGCGCGCTTGAGTTCTGCGCCAGAATCGAGCTGCTCTCATTCACGAAAGGCCCGCAATGCGCAGTGAAGTGAAGGTCGTGTTCAGTCCGGTGCAGCAGTTCGATCTGGTGGTGGACGCCGGCGAGGTTTTGAGCTTCGAGGCCTCGCGGCAATGGCTGGACGAGCAGTACGTCAAGTACGAGTGCGAGCCGATGCGCGGCTCGGGCAAGGTCTTGTTGGCCGATAAGATTTTGGGCGTGGCGGCTGCGGCCGGGCCGGTGGCTTTTTCAGACCCGGCCTGGGCTTTGGACTATGCGCGAGCCACCAGCGGCGCACTCAGCAAGGCTTTGCTGCGGGTGGATGTGGCCAAGCGCACGCTGTCGTACTAAGCGCCTGCGCTCAGAAGCTGAGCTGCGGCGCCGGCAATTGCCAGCCGTAGTGCAAGGCGGCGAGCCGCAGCGCCACCACCATCAACATGCCCGCGATAAAGGCGGCTTGGCGCGGCAGGCCAAGGGCCCGCAGCGCCAGATAGCCGGCGATACCGCCGATCGCGGCGCTGGCGTAAATATCGCGACGCAGCAGCAGGGGCACTTGGCTGGTCAAAAGGTCGCGCATCACGCCGCCGCCGCTGGCGGTGATGGTGCCCAGCAGCACCACCACCAAACGTGACTTGCCCGCCTCCTCGGCAATCTCGGCGCCGCACAGGGCAAACAAGGCGAGGCCCAAGGTATCGGCAATCACCAGGGCGCCATTGCCGGTGGCTAGCAAATGGCCCCAGCTATTGGCCAGCAAGGCGGTGAACAAGGCGGTCAGGCCAATGACCTTGATGTAGCGGGTGTCGCTCATCCAGAAGATCGGGTGACGGCCCAAGAGCAGGTCGCGGAGCGTGCCGCCGCCGATGGCTGTGATGGCGGCCAACACCAAGACGCCAAACAGATCGAGCCGGGCTTGCATGGCGGCCAAGGCGCCGCTGATGGCGAACACGGCCACGCCGGCCAGGTCCATCCAGTACAGAACGATGCGGGCCTTGGGGGTGAGGGACTCTTGGGATGGCGGGGCGCTGGAACTCATGGCCGGCATTTTGGCAGCTGCGGTGCCCTGCTTTTCACCTTGTGTTCATCAGGGTCTTGAAGCTTAGACACTTGGCCCCAAATCGTGCTCACGACCGCAAGGTCGGCCGGGTGTCTGCTGTGCCGTGGCTCTGTGCCAGGCCAGGCGACCCGCCATCGACGACTTTGATTTTTTGAGAAGAGCTTCAGACATGACAAAGCAAACCCATGCCTTCCAGGCCGAGGTCAAGCAGATCCTGCACCTCGTCACCCATTCGCTCTATTCCAACAAGGAAATCTTCCTGCGCGAGCTGGTGTCCAACGCCTCCGACGCGTGCGACAAGCTGCGCTTCGAGGCGCTGGACAATGCCGCGCTGTTTGAAGACACGCCGAATCTGGAAGTGCGCGTTTCCTTCGACGAAGCCGCCCGCACCGTTACCATCAGCGATAACGGCATTGGCATGAGCGAGGAAGAGGCGATTGCCCACCTCGGCACCATCGCTAAGAGCGGCACGCGCGAGTTCATGGCCAAGCTGGAAGGCGACCAGAAAAAGGACGCCAACCTGATCGGCCAATTCGGCGTGGGCTTCTACTCGGGCTTCATCGTCGCCGACCGCATCACGGTGGAAACCCGCCGCGCCGGCGTGGCCGCCGAAGCCGGCGTGCGCTGGACGTCTGAGGGCACCGGCGACTACGAAGTCGAGACCATCACCAAGGCCGGCCGCGGCACCGATGTGATCCTGCATCTGCGCGAGGGTGAGGACGAGTTCCT
>NZ_JBMLSK010000171.1:0-19848 GCF_049240545.1 Roseateles sp. | reverse complement strand
GAAGTCAGGAACAGCCGGGTTCTATGGAGGCGACAAGTATTCTGACGCGGGGGGAAGTGCTGGCTGGCGACGAGCGGCACGTCCAACACTATGACCTCGAGCGGCGCAAAGCGCACGCGCAGCGGTATGGCCGCAGATACACATACGACGTCTTGAAGGCGCACAAAGCCAAGGAGTTGGTTGGACACGCAGCTAGGCCGCACAGCCTGAGAGACATGCGTGACTTCTTGCGACTTCGCGAGGGTGAGACCAGCCGGGCGGCGATCGCTCGAGGCGTCGAAATGGAGTTCCCTTACGACCGGGAGCACTTCAAGGACCGCTATACGCGCCAGCACAGGGACCAGCTGTGCTCGACGATCGTGGCGCACTTGAAGAAGGACGGGTTGATGTTTATCCACCCAACGCAGACCCGGTCGCTGACGCCAAGGGAGGCTGCTCGCGTGCAGAGCTTCCCGGATACCTTCGAGTTTCCCGCAGAGCGCACGCGGTCGTACGCTGAGATCGGCAACGCTGTGCCTCCACTTGTTGGTAAGGCCGTGGGTCTCGCTGTCTTGGACTTTCTGACTCAGCCCGAGATGGCCGACGCTGTGACAGCCAGTCTCAACGCACATCTGCCGCTGAGCAGGGCCTTGGCCATCACGCAGCTCGAGGAATTCATCGAGTCCACGCAGATGAAAGACCTCGCACAGCTGCCCAATGCGGATTTTCTCAAGGCATGGTGGGCTGTCGGATATCTGCATCCAAACCTCCACCCAGATGCAGCTCTGGACAACGGCAAGGAGCTTAGCCCTGGACCTAAGCGCGGCGTGAGCTTCGTCCTTGAGCCCTACTACGTGCGAAGCGGCTGGCCTGTGGAGCTCATCGGACTGGCCAGAGAGGCTCGCCGGCGTTTTGATGCCCAGCTGCTTGCAGAAGACGAGTACTACTGCTCCGCGGCCGTCATCGCCGGAGCTGCTGCCAAGGACCAGCCGGTGAAGGCAAAGTGAGTCGGGCGAACAACAGGGTTGAAAGGGAGAGTTGATGTCAATCGGTGTTGAGAGCATCCCGGGCGCGCGGCGCCTCATCAAGTCGCTGCGCGATATGGGCTACGAGTTCGAGTCGGCTGTGGCTGACCTAATCGACAACTCGATTGCCGCCAGAGCCAACACGGTCCGCATCAACACGCACTGGGCCGGAGCCGACTCCTACGTGAGCATTGCCGACAACGGTGTGGGCATGTCGGCGCAGGACCTTCGCGAAGCGCTGCGCTTTGGCGCAGAGCGGGACTATGACGACGATGACCTTGGCAAGTTCGGCCTTGGACTCAAGACTGCGTCGCTCAGCCAGTGCCGCAAGCTCATCGTGGCGTCACGGCAAAACGAGAGCCGGGCCGACATTAACGCGTACTGCTGGGACATGTCGCACATCGAAGCGACCAACAAGTGGGAGATTCTTCCGGTGCGCTCGGCGGACCTGCCAGAAAGGGTGCGGCTGCATCTGAAGGAGACCACCGGCACGGTGGTCGTCTGGCAGCAGCTCGACCGCATCCTTGGGTACAGCAACCCAGAGGGCGAACCTGCTCGCAAGCGGCTGATCGACATGTGCCGCACACTGGAAGAGCACGTGGCCATGGTCTTCCATCGCTTCCTCGAGAACAAGGTGCGTGGCAAGCGGCTGGCCATCTACATCCAAGACGACAAGGTCACTCCCTGGGATCCCTTTGTCGCCAATGAGCCCAAGCGCAAGGTGCTGGAGCCGCTGAGTCTGAAAGTCGACGGTCACATCGGGCGCAGTGACGTCGTTTTCGAGCCTTACGTTCTTCCAGCGCAGTCCATGTTCTCGAGCCCAGAGGCGCACAAGCGCGCATCGGGGCCGGCCTCATGGAATCGGCAGCAAGGCTTCTACATCTACCGCGCTGACCGCCTCATCTAAAGCGGCGGATGGAGCAACATCCGGACGCTGGACGAGCACCTGAAGCTAGCACGCATCGCGGTCTTCTTTTCGCCCAAGCTCGACGAAGAGTTCAAGATCAACGTGCCTAAGATGAAGGTCGCCTTCCCGGCCGAGATCCGCGCCGACGTCGAGAAGGCCGTCAAGACGTGGACGAGGATTGCCGACGAGACATATCGCACAGCTAACAAGGCCGCTGGAGGTGCAACACCGCCCGCCGCACCTATCTCGATTGCGCCAGCTGGTGGCAAATCGGGATCGAAGCCGGCAGCGCCTTCGCCCTCCCCGGCTCCCGCGCCAAGCTCTGCCGGAGCCGGAAACTCTTCTGGCACGTTCAGCACCAGTACCCCGGTCTCGCCGCCCAAGAGCGGCGTCACAAGCGAAGAGCTGGCTCGAGTGGGCAAGCTGCTCAAAAAAGTGGCCAAACCTGATGAACTGTCTGCGATAGACGCTGCTGTGGCCAGAGCGCAGTCGACTCTCGAAGACTGACCTGAGAAGGCGCAGCCATGGCAGACCTCGACCCCGAATACGAGAAAGCCCTGCGGACGGCGCGCTTTCTGCTGGACCTAGGCCACGACCCTGAAGCGGTGTACGCCAACGAACTTATCCCAGCGAACCTACGGGAGTGGGTTCGCGGCAAGCTTACCGAGGAGCAGAACAGGACGTTCGAGCGCGTGCGCGTCATCTCCGCCGCAGAGAGCGAGCACGATTGGGTCGCCGCGCTGGACCGGACCACTTGGCACTACTGGCCCACTCTGCGGAGGTTCCTCCTGGGCAAGAAGAATTGGCCGCGGGACACGGTCGCCTCCCTCGACGACGCCTCGGATAGCATCTTGTCCAAGCTGGCGCACCCCGCGACCGACGAGTTCGACATCCGCGGCTTGGTGCTGGGCTACGTCCAAAGCGGCAAAACGGCGAGCTTCACCGCAGTCATCGCCAAAGCGGCAGACGCTGGCTACAAGCTCGTGGTCGTCTTCTCGGGCATCGACAACGGTCTGCGACGCCAGACCCAGCTCCGCCTCAACCGTGAGCTCACGGGCTACACAGGCAACCCGCCCAACGCGGTTGAGCAGCCGCCCGTAGGCAAGCAGTGGCACCAGTTCACCACCGACACGCTGGACGGTGACTTCAACCGTGGCCGGGCCAATACCGCAGCCCTGCAAGGCTCTCAGCCGGTCCTGCTTGTGGTCAAGAAGAACGGCGCTGTTCTGAGGCGCCTCCAGGCCTGGTTCGAAGAGGCCTCGGAGGAGATGCGACGCGGGCTGCCGGCTCTCTTCATCGATGACGAGGCAGACCAGGCGAGCGTCGACACACGTGGGAGCTACCAGCAAGAAGAGGGCTTCGACCCCAACGACCCGAACTTCGAAGAGCCGGCGGTCATCAACCGACGCATCCGAAGCCTGCTGAACCTTTTCCCACGCAGAGCTTACGTGGCATACACCGCCACACCCTTCGCCAACGTGCTCATCCCGCACGACAACTATGGCGGCGCGGTGGGTGACGACCTCTACCCGCGCGACTTCCTCATCGACTTGCCCAAGCCCCGCGGCTACTTCGGCACCGAGGAGTTTTTCGGGCGCTTTGACCCGGCCAGCGGCGAGAGCGTGCCGGGCCTTGACGTTCTCCGAGATGTCCCGGACGGTGAGGTCAGCCAGTTGCTGGGGAACAACGAGGTTGTCCCGTCCCTTGAAGAAGCTCTGTGCACCTTCCTGCTCGCAGGCGCTGCCCGGGCGCAGCGGGGTAAGCCAGAAGCGCCCTGCACGATGCTCGTGCACACCACCCAGCGAATCGCCGACCAGTCCCCGACCCGGGACCTCATCGAAGCCCGGTTCAACGAGTTGAAGGACGAGTGGCGCTACGACAGGCACAACGGCCTGCGAGACAAGCTCAAGAAGCTTTGGGATGAGGACTTCAAGCCAAACACTGCCGGCGTTGACGCTGGCAAGGTAGTCGACTTTGAGGCTATCGAAGAGCACATCTTTCCGTTTGCAAAGGCAGTCGAGGTGCTGGAGATCAACTCCGAGCGCGGCGACGTACTCGACTTTGACCTCAATCCGTCGCTGAAGGCCATCGCGATCGGCGGCAACAAGCTGGCGCGCGGGCTCAACCTCGAAGGCTTGCTCGTCAGCTACTTCGCGCGCCAGTCTCCACAGTACGACACGCTGCTGCAGATGGCGCGGTGGTATGGCTACCGAGGTGGCTACGAGGACCTTACCCGCATCTACACAACCGGCACGCTCCAGGGTTGGTTTGCTGACCTTGCCTTGGTCGAGCATCGCCTGAGGCAAGACATCCGGATGTACGAGATGGTGCCCGGTCTCACGCCGAGGGATGTAGGCGTGCGAATCCTGAGCCATCCCAGCATGCAGGTCACGAGTGCCCTGAAGCGCCGCCATGCGACCCCCACGCAAGTGAGCCAGTCCTACTCCGGCGAGCTTGAGCAAACCTTCCGGTTCCCGCTGAGCGACGAAGACCGCCTTGCGCTGCTCTGCGATCGCAATCGCTCGTCGGTCCATGACTTCCTCGCTTCACTCGGCGGACCTGCCAAGACCACCCAGTTCGGGCCACTCTGGGAGGGGGTTCAGTCCTCAGCTGTGATTCAGCTCCTTCGGCAGTTTGACTATGTGCCTGAAGCCTCTGGCCTGTCTCCTGAGCTCATTGCAGCTTGGATCGAGCAGCAGAACATGGACGGGGACGTGACCCACTGGTCGGTCCTTGTCCGCGGTCGAGAGAAAGAGTCTCCCGAGCTCAAGGCGGCAACCTGGCTTCCGGCTGGCTTGGCACCTGTCTGGAACATCGCTCGTACCAGGATCGGTTCGTCCAACTCTCTCGGCGTGATCACGACGCCCGGCGACGAGGCTTTCGGGCTGACGGATGACGAGCTGCTGGAGATGAAGCGCAAGCTGCAGACGGGAGAACAGACGGACGAGAACCGCGCTGCGCGGCTGTCGCGCGCCTCCAGGCGCGGGTTGCTCATCTTCTATCCCATCAGCAAGCTCTCGGGCCACGACGGTGCGAAGTTGGGTAAGTCTCGACAGCCCATCTACGCCAACCCCAAGAGTCCGACCGCCAAGGACCTCATCGGCATGGCCGTGTCGCTGCCGAAGGTCACCCGTGAACGGCCTGCTGAGGCCTACCTCGAGGGCACGGCGCGGTGGCGACCAGTAGTCTAGAGGCGGCCACAGCGAAGGGGCCCCGCTGGGACCTGCTGGAAGCCGAGCCGCCGACAAAGGAGCGGCTGGCTGTCCGAACCGCTCTCTCGGGACGCCATCCAGACGTGCTCATTGGCGTGGACGCAGCACTGCGCCGACATGTGCTCGTCCGCATCCCGCAAGGCGAGGAGGATGCGCTGACCGAAAGGGTCTCCAGGGGCATAGGCGTCCAGACAGTCAAGATGGTGCCCAAAGACACTGGCCTGGAGGAGTGCTTTGTCGAGATCGCCTGTCTTGACTCCCAGGGCCATGGCGCACTTGACCTCGTCATTAGCGACCTCGTGGATGCTGTCGAGCGGTCCGCAGGTGTCACGCGCGTCAGGCTGGTACAGGGGGTGCTATCGAAGTGGAGGCGCTTCTGGTCTGGAGTGCCGACCAACGCGCTGGGCATCGAGCAGCAGATAGGCCTCTTCGGTGAGCTCTACTTCCTCTGTCGCTGGTTAAGCAGCGCTTTGGGGCCAAGCAAGGCTTTGGGCACTTGGCGCGGGCCGGCTGGCAGCAGGAACGACTTTGAGCTTCAAGGCTTGGCGATTGAGGCCAAGACAACGAAGCGTGTAGATGCAGTTCATGTCATTCATGGGCTCGACCAACTGCTTGAGCCCGCAGGAGGCGTGCTGCTGCTCTTCGCGCTGTGCGTGCGAGATGAGGCCAGCGCCACGGAAGGTCTGCCGCTTCTTGTCAGCGAGATGCGCTCCCGGCTAGCCGATGATGCCGATGCTCTGAACCTGTTTGAAACGCGCCTCTACAGCGCCGGCTACGACGACCGCCTCGAAGCGGAGTACGCCAAGCTGATGCTCAGAGTTCGCAGTGAGGGTCTCTACCGCGTCTCGGACGGCTTTCCGCGCCTCACTCCAGCGTCCATCGTCGGCGGCTTGCCTCCAGGCGTCGACGCGGTGACCTACGAAGTTCGCTTGGACGCGGCTGCGGCGTGGATGGTGGCAAGCACGCCGAGTGCTGCGACCAAGCTGCTCCAGGACTTCTCTGGAACATAGGGCGATGAGGTGATGAAGTTGTTCGGCGTCGCCTGAATCCGGACGGTCCTGCCGCCCTACCAACCCCACCCATCGATGAGCACTCCAAAACCACACTCCGGCCCAGCCGCTGCCACCGAAAACGCCGTTCAGGCACTTCTGCTGCGCCTGAAGTGCCAGACGCCACTGCACGTGTTGCGCATACTCTTTCTGGGCAACGTTGCCAGCCTGAGGCTCGATGTCCGCGCCACGGCGCGAGTGGCGCAGGCAGTGGACGGCGAGATGGGCGACAGCGCACAGGCCGGCGAGTACGCACAGTTCCACGACCGGCTGCTGGTGGCCTGACCCCGTCTTGAACGGCGAGGCTCGAAGGTGACAAGCACCTCCACTCCGGCCGAGCCGCATCGAACGCCCGAGATCGACGAGGTGTTCCGGCGCATCGGAAGGAACCTGCTTCTGTTCCAGCACATCGAGCACCTGCTCAAGCAGTTGATGGCCAGTGCCCGGATCGAAGGCCCCCTGCAGTCGATGCAGACCAACTTGGATGAGCGGCGAGCCAAGATCCACAAGCAGACGCTCGGCCAGTTGGCAGGGCAGTTCGTTGACGACGTGCTGGCCGACGCCGGCGAACGCGACGGCCCGGAGAACGTCGACGAGGCGTGGTTCTCGTTTGGCATCTCGATCCAGGCGGACAGCGCCTTTGTCGAGCAGCACACGGCCGAGATGAAGGCGGTGGTGGATGCCCGGAACGATCTGATCCACCACTTTCTGCCGCGCTGGTCGCCGGCGTCCGATGACAGCACCCGCGAGGCGCTGGCCTATCTCGATGAGCAGCGTGCCCGGGCGCTGCCGATGAGGGACCGTCTACTGGGCTTCGTGAACTCAGTTCAGTCGGCGGCGAAGGCCCATGCGGAGTTCATGACGTCACCCGAGGGGGCACGTGAGATCGAACTGCTGTGGCTGCGGCACAGCCGCCTAGTGCTGCTGCTCGGCGAGATCGCCCAGAAGACGCCCCGCGCGGACGGGTGGACCGTTCTGGCTTCAGCAGGGAACCTCATCCGGCAGAGGGCGCCGGAGGAACTTGAGCAGATGCACGAGCGCTACGGCCACCGGACCTTGAAGAAGCTGATGCTGGCGACCGAACTCTTCGACATCGAGGAAGAGCCAACACCAGGGGGCGGGGCCCGAACGGTCTATCGGATCAACCCCCGGTTCGAGCTGCAGATTCAGCCGGGGCAGCCGACGGGCCCAGGAACTGCAGTGTCTGGCAGCAGTTGACATCACGAGCGCCGCACATCGGCGGCCTCCAGCCCGCCTCCGTACAAGCCACAGGTTGCAGCGAACAGGCGGTAGAGTTGACTCCATGGCCGCCCCTGTTCTGACTCGAAAGCGAACGCCCTTCGATGGCATCTCGCCGGATGCGATCAAGGACTTTGCCGCGTTCGTGCGGACCCATGCGCCGCGGTGGATCGACGGGAGCCGTAGCCTGTCACGCCTGACCGTGCGCCGGGCACGCGCGAAAGCAGTGGCATGCGATCGCCGGCGGGGCATCCGGCACGTCGATGCGGTGGACCGGACGACGCGCATGTCGTCGCGTCGCCGGCGCTGAAGCGCCTTGCGCTGGCGGCCGCCCGCGGCCGGTGAGTGAGCAGCGCTGCGATTTTGTGTGGCGCCGGCGCGTCAAAGCAAAAAATAGTTCCAGCACCGCGAGTCAACGCGGTTTAACCCAGCCCGACAACAGTCAACTCCAGTCATCTGGAGTGAGCTGGCATGCGGGAGTGCACGCCGCTTCCTGTAATTTGCTCCGTAGCTGATAAACGACCTTGACCGATACGTCAGTCCATCCGGGCTGACGCAAGCTCAAGGGGACATCAGTGATTGCAGATCCAGTGCAAGAGGTGAGCGGCAGCGGCAGAACGCTGGTCCGCCTCGATCCGATTTACGTCGTTCCATCTCGGTGGAGTGCTGTCGAATCCAGCGAACTTCGCGGACCTGACTTCGACCGATTGAAGGCATCGGTGCAACACGCCGGCGGCAACGTGCAACCGATCAAGGTGCGGCCCGCCTGGCGCTCGATCGCGGATAGCGCTCCGGGCGAGCGGACAGCGGTGCAGGCCTATGAGGTCGTCTTCGGCTATTCGCGTTTGGAGGCCTGCCGCTGGCTCGGGCTTCCGGTGCTGGCGACGGTGGAGGATCTGTCCGAGGTTGAAGCCGCTCAGCAGTTTGCAGCGGAGTTCTGGTGGGACAGGCGCTGGCGTCCGTGGCGAATGAGCCGTTTCGTGCAGCGCGTTCTGGACGACGGTCTGTATCCGTCGATTCGGCGTGCGGCCGAGCGCATGGACCTGAACCTCGACGACATCTCGATCTTGAGGCACATGGCGACCTGGCCGGAGCCCCTGCAGCGTGCGCTGAAGTCCGTGCAGTTCAAGCGCTCGCACGCCGCGCGAATCCGCCAGCTTGATCGGGAGGCACTGGACCGCTTCACCGACGAAGGCCTTCCGTGGAAGAAGCGAACCGCCGCGATGGTGCTGCGCCGGCGGGAACAACTGGAGAAGCGAGCATGACCATGAGCACGCTTCGGCCAGACGAGAAGGGCTACGTGTTCGACCACTCGCGGCTGGTCCTCTGCAAGGTCGGCAGCTTGGAGTTCAGCCATCGCTTCAAGGACATGCTGGTTCATGCTGTCCTGCGCGACGGCAGTGGTCATCACGAAGAGGTGCACCTCATGTTCGCCGCGGCCGACGTGGAAGCCCTGGCGAGCTTCCTGGCCACGTGCCGGGATCGGTCGATCGAGATCGTCGATCCCATTTCTCCCGACGTCGCGCCAGACTCCGTCGCATCGAACGCCGAAGATGAAGTCGGCCCGGGGCGCACATGATGGCGTCGCCCCTTCGCTTGCAGGCTGGCTGGGGGAACCGCCGGATCAGCAACGCTGATCCGGCGGGGCAAGGCGTTCAGCCGCAGCCCCGTGAACGGCACCCGCCCCAGCGGGTCCGTGAGCGGTGGGGGGAGCCGAACCCCGTGGGGCCGCGACAGCGGACCAGGCGGCCCCAGCCGCCGTCAGGGGTTTGGGGGGCGGAGCCCCGGCGCCGAGCGCAAGCGCGGCTACCTCCGGCGGACTCGCGCAACGCGCGAGTGCCTCGCGAAGCGGGGCAGGTCCGGGCGTCCAGCCCGGAGCCGAAGGCCAAGCGGACCGGGGCGCGAAGCGAACCGGGCGGCGCCGCCTCCGCCGGAGGTAGCCGCGCTTGCGCGGCGCCCCCCAAGCACGCCGCAGGCGGGCGCTGGAGGACGCCAGTCCGTGAAGGCGTGGCAGGCCGGGCAGACAGGGCGTCCAGCCCTGGCAGCACGAGGGAAGCGCCCCTAGGCGCCTGGCCCGCAGGGCCAGCCTCGTGCGGTGCACGGCATGTCGCGCGTCGGCTCGACCGCCGAAGCAAGGTCCGTCGCAGGCTCCATAGCTCGCGCCGTACCACTGGTACGGAGCCGGTACGGAGCGCAGTACGGAGGGCCGCAGGATGACGGCGAACGCTCAAGACTTCATGGAGTTGCCCAACCCGGCCGCTCAGGGGCAGGCCAACAAGGCACAGGCGCTGATGTGGGTGTACGCCTGGGTCTACTCGACGCCTGCGATCCTGCAACTGCTGCTCCGACACCAGGGCATGAGCTGGTCCACGAGCGCCGTGGCTGCCGGGTGGCTTCGGAAGACGGGCATCACCGCGCGCGAACGAATCAAGGTCCTGACCCTCAACGAGATGGGGCTCGCGTGGGTTCAGGCGCGGTCGAACCTGTTGCTGAAGTACGCGGAACTCGATCCGCATCGGATGTCACCGTACACGATCCACCACGGGTTGCTGGCTCAGCGACTGACGGTTCACGAAGCCCGGGCCGGCCGGATCAACTCCTACCTGACAGAGCGAATGCTCGCGGCGCGCAGCGAGCCGGGCGTCAAGCAGCCGGATGCGGTCTGGACGACAAAGTCAGGCGAGCGGGTGGCACTCGAGGTGGAGTTGACGGCGAAGTGGGATCGACGCTTCGACGAGTTCGTGCTCAAGACCATCAAGGCGATGACGCCCGAGGATGGCGACGAGCGGGGCAAGGTCGACCGGGTGCTGATCACGACAACTTCACCGGCCATCTTGAAGCGGTACCGACTGGCCTTCGGCAGTGGTCAGCCGTACCGGACTTGGCGCGCATCGGTGACGGGGAAGTCTGGGGTCGAAAGCATCGAGCACGTGCCGAGCTGGGTGCAGGACAAGGTTCACTTTCGCCTGGTGGATGAACGCGGCGTGGCGGTCAGCGATCCGCTCAACCGCGAGTTGCCGTAGTCAGGCATCCGCATTCTTCGAAGAAGTCAACGCCGGGTTGCCTCCTGTGCAGGCGTCCGATTCACATCGAGAGAGGTTCAAAGTCATGGATTCCTACGAACTGCGAATCGTCTATCCGCCCCAGACGCGGAGCCAGATCAACAAGATGCATGACGAATGGGGCGGCGTCATCACGCGCTGGCCTGCGGGTGAACGCCCGCACGTCGAGTTCGCGAAGCGGACTCGAACCCGCAAGCAGGGCCGCATCCTGCTGTCGACGGCGAAGCCGGGTCAGTTGCTCTGCTACAGCGGCTGCACCGTGGATGGCAAGAGCTTCTCGCAGTTCGGTCTGGCATGGCGCAGCGCTGACGGGACGCTGGTGGCGCAGCGCCTTGACCGGGACACCAAAGCCCGCGGGATCTTCGAGGCTGGCGGCTACAGAGAGCCCTCGGGAGACGAAGCGCGGACGCTCCGCGAGATTGAGGCGGCGGTGAGCAGCGCGAGCCCGATATCCATCGTGCTGGTCTGCACTGCTGTCGCGCGCTACATGGAACAACACCTGCTCGTCGGGGCACCGGTCAGGCAGCCAGGCGAGGCTGATGATGAGTTTGTCGTGCGGTCCGCCGAAGCGTTGATCAGGCAGGGCATGCAGTGGCAGGCATACCGGCACGTGCTGACTGCAGCTGCTGACGCGTTGTCTGAGTGCTTGCGTCTCCCGTAACGCGGATCACCGGCATCACAACCGTAGGTTCAATGCTGTCGAACGCGGGAAAGCACCCGCCACCGGAGGTCAGCGATCGGCCATTTGCTGACCTCGACGACAGGCCGCTGTCCGGCATCTGCTCGAGATCGGTGTCAGAGGTGGCCGCCGCAACAGCCGGCAGGCCGCGCTGAGAACTACAACATTGGGCTAAACCGGTTCTCAGACGAAGTGTTCAAGTTCGTTTACCTCCGCGGCTCTGCTGTCCACTGCTTCCAGTTTTCGCAGCCAGCGCTCGCTGGCGCGGAGGCAAGTTCAACCGCCAAGAGGTCCAGTATTCGCGCCCGGCCTCGAAGCAGGAACCCCGCACGCGGCGCATCGGCCGTAAAGGATGACCTCGTGCTCCTCCAGCGTAAAGCCAGGCGGCACCAAACCGCCCAACCCGCCCACGCAGCCGGCCACATCGTAGACGCGGCGGCAGCCCCGGCACTGGAAGTGATGGTGGTGCCCTTGGCCTGCCGCTTCGTAGCGAACCGGCTCGCCAGCCAGCGCCACGGGGCAGATGCTGCCGTCTTCTGACAGCTTCTTCAGAGCCCGGTACACGGTCGCGATGCTGAGCGTCGGCGTTTCGCTGCCCGCCTGCTCGAGCACCTCCTGAGGCAGCAGTGGCCGCCCCGCTCGCGTTATGGCGGCCAGGACGGCGGCGCGTTGCAGTGTGTGTCGTTCCATGAAGGCAATTGTCGTGCGCTGGACTCGAAGTCAGCCCGCCTTGTATGATATTGCGTTCGCAGTAGCATTTCAGGGCACCATGTCGCGCCTTCCCGTCACTGTGTTGTCAGGCTTCCTTGGCGCCGGCAAGACCACGCTGCTCAACCATGTGCTGGCCAACCGCGAAGGCCTTCGCGTGGCCGTCATCGTCAACGACATGAGCGAGGTCGACGCGCGCTGGAAAGAGCCCTATGGCGACCGCCTCAACGAGGTGGTCTTCATCGGCCGCGGGTTGGACCGTGCCGCCATTGAGCAGGCCTGGAAGGCCATGCACCTGAACTACACCGAGGCGCGCAAGGGTCCGCCGGGCGGCAAAACCTTCAGCGGCTGGGCCGACCTGTCCGACCCCTTCCCGCAATGGCAGCGCAAGGAGGTGGCGGCGTAAAGACGTCCGTGTTCCTCCGTGCATTCAACCCACTTTGATGGAGCACCCCATGCAAACCCCCGTCACTATCCTCACCGGCTTCCTGGGCAGCGGCAAGACCACGCTTCTCAACCGCATCCTGAAAGAGAACCACGGCCATCGCATCGCCGTGATCGAAAACGAGTTCGGCGAAGCCGGCATCGACAACGAACTGCTCGTGCAGGACAGCGACGAGCAGATCGTCGAGATGAACAACGGCTGCATCTGCTGCACCGTGCGCGGCGACCTGGTGCGCATCCTGGGCGAGCTGCAGGCCAAGAAGGCCGCCGGCACACTGCACTTCGACCGCGTGATCATCGAAACCACGGGCCTGGCAGACCCGGCACCGGTGGCCCAGACCTTCTTTGTCGACGACGAGATATCTCAGCAGTACCTGCTGGACGCCATCGTCACCATGGTCGACGCCAAGCATGCACCGGCGCAACTCGACGAACACCACGAGGCGCAGGAGCAGGTGGCCTTCGCCGACCGCATCCTGATCACCAAGACCGACGTGGTGCAGCCTTACGACGTGGCCCAGCTGAGGCAGCGATTGGTGCAAATGAACCCGCGCGCCAAGATCGGCGAAGCCAGTCATGGCCAGGCCAGCATCGATGACCTGCTGGACATCCGGGGCTTCAACCTCAACGCCATCCTCGAGATCGAGCCCGACTTCCTAACCGATGTCGAGCACAAGCACGACGACGACGTCACCTCGTTCGTGTTTCGCGAGAGCAAGCCGCTGGACCTGGAGCGCGTGGAGGACTTCCTGAGCGCCATCGTGCAGGTCTACGGCACCAAGCTGATGCGCTACAAGGGCGTGCTCAACATCAAGGGCATCGACAAGCGCGTCGTCTTCCAGGGCGTGCACATGCTGATGGGCTCGGATGCGGGCGCCGCGTGGAAGCCGGGCGAGAAGCGCGATTCCAAGATGGTCTTCATCGGGCGTGACATGCCCAAGGACGTGCTGCTGGACGGGCTGGCGCAATGCGTGGCCAGTGCCAAGGCGCCAAGCGGGCAGCGCCCATGACGGTTGCCTCCTTCTCGGAGGACACGGGCGTACGGCCATCGCGGTGGGACGACGGTCAGGCCCGCTTCTATGCCGAGACCATCGAGTCTTCGGACTACGTGGACCGTGTCGCCCCGCTGCTCGGCCCCCCATGGAAAGACTTCGTGGACGTCGGTGCCGGCAGCGGCGCCCTGGGCGCCCGGCTGGTGGGCGATGGCGGCCGCTGGACGGCGGTCGATCCCCAGCCGGCGATGCGGGCCTTGCTGGAGCGGCAGCGCATGCCGCTGTCGGCAAGAGGTGCCACGCTCGAGATTCACGCCTGCACCTGGCAAGACCTGCCGGCACATCTCAGCGCCCGGCGTTTGCTGGCGGCCAACTTGGGCGCCACGCACCACGAGGCCGGCGTGTTCTTCGACGCCATGGTGGGGCGCTGGCAGGACGCGATGCATTGGGTGGTGGCGGCCCAGGCAGGTCCGTCGAGCTTCTGCCTGGCGGGTTTCCTGCCGCCTGAACTGCACGGCTGCGACACCCGGCCGGCCTTCGAGCGCACCCTGGACCAGCTCGGGCCCGAGCGTGCACCCGACGACATCCGCTTCGCGGATTGGCACTGTCGCTTTGTCTTTGCTGACCTGCCCACGGCCCAGGCGCACTTTCTGGACCGGCTGGCCCTCGCGCCCGACACCGCCAAGGCCGTCGCGGTCTGTCGCTTCGTGGCGCGGCATGCCTTGCCGACGGCCGCCGGCATCGAGGTCAGTTGCTCCAAGCGCAGTGCCGTGATGCGCTGGCAAGCGCACTGAAGCCGACGAAGGTCTTTCACGCCCGCCTTTCGCCGTTCTCCGATGCGAGTCTCAATGAAACGTGGTTCTTTTCGTCCGAAGCCCGCAGCGACTGCGGTGCTGGCCGCCCTGGGCACGGCGTGCGCGGGTGCCTGGGCCCAGACGCCCGAACTGACACGCGTGGAAATCACGGGCCAGCGCGTCATCAGTACCGCGTCGCGGCTGGACGAAGACCTGCTGCGCGTGCCGTTCTCGGCCACGGTGGTCGACCGGGCCCAAATGGACGCTGCCGGCGCGAAGACGCTGGAGGACGCCCTGCGCACGGTGCCCGGGCTGCAGCACGGCACGCAGGGCAATTACTTCACCCGCTTCGAGACGCGCGGCCTGCGCGACACGCAGGACGTGCTGGTGCTGATCGACGGCGTGCCGCTGCGCCTGTTGCAGGGCAACGCCGATGTCACGCTGCTGGCCCCCGATCTGGTCGAGCGCGTGGAGTTCATCAAGGGCCCCGCCTCGGCGGTGTACGGCAAGAACGCGATCGGCGGCGTGGTGCAGTTCTTCCTGAAACCCGAGGCCGCCGGTGGCCGCGCCAGCCTCACGGCGGGCAGCTTCGGCCGCAAGGACGGCAGCGTTCGCCAGCGCTGGGATCTGGGCACGGACGCCCATCTCTTTGCCGGTGCGGCCTACAGCCACGTCGACGGCTTCCAACGCGGCACACCGCGCCAGCAGTCGGCGGCGGTGCTCAGCGGCGACGTGAAACTGGGCCCACGCTGGACCAGCGGCGCCCAGGTCTATGCGAGCAAGGTCAACGCCAACCGGGGCTCCATCATCCCGCTGGCCAACGGTGAGCCGATGTTCGGCATCACGCAGCGCGACAACTTCGCCATTCCGGGTGTCTATATCGAGGGTGAGTTCGTTTCCCTGGCGTGGAAGAACGAAGTCCGCCTGACCCCCGGCCTGAGCCTGCAGCACATCAGCAGCTTCGCCCGCTACGACCGGCTGTTCCAGAGCGGCATCACCATCGTGCCGCCGCCAGCGGCCGTCAGCAAGGGCTATTCCGAGACCGACACCGCCGACCGTGGCGCCTTCCATGACCTGGCGTTGCAACACCGTCATGTCGGCGCTGCCGGCTGGTCCAGCACCACACTGCTGGGCGTGAACCTGGAGTCGGGCTGGCAGGACCAGACCTCGCCCACCTTCAGCAACGCGCCCACCTACCGCGGGCCCGACTACAACACCCCGGTCACCAACGTCGGCAACGACCCGCGTGGCATCCGCGGGGGCAGCACCGCCTCGCGCTTCGACCAGCGGGTGCAGAGCGTCTACCTGCAGAACCGGCTGGAGCGCGGCGCCTTCGGCCTGACGACCGGCCTGCGCCACGACCGCTTCGAACAAAGCCTGCAGCGCAGCGACACCACGGTGGCAGCGCGCCAGGAAGCCGCCAGAACCAGCCCGCGCCTAGGCCTCGACTGGCAGCTGGGCGCGGCAGCAGGCGGCCAGCACGCCAGCTTCGCCAACTGGACAGAAGGCTTTCGCCCGCAGGCTGTGGCCCTGAACACCCGCAGCGGAGTGGTGGTGCCGGCCCTGCTGCGGCCCGAGCGCACGCGCAGCGTGGAAGCGGGCGTCAAGGGCCGCGCCGACGACGACCGCTGGAGCTACCAGCTGAGCCTGTTCCAGGCCGACAAGGTCGACGGCCAGCGTTCCTTCCGCACCGGGCCCGACACCTTCATCTTCAGCAACGCCACATCACGCGTGAAGGGGCTGGAATCGCAGCTGCAGTGGCGTCTGTCTCCGGCCTGGAGCGGCTACGCCCACTACACCTGGCAGGACGCCCGCCTGCGCGACTTCCAGACCTTCACCGCAGCCGGTGCACCGGCCACCAACTTCGCCGGCTACCGCGTGCGCATGTCGGCCCGGCATATCGCAGGGCTGGGTGTGACCTGGTCGCAAGGCCCCTGGAGCCTGGGCGCCAGCGCCAACCATGTCGGGGAGCGCTTTCTGCGCGACAACGTCGTGAACCCGCAGTTGTTGCCGGCCTACACGGTGGCCAATCTGGTCGGCACCTGGCGTGCCACGCCGACGCTGACGCTGCAAGCGGGCATCGACAACCTCGGCGACGCCTACTACATCAACGACGACCTGTCGGCCCAGGAGGCCGGGAACGCTGGCGCACCGCGCAGCGGCTTCCTGCGCTTGCGGCTGCAGTTCTAGAACGACGGTGTTCAAGCCCATGACCCGACGTGAAGGACTGGGCCTGCTGCTGGCTGCCATCAGCATCGCGGCGCCAAAAGCGGGCGCAGCGCCGTCATGGCCCCGCATGCTGGTGGACGCCATGGGCCGCCAGGTCCGCATCGCAGCGCCACCGCAGCGCATCGTGACGGTGTTCCCGAGCAACGTGGAGATCCTCTTCGCGCTGGGCCTGGCCGACCGGGTGGTGGCCATCGGCGGGCGCGTGCGCCACCCGCCCGAGGCGGTGGCCAAGCCTTCGGTGGGCGGGACGTTGGGCTATTCACCCGAGGCCGTGGCCGCCTACCGGCCCGATCTGCTGGTGCTGACACCCTCGCACCAGACGGCACTGGGCCTGGTGGAACCCTTCACCAGCGCCGGCGTGCCGGTGCTGATGCTGTCGCACCCCGACCTGCCTTCGGTGCTGCGCAACATCGATCTCGTGGGCCGGGCCACCGGCACCGAAGCCCAGGCCGACCAGATTCGTGCGCAGATGCAGCAGCAGCTGGAAGCGGTGCGCGCACGCTGGCAAGGCCTGCCGCTGCGCAGCGTGTACCTGGAGACAGCGGCGGCCGAGCGCGGCGCGTTTCAAACCGTTGGCCGCGGCCACTACGCCGACGACGCCCTGGCCTGGGCCGGCGGACGCAACGTGTTCAGCGATCTGGCGAGCTCGCAGCAGGTCAGTGCCGAAGCCATTGCGGTGCGCAACCCCGAGGTCATCGTGTCGCTGCAAGCGGTGCCCAAGCCCGCTGCCGCCATCGCAGCGCGGCCCGGGTGGCAGCACCTGCGGGCCGTGCGCGAGGGCCGGGTTGTGGTGCTCGAGCGCGGGCACAAGCTGATCCCCGGGCCGCGCCAGATCGAGGCGGTTCTGGACTACGCCCGGGCGCTGCATCCGGAGCGCTTTGCGTGACGCCGGCACGCTGGTCTCTGGGTCCGGCGCTGGGCTTGCTGGCGCTGCTGGGCGTGGTGGCCGTGGTTTTGTCGCTGAGCCTGGGGGCCGCCTGGGTGCCGCCTGCGCGCTGGCTGGGTGAGGCGGGGTTGGAGCGCGATCTGGTGTGGGTGTGGCGCGCACCGCGCGTGGCGGCTGCCTTCTTCGTGGGCGCCTGCCTGTCACTGGCCGGCCTGCTGTTCCAGGGCGTGTTTCGCAACCCGTTGGCCGAGCCCTACCTGCTGGGCAGCGCTGCCGGGGCCGGTTTGGGTGCCGCCGTTGCCCTGCTGCTGCCGCAGCTGCTGCCCCCCGCCTGGTCGCTGCCGGTGATGGCCTTTCTGGGCGCCTGGGGTGCCAGCTGGCTGGTGCTGGCGGTGGGCCGCATCGGCGGGGCCTGGCAGTCGGCGCGGCTGCTGCTGGCCGGTGTAGCGCTGGCCGCCATCCTGTCTGCGCTGCGCGGGCTGCTGTTGATGGTGTTCGGCGACGAGTCCACCAACCTGCGGGCCATCGTCTCGTGGCAGCTGGGGGGCGTGCAGACGCCCACGGCCGCCGAAGTGCTGGGCTTCCTGCCCTGGCTGCTGCTGCTGGCAGGTGCCGCGTGGCGGCTGGCGCCGGGCCTGGACGCGCTGGGCCTGGGTGATGCCGCCGCCCAGAGCCTGGGCCACCGCGTGCCCTGGCTGGTGGCCGGCGCCGTGCTGCTGGCGGCCCTGGCCACGGCGCTGGCCGTCAGCTGGGGCGGGCTGATCGGCTTCGTGGGCCTGATCGTCCCGCATGTGCTGCGCTGGTGGCTGGGGCCGCTGCATGGCCAGCTGGTGCCGGCCTGCATGGTGGCCGGTGGGGTGCTGATGGTGCTGGTGGACACGGTGGCCCGCAGCACGATGGCGCCCAGCGAGATCCCGGCCGGCCTGCTCACCGCCGTGATCGGTGGCCCGTTTTTCCTAGGGCTGCTGCTATGGCGCCGGGACAGCACATGAACCGCGGCGAGGCAGTCGACACCACCCCTGTGCTGGCCTTCAGCGGCGTGGAGGTGCGCGCCGGCAAGATAGCCCTGTTGTCGGACCTGAACCTGCAGCTGCCGCGATGCGGGCTGTTCGGGTTGGTGGGGCCCAACGGTGCCGGCAAGTCCACACTGGTGCGTGCCGCGCTGGGCTTGCAGGCCACGTCGCGCGGCGAGGTTCGGCTGCGTGGCCGGCGGCTGCAGGACTGGCGGCCGCGTGAACTGGCCCAGCAGGTGGGCTACGTGCCCCAGCACATCCACAGCCACTGGGATTTGACCGTGCGCGAGCTGCTGCAGCTGTCGCTGGCGCCGCCCACAGCCGAGTTGCTGCAAGACTTTGAGCTGGAGCCGCTGCTCGCACGCCGCTTCAACACGCTGTCCGGCGGCGAACAGGCGCGCGCTGCCATCGCCCGGGCCATGGCCCACGAGCCCGCGCTGCTGTTGGCCGATGAGCCTGCGGCACACCTCGACCTGCCGCATCAGCACGCCTTGCTGCGCTTGCTGCAAGCCTGCGCTGCGCGCGCTGCGGTGGTGATCGTGCTGCACGACCTGCACCTGGCCGCGCGCTACTGCGACCAGGTGGCCGTGCTCTCGCAAGGCCGCCTGCTGCATCACGGGCCGCCTGACGCTGCGCTGGACGGCGCCTCGCTGGCACAGGCTTACCAGGCGCCCGTGCAGCGCGTCTCGAGCACGGGCCAGTCGTTCTTCACCGTGCCGATGCTGGAGACCCCACCATGAACCCGACGCCCGCCTTCGCGCCCCGTCGCTCCGTCGAACAGGTCGAAGAAGGCCTGGCGCTCGCGCCCAAGTTCGGCCCCGACGGCCTGCTGCCCTGCATCACCACCGACGCCGGCAGCGGCGAGGTGCTGATGCTCGGCTGGATGAACGCCGACGCCCTGCAGCGCACGCTGGCCACCCAGCAAGCGCACTACTGGAGCCGCAGCCGCCAGGTGCTGTGGCACAAGGGCGGCACCAGCGGCCTGGTGCATCACTTGGTGGAGTTGCGCATCGACGACGACCAGGACGCGGTGTGGTTGCGGGTGCGGCTGCAGGCCGGGCCGCAGGCCGACCCCGCGAGCTGCCACGTGGGCTACCGCAGTTGCTTCTACCGGGCGGTGGACCCGGGCACCGGGGCGCGGCGCTTCGTGGAAGACGGCAAGACCTTCGACCCGCGCGTCGTCTATGGCGACGCGCCGAACCCGACGGTGCTGTGATGGGCGCTGTGGATGTTTTGGAGTCGCTGTCGGTGGTCTGCATCGGACGCTGTGCCGATGTGCTGGGCGACATCGCCCGGCCGGGTGTCGAGCTGGCGGCCTGGCAGCGCAGCCCGGACCCGGCCTGGGTGGAGTGGCTGGCGGCGATGCCGGCCCATGACTTGCCGACGTGCCGGCTGGAGGCGATGCCCGACGATGCGGCCCGCGCGCTGAACGCGCACTTCGACGCTGGCGGCACACCTTCTGGCGCGCCACGCAATGCCTTCGTGGCCGACATCGCCGGCTTGGTCGCCCGGTTCGCTGCGCTGGCCGCCACCCGCAGCGTGCGGCTGCGGCTGGACGTCGTCACCGGCGACGCCTGCCGCCGCTGGCACCGCGACTGCGTGCCGCTGCGGATGATCTGCACCTACCGCG
>NZ_JBMLSK010000170.1:0-73640 GCF_049240545.1 Roseateles sp. | reverse complement strand
CCGCCTGCGCGTGGCCGAGCGCCAAGGCGTGGGCCAGTGGACGGTGCACCAGTGGCTGAAGAAGGCCGTGCTGCTGTCCTTCCGCCTGAACGACAACCGCCTGATGGGCGCCGGCGACACCACCTTCTTCGACAAGGTGCCCACCAAGTTCGGGGGACTGAGCGAAGACGCGATCCGCGCCATGGGCGTGCGCGTGGTGCCGCCCGCCGTGGCTCGCCGCGGCAGCTTCCTGGCCAAGAACGTCATCCTGATGCCCAGCTACGTCAACATTGGTGCCTATGTCGATGAAGGCACCATGGTCGACACCTGGGCCACCGTCGGCAGCTGCGCCCAGATCGGCAAGAACGTGCACCTGAGCGGTGGCGTGGGCATCGGCGGCGTGCTGGAGCCGCTGCAAGCCAACCCGACCATCATTGAAGACAACTGCTTCATCGGCGCTCGCTCCGAAGTGGTGGAAGGCGTGATCGTGGAAGAAAACTCGGTCATCTCCATGGGCGTCTACATCGGCCAGAGCACACCGATCTATGACCGCGAAACCGACACCGTCAGCTACGGCCGCGTGCCCGCCGGCTCGGTCGTGATCAGCGGCAGCCTGCCCAAGAATGACGGCAAGTACAGCCTCTACGCCGCCATCATCGTGAAGAAGGTCGACGCCGGCACCCGCGCCAAGACCAGCATCAACGACCTGCTGCGCGCCTAATCTCGGCCAGCAGCAGCGGCGACAACAAAAGCGATCAACAAGGCAGCGGGAGGCGCGCAATGAGCAGCGGAAACATGGAGCGCATCCTGCGCCTGATGGCGGATAAGGGGGCGTCCGACGTTTACTTGTCCGCCAATATGCCGGTGTTGATCCGCCTGAACGGACAGATCGTGCAGTTGTCCGATCAGGTGCTGTCACCCACGCAACCGCGCCAGCTGATTGCCGAAGTGGTGGAGCCATCGCAAATGGCCGAGCTCGATGCAAGCGGAGAGTTGAATCTGGCCGTGTCGGTCAGCAAGGTCGGCAGCTTTCGTCTGTCCGGCTTTCGCCAACGCGGCACCATAGCCGGCGTGTTCCGCCACATCCCGCACAACATCCCCAGCCTGGAAAGCCTAAACCTGCCGCCGGTGCTGGGCAAACTGGTGCAAGAAAAGCGCGGCTTGATCCTGATGGTGGGCGCCACCGGCACCGGCAAGAGCACCACGCTGGCCTCCATGCTGGAACAGCGCAACCAGACCATGACCGGCCACATCCTCACCATCGAGGACCCGCTGGAATACCTGTTCACCAACAAGCGCTCGGTGGTGAACCAGCGCGAGGTGGGCCGCGACACGGCCAGCTTGCAGATTGCGCTGAAAAATGCGCTGCGCCAAGCACCCGACTGCATCTTGATTGGCGAAATCCGCGACCGCGAAACCATGACGGCGGCGATTTCCTATGCCCTGTCCGGCCACTTGGTGCTGGCCACCTTGCACGGCAATAACTCCTATCACGCGCTGAACCGGATTCTGTCCTTCTACACGCCCGAATCGCGCCCCGCGCTGCTGAACGACTTGGCGGCAGGACTGAAATCCATCGTCTCGCAGCGCCTGGTGCGCGCCGCCGCTGGAGGCCGCATTCCTGTGATCGAAATCTTGATCAACTCCAAGCTGATTGCCGAGTTGATCGAGCAAGGCGACTTTGCCGGCGTCAAGGAAGCGATGGAGAAATCGATTGCCGAGGGATCGCAGAGTTATGAAGAGCATTTCGCTAAGCTGATCACCGAAGGCACCATCACCCGCGAAGAAGGTCTGGCCTTTGCCGACTCTCCCACCAACTTGCTCTGGCGCTTGCAAAACGACGCGCCGGGCAGCAACAAGCCCGCCGCCAAGCCGCAAGAAAAGGCCAGCGACGAAGCCAGCTTCACCGAAATCACCCTCGATGTCCGCCAGGACTGAGGCTCAGCTCACAAGAACAACAACGATGTCTGACACTCTTGCCCTTTTGGAGGCGCTGATTGCGCGCCCCTCGATCACGCCCGATGACGCCGGCTGCCAAGACCTGATTGCGACTCGCCTGCAAGCGCTGGGCTTTGAGATCGAACGCATGGACAGCGGCCCCGACAATTTCAGGGTCCAAAATCTTTGGGCCATCAAGCGCGGCAGCGCGCAAAACCCGGCTGTGATGCTTCTGGCGGGACACACCGATGTGGTGCCGCCCGGCCGCCTGGACAGTTGGACCTCAGACCCCTTCGTGCCCAGCTACCGAGACGGTCGCATCTACGGCCGCGGTGCCGCCGATATGAAGGGTTCGGTCGCCGCCATGGTGGTGGCCGCCGAGGAGTTTGTGCAGGCCCACCCGGATCACGCGGGCAGCTTGGCTTTTTTGCTTACCAGCGATGAAGAAGGCCCCTCGGTCGATGGCACCAAGGTCTGCTGCCAAGTGCTGCAGGCGCGCGGGCAAAAGCTGGACTACTGCATCGTCGGCGAGCCCACCTCGGTGGACCAAGTCGGCGATATGCTGAAAAATGGCCGTCGCGGCACGCTCAGCGGCAAGCTGCGCGTCAAGGGCATTCAGGGCCATGTGGCCTATCCGCAGCTGGCGCGCAATCCGGTCCATCAGGCTGCGCCTGCCCTGGCTGAGCTGGCGGCCACCGAGTGGGATGCAGGCAACGCCTATTTCCCCGCCACCACTTTCCAGATCTCCAATATCAATGCCGGCACCGGCGCCACCAATGTGATCCCGGGCGAGATGGTGGTGGACTTCAATTTCCGCTTCTCGACCGAGTCCACGCCGGAAGGCCTGAAGTCCAAGGTGCAGGCACTGCTCGCGCGCCATGGCTTGGAGTACGCGCTCGACTGGACCTTGGGCGGCGAACCCTTCCTGACCCCGGAAGGCAGTATGAGTTCGGCCATCAGCGCCGCTATCCTGGCACAGACCGGCTTGCAGACGCAGCTCTCGACCACAGGCGGCACCTCGGACGGTCGTTTCATCGCCAAAATCTGCCCGCAAGTCATCGAGTTTGGCCCCATCAACGCCAGCATCCACAAGATCGACGAGTACCTGCCCGCCGACAGTCTGGAGCCGCTCAAAGAGATTTACCGACGCACGCTGGAGAACCTGCTGCTGTGAAGCTGATTGACTGCATTGAACTGAACGCCGCCCGCCTGACCCAGGCGGGCGTTTCCTTTGGGCATGGCACCACCAATGCGTTCGACGAAGCAGCTTGGCTGGTTCTGTGGCGCTGCGGCTTGGCTTTGGACAGCCTGGATGAGCATGAGCAGCTGGAGCTGACGACCGAACAGGAACAACAGATCACGGCCTTGGTGGACGAGCGCATCAGCAGCCGCAAGCCGGCCGCCTACCTGACACGCGAAGCCTGGCTGCAGGGCATTCCTTTTTATGTGGACGAGCGCAGCATCGTGCCGCGCAGCCTGATCGCCGAACTGATTGCCGACGCGTCGATTGACGCCTGGTTGTCGGACCAGACCCAGCGCGTGCTGGACCTGTGCACTGGCAATGGCTCTTTGGCCGTGCTGGCGACCATGGCCTGGCCTGAGGTGACGGTGGACGCCATTGACCTCAGCCCGGACGCCTTGCAAGTCGCACGCATCAATGTCGAGAAGCATGAGCTTGGCGCGCGCATCCGCTTGCTGCAGGGTGACGGCCTGAGCCCCGCCGCGGGTCAGCGCTATGACTTGATCCTGTGCAACCCACCCTATGTCAACAGCGACTCGATGAGCAAGCTGCCGGCCGAGTACCGCGCAGAGCCCGAGTTGGCGCTGGCCGGTGGCAGCGACGGCATGGACTTTGTTCGCGGCCTGCTGGCCCAGGCCAGCCAGCACCTCAGCCCCCATGGCGTGCTGGTGCTGGAGATCGGCAACGAGCGCGAATTTTTTGAAGCAGCATTCCCGCAGTTGGAAGTGGCTTGGATGGAAACATCGGCCGGAGAAGACCAAGTCTTGCTCGTCACCCAAGAAGAACTCACAAAGAAAAACCAGGACTTGCAAGCATGATCACCTTACGCAATATCACGCTGCGACGCGGCACCAAGGTCGTGCTCGACGACGCCTCCGTCACCCTGCAACCGGGCGAAAAAATTGGTCTGGTGGGGCGCAATGGCGCCGGCAAATCCAGCTTGTTTGCGATGCTGACCCACCGCCTGCAAAACGACAAAGGTGAGGTGGACATTCCGCGTCAATGGGCCGTCGGCGAAGTGGCGCAGAACATGCCCGAAACCGATATGCCGGCCACCGACTATGTCTTGGAAGGCGACACCCGTTTGATGGCGGCGCGTGCGGCACTCGACGCCGCTGAAGCCGCCGAAGATGGCCACGCCATGGCCGATGCGCATGCCTTGCTCAGCGATGTGGGCGCCTTCGATGCACGCCCGCGCGCGCAGGCCCTGCTGATGGGCTTGGGCTTCAAGGGCGAACAGGTCGATGCGCCGGTGAACAGCTTTTCGGGCGGCTGGCGCATGCGCTTGCAGCTGGCCCGGGCGCTGATGTGCCCGGCAGACTTGATGCTGTTGGACGAACCGACCAACCACTTGGACTTGGACGCCTTGGTGTGGCTGGAAGCCTGGCTGCAACGCTATGAAGGTACGCTCATCGTCATCAGCCATGACCGCGAGTTCTTGGACGCCATCACACGTGTCACCCTGCACCTGGACGAGGCCAAGCTGATCCGCTACGGCGGCAACTACACCACGTTTGAGACCATGCGCGCCGAGCGCATGGAGCAGCAAGCCGCCGCTTTTGGCAAGCAGCAAGAACGCATTGCCCATCTGCAGAAGTTCATTGACCGCTTCAAGGCCAAGGCCAGCAAGGCCAAGCAGGCACAGAGCCGCGTCAAGGCCCTGGAGCGCATGGAAAAGTTGGCGCCGGTGCTGGCTTCGGCGGACTTCTCTTTCGAGTTCCGCGAACCGCTGAATTTGCCCAACCCCATGCTGATGTTTGATGAGGTGGCTTGCGGCTACGACACCGACGAAGGCGAAAACGTCATCGTGCGCGGCATCAACCGCTCGGTGCTGGCCGGCCAACGCATCGGCATCTTGGGCGCCAACGGCCAGGGCAAGTCCACAGTGGTGAAGACCGTGGCCCGCATGCAGCGCGCCATGGGCGGGAAGATCACCGAGGGCAAGGGGCTGACGATTGGCTACTTCGCTCAGCAGGAGATGGACGTGTTGCGTCCCGACGAGGGCCCGCTTTCGCACATGGTGCGCCTGGCCAAAGAAGTCAGCCCAAGTGCGCGCGAACAAGAGTTGCGCGACTTCTTGGGCCAGTTCCGCTTTGTCGGTTCCATGGTCAATCAGGAAGTGGGCTCTTTGTCGGGTGGAGAAAAGGCCCGTCTCGTTTTGGCCATGTTGGTCTGGCAGCGCCCCAACCTTCTGCTCTTGGACGAACCGACCAACCATTTGGACCTGAACACCCGCGAGGCCTTGTCCATGGCCTTGAACGAGTTCGAGGGTACGGTGATGCTGGTCAGCCACGACCGCGCCCTGCTGCGCGAAGTTTGCGACGAATTCTGGCTGGTCACCAAGGGCGCGGTGTCGCCTTTTGATGGCGATCTGGACGACTATCAGAAGTGGTTGCTAGAGCAATCCAAGGAAGCTGCCAAGGCTGCCAAGGAAGCGGCGAAAGCCGCGCTCAAGAGCGCTCGAAGTGGAGGCAATGCCCCCGCACCTGTTGCCGCCGCCACTGTCGCGGCAGCGGTCGCAGCCAAAGCGCCTGCAACGCGTGAGGATCGCAAATCCAGCGGCCAAGCCCGGCAGAAACTGGCGGAGCAGACCAAGCCCTTGCGCCGGGAAATGGAGTCCATTGACGTCAAGCTGAACAAGCTGGCCGATGAACGCAGTGCGGTCGAGGCTCAGCTCGCCGCCGGTACTGCAACCCCGGCCCAGATCGCGGACTTGGGCCGCAGGCTCAAGTCCATTGCCGACGAACTGGCGGATGCAGAAATGCGTTGGTTGGAGCTCAGCGCCGAGGTCGATGCCATTTACGCTACGGACTGAACGGACGGACCGCCCCAGCCCCTCGGTCCGGCCCTTGCTGCGGGCCGCAGGGCTCTGAATCGGCCGCTCCCGCCGAACTGGAGCTCAGGCGAGAGGCCAGTCCTCGCTCATGCCCAGCTGCACCCCATGCACGGCCAGCAACTCGCCCGCCTCACTGCTGAGCCAGAACGCTCGCTCGCGCACCCGCGCGGCCCGAATCGCGTCGGGCCGCGAGCCAATATCGCCACGACCGGGGTGAATCATCAGCAAGCCGGCATCCGGCAGGCTGGCCAAACAATTGGCCACAAACTCGGGCAACACAGTCTCAGGACCAAAGGCATAGACGCCGGCAAAATCCAGATTCATCCGCAAGCCTGAGCGGCGCGCCCCGCGTCGCAGGCCTGACTCCCCGAGGCCCGCAATGACCGCCGCCTTCAAGCCACGCCAGCTTCGACTCCGCGTCGAGCGCAAGGCGCAGCTATCGCCATAGCGTCGCGTTACAGCACTGAGCACCGCATCACGCACCACCGGCAGTTGGTGCAGATGCTGGTGGCCATCAAGATAGGCCGGCGCAGATTTCATCGCCGCTTCAAAAGCATCCAGTTGCTGCTCGACCCAACCGAGCACCTGAGCCGGCTGCAAGCGATGCAGATAGCTGGCGCTGATCCAGCCCTTCAGATCTCGATTGGGTGCATAGGGAGCAAACTCATTCAAGTCCAGATGCAAGCCATAGTCGGCCATACCCTGACGATCACGCAATGCCGGCGCCCACTCGGTCCAGGCGGGCGAAAAAACCATGCAACTGGTGGCACTGATGCGTCCTGCATCTATGCATTCCAGGATGCCCAGGCTCACACCGGCATCAAAACCATAGTCGTCTGCGCAAACCTGCACCCGTTTCATCGCACAGCTTCCCGTGTCCGAAAGGCCCAGTAGCGGCTCAACAACCAAGTCATCGCGGCCACGGCCAAGAGCACAAGAAACAAGGCCAATCGATACTCCATGCCGGCCTTGAGCAACAAGGCATATAGCGATTCATTGCAGACAAATCCCAACACAGCGACCGCCGCAAAACGGGGCAATGCTTGGCTCGCCTGGGACTTCTGGGCGGCGAAAGTCAGCCGATGATGGCCCAGGAAGCTGACGCAAAAGGCCAGCAAGAAACCCGCAACATTGGCCACCAGCGCAGCCAGCTGAAACTGCGATACCAGCCACCACACCACGCCCATGTGGACGGCTGCCGCCGAGGCACCAATGAGACCAAACCAAGTCACAGAACTCACTGCGGTTCCCGTGGCTGCAAGGGTGGGGTCAGGTCTTGCGTGATGTATAGCGGGCGCTGTTTGACCTCATCAAACACACGTCCCAGGTACTCCGCAATGATGCCAAGACAGAGCAACTGAACGCCGGCAAGAAAGGTGATCGAGGCCGCCAGGGTGGTGAATCCGCTGACAGGCTGACCGAACACCATTTTTTCAATCACGATCCAAAAGCCAAAGCCCACCGAGACCAAAGACACCACCAAACCCAGCAAGGACACCAGACGCAGCGGCACCTTGGTGAAGGCGGTCAAACCCACCAGGGCAAAGGACAAGAGCTGCATATAGCCAAAGGTCGACTCCCCATGCAGGCGCGCATTCGGCACGTACTCGAGCGCCTTGGCATTGAAGCCCACCCAAGCAAACAAGCCTTTCATATAGCGCGCCCGTTCGGGCAAACGGCGCAATTCCAACACGACCTTGCGGTCGAGCAGGCGGAAGTCACCGGCATTGGCGGGCATCTGCACCCGCGAGCCATGGCGCATCAGCCAATAAAACACCTTGGTGTAGCTGCGGCGAGCCAAAGACTGCGACTCACTGCGCCCTTCTTGCACCGCATACACCACGTCAAAGCCAGCGCGCCATTCGCTCAACATTTGCAGGGCCGTGCCGATCGGGTGCTGCCCGTCGGAGTCCATGACGATGACCGCATCCCCATCCGCCGCATCCAGGCCAGCGCACAAGGCGGCCTCCTTACCAAAGTTGCGAGACAGGCGTAGCAGTCGAATGGGCAGGCCTTGCGAGATCAAGCCCTGGACGACAAGCACGGTGTCATCACTGCTGCCATCATCGATCACCAGCAATTCAAGCACTTGCGCTTGCCCACTCAACTGCTGGCTCAACTCGGGAAGCAAACTGGCCAAGTTGCGAGCCTCGTTGAAAGCCGGCAAAACGATGCTCAGCAAACGCGGTTGCTCACGCGAAGCCACAGCCTCTGAGTGCTGGGGGGTCAGTGATGGAAGGGTGCTGGTTTGCATCAAGGTCATTTGCTTTCCTGGCCGTCGTCGGGCAACAAGCAGCGATCCTTGTTGCAGGCCAGCGCTGTCGCGCGCAGGGGCGATTGTCTATCGACGCGTTGCACTTTGAACTGCGGCCGATCGGCCACTCCCGGCATGCCCTCATAGAGGCGACCCGAAGTGTAGAAGTAGGCCGAGTAACTGATTCTGGAGGGGTAGCTGAGCTTGCAGTCTTGCGCCGGACAGGCCTTGATGTAAGCCTCAATGAGGGGCAAGTCGGAGTTATTGCGGGTGACCTGGGGAAGTTTGTAGATAAAGGCCCAGGCATAAACAAGCGTCAGACCCAAGAACACCCAGATACTGGCGCGGCGACGCAACCAAGCTTCAGGCAGCGCCAGGATGGCCAAAATCGCCAGCCCCGGCAATGCCGTCATGGCATAGGTAAAGATTAAATTCCGCGCGGCACTGAACAGGAGCAGCGGAGCCAGAACAATGCACAAGGCATAACAGACCAACTCAAACCTGCGATGGGCCAAACTGGGCACTTCCAGCCCCGACTGAGCAGCTATCCCATGCGCTTGAAACTGCGCTGAGATGGCGCCCGAGCCGCGCCTCAAACGCAAATAAGGCAAGCGGATCAACAGCAACAGCACGGCCGGCAAGGCCGCCACCAAGGTAAACAACCAAATCATGCCCAAGGGTTGAGCGTGTGCGAAACCGTATCGGTCGCCCTTCCATCCCGGCTGCAAAAAGCGCATCACATGTTCGCCAAGCACGAAATACTCGACAAAGCCTGGCGTCTTCAATTCAGCCATCACATACCAGGGCAAGGCGGCCGCCAAGCAGATCAGCCAGACCCAGGCATCACCCGCTACCGCCCTCACCTCAACCCAATGCTTGCGCCAAGCGGCATGCATGAACACCGGCAACAAAGCCAGCACTGCCGCAGCCGGGCCCTTGGTCAACAAGGCCAGGGCCATGCCCAGAGCCAGCCAGCGCGCGGCGCGCTTTTGTGTCGCCCCGGACGAGCACAGAACTCGCCACCAAGCGGCCTGAACGAAGATCACTGCGGCCCCCAGCGTGGCATCGGTCATCACCGCACCGGCGCTGATGAAGAACAAGGGGCACAAAGCCAGCAAAACTTGAGCGGCCAGAATCTGCACACGAGTCAGTACGCCTTCAAGCATCCAGCCCAAGGCCAACAAACCCATGAGGCTCCACAACACCGCAGGAAGCCGCCCGCTCCATTCGCTGACGCCAAACACCGTCATTGACAAAGCCTGCCCCCAGGTAGAGAGCGGCGGCTTGCCCCAGAACACCTCGCTGGGCGTGATGTGTGGGCTGATCCAGTCCCCGGTCTGCACCATCAAACGAGCGATCTCGGCGTAACGAGCCTCTGTGTGATCGGTCAGCGGCAGCAAGGGCAGAGTCAGCAGGCGCAGCAGCAGAATCAGCAACAACAAGCCAAGCCAGGGCAGAGCCGCACCTTTGAGCGAAGAGTTTTCGGAGGAACGAGACATGGACGGGTCAAAACAATGGAATGCCGGCATCATGCCACCGCTTCAAGACGAGCAAGCCCGTTTCTAGAGGGTCCGGCTAAGGAGACAATGAAGCCAATGAATGCTCAGCAAATCCAAATTTTCTTCGAAACCCTGCGGACTGCGAACCCGGCGCCGCAAACCGAGCTTGAGTACGCCAGCGTTTTTGAACTGCTGGCCGCCGTGCTGCTTTCGGCCCAGGCGACCGACGTGGGAGTCAACAAGGCGACCCGGCGGCTGTTCGTCATCGCCAACACCCCCGCCAAGATCCTGGCGCTAGGCGAAGAAGGGCTTTGTGAGCAAATCCGAACGATTGGACTTTTCCGCAGCAAAGCCAGACATTTGATCGCCACCTGCCGCATCCTCATTGAACAGCATGGCGGCGAAGTACCGCATACCCGCGAAGCCTTGGAGGCATTACCTGGGGTCGGTCGCAAGACCGCCAACGTCGTTTTGAACGTCGCCTTCGGACAAGCTGCGATGGCCGTCGACACCCATATCTTCCGGGTCAGCAACCGCACCGGCTTAGCGCCCGGCAAGACGCCCTTGGCCGTGGAACTGGGTTTGCTGAAACGCATCCCTGAGGAGTTCATGGTCGATGCGCATCATTGGTTGATTTTGCATGGCCGCTATGTCTGCAAAGCACGCACGCCCATGTGCTCCGTTTGTACGGTGGCCGGGCAATGCGATCACGCCCGCCTACAATCCAAGCCTGCCTAGGGAGCTACGGGGAACCATGCCAAGCATCACCGACTTGATCGACCGCGTCGAGCGCCTGCTGCTCCGCCACGACGAATTGAAACGCACCAATCAATTGTTGCAAGCACAAGTGCTCAGCCTGAGCCAAGAACGCGACAACCTGCGCTCGCGCCTGAATGCGGCCCGCTCCCGCATTGATGTGCTGTTGGAGCGATTGCCTGTAGAGAATGAATCCGGAAAGAACGCCTCGTGAAGCAAATGGAAGTAACCATCATGGGCCAGAGCTATTTGCTCGGATGCCCGGACGGCGGCGAAGCCGCCTTGAGCAAAGCCGTCAGCCAGGTCGACCGTGAAATGAGCGCCATTCGCGATGCCGGGCGGGTTAAGGCTCGTGAACGCATTGCCGTTTTGGCCGCCTTGAATCTGGCCTATCAATTGGCTGAGAGCGGCACCGCCGCAGCAACCGAGAGTCGTCCGGCGCCCGCTGCAGCGAATTCACTGCCGGATCTGGACGGCATGATTCGACGCCTGGATGAAGCCCTCGGCCATGACGGCCAATTGCTGTAAAGCACACGGTGCCTCGCTCGAGAGGCCTTAGAATCCCCAACGTCCATTGCGTCCGCGTGAGCTTTATATGTCCTTGAACCAATGCTCTCTGAGCAAGGGCTTGGAACATTGCCCAGCAAGCGTGATCGTCTCGCGTCAGATGAACCCAATGCTTGGCTGACCTCGCCCACCTGAACCCCTGGTTCAGGACTGCGGCTCACGGTTCGCGGTGGACACCTTTGCTTTGCGGCGCCAGTACAAGAAATGTGCGGCTCGCTGACCGATTTTTCTACGCAAGCCGCCTCCCCATTGAACTACTGGTTGATGAAGTCTGAGCCGAGTGAATGCTCGATCGACGACCTTGCCCAAGCGAACGGCCAGACCGTGCCCTGGATCGGCGTACGCAACTACCAGTCCCGCAATTTCATGCGTGACCAAATGCGGGTAGGGGACGGGGTTTTGTTCTACCACTCTTCGTGCCCAGAGCCTGGCATCGCCGGTTTGGCTTCAATCGCCAGCGGCGCCTACCCTGACGCAACCCAGTTCGATCCGCAAAGCCCCTACTTTGACGCCAAGGCGACGCGAGAAGCACCGCGCTGGCTGAATGTGGACGTGCGCTTCGTCCGCAAGACCCAGTTGCTCAGCTTGGCCGCCTTACGTGCCGACGAGGCACTGTGCAGCTTGCGTGTCTTGCAACCCGGCAGCCGCCTGTCCATCACCCCGGTCAGCCCTGAAGAGTGGCGTCTGCTCGAAGACCGGCTCAAGCCCACCTAGCCGCCTCTTGCAGAGTCGGCTCAGCTGACGAAGGGGATCGACGCCAGCACCACTTGATTGCCGCCACGGCGCTGTGCCTCTTGCACCGCAGACTCACTGGCCGACAGCAGTTCATCTTGCTTGGAAGCCGTATGAGGGAAGCTCGACACGCCCATCGAGATCGACAAACCCATGTCCACACCATTGAGGACAATGATCTGAGCCGTACATTGGCGACGCAACTGCTCCATCCGCGCATGGGCTGTGGCCAAGCCCACCCCGGAGAGCAACACAGCAAATCGACGCTCACCAATGCGGCATGCAGCATCCATCGCACGGGTGTTCGCACGCAGCATACGCCCCATGCCTTCCAGCAATCGATGATCCGCTTCCTCGCCCAAGGCTTGTGCGGAGGTCGGCAACGGATCCAAGGCGATGATGACTAGGGCAAACTCCCGATGCTCGCGAGTGGAAAGATCGATTTCTCGCAGCAGTTGATCGTCGAACTGCGCCCGCAAGTACAGGCCGGACATATCGTCACGACCGGAGCCTTGCTGCAACTCGCGCCGAATTTGCTCAATCGTTTTTTGCTGTTGCTCGATTTGTTGCAGCGCGCGCTGCAGATGGCTCTCGCGATGCCGCTCTTCGGTGCGCTCGCGCCAGACCGACAAGATGTGTTCAGCACCCAGCGGCGCGCGACTGACGGTGAACTCGCGACGACGACCGGCCAGATCAAGCCGGTGCTCGCTGACGACCTGGGTACGCTGAGCCATCACGGCTTGCTCAACCCGTCGCATGCCGATCACTTCATCCGCACGCATCAAATCACTGTCCGAACAGCCGACCCAGTGTTCGCGTCCAAACAAAGCACTCAAGCCAGGGCTGCCATAAACATAACGGCCCGAGACCAGTGACTTGACGGCCGCAAAGGCTTCCAAGGGCTCGATCAAGGACGTGACCACCGCCCCCAACTCCGGCGCCAGATTGGGCTGAGCCGCAAGCCATTCAGCCAAGGAGTCCTGGCCGGGCTTCGCGTCTTCGAAAGGAGTCGCTGAACTATCCATGAATTCTCAATATGTTTTCCGGGCCCGTGGCACCAAACCACCTGGGAAAGCCCATGTGGAGGAAATGTAGATGGCTTGTACTCGCCTGATCAAGAGGCGGCCCCCTCGCACGGGGCCAGTCCCCCTAATTTGGGGCATCTGGGAGGCAAGTTTGACACGCGGAGATGGTATCCAAAGCCGGGCATCTATCCAGGCGGCTTTGAGTCCAGCGTTGATGACTATCGCACCACCCCAGCCTGCTGAGTGCTTGAGTTACGGCACTCCAGCCCCCTATCTGCGGGACAATGCCCCTCCTGAAGGCTCGCCTACGGGCGATCAGCCGCTTCCCCTTCTTTCCTTGATTCCGGCAATTTAGACATGCATTCTTTTGACCTTGTGGTCGTCGGCGCCGGTGCCGCCGGGCTTTTTTGTGCGGGCATGGCCGGCCAAGGCGGTCAGAACGTTTTGTTGATCGACCACGCCGAGCGCGTCGCAGAGAAGATCCGCATCTCCGGCGGCGGCCGCTGCAATTTCACCAACCGCGACGTCGGGCCCAGCAACTTCCTGTCCGACAACCCCGCGTTTTGCCGCTCAGCACTGGCCCGTTTCAGCAGCCATGATTTCATTGCCTTGGTGCAGAAGCACGGCATTGCCTTCCACGAAAAGCACAAGGGGCAACTGTTTTGCGACGACTCCAGCGAACTGATCATTCGGATGCTCTTGGCCGAGTGTGAGGCGGGCGGCGTCCAGCGATGGCAGCCTTGCAGTGTGCTGGACGTTCAACAGGGCCCCGCACCCAACGGCGGATTCCTCCTCGAAACCTCGCGGGGCCAAGTGCAGACACGCCGATTGGTGATTGCAACCGGCGGCCTGTCCATTCCCAAAATCGGCGCCACGGACTGGGGCCTGCGCTTGGCCAAACGCCTGGGGCACACCATTGTGGAGCCCCGCCCAGCCTTGGTTCCCCTGACCTTTGACGCCGAGGCATGGGCACCATTCTCGGCTTTGTCCGGCTTGTCATTGCCCGTCGTGGTCAGCACCGGTCAAGGCAAGGCACGGGGACGTTTTTTGGAGGACCTGCTGTTCACCCATCGAGGTTTGAGTGGGCCGGCCATCCTGCAAATATCAAGTTTCTGGACCGAGGGCCAAACACTTTCGATCGACTTGGCGCCCGAGTCGGACTTGAACGAGCAACTGAAGGCGGCCAAAACCGACTCCCGGCGGCAACTGGGCAACCTGCTGGCCACATTGCTGCCTCAGCGCCTGGCACAGGCCTGGCTCGAACGACTGGGTCTGCCGGCCCAACGCGCCATGCCCGAATGCAAAGACAAGGACTTGCAGCATTTGGCGGAACAGTTGCAATCTTGGCGCTTAACCCCCAGCGGCAGCGAGGGCTGGCGCAAAGCCGAAGTGATGCGCGGCGGCATCGACACGCGGGAACTCAGCTCACAAAGCCTGGAAAGCAAGCGCGTGCCTGGCCTTCATTTCATTGGTGAAGTCGTTGATATCACCGGATGGCTTGGGGGTTACAACTTCCAGTGGGCCTGGGCCAGCGCCGCAGCGTGCGCAAGATCAATCTGTGCAAATATGGAAAAAACCTAAAAACAGAGCTATACTCGCTCTCTTTGCTGGCAAACCCTGCGCGTCGATTCGCAACATTTTTGAAGCGGAATCCGGAAAAGCCGCTTCAAACACGGGCATCAAATCAAGTCCAACTGGCGTTGATTTGAATGCAGTGATTGACGAACACCGAGCGCATATTGAAGGAAATACTTTTTCATGACCACGATTCGCGTCAAAGAGAATGAGCCGTTTGATGTGGCTCTGCGCCGTTTCAAGCGCACTATCGAAAAACTGGGCCTGCTGACCGATCTGCGCGCCCGCGAGTTTTACGAGAAGCCCACGGCTGAGCGTAAGCGCAAGAAGGCTGCGGCCGTCAAGCGTCACTACAAGCGCGTTCGCAGCATGCAACTGCCGAAGAAGCTGTACTGATCTTCGTCTTTGACGGCGCCTCCGGCGCTCGCAAACGAAAATCGGTTCACGCCGAAGTAGCTGAATAAGCTCAAGAACAAGGCCCGCACAGGACGCTGTCGCGGGCCTTTTCTTTGCCTGCGCAGGTTGCTGTGCAAGCTTGCCCACCCATCTTTGCCCCCACAATTCCAGCCCAAGCCCTTCACCCGAGCTAAAGGATTCGCCATGAGTTTGAAAGACCGCATCACCGAAGACATGAAGGCCGCCATGCGCGCCAAAGAAGCCGACAAACTGGTGACCATCCGCGGCCTGCTGGCCGCAATCAAGCAAAAGGAAGTCGATGAGCGCATCGTGGTGGATGACGTGGCATTGGTCGCCATCGTGGACAAGCTGATCAAGCAGCGCAAAGACTCCATCCAACAGTTCACCGCCGGCGGGCGCCCTGACCTGGCCGAGAAAGAAACCGTGGAGCTCGCGGTGCTAGAGGCCTATTTGCCGCAGCGCATGAGCAGCGAAGAGGTTCAGACTGCGGTGAACGCTATCGTCGCCGACTTGGGCGCCAAAGGCCCGGCCGACATGGGTCGTGTCATGGCTGCCGTCAAAGCTCAGGTGACCGGAAAAGCTGAAATGGCCATGGTCTCCGCCGCCGTCAAACAGGCCCTCCAGCAGTAAGGAGTTCCTCCATGAGTCTGCCTATCCAAGCCCTGACGCCGGACTTTTGCGTCGCACCTCAACTGGGCCCTCACGCCATGGCCGAGGCTGCGGCCGCGGGCTTTCGCAGTGTGATCAACAATCGCCCCGATTTCGAAGGCGGCCCCGATCAACCCAGCAGCGCGCAAATGGAAGCATCGGCACAAGCCGCCGGCCTCGAATACCGCCATTTGCCGGTCAACGGCGCCTACCAGTCGCCGGAAGAGATTGAGCAGTTCAAACAGCTGCTGCAGAGCCTGCCTCGGCCTATCCTGGCTTTTTGCCGCTCGGGCGCACGCTCGACCCGCTTGTTCAACGCAGCCACGCTCGGCTGAAGCGATACCTCTTCTGAAAGGCGCCGTGCCAGCCCAAGTCAGTGGGTCCTGGGCTAGCGCCTTCTCAGTGCTTTCCCTGAAGAGGCAGTAATTTCAGGCTTCATTCAGTTGCGACTGACTACAGTGCAGCGTGGGCTGGCTCAGCCCTTGGGCGCAAGCCATCCAGATCCCGAACTTGGGTGAGTGGTTTGTGCGACCTTCCACTTTCGTCTGGACGCCTGATGCAAGCCCTTCTTTCCCTGTCCAAAGCCATCGACCGCATCGGCGAGTTCGCCGGCGCGTCCGTGCGCTGGTTGATTCTTGCCGCCGTGCTCATCAGCGCCGGCAACGCCATCGTGCGCAAAGCCTTCGACATCAGCTCGAATGCTTACCTTGAGATTCAGTGGTACTTGTTTGCTGCCGTGTTCATGCTCGGCGCCGGCTATGTGTTTCTGAAGAATGCGCACGTCCGCATTGACTTCATCTCCTCTCGCCTGTCGGTTCGCACGAACACCATCATCGACATCCTGGGCATCGTTTTCGTCATCTTCCCGCTGTGCTGGATCATGGTTGACCTCGCCTGGCCCTTGTTTCACCGCGCCTGGGTTTCCGGCGAAGTCAGCTCCAACGCAGGCGGCTTGATTCGCTGGCCGGTGATGCTGTTGCTGCCCGCCGGATTTGCGCTGCTGGCGCTGCAAGCCGTTTCCGAGCTGATCAAGCGCTGCGCCTATTTGACCGGCCACCGCAGCGAACCCTTCCCGCTTGAGCAAGAAAAGAGCGCCGAAGAGCAGTTGCTTGAAGAGCTGCGTGCCCATGCAGACGCCGAAGCGGCTGCAACTTCCAAATCCAACGCCCGCTGAGACTCAGACATGGCTGCCTTCATTGCTGAAAATTTCGTCCCCCTGCTGTTCGGGGGTCTCCTAGTCTTCTTGCTGATCGGCATTCCAGTCGCCTTCGGACTGGCTGCCACCGGCTTGCTGTTTGGTGCCATTGGCATCGAAGTCGGGCTCTTCCCGTCCAATATGTTCGGCGCCCTGCCGCTGCGCGTCTTCAACATCATGTCGAACGACACGCTGCTCGCCATTCCCTTCTTCACTTTCATGGGCATCATCCTTGAAAGATCAGGCATGGCGGAAGATCTGCTGGAAACCGTAGGGCAGGTCTTCGGCCCGGTTCGCGGCGGGCTTGCCATCGCCGTGATCCTGGTGGGCGCACTATTGGCCGCAACCACCGGCGTCGTCGCTGCGGCGGTCATTTCCATGGGCCTGATTTCGCTGCCCATCATGCTTCGCTACGGCTACAACCGCACGATTGCAACGGGGGCGATCACCGCCTCCGGGACGCTGGCTCAAGCAATCCCCCCCTCCTTGGTGCTGATCGTTCTGGCCGACCAGTTGGGCCGCTCGGTGGGCGATATGTATGCCGGCGCGCTGGTGCCGGGATTGATGCTGGTGGGTTTGTATCTCGCCTTCATTGCCCTCGTCGCATTCGTGCGCCCCGCTTGGGTGCCGGCCCTGCCAGAAGAGGCACGCATTTACCGTGAAGGCAATGGCGCCAGCGGCCACAAGTCGCTGCTGGTCTTGCTGCTGATTGCTGGCGCCGTGGGCTATATATGGTCAACGGTGCACGACTCCATGCTCAAGCAATGGATGGAGCGCCCCAATGCGGCACCGAACGATGAGATCTTCATCAGCTCCATGACCGTGGCCTCTATCTTCGCCCTGGGTTTGGCCCTCATCAACAAGCTCACCGGAATGGGCCTGTTGTCCAAACTGGCCGAGCGGGTCACCTTTGTGTTGATCCCGCCCTTGGTGCTGATTTTCCTGGTGCTGGGCACCATCTTCCTCGGTGTTGCCACACCGACCGAAGGCGGAGCGATGGGTGCCGTAGGCGCGCTGTTGATGGCCATCGCGCGCCGTCGTATGCCGCTCAAGGCGATGAATCAAGCCTTGGACAGCACGGCACGTTTGTCCTGCTTCGTCTTGTTCATCCTGATCGGCTCCACCGTCTTCAGCTTCACCTTCAATGCGGCAGACGGCCACTTCTGGGTTGAAAACTTGTTCAAATCCTTGCCAGGCGGCGCACTGGGCTTCCTGATTGTGGTCAATCTGCTGATCTTCATTCTCGGCATGTTCATTGACTTCTTCGAGATCGCCTTCATCGTGATCCCGATGATCGCGCCAGTGGCCGAGAAATTGCTGCCTGCCATGCTGCCCGGGGTGCCGCCGGACGCGGTCATGATCTGGTTTGGTGTGATCGTTGCCATGAATTTGCAAACCTCCTTCCTGACACCACCGTTCGGCTTTGCGCTCTTCTATCTGCGCAGCGTCGCGCCCAAGAAGGACTACAAGGATCGCGTCACCGCCAAGACCATTCCCGCCGTCACCACCGCACAGATCTACAAGGGCTCGATTGCATTCATCATCCTTCAGCTGATCATGGTCGGGGTCATCATTGCCAAGCCGGAACTGGTCATCGGAGGCTTGGTGCAGACCCAGAAACTCGACGACGCCTCGGTCTTGCAGCAGTTGGAGAATATGGGCGGCAGAGACAGCACGGAGCCCAATGCGAACTCAGCGCAAGAGGGCAGCTCGACACCCGCGCATGATCCTTTTGCTCCTCCTGCGGACCCTGCAGCTTCAGCAGCCGAGGACGATCCGATGAAGGGATTGCTCGATGCGGTAAAGGAAGACAAAGCCAAAAAGTAGCCCTTCTCTTTCTCGGCCTGGGCTCCTGACGCTGCACCAAATGGGCGTCAAGAAGCTCGATATAGGCACCGCCACCCTGATGCATGGAAACATGATGCAAGAGGTGTCCGGTGCCTTTGTTCTTCATGGGCATCTCGCCCCCGACCAAGAGCCTGGACGCCGCACACACCAGCCCCGAATCCAGGGGCTGCGGTGACCGAACCTGGAACCGACAGGCGAAAAAAAACCTCGCCAAGGCGAGGTCTGGATCTTGCTGGCGGAGCCGTATCGGCCCCGCTTGCTCTGAACCTTAGAGCCTTTGCTGCTGCATGAAGTCGTCGAAACCGGCTTCAGCGAAGCGGAACCACAGGTTCTGATCCCGGCGGAAGGCACTGTAGTCCTCGTAAATCTTCTTCCAAGCGGGGTTCTTGGCGCTCAGATCGGCGTAGGTGGCCATCGACTCCTTGAACGCGGCGTCCAGCATGTCCTTGGGGAAGCGGAACAGCTTGGTGCCCCCGGCGACCAGGCGCTTCAGTGCGGCCGGGTTGCGAGCGTCATAGCGCGCCTGCATGACAGTTGCAGCCTCAACGGAAGCCGCTTCAATCATGGCCTTGTACTCCGAAGACAGCGAGTTGTAGGCCTTGGTGTTGATGTAAAAGTCCAGCTGCGGGCCACCTTCCCAGAAACCGGGGTAGCCGTAGAAGGGCGCGACCTTGTTGAAGCCGAGCTTCTCATCGTCGTACGGTCCCACCCACTCTGCAGCGTCGATGGTGCCCTTCTCGAGCGCCTGATAGATCTCGCCGCCAGGAATGCTCTGAGCCACGCCGCCGAGCTTGCCAAAAATCACACCGCTGAAGCCACCGGTACGGAACTTCAAGCCCTTGATGTCAGCCAGAGACTTGATTTCCTTGCGCCACCAGCCGCCCATTTGCGCGCCGGTGTTGCCGCCAACGAAGTTGATGATGTTGTAGTTCGCATAGAACTCGCGCATCAGCTTCAGGCCGTTGCCCTCGATCATCCAGGCGCTCATCTGACGGCTGTTCAAGCCGAAAGGAATGGCACAACCCAGCGCAAATGTTGGGTCCTTGCCGAAGTAGTAGTAAGGAGCGGTATGGCACATTTCCACCGTGCCACTTTGCAGAGCGTCCACCTGACCGAAACCACCGACCAGCTCACCGGAAGGGTGAACGGAAATCTGGAACTTGCCGCCGCTCATGTCCGAGATGGACTTCGAGAACACATCGGCCGCCCCGTAAATCGTGTCCAAGGCCTTAGGAAAAGCGGAAGTTAGACGCCAACGCACATTGGTTTGCGCATGGACGACAGCAGGTGCAACACCGGCGGCAAAAACACCAGCCAGACCTGCCTGCCGAACAAAGGAACGACGCTCCATCTTGGGACTCCTAGAAAGTAAGTTGCAGTAATTGCCAACTGATTCTAGGGTGCCCCAAAACCATGCCGATGGGGGCAAACCCGTGCGAAACATGCCCTTTTTAGGGGCGAATTCACTGAACTGACAGCCAGGTGAACGGCAGCTTAAAGTCCGCTGAAATTTCGAGTTAACTGCCGGCCAATTTCATCCGCGAGATCAAAACCGAGCCGATGGTCTTGCCACCCATGGTGTAGGTGTCACAGCCAATGCCAATGATGTTTTGATACATCTCACGCAGATTGCCCGCAATCGTCAGTTCATGGACCGGAAAAGCAATCTCTCCTTGCTCAACCCAGTAGCCACTGACGCCACGCGAATAGTCACCCGTCACGTAGTTCACGCCCTGCCCCATCAACTCGGTGACCAGCAGGCCCGTCCCCAGTCGCCGCAACATGGTCTTCAGGTCATCGCCTGGCGCGGTCCAGCGAGAAGTCATGCGCAGATTGTGCGAGCCCCCCGCATGGCCGGTGGTGCGCATCCCCAGCTTACGCGCCGAGTAGGTCGACAAAAAGTAACCCTGCAACACACCCGCCTCCACCACATGGCGCGGCCGAGTGATGACGCCTTCATCGTCAAACGGGGCGCTGCCCTTGCCCTTGACTTCGTGTGGGTTCTCGTGAATATCAATGTGTGAAGCAAGCACCGGCGTACCCAAGCTGTCGAGCAAGAAGCTGGCGCGTCGGTACAAAGAGCCGCCGCTGACTGCCTGGACCAAAGCACCCAGCAAGCCGGCCGCCACGGTGCTCTCAAACAAGACCGGGACTTCCGCTGTTGGTACGCGTCGAGATTTCAAGCGGGCCAGCGCCCGCTCCGCCGCGTAGCGTCCAATCGCCTCGGCTGAGGCCAAATCGCGGGCGTCGCGCTGAGAGCTGTACCACGAATCCCGCTGCATCTGAGCGCCGCGCCCCGCGATGGGAGCCACCGAAATCGAATGGCGCGAGCTGGCATAGCCGCCCCGAAAGCCGCGGCTGTTGCCAGAAAAGAAATGGGACTGCTGCGCCGAGACTGCGGCGCCTTCGCTATTGCTGATACGGCGATCCACCGCGAACGCCGCCGCCTCGCAGCGCAAGGCGAGCTCGCCCGCCGCTTGCGCGTCAATGCTCCAGGGGTGGAACAAGTCCAATTCGGGGCGGCTGCTCGGATCCAAGGACAAGTCCTCCTCATCGGGCAGACCCGCCACCGGGTCTTCCGCGGTGAAGCGCGCGATATCGAACGCGGCCCTGACCGTGTCTCGCAAGGCCTTGGGCGAAAAATCTGAAGTACTGGCATTCCCGCGTCGCTGACCCACGTACACCGAAATACCCAGCGACTTGTCACGGTTGCGTTCGACGTTTTCCAGCGAGCCCATACGAGTGGAGACCGACAAACCACAGCCCTCGGAAACCTCCGCGCCCGCATCCGAGGCGCCGAGTTTCTTGGCCTCGAGCAACACGTCCTCGATGAGTTGCTGGAACTGATCCACCCGGTAGGCGAAACCACTGCCGCCGCTCATCCCTGAAACGGTGGCGGAGCTGGTGCTGGAACTGGGGGAAGGCTGAGCAAGCTTGGACATGGGGTGATGAGCCGGATGAAAAGTAGGCGCCGCAGTCCACCTGCGTGCAAGTCGGACTGCGCTGAAATACAGAAGTGGGGGACAATCATACGAGCCGCAGAGATGCCCGAGCCGCTCACCCGGCCTTACCGAGCAAGCTTTTTCGCCCGGCACGAGCCGCGCTAGGCCGCCACTCAGGCAACTTGCACAGACCGAATTTTCGGTTAGCCCCGCTTCAAACGCCCGATAGCACCATGAGAACACAAGAAGAATTCGCAGCCGAGGACGATGACTTCGATCGTCCCAGCAAAAGCCAGCTCAAACGCGACATGACCGAACTGCAGGCGCTGGGTGAGGAGTTGATGAACCTCCCCCCGAGCCGCCTGGAGCCTTTGGCCTTGCCCGAGATCCTCGCGGATGCTTTGCGTGCGGCCAAGAAAATCACATCACACGAAGGCCGTCGCCGCCAGATGCAATACATCGGCAAGCTGATGCGGCGCGTGGACCCCGAGCCGCTGCGCGAGGCGGTCGCCGCCTTCAAACTCGGCCACGCCAAGGACAGTTTGGCCTTGCACCAGAGCGAACGCTGGCGCGAGCGCTTGCTGGCTCAAGACGCGGCATTGCAAGAATTCATTGCCGAACACGAAGGCATTGATGTGCAGCAGTTGCGCAGCTTGGTTCGCGCCGCGAGAAAAGATGCAGCAGCCGCGCCCGAGCAACGTTCCGGCCGCGCCTACCGCGATCTGTTTCAGTTCATCAAGACCGAACAACTGCGCGTCGCCCCCGAGGAGGACGTGGCCAAGGACGATGCGGATGAGTGAATCGATGAGCCCGCCAGATGCGCTTCGCATTGGCATTGTTTCGGTCAGCGACCGGGCGTCCGGCGGCATCTATGAAGACAAGGGCTTGCCGGCCTTGCAGGCTTGGCTGAGCGCAGCCCTGATCAACCCGATTCAGTTCGAGGCACGGCTGATCCCCGATGAAAGGCCTTTGATTGCCAGCACCTTGCGTGAATTGGTCGATGAACAGGCCTGCAATCTGGTCTTGACCACCGGCGGCACCGGGCCGGCTTTGCGCGACGTCACGCCAGAGGCCACCTTGGACGTGGCCGACAAGGAAATGCCAGGCTTTGGCGAACAGATGCGGCAGATCTCGCTGCGCTTTGTCCCGACCGCGATTTTGTCGCGCCAGGTCGCGGTGATTCGAGGCAAGGCCTTGATCATCAATCTGCCGGGTCAGCCCAAGTCGATTGCCGAGACCCTCGCCGGACTGAAGGACGCCGAAGGCGAGCCAGTGGTGGACGGCATTTTTGCCGCCGTGCCTTACTGCATCGACCTGATCGGCGGGCCTTACATGGAAACTCGCGAGGACATCGTTCGCGCCTTCCGCCCCAAGTCGGCCCAACGCCCGCCTCGCTCACCAGGCTGAATCACAGCGCCTGGCACGCGGATTGGGGCACCCCCACCATTCCAGGCTTACTCCTTGACCAAGCGGCTCAACGAAGCGGCGTCAAAGGCTTCATCCTGTTGAGCGTCTTGGGGCACGCAATCGCCCACCGGCGAGCGCGAAGCCGCCGACAACTTGCAAACGGCCTGCCAAAGCAAGGCAATCTGATGATCATGGCCGGACGCGTTGTCAATCAAGCCGCGCAAGGCCTGCGCCACCGGATCGTCGCCTTGGCTGACGCCGTAGGCTGAGAAACCCATCTTGGCCGCAGCCTCCTCGCGCTGCACATCGGCCTTGGCCTCGATGATGCGCGCCGGGTTGCCCACCGCCGTGGCGCCTGCAGGAACCGGCTTGGTGACCACCGCCCCTGAACCGACCCGCGCGCCCGCACCCACGGTAAAGCCGCCCAAAACGCAAGCGTTGGCACCAATGATGACGCCGGCCTCCAAGGTCGGGTGACGCTTGGCGCCTTTCACCAGCGCCGTGCCGCCCAGGGTCACGCCCTGATAAATGGTGCAGCCCTCGCCGATTTCTGCCATCTCACCGATGACGATGCCCATGCCGTGGTCGATGAAGACCTTGCGAGCGATGGTTGCGCCCGGATGAATCTCAATGCCAGTCAAGAAACGGGTGCAATGGGAAATGAATCGGCCCAGCCACTTCAGCCCGTGCGTCCAGCACCAATGTGCCCGGCGATGCAGGATCAGCGCATGCAACCCTGGATAGCAGGTCAACACTTCCCAGGCCGTGCGTGCGGCGGGGTCGCGTTCAAGAATGCAGGCAATGTCTTCGCGGATGCGCTGGAACATGGAGACTCAAAGCAAGAGAGGGCCGGCCAGTTTAGCGGTGCGATTCAATCTTCGCTCGCGGTGAGGCTTGCGTCTGGCTTGGCATGAGGGCTGCGCGGTGCTTCCACCATGGCACGGGCAATGCCGCGAAAAACATGCACCTCCTCGTTCGTCAGCCCGGCGCGATTGAAGAGTTGGTTGAGCCGAGGGATCAACTTCTTGGGAGCGGCCGGGTTCAAATAGCCAATTGCTTCCAACGAACTTTGCAAATGTTGCAGCAAGCCTTGCACCGCCTTCGCGTCGGCAAAGTTCGGGGCTTCTGTTCGCGGGGCCACAGAAAAGCCGCCCAAAGCTTGGCGCCAGTCATAAGCCAAGAGTTGCACCGCCTGGGCCAGATTCAATGAGCCGTAGTCTGGATGGGTCGGGATCGAGAGCACCGCGTGGCAGCGATACACATCTTCATTGCTCATGCCGTAGCGCTCGGAGCCAAAGACCAGACCGACTTTGTGCGCGCTGGCGGCCAACTCGCTAAACAGTACGCGCGGCTCGCGCACTGGCGGGCCAAAGTCACGCGGCGTCATGGCGGTGGCGCAAGCGAAGGTGATACCGTCGAGCGCTTCTTCCAGCGTGTCCACGATCCGGGCGCGCACCAAGATATCGGCGGCGCCGCTGGCCATGGCCACCGTTTCCTCCTGGCTCAGCACATCCGCAAAACGCGGCTTGACCAAGACCAGTTCAGAAAAACCCATCACCTTCATGGCGCGGGCGGTGGCGCCGACATTGCCGGGGTGGCTGGTTTGAATCAGGATAAATCGTGTCATATCTACGCCGGCTTCAAGTCCAGAAAGGCTGGCATTTGGAGGAATCGGCAAGGCTCGGCTAAAATGCGGGATTATCCTGAGTCCGGGCCGGCATTGACCGCGAAACCCAAATCAGGGCGCTCTTTTTTTCCGCCAGTTCACCTCCCGAGCCTCATGGTGCACAAGCCATGTGCGCCGGCCAACCAAGGTTTTCACGAATGACGCAGCAAGCTTCACTCCATCCCATGCTCAATGTCGCCATCAAGGCGGCACGTGCGGCCGGTGCCATCATCAACCGCGCCTCCATGGACCTCGACATTCTGAAGATCAACACCAAGTCGCCCAATGACTTTGTGACCGAGGTGGACCAAGCTGCTGAAAAAATCATCATTGAAACGCTGCTGCAAGCCTACCCCGACCACGGCATCCTCGCCGAAGAGTCGGGCCGCGAGTATGGCGCCAAGCATTCTGAATACGTCTGGATCATCGATCCGCTGGACGGCACCACCAATTTCATCCACGGTCTGCCGATGTACTGCGTGTCCATCGCGCTGGCGCATCGCGGCGTGGTGCAGCAAGCCGTTGTCTATGACCCGACCCGCAACGACCTGTTCTACGCCACCAAGGGCCGCGGCGCCTTCATGAACGACCGCCGCCTGCGCGTCTCCAAGCGCACCCGCTTGAGCGACGCCCTGATCGGCACCGGCTTCCCCTTCCGCCGCGGCGACAACTTCAAGCGCTATATGAAGATGTTCGAGGCCGTGATGGTGGAATGCGCCGGCCTGCGCCGCCCCGGTGCTGCTGCACTGGACCTTTGCTATGTGGCCGCCGGCTATTACGACGCCTTCTTTGAAACCGGCCTGCAGCCCTGGGATGTGGCAGCCGGCTCGCTGATCATCACCGAAGCAGGCGGCCTGATTGGCAACTTCACCGGCGAATCCGACTTCTTGCATCAGCGCGAAGTGGTGGCCGGCAGCCCCAAGATCTACGGCCAACTGGTCACCATCTTGGCGCCCTACACTCGCGTGATCAGCGCCGACGACGAGGCCAAGGCCGAGGGGGGTGATGCTGAAGGCAAGACTTCCGCTGTTGACGCCCTGGCCGCCGCCGCTGCGCCGGCCACCAAGAAGCGCGCCGCAGTACGCATCAAAAAGACTGACGCCGAGTAAACCCTGCCGAGGCAGTTGTGCACTTCGACGAGGCCCTCCTCGGAGGGCCTTTTTCTTGCGCGCTTTGATCCCAACCCAACTCAGCTACACGGAATGCGATGAGCTTCGACGCTTAAACTACGCATTCACCTCAAGGCAAAGCCCTCCATCCGAGGGCTTTGTTCATGTTTGAAAGCCCAATGAGCCAGACCCCAGATTTCAGCGCCCACACGCCCGTGATGGCGCAGTACCTTCGCATCAAGGCCGAGCACCCCGATGAGCTGGTGTTCTTTCGCATGGGTGACTTCTACGAGGTCTTCTTTGATGATGCCCGCAAGGCCAATGCGCTGCTGGACATTACCCTGACCGCTCGCGGCCAAAGCGCCGGCCAACCCGTGGTGATGGCTGGCATTCCGGTCAGCGCCTTGGAAAGCTATTTGGCCAAGCTGATCAAGCTGGGCGAAGCGGTGGCGATTGCCGAACAGGTCGGCGATGTGGCCACCAGCAAAGGGCCGGTTGAGCGCAAAGTAGTGCGCGTGGTCACCCCGGGCACGGTCACGGACAGCGAATTACTGGCCGACAAGCAAGACTCTGTTCTGCTGGCGGTGGTGCAGCAGGGCAAGAACCACGGGCTGGCCTGGTTGTCCATGACCCAAGGTCAGCTCGGGCTGGCCGAATGCAGCGACAAGGAGCTGCCCTCCTGGTTGGCGCGTCTGAGCCCGGCCGAAGTGCTGGTGGACCGCGAGCGTCAACCCGCCGGCGTGCTCGCCGCACATGTAGCCATCACCAACCGCCCCAGCTGGCAGTTCGACACCAACTTAGGCGCGCGCAAACTGTGCGAGCAGCTCGGCGTGGCCAGCCTAGCCGGCTTCAATGCGCAAGAACTCAGCGCGGCCCAAGCCGCAGCCGCTGCTTTGCTCAGTTATGCCGAACACACACAGGGCCGAGCACTCGCCCACGTCAAGAGCCTGCAGGTGCAGCGCAGCAGCGATTTATTGGACTTGCCGCCCGCCACGCAGCGCAATCTGGAACTCACCCAGACCTTGCGCGGAGAAAGTTCTCCCACCCTGATGTCCTTGCTGGACAGCTGCCGCACCGGCATGGGCAGCCGCGCCCTGAGACACTGGTTGCTGCACCCCAAGCGTGAACGGGGCGAGGCGCTGGCGCGACACGGCGCCATTGAGGCCTTCATGCGCGCTTCGCCCGAAGCGCTGCGTGAAGGCTTGCGCCAAGTCTCCGATGTGGAACGGATTGCCGCACGCATCGCCTTGCGCCAAGTGCGCCCGCGCGAGTTGACCGGGCTGCGCAGCACATTGCAAGTCTTGCCCGCACTGCAGCAAACGCTGCCCAGCGGCAGCGCCCTGCTCGACAGCTTGGCGCAAGGTCTGCGCGCCTCGCCGCATATCGAAGAGCTGCTGCGCCATGCGATTGCCGAAGAGCCGGCCGTGCTGGTGCGTGACGGCGGCGTGATTGCCGATGGTTTTGATGCCGAGCTGGACGAGTTGCGCGGCATCCAAAGCAATTGCGATGCCTTCTTGCTGGACCTGGAAACCCGCGAACGCGCCCGCACCGGCATTCCCAATCTGCGGGTGCAGTTCAACAAAGTGCATGGCTTCTATATCGAAGTCACCCAAGGCCAGGTCGACAAAGTGCCGCTGGACTATCAGCGCCGCCAAACCCTGAAGAACGCCGAGCGCTACATCACGCCCGAGTTGAAGGCCTTTGAAGACAAGGCCTTGTCCGCCCAAGAGCGCGCCCTGGCGCGCGAGAAGCTCCTGTTCGAGATGTTGCTGGATCAACTGACCGAAGAGCTGCAGGCCTTGACCGCACTCGGCCGGGCGCTGGCCAGCCTGGATGCGCTGGCCGCACTGGCCGAGCGGGCGCACAGCCTGCGCTGGTGCCGGCCGGAGTTCGTCAGCCAACCCTGCATCGACATCATGGCCGGCCGCCACCCCGTGGTGGAAGCCCGGCTGCGCGAAACCGGTGCCGGCGAGTTCATGGCCAATGACTGCCGGCTGGATGCACGTACCCGCATGCTGATGATCACCGGCCCGAATATGGGCGGTAAGAGCACCTTCATGCGCCAGGCGGCCTTGATCAGCTTGCTGGCCGCCATGGGCAGCTATGTTCCGGCCAACGCCTGCCGTTTGGGCCCCATGGATGCCATCCACACCCGCATTGGCGCGGCCGATGATTTGGCCAATGCCCAGTCCACCTTCATGCTGGAGATGACCGAAGGCGCGGCGATTCTGCACAGCGCAACCGAGCACTCGCTGGTTTTGATGGACGAGATCGGTCGCGGCACCTCTACCTTTGACGGCTTGGCCCTGGCCGGCGCCATCGCCAGCCATTTGCACGACAAGACCCGAGCCTTCACCCTCTTTGCTACCCATTACTTTGAGCTGACCGAGTTCCCCACCAAGCATCCGCAGGCCATCAATTGCCATGTGGGCGCGGTGGAAAGTGGTGACTCCATCGTCTTCTTGCACGAGATTCAGCCGGGCCCGGCCAGCCGCAGCTATGGCGTTCAAGTGGCGCGTTTGGCCGGCATGCCAGCCAGCTTGGTTCGCCAGGCGCGCTCCACCTTGGAAGCGCTGGAAGCCAAGGCTTCGGACAGCAAACTGCAAATTGATTTGTTTGCCGCGCCCGCAACACCCGAGACCACTGTCACCCAGGAGACCCACGCTTTGGTCGCGGCGATGGAAGATGTGGACCCCGACGCCCTCAGCCCGCGCGATGCGCTGGCCCTGGTCTACCAATTGAAGAAGCTGAGCAAATCCAAGCTTGGCTGAAAACTCGATGACACGCGCCACCGGCATTTCCAAGACCCTTGTTTTTTCGCACGCCAATGGTTTTGGCGCCGGTTGCTATCGGGTGCTATTCGAGGCCTGGCAGCGCGCCGGTTGGACGGTGCATGCCCTGCCGCAGATTGGCCATGACCCGGCCTTTCCCATCACCAGCAACTGGCCGCATCTGCGCGAGCAGCTGATTCAGTTCATCGAACAGCAGGTCCAGCCCTCGATGCCTGTGCCCGGGCCTGTGACCTTGGTCGGGCATTCGCTGGGCGGCTTGCTGAGCCTGATGGCCGCCTGCCGCCGCCCTGACCTGGCGCAATCGCTGCTGATGCTGGACTCTCCCTTGGTGACTGGCTGGCGCGCGCACAGTGTGCAGGTCATCAAGGCCACAGGCCTGATGCCGAGGGTATCGCCGGGGCGTGTCTCAAGGCAGCGCCGCCATATCTGGCCCAACCGAGCGGCGGTGCTGGCGCACTTTGCCCCCAAGCACAAATTCGCCCGTTGGGACCCGCGTGTGCTGCAAGACTATGTGGACAGCGGCTTTGAAGAAGCTGCTGACGGCAGCATCCATCTGCGCTTTCGCCGCGAATTGGAAACCCGCATCTACGAGACCCTGCCCCACCACCTCGGTCGCCTGACGCAAAAGCATCCGCCGCAATGCCCGGTCGGATTCATTGCGGGAACTCAGTCGGAAGAACTGCGCCAAGCGGGCTCGGCCGCCAGCAAGGCGCTTGCCCACCCGCACTTTGTCTGGATGGAGGGCTCGCACCTCTACCCCTTCGAGCGCCCCGACGACACCGCCGCTTTGGTGCTGCAAATGTTGGACCTGATGCACTTGCCTCACGCCGAGCCTGAAACCCAAGGTTCGCCTCCTCTATAATCGCGCTTTACCACCACAGCGTTTTTGATGGACGCTGCAAGACATGACCAAATACGTCTACGTCACGGGCGGTGTGGTGTCCTCACTCGGCAAGGGCATCGCATCAGCTTCACTGGCTGCCATTCTCGAATCTCGCGGCCTCAAGGTCACCCTGATCAAGCTCGATCCCTACATCAATGTGGATCCGGGCACGATGTCCCCCTTCCAGCACGGCGAGGTGTTCGTCACCGAAGACGGCGCGGAAACTGACCTCGATCTGGGCCACTACGAGCGCTTCATCACCACGCGCATGAAGCGCGCCAACAACTTCACCACCGGACAAATCTATATGTCCGTGCTGGAGAAGGAACGCCGCGGCGACTACCTTGGCAAGACGGTGCAGGTGATTCCGCACATCACCAACGAGATCCAAGACTTCGTGCGTCGTGGCGCCGGTGTCGGCACCGCCGATGCGGTCGATGTGGCCATTGTTGAAATCGGCGGCACCGTCGGCGACATCGAATCGCTGCCCTTCCTGGAAGCGGCGCGTCAGATGAGCCTGAAGGCCGGTCCGAACAATGTCGCCTTTGTGCATCTGTCTTATGTGCCTTGGATCGCCGCTGCCGGCGAACTCAAGACCAAGCCGACCCAGCACACGGTACAGAAGATGCGCGAAATCGGCATTCAGCCCGACGCGCTGCTGTGCCGCGCCGACCGGCGCATTCCTGACGACGAGCGCGAAAAAATTTCGCTCTTCACCAATGTGCCCGAGTACGGCGTGATCTCGATGTGGGATGTGGACACCATTTACAAGGTGCCGCGCATGCTGCATGAGCAAGGTCTGGATCAGCTGATCTGCACCAAGCTGCAACTCAACACCAAGTCCACCGACCTGAAGCGTTGGGACACTCTGGTGCACGAGGTGCTGAACCCAGCCAAGAACGTCACCATCGCGATGTGCGGCAAGTACACCGACTTGAGCGACTCCTACAAATCGCTCAACGAGGCGCTGCGCCACGCCGGCATCCATAACCACGCTCGCGTCAATATCGAGTATGTGGATTCGGAATTGCTGAGTGCGGCCAACATCGACCAACTTAAGCAGTACGACGCCATCTTGGTGCCCGGCGGTTTTGGCAAGCGCGGTGTGGAAGGCAAGATCTTGGCGGCCCAATATGCCCGCGAGCACAAGATGCCCTACCTGGGCATCTGCCTGGGCATGCAGGTCGCGACGATTGAATACGCGCGCCATATGGCCGGCCTGGGCGGCGCGAACTCCACCGAGTTTGACCCCGAGACCCCGCACCCGGTGATCGCCTTGATCGACGAGTGGCAAGACGCCGACGGCAGCATTCAAAAGCGCGACGAGAAGTCCAATCTGGGCGGCACCATGCGCCTGGGCGCCCAGAGCTCTGACGTAGCCCCCGGCACCCTGGCCCATGACATCTATGGCCCGGTGGTCAGCGAACGTCACCGCCACCGCTACGAGGCCAACGAGCATTACCTCGATCAGTTGCAAAAAGCCGGCTTGGTGATCTCGGCCATCACCCAGCGCGAGAAGCTGACCGAGATGGTGGAGTTGCCCCGCACGGTTCACCCCTGGTATGTGGGCGTTCAGTTCCACCCCGAGTTCAAGTCCACCCCTTGGGACGGCCACCCGCTGTTCACCGCCTTCATCAAGGCGGCGCTGGACCACCAACAGGCCTGAAGGAATCTAGCCCATGAAGCTTTGCGGTTTTGAGGTCGGCATCGACCGGCCTTTCTTCTTGATCGCCGGTACTTGCTCGATCGAGGGCCTGGAGATGTCGATCGATGTCGCTGGCCAATTGAAGGAAGCCTGCACGGCTCTGGGCATTCCGCTGATCTACAAAGGCTCCTTCGACAAGGCCAACCGCTCCTCGGGTTCGACCAAGCGCGGCGTCGGCATCGATGCCGGCCTGAAAATCTTGGACGAGGTGCGCAAGCAGTTGCAACTGCCCATCATCACCGATGTGCATGATGAGTCGCAGGTGGCCGAAGTCGCCAGCGTGGTTGACGTCTTGCAAACGCCGGCGTTTCTGTGTCGCCAGACCGACTTCATCCGTGCGGTGGCCAAGTCCGGCAAGCCGGTCAATATCAAAAAAGGTCAGTTCCTGGCCCCTTGGGATATGAAGAACGTCATCGACAAGGCCCGCGACGCTGCGCGGGAAGCCGGCCTGTCGGAAGACCGTTTCCTGGCCTGTGAGCGCGGCGTTAGCTTTGGTTACAACAACCTGGTGGCCGACATGAGCAGCCTGGCCGAGATGCGCAAGTCCGGCGCGCCGGTGGTGTTCGATGTGACCCACTCGGTGCAAAAGCCCGGCGGCCAGGGCACCAGCAGCGGCGGTGCCCGCGAGATGGTGCCGGTGCTGGCCCGTGCTGGCGTCGCCGCCGGTGTGGCGGGTCTCTTCATGGAAACCCATCCCTGCCCGGCCGAAGCCTGGTCCGACGGCCCCAACGCTGTGCCGCTCAAGCGCATGCGCGCCTTGTTGGAGCAGCTGGTGGCACTGGACCAAGTGGTTAAGAGCCAGCCCCTGCTCGAGAACGACTTCACCGCCTGAATTGAATCGCCCGCCCTGCGGGGCGGACGCCGCGCAAGATTGTTCAGCGCCGGTAACTGCCAGCTGGCAAGATGCGCGCCGAACCCGAATTTTTGACCTTTTGGAGAGCTTGAATGAGTGCCATTGTTGATATCGTCGGCCGCGAAATTTTGGACAGCCGCGGCAACCCCACCGTCGAATGCGATGTCTTGCTGGAATCCGGCGTGATGGGCCGTGCCGCTGTGCCTTCGGGCGCATCGACCGGCTCGCGCGAAGCCATCGAGCTGCGTGACGGCGACAAGAGCCGTTACCTGGGCAAGGGCGTGCTCAAAGCCGTTGAACACATCAACACCGAAATCTCCGAGGCCGTGCTGGGCCTGGACGCTTCCGAGCAAGCCTTCCTGGATCGCACCCTGATCGATCTGGACGGCACCGAGAACAAGAGCCGCCTGGGCGCCAACGCGATGCTGGCTGTCTCCATGGCCGTGGCTCGCGCTGCAGCTGAAGAGTCGGGCCTGCCCCTGTACCGTTACTTCGGCGGCATGAACGGCAACCAGCTGCCGGTGCCGATGATGAACGTCATCAACGGCGGCGCGCACGCCAACAACAGCCTCGACCTGCAAGAGCTGATGATCATCCCCGTGGGCGCACCGAGCTTCCGTGAAGCGCTGCGCTGGGGTGCCGAGGTGTTCCACGCGCTGAAGAAGATCTTGCACGACAAGGGCATCTCCACTGCCGTGGGTGACGAAGGTGGTTTCGCGCCCAGCGTGGAAAGCCATGAAGCCGCCATCCAGCTGATCCTGGACGCGATCGACAAGGCCGGCTACACCGCCGGTGAGCAGATCGCCATCGGCCTGGACTGCGCCGCCAGCGAGTTCTACAAGGACGGCAAGTACGTGCTCGAAGGCGAAGGCGGCCTGCAGCTGACGGCCCAAGAATGGACCGATATGCTGGCCACCTGGGTCGACAAGTACCCCATCATCTCGATCGAGGACGGCATGGCCGAAGGCGACTGGGACGGCTGGAAGCTGCTGACCGACCGCCTGGGCAAGAATGTGCAGATCGTTGGCGACGACCTCTTCGTCACCAACACCAAGATCTTGAAAGAAGGTATCGACAAGGGCATCGCCAACTCGATCCTGATCAAGATCAACCAGATCGGCACCCTGACCGAAACCTTCGCCGCCATCGAGATGGCCAAGCGCGCCGGCTACACCGCCGTGATCTCGCACCGCTCGGGCGAGACCGAGGACTCGACCATCTCCGACATCGCCGTGGGCCTGAACGCCGGCCAGATCAAGACCGGCTCGCTGTCGCGCTCGGACCGCATGGCCAAGTACAACCAGCTGCTGCGCATCGAAGAAGACCTGGGCGATGTGGCCGTGTACCCCGGCCGCGCTGCGTTCTACAACCTGCGTTAAAGGGCTCTGGCTCGGCGGCCGGGGGCAAGCCCCAGCCGCTGGGCTAAACTTCGCGCGTGAAAACGATCAGCCTGCTCCTCGTCGCTTTTTTGCTCGCCATCCAAGGCCAACTCTGGCTGGGCAAGGGTGGCTTGCCGCGCGGCGGCCAATTGCGAGCCGAGCTGGCTCAAATCGAGGCCGAGAACGACAAGTCGAGGCAGCGCAACGCCCAACTCGAGGCCGAACTGCGTGATTTGCGAGAGGGCTTGGAAATGGTCGAAGAAAAAGCCCGTTTCGAGCTTGGCATGATCAAACCCGACGAGATCTTTGTTCAGGTGCGGCGCTGAGCTCTTGCCCCGTTTTTGGACAATAGAACCGCCTGATTTCCTCTGAGCATGGATGCACTGCTGCTGACGCTGCAACCCTTGCTGTTGCCGGCCTTTGAATTGTTTGGCAGCCCGATCACCTGGGTAGAGTTGCTGGCCTTCGTCCTGGCCGTCTGGATGGTGATCTGCAATATGCGGGTGCACATGCTGGCATGGCCTTTGGCGATTGCCAGCTCGCTGCTTTACTTCCTCTTGTTTTGGAGTGGCAAGCTCTACGGCGAGGCCTCCTTGCAGCTGGTGTTTGTGGCCTTGGCCCTGTGGGGCTGGTCGCAATGGCTGCGCGGCAAGACACAAGACGGCCGTGCCCTACGGATCCGCAGACTCAGCCCCCAAGGCCTGGCGCTTTCGGTGGCCACGACCTTGTTGGCCTGGCCGGCTCTCGGCCTGTTCCTCGATCATCAGACCGACTCTCCCGTCCCCTTTTGGGATGCTTTCCCCACCGTGGCCAGCCTTCTGGGCCAGTGGTTGCTGGCCCGCAAGTACCAGGAGAACTGGGGCGTTTGGGTGCTGGTCAATGCGGTCAGCGTGGCGCTGTTCGCCTACAAGGGATATTGGCTGACCGTCGTCTTGTATGCGGTGTTCATCCCCATGTCGATCGCTGGCTGGCGGGCGTGGGCGCGCAAAATCAAGCCCACAACAGCGCTCGCCTCATGAGCCGCAAGGCCGGCAGATTCGTACCGTGAGTTCTGCACTATTGATTGCCGTGATCGGGGCCGAGAGCACGGGCAAGAGTACCTTGACGCAAGACCTGACCCCGGCCCTGCAAGCAGCCACGGGCCTGCGTTGTGCCCTCGTCAGCGAGTACCTGCGTGAATGGTGCGCCACCCAAGGCCGCACGCCGCGAGTGGAGGAGCAAGCGCAAATCGCGGCCGAACAGACTCGCCGCATCGATGAAGCTGCACAGGAAAATGACATCGTCATCTGTGACACCAGCGCCTTGATGACGGCGATCTACAGCCAATACCTGTTTGGCGACAACTCGCTGCTCGAGACCGGGCGGGCTTTTCATCGCCGCTGTGCCCTCACTCTTTTGACCGCCTTGGACCTGCCTTGGGTGGCAGACGGTTTGCAGCGCGACGGCGCCCATGTTCGCAAACCGATCGACAGCGCCCTACGCGCCGTGCTGCTCAGCGCGGGGCTCAACTGGGCCGTGGTCGCAGGCAGCGGCACAGCCCGCTTGGAAGCCGCGCTGAATGCCATGACCCCATTGCTGAAACGGCAGCAACCACCTCGCCAAGGCTTGTTCAGCCGCTTGACTGAGCGGCAGGACGCCTTGCCTGAATGGCGCTGGGCTTGCGAGAACTGCGATGTGCCGGAGTGTGAGCACCTCGCCTTCAAGCGCTGAGGCTGGCTCCGATCACTGACCCAGACTGAGGCCCAAGCCGCGCGCCGCCTGCAGCAGCGGATGATCAAGCGGCACCCGCCGGTTGCCTCCTGCCACCTCAGCCAGCGAAACATCGGTCAAGGCGCCTGCTTGCAAGGCCACCATGCGGCCGTAGCGCCCTTGTTTGACCATCTGAGCGGCATAACTGCCAAACTGAGTGGCCAAGATCCGATCAAAAGCCGTCGGGGTGCCGCCCCGCTGAACATGGCCCAACAGCGTAGAACGGACCTCGCTGCCCAAACGCTCTTGCAGCTGATGCGCCAACACCGCGCCTACGCCGCCCAGGCGCAAGGGATCGGGGCTGTCTTTCAGCGTTTGGTGAACCACCATCTCGGCGTTCTTCGGATGGGCGCCCTCGGCGATGCAAATCAAGGTGTAGCCCGGCTCTGGCTCGCGCGCACGGCAGAACTCAGCCACCGCCTCAACCTCATAAGGCAGCTCGGGCAACAGAATCACATCGGCAGCGCCGGCAATGCCGCCCTCCAAGGCGATCCAGCCGGCATAACGCCCCATCGTCTCGGCAATCATCACGCGGCCATGGCTGCGCGCGGTGGTGGCCAGGCGATCCAAGGCCTCGGCGACCACAGCCACGGCACTGTCAAAGCCGAAGCTGCGTTCGGTCAGCGGCAGGTCGTTATCAATCGTCTTGGGCACGCCCACCACCGGCAAGCCCAGGCGGCTCAGCCGCTCGGCGATGACCATGGTGCCGTCGCCGCCGATGACCACCACAGCGTCCAGTTGCAACTCGGCCACATAGGCCAGCAACTGCGCCGAGACATCGGCGCCGCCTGCCGCAAAGTAATGGAAAGGGTCGCAGCGATTGTGCGTGCCGAGGATGGTGCCGCCCTGAGCCAAGATGCCACTCACGGCCGAGCGATCCAAGTCCAGCGTTCGCTTTTCAATCAGTCCCAGAAAACCCTGCCGAACGCCGCTGACCTTGGCGCCACATTCATTGATCAGCGCCAAGCTGACCGCGCGGATGACTGCATTCAAGCCCGGGCAATCGCCACCGCCGGTCAGTATCCCGATGTGCATAGAAAAGCTCCCAAATCACCTCTGAAAACCTGGCCCTGCCTTTTCACCGGTTGATCGCCAACTTGATGCCAAAACCAATCAAGAACACACCGGCCAAGCGATTCAGCCAAGCACTCACACGAGGGTTGGCGCGCATGCGCTCGGCCAAGAAATGAGTCAACAAGACCATCACCAAGCCATAGAGAAAAGTCAGCGCCGCAATCGTCAGCGCCATGGCCGCGAAAGTGGGCAAACCCAGATGCCGCTTGGGGTCGACAAAGAGCGGAAAGAAGGCCATGTAGAACACGATGGCCTTGGGGTTCAGCAAGGTGATCAGCACCGTTTGCCGAAAGAAATGACGGGGCTGCATGCTCAAAACCGGCGCGCCGCCGGGCTTGGCCAACAGCATCTTGAATCCCAGCCAAGCCAGATAGGCCGCACCAATCCACTGGACCGCATGAAAAGCCGCCGGATAGGCCGTCAGCAAAGCGGCGACACCAGCTACGGCCAGCCACATCAGCACCTGGTCACCGGCAATCACACCCAGCGTGGCCGCCAGGCCGCCACGAATGCCGCCCTTGCCGGTGGAGGTGATCAAGGCCAGATTGCCCGGCCCTGGGATCAACAAAAACACAATGATGGCGACGACGAAAGCGCTGTAGTCCGCAATACCAAACATGCTGTGTCCTTTGCTGATGCGTGCGCTGCCATCTTAGTCATGCGCAGAGCGCGGCCAAGAAGGCATTACTGAACGGTGCCGCTGCCTCCGGCTTGCGCATGCTCGGCCGCGAACAATTCGCCCACATCGACCGCGTCAAAGTGATATTGCTGGCCGCAGAACTCGCAGCCGATCTCGACCTTGCCGCGTTCGGCCAGCACCGAATCCACCTCCTCGCGGCCCAAGCCCTTGAGCATCTGCCCGACTCGCCCGGTCGAACAGCTGCAGGCAAACTCGGGCGCGAGCGGCTCAAAGCGGCGCACCGTTTCTTCCCAGAACAGGCGACGCAAAACGGTTTCAGCATCCAAGCCCAACAACTCTTCTGAAGTCAGCGTTGAAGCCAGCATGCTGATGCGATTGAAGGCGTCAGACAGTCCAATATCGTCTTCATCACGCTTGCCCTGCCCCTCCAGATTGCCCTCTCCCTGCATCGGCAGGCGTTGAATCAAGAGTCCAGCAGCGATCTCGTCATTGGCGAACAAAATCATCTTGGTGTCGAGTTGCTCGGACTGCAACATATAGTGCTCCAGCACCTCCGACAGGTTTTGCAGCGGCTCGCGCTGATCGCCATGCAAGGGCACCACGCCTTGATAAGGCTGCTGGCCAGGCAGACGATCCTTGGGGTCGAGCGTGATCGCGCAGCGACCTTGGCCATGGACGTTCAACATGGCCTCCAGCTTGGCGCCCTCAGGCACCTCGCCGACCAGCTTGGCGGTGGCGCGAAAGCTCAGATCCGGCTGCACCTCGGCCACGGCCAACTTGACCGGTCCATCGCCAAAAACCTGCAAGACCAGCGCGCCATTGAACTTGATGTTGGACTGCATCAGCACGGCCGCAGCCGCCATCTCGCCCAGCAAGGCACGCAGTTCGGGAGGATGCGCCCCGACCACCTCGCGGCGTCTCAAGACCTCGCGCCAGCTGTCGGTCAAACGAACCAACATGCCGCGCACCGGCAGGCCTTCGAACAAAAATTTATGCAGTTCGCTCATGCAGAGCTTTCTTTCTTCTTCAGGCCTTGCGCGTAGCGCCGGCCATTGCCTATGTAATGCAGCGCACTGGCCCTCAGGCCCATGATCTGCTCGGGACTCAATTCACGCAGCACCTTGGCGGGGCTGCCGACGATCAGGCTGCCATCCGGGAACTCTTTGCCCTCGGTGACCAAGGCGCCGGCTCCCACCAAACAGTTGCGGCCAATGCGTGCGCCATTCAAGACCACCGCGCCGATGCCAATCAAAGAATGGTCGCCCACGGAACAACCATGCAACATGACCTTGTGGCCGACCGTCACGCCCTCACCCAAAACCAAGGGGAAGCCGTGGTCCGCATGCAGCACCGAGCCGTCCTGAATATTGCTGCCCGCGCCAATCGTCAATTGCTCGCTGTCGCCACGCAAAACAGCCTGGAACCAAACGGACACATCGGCGCCCAAGCTCACGCGGCCAATCACCTCGGCGCTCTCGGCCACCCAGGCCGACTCATCCACTTGGGGGCAATGCTCGTCCAACTGGTAAACAGCCATATCGTCCCTCCTGCCTTTGATGAAGTCTTTGGCCTTTGGCCCAAGGACGAGATTTTAGGCTGGCATCGGCAGCGCCCGCGAATCTCAGATCACGGGCTCGTACGTGAAGGCGTGGGGACTATTTGTCTGAGCTGAGCAGCGCCGACCAGCGGCCAATCCGTATTGATCTGAAGGCTCGGTGCCGATACCGAGCCTTCGCAGCCGCCTTGATGACCAGTTCGACCGGAGCACTGACGGGTTGCGGTCGGCCGCGCGGTGAGTCAACTCAGCCGCTCAGATCAATGAGCGTTTGAAGGCCAAGGCGGCATCGGTGCTCAGGTGTCGCAGCATGCCTTGCTCGCGCACTCCCCAGGGGTGACCTGGGGCCAAGTCCAGGACCAGCACGCCGGGGGTGGCATCGTCACCGACCATTGGAGCGAAGACTCGGGTCAGCCCGGATGGCAGCAAAAGCTGCTGCTCGGACCAGTCACGGCTGCATTCGGCACAGGGGTGCTGCGCATCATTGAGGGCGATGCTCAGCGGCAATCCCTCATGCTCACCTTTGGATGACTCGCCCAGTTGCAGCGCTTGGCCCGCGGCATTGGGCCGGTAGGTGGCCAGCAGTTCGACGCCCAACACCGACCTCAGGGCGCGGCCCAGGGCGGTGAAAATCAGCCCTGGACTCGGCTGCCGCCACAACTCCCGACTCAAGATGACCAGTTGCTGCAAGTCCTCATGCGCCGTCTGCAGTTTGTTCATGCGCGTTTCTTTTGCATGCGCCAAGGCCCTCGCATGTTGTCGCTCATTGCGGGCAATCTCAACCTGCTGCCGCCCATGCTTGGCGGCAATACTCCAACTCACCTGCTGCGCCAGCGCCGCCCGCCTCGCCATGGTGTAGGCCTCTTGCGGGCGACCGGCTTGGTCCAGCGCTTCGGCTGCGGCTTCCAAAAGGCGCGGCGGCGCTTGGAAACCCTCCAGGGCTTGTGCCTGCTCAAGCGCCAGATTCAGCCAAGCCAGCACCGCCTCCGGTGTACCGGCGCAGCGTTTCTCGATCTCCGCGAGCACTTGCCAGAGCTCCACCAGACTGGATTTCTGTTGTTGGATCGCTGCGGCCTTGGCGGCTTCCAGCGCCACCTCGCGCGCTTCATCGAGGCGGTTCAAATTCATCAGCGCGCGCGCGCGCCCCAGCACCACGTTGTTGCGCATATCGCTGGCGTGGGCCTGCATCTCGCGTTCACCGAGCGTTTCAAAATGCTTCAGCGCCGCTTCAAAATGGCCCTCATCCATCTCGGTGAGGCCGAGGTAATTCAGGGCCAGCATGGAGGTATGGCTGTTCGGGTGCTGAGCCAGGGTTTGCAGGCATTCGCGCAAGAGCTCGCGGGCGGAAGCGGTCTGGCCGACGCGACGCAAAGCTTCCCCGGTATGAGCCAGGCACAGGCCGATAGCGCCAGGCCAGCGGACCTTGCGCGCCAAGGTCAGGCCCTTCTTCAACCAAGTCAGTGCGGTCTCAAAGTCAGCAATTTGGGTGTAGGTATAGCCTTGATTGGACGCCACCGAAATCGCGCGGCGAACCTGCCCCGACTCCAGGCTGGCCTCATATGCCAGATTCAGCCAGCGGGCGGCTTCCAGGTAGTCGGATGCCAGGCCATGCTCCAGTGCTCGGTAGTCGGCCAGTGCCGCGCTGCTTTGCGTTCTCAGGCCGTAAAGACTGTGTGGCAGTTGTTCAGACCAAGTGACGCGGGCCAATTCAAAGTCGCGAAACAGGTCAGACCGAGCCAGGCTGGCTCGGTAGTAAAGCTGGCGCTCCGTGTCCCCGGCCTGATCGGCCAAATCAACCGCCTGCTGCATCGCCTCGCGATGGGCGTCGACTTCGCCTTTGTCGGCGTGCACACAAGAGCGCAGCCAAATCATGTCGGCCAGCGCGCAAGCATTCGGATAGGCCTCCAACTCGGTCCGCGCTTGGGCCAAACGCTGCTCGGCTTCGTCCAAGCTCATCATCAACATCGCGACTTCGGCCTGGATCAAGAACAAACGCCCGCGCATATGACTCAAGGCCGCCGGGTCGACGAAAGCAACCTGCTCCACCTCCCGCGCGAGCTCGGCTTGCAGACCGGTCGCCAACTCAAGTGCACGCGGGCTGTTGAGCTGCCGCAGACCCCAGGCGACATACAGGCGCGAGTTCCAATCTGACTGCTCGGTCAGCAGTGTGCTGGCCGCCAGCACATCCCGCTCCAGCGGGAACAGATCGAATTCATTTGCTATTGCCATCAAAGCCACCCTCAGGTTCAGTCAGCGCCCACAAGATCAAAACTGCCAGTTCCCGGGGCCTGCCGCTTTCAATGCGACAAGCCCGGACACTGCGCACAACAGAAAACTAACACAAGCCAGGAAGACAAAGAATCTGCCATGGCTCGCTTGGCTTCCTTCGTGGCCCTGCTGAGCAAGCGATCACCGCTGCCACGACGCATTTCTCAGGCCCTCTTGATGAGTTGCTTAAGTCACAATGGCACGAGCTTGGCCTTTGCGCGGCTATAGGAGCTTGGATTGCACATTCACAGAACAGCCGCGGCTTTGCTCTTGCTGTCGATCGGCTGCAGCCAACTCCATGCGGCCGAGGTCTTGCGCATGAGCGTTAGCAGCGCATGGAATCCTCCCTATGCGAAATTCGCGAATCAACGCTTGGTGGGCGGCATGGTCTTCGATCTTGGTGCGGCGCTAGAAAAGCAGCTGGCCATGAGGGTGAACTTTGTTGTACTGCCGCGCAAACGCATCGAAAGCGCGGGCCTAGCGGGCGAGGTCGATCTTCGCTGCTACACCACGCCTCAGTGGACCCAGAAGCCCGAGCACTACACGTGGAGCAAGAAGCTATGGGACATTTCTGACGTCATCTTTGGCGGTGAGAGCGTGTCGGAGCCTCAGGGCATCAAGTCCCTGCCCCTTGGGTCGGGAATCAGCACCGTGATTGGCTACAAGTATCCTGCTCTTGAGGCATCCTTTGCTGATGGCCACCTCAGACGGGAGGACGCGATAGACCAGGAAAAAGTCTTCCTGAAACTGACACTCGGACGTACGCCATACGGCGTCAGTGAGTCTCGTGCGCTGGACTGGTACGTACGCAACACGCCAAAGCACCGATTGGCCACCTGGCGGATGCCGTTTTCAAGCCAAGGCTTTCAATGTGCGATCCCCAATAACGGCCGTGTGAACGCACAGAAGATTCTGGACGCTTTGGACGTATTGCTTAGAGCGGGACAACTGGACGCGATTCTTGCGAACTATCGGTAGCTGATCCCTCGTCAATGGCCACAGGTCAAGCGGCACGCGCAGGCAGAACGTCCTGAATGCAGGCAATCAAAAGGCTGATGTCTGCACTCGGATTGGCCGCGACATTACGGAACCACCTCACACCCTCAATTGAGGTTGTCGACGTCGAACCGACAGGCAACTGCTGCAGTACCTGGTCAAACAAACCCTCGTCTTTGGGACGCCAGACCACAACGCCGGTTTGGGGTTCGGCAAATAGCTCAAGGCGCTTGTCAGCAGCCACAAAATCTCTCAAGTGGCGAGCAAGCCCCATGCAGTGCTCAATGCGCTGAGCAATTCCCTCGCGCCCCCAGGCCAGCAGCGTTGCCAACAGGGCTGTGGCCACGGCGCCATGAGAACCCAGAACGCCGACATTGGGCGTGGCAAGGTAGGCCCCACCAAAACTCACTGCCGCATGGGCTTTCGCGGTGTCCTTGAACAAAACCAGCGCCGACTCTTTGGGTTGAAACAGCCACTTGTGCGCGGACACGGCCACCGAATCAGCCGCCTCGATGCCGGCCAGTGAGTCGGCGTACCTGCTCAGTCGCAAGGGGCCTGCCCAGGCCGCATCGACATGGGTCCAGGCAGCCTTGCCGGCCCAATGAAGTGGGTCGATGGCACCTGTACTGGTCGCTCCGGCTGTAAGGACCAAGGCAGACTGACTCAAGTCGCTCGGCAAGCACGCCGCGTCCATCGAACCCTTGGCGTCTATCGGCACGCTCTGGTATTTCAGACCCAAGAGATGCGCCGCTTTTGCAATGGAGAGATGAGCACCCGCCGATGCGATCACCGCCCTAATGCCGGCACATTCGCGCGCAGCCCACAAGGCGGTCAAATTGGCCACGCTTGAACCCGGCGTCATGTGCCCGCCGTTCATGCCAAAGCATGGCGCAAGCCATGCCACGACCTGCTCTTCCATTTGGCGAGCCACAGGTGCTGTGGCGGGGTGAAGCAGGTTCTGATTGAGCGACGCGTTCCAAAGCGTCATGGCCCACGTGATCCAGGGCGTTGGCGGGTCCATGTGGGCAAATGACGTGGCTTCGCCCAAACGCGCGGCGCCGCCAAGAATGCTCGGGGCAAGCAAATTCAGTGCAGCCCTTGAACCCATCCCGACCTGTGGCAGTTCTGAATCCAGGGATAGCGCGGCCGCACTGCTGAAGTCACGACTCATCAACTCGACGGCCTGATGCAGTCCCTCCGAGTCGAGTTGAAATTCTTTGTCCATGCTGCTTACCTCCATTGCCATCTGAAACTGAGCGTCAGTTGCCCGCCAATTCGCTCCGGCTTGCAGGGCTTTTGGGACTTGCGCCGGCACCGCCTGCTCCACACCCCAATGTTCGGCGATCAGGCCCCTATCGACTCGGAAGATACCAGTCGAACACGGGTCGACAAGGCATGCAGGGCAATGGCGTGGAGCATCTCGCTGACCGTGGTGCAAGCGTTGGTGAGCACCGTCACGCGCTCGTAGGCATCCGCTTGGCGAGCCAGGGCCGTGTGGGTCACACAGTTCTGCGTCATCATGCCGCAGAGCACCAGTTCGGTGACGCCCAGCGACTGCAGTGTCGAGTGCAGCGTGGTGCGCTCGAAGCTGTCGGCGAAATGCTTGACCACCACGGGTGCATCCGGCGCGGCCGCCAAGATGCGGGGATGGATCATCACGCCTTCGGTGCCGGCGTTGAAGAACGGGGCGATGCCCTGGGTGGCGTCGGCCACGTGCTGCACATGGATCACCGGCAGGCCTCTTGCTTGCGCATCGCGGATCGCCTGCTCAACAGCGACCAAGGTGGCTTCGGTATTGGCCAGCGGGAAGGCGCCGCCAGGAAAGTAGTCGTTCTGCAGATCGATCAGCAGCAAGGCTGGTTTGGACATGGAAGTTCTCCGGGGCAATGAGTGAAGTCTTCATTCTTGCGAGAACAGTCGCGCGCGGCCACCGGCCCGAAAGTCAATTATCGGTAAGATCAGGCCAACTTGTATTTACTACTTCCAATTCATCGATGCCAATGAGTTCACCTGCCGCTGAGCAAGCGCCGCGTCGCCGCGTGGCGGTGGTGGCGTTCGAAGGAATCAGCCCGTTTCATCTTTCGGTGCCTTGCGTGGTGTTCGGCGAGGGCCTGGCGCCAGACAGACCCTTCGACCTCGTCGTGTGCAGCGTGGACCCCGCACCCGTGCGAACCAGCGCGGGCTTTGCCTTGACCGCTTTGCCATCGTTGCGCGCCCTGCAGAAAGCCGATGTGGTGATCGTGCCGAGTTGGCGTGACGTCAACGAGCGCCCCCCGGAGCCGCTGCTGCGCGCCCTGCGTGCCGCTCATGCGCGTGGCGCCCTCATCGTGGGGCTTTGCTTGGGCAGTCATGTGCTGGCCGAGGCTGGTCTGCTGGCAGGTGGGCGGGCCACCACCCACTGGGAGTACGCCCCGCTGTTCGCCCAACGTTTCACCGACGTCAAGGTGGAGCCAGACGTGCTCTACGTCCAGGAGGGGCGCGTGCTCACCTCGGCAGGCACCGCCGCCGGCCTGGATGCATGCCTGCATCTGGTGCGGCAGCAATTGGGCGGCGAACGGGCCAATCAGTTGGCGCGGCGACTGGTGATCCCACCGCACCGCGAAGGGGGGCAGTCGCAATACATCCAGCAGCCCTTGCCCAAAGCCCGCACCGGGACTCGGTTGGGCCGGTTGATGGACGAGGTGCGCGCCCGACTGCATGAGTCGCACAGCTTGGACTCCTTGGCTCATGAGGCCGGCCTCAGCCGCCGCACCCTCACCCGGCAATTCAAGGCCTTGACCGGCACCTCGGTGCAGGTCTGGTTGCAGGCAGAGCGCGTGCAGTTGGCCCAGCGCCTGCTGGAGCGCGGACCGCTGAGCATCGAGCGCGTGGCCGAACAGGCCGGTTTTGGCTCCGCGGAATCATTCCGCCTTCAGTTCAGGCAATCGGTGGGCGTGTCGCCCAGTCAGTGGCGCAAAACCTTCGCAGCGGGCTGAATGCCGCGGAGGGTAGCGTTCGGATGTGGCGTCGACATACGCCCAGCGGAACTCTCAATAGCAGGGTGCTGCCGCAGCGCTCGTTTGCTCGGCCACATCGAGCGACTGCCGCGGGCTTCCAGTTTTGAGCAATCACCCGCAATGGGCGACAGCAATGCCCGAATCTGCCGGATGTGCGCCAGCTAGCTGTGCCGCAAAGCTGCGCAACTGAAGATTTTGAGAGTCGCGGCGCTTCTGCGTCAGACGAGCACACCCGACACGGGCGGGCACACCGTGATAATCCCGCCCATGGAAATTCGCGCCGCTGCTCTCGACATTCTTTGCATCAAAGTTCCCAGCGCCAAGGCTCAAGCAGCGCGCGCCTTGTATGACTTGGCACAGCAAGGACGTACGACTTTGAATGAGTCCCATCGGCTCGAATGTCCGGCGGAATTGCCCGGGCGCCCCGAGCGGCCACGCCTGCTGTCGGCGCTGCAGGTGCCAAACCGCTCCCCTTTCACCCCCGAAGGCCGTGCCGCATTGCTGCATGCGATTGCGCATATCGAGTTCAATGCGATCAATCTGGCGCTGGATGCGATCTGGCGCTTCCCCGACATGCCGGCGGCGTTTTATCTGGATTGGCTCCAGGTGGCCGCCGAAGAGGCTTTTCATTTCGATCTCTTGCATCAGCACCTGCAAACCAGCCTGGGTCGCAGCTACGGCGACTTTGACGCCCATGACGGCTTGTGGACCATGGCCGAACGAACCGCCGGCGATGCGCTGGCACGGATGGCCCTAGTACCACGTACCCTGGAGGCTCGCGGGCTGGATGCCACGCCGCCGCTACAAGCCAAGCTGGCCCGAGCGGGGGATCACAAAGCGGTCGAGATTCTCGACATCATCCTGCGTGACGAAGTGGGGCATGTGCTGATTGGCAACCGCTGGTATGCCCACTTGTGTCAACAGCAGGGTTTGGACCCCATCGCGCATTACCCGGAACTGGTCAAGCGTTATGAAGCGCCAAAGCTTCGCCCCCCCTTCAATATGCAAGCGCGTGAAGCGGCCGGCTTCAGTGCAGAGGAATTGGCCTATTTGCAGGCTTGGTCGCAGCACTGAGGGCGCGATTCGTCCGGCACCCGCATGTGCCAGCAGGTGCCAGCAGCCACCTGCTCGATAATCGAGGGTTTTTACCCCTCGGGCAGCGCCCGTGCCACCGAGACTCCTGCCCATGAGCCGCATCCGCGCCAACTTGCTGTTGATCTTTATTGCCGTGATTTGGGGCTCGGCCTTTGTCGCGCAAAGCCTGGGGATGGACCACCTGGGGCCGATGGCCTTCACCGGGATCCGCTTCCTGATTGGCGCCTTGGTTGTGGCGCCCCTGATGTGGCGCGAATGGCAAACGCTGAAGACCCAGGGCCGACCCTTGCGCCGGGTTGACGGGGCCAAGATCGCCGGCCTGGGAAGCCTTTTGTTGATGGGCGCGGCGATGCAGCAAATCGGCATCGTCAGCACCACCGTGACCAATGCCGGTTTCTTGACGGCCCTGTATGTCCCCCTGGTCCCCGTCTTGGGTTGGCTGCTGTGGCGTCACTTGCCGCATTGGTCGGTCTGGCCCGGCGCCTTGGCTTGCTTGGTGGGCGCCTATCTGTTGTCGGGCGCACAGTCTTTGACGATCGGGCGCGGCGATTTGTGGGTGATTCTGTCCGCCCTGCCCTGGGCTTTCCACGTCGTACTGATCGGCCGGGTGGCGGATCGCATGGCTGCGCCTTTCTTGGTGGCGGGCGGGCAGTTTGCGGTTTGTGGGGTCCTCGCTTTGGGCTGGGCCCTGTTCAATGAACCGATCAGCGCGAGCGCCATTCAGGCCGCTGCCGGGGCTCTGCTCTACACCGGCGTGTTCTCGGTCGGCATTGCCTTCACTGCCCAAGTGGTCGCGCAGCGCTACGCCCATGCGGCCGATGCGGCCATCATCTTGTCCTCCGAGACCTTGTTCGCCGCCATGTTTGGCTACTTCATGATGGGAGATCGCCTGAGCCCGGCCGGGCTGCTGGGTTGCGCCCTGATCTTCACCAGCATGATGCTGATCCAGCTGATTCCGATGTTTTCAATGCTCAAAAAGAGCATTAATTCACGAATCCTTTAAAACTAGGGATTTCCCTTGGTTTTGTCATAGGGTTTTCACTAATCACTGTGACACTCACGGCCGTGATGCAGCAATTGATGCATCAAACGGCCTGAGCCAAGTGGATGTTTTGCTTTGCCTCGGGCCTTTTCAGAAAACTTCGAACAACTCATCTGAAAGAGCACCGACATGTTTGCACTGTCCAACTTCATCGCCACTTCGCAACACTATTTTGTGTCGCCCATGCCCGCCGCCGATGCACGCCTGGCAGCTCCAAGCGCCACGCAGGGAAGTTTTGGCAGCCAGTCCTTGAGCTCCAAGGGCGAAGAATGGGTGACGGCCGCCGCCTTCACCTTGGCTTGGTTGACCTCCTTGACCGCCGTGGTCGCCGCTGCCTGATCGGTCGACTCAAAACACGAGACGGCTCAAAGATTGAAAGCCGTGGTCCTCTTGATGGTGCGCAGTACCAGCATGGAATTGGACCGCGCCACCTCGGGCAGTTGCATCAAGACGTCGGTATGGAAGCGCTCCAGCTCCTCGGCGTCTTTGTAGGCAAAGCGGATCACATAGTCATTGGTCCCCGCCACATAGAAGCAGTCCAGGATGTCCGGACTGTCTTGCACCGCTTGCTCAAAGGCCGCCAAGGCGGCCGTCGTCATCCGCTCGAGGTTGATGATGGTGTAGCTAGTGCCCTGCTTGCCCACCGCTTTGGGGTTCAGCAGCGCCACATACTGGGCAATCACCCCAGTCTCCTCCAAATGCTTGACGCGCCTTAAACAGGCCGAGGGCGAGAGGTGCACCCGTTGCGCCAGCTCGATATTGGGCAAACGACCATCGCGCTGCAGCTCGTTCAGGATGTTGCGGTCGATCGCATCCAATTTCACTTCAGAACTCATAAATCGAATAATTCGTCGTTTTGTTGATGAATTATCGCAGCGGATTGCAAATCCACGGGTTTATCGGGTCCCATTGCGCTCGCACATTGCGTCACCGCTTGACTAGACTGTTAGGAAGAAATGAGGCAGATCCATCGCCTCAATCGCCCGTTCAGATCTAGGAGTACCCGCCCATGTCCAGCCCCCGTGACGCTTATTGGATGCCGTTCACCGCGAACCGCCAGTTCAAAAAGTCACCGCGCCTGATCACCCGTGCCGATGGCATGTATTTCCACGATGACCAGGGCCGCCAAGTGCTGGACGGTATCGCCGGCCTGTGGTGCGTGAACGCCGGCCACAACCGGCCGCGCATCGTAGAGGCCATTCAAAAGCAAGCCGCCGAGTTGGACTTTGCCCCGCCTTTTCAAATGGGCCACCCGAAAGCCTTCGAGTTGGCCGAGCGTCTGACCGCCCTCGCACCCGCCGGCATGGGCAAGGCTTTTTTCACCAACTCGGGCTCGGAGTCAGTGGACACGGCGCTCAAGATGGCCATCGCCTACCACCGCGTCCGCGGCGAAGGCGCGCGAACCCGGCTGATCGGCCGCGAGCGCGGCTACCACGGCGTCAACTTTGGTGGCATTTCGGTCGGCGGCATGGTCGGCAACCGCAAGATGTTTGGCCAGATGCTGGGCGGCGTAGACCATATTCGCCACACCCACGACCCCGCGCGCAACGCCTTCTCGGTGGGCCAGCCGGTTTACGGGGCCGAGTTCGCCAATGACTTGGAGAACCTGATCGCCCTGCATGACGCCTCCACCATCGCGGCCGTCATCGTCGAGCCGGTGGCCGGTTCCACCGGGGTGCTGATCCCGCCGCAAGGCTATCTGCAGCGCCTGCGCGAGATCTGCGACAAGCACGGCATTTTGCTGATCTTTGACGAGGTCATCACCGGCTTTGGCCGCACCGGCAATCCTTTTGGCGCCCAGACCTTTGGCGTCACACCCGACCTGATGACCGTGGCCAAGGGCCTTACCAATGGCTGCGTGCCCATGGGCGCGGTACTGGCCAAGGACTTCATCTACGAGGCCTTTATGCAAGGTCCCGAACACCTGATCGAGTTCTTCCACGGCTACACCTACTCGGCCCACCCGCTGGCCTGCGCCGCCGCTCTCGGCACGCTGGACACCTATGCCGAAGACGGCCTACTGACCCGCGCCAACGAGATGCAGGGTTATTTCGCCGAGGCCCTGCATTCGCTGAAGGACGCACCGCATGTGATCGACATCCGCAATATCGGCTTGGTCGGTGGCGTGGAGTTGGCGCCGCTGCCGGGCGAGCCGGGTAAGCGCGCCTTCTCTGTCTTCTTGGATTGCTGGGAAAAAGGCGTCTTGATCCGCACCACCGGCGACACCATCGCCCTGAGCCCGCCGCTGATCATCGAGCGTCAACATATCGATCACATCGTCGACACCGTGCGCGGCGCACTCAAACGGGCGGCTTGAATCTTAGACATGAGTTCGCTGCTCGACTCTGACCGCAAACTGGCGCAAGACAGCTATTACGCTGCCAGCGCGCCGCGCACGCAGCGGTTTGCGCCCTTGCAGGGCAGCATCGCTTGTGACGTTGCCATCGTCGGCGGCGGCTTGGCCGGCCTCTCAGCGGCCATCGAATTGGCGGATCGCGGCATGACGGTTGTCTTGCTGGAAGCGGGCCAAGTCGGCGGCGGCGCCTCCGGCCGCAATGGCGGTCAAGCACTGGCCGGCCTGGCCTGCGAGCAAGCGAACATCGAAGCGCAACTCGGCCTGGCCGAGTCGCAACGCATCTGGGCCATGAGCCTGGAAGCCATTGCCTTGATCCAGCAGCGCTGCCAGCGCTTTGGCATTGACTGCGAATGGCAAGAGGGCTATCTGAGTCTCGCCACCAGCCCTCGCAAAGCCCGGCAATTGCAGGAGTGGAACGAGGGCATGGCGCGTGATTACGGGCACCAGCAGCGCTGGCTGACGGCCGCCGAGATGCCAGACTGGATCGCCAGCGAGCGCTTCCATGGCGGTGTGTACGACAGCGCCTCCGGCCATTTGCATCCCCTCAAATACTGCCTGGGTCTGGCCCAAGCAGCGGCTGCGCTGAAGGTGAGCTTGTTTGAGCACAGCGCAGTTTCGTCCATGCAAGAAGCCCAGGGGCTCGTCACGCTGAGCACCACCTCACCCAGCGGCTCTGGGCAGGTCAAGGCCAAGCAAGTGCTGCTGGCCGGCAATGTCTATCTGCCCGAGATTGCGCCGCAATTGGCCCCGAGTTTGAGTGCCCGCATCATGCCAGTCGGCACCTATATCGCTTGCACCGAGCCCTTGCCTGAGCCGCGCCTGCGGGCGCTGATTCCCTCGCGTGCGGCGGTCTGCGACACCAATTTCGTGCTGGACTACTTCCGCCCCACGGCCGACCAGCGCTTGCTCTACGGCGGTCGGGTCAGCTACAGCACGCTCTCGCCGCGAGACCTGAAGGCCAGCATGCGCGAACGCATGCTGCTGAGCTTCCCGCAGATGGCGGACGTGCAGATGCAATATGGCTGGGGCGGCTTTGTCGACATCTCGATGAACCGGGCGCCCGATTTTGGCCGCCTGGGTGAGCGACAGAACATCTATTACCTGCAAGGCTTCTCGGGCCATGGCCTGGCTTTGAGCGGCATGGCCGGCAAGCTAGTTGCCGAGGCCATGCTGGGCGACGCCGGCCGCTTTGACATCTTTGCAAAGTTGAAACACCGCCCCTTCCCTGGCGGCCGATTGATGCGCATGCCGGCCCTGGTACTGGGCATGAGCTACTACCGATTGAGGGACATGCTTTGAGTTCGCTAACTGCTGAAGCAAGCGTCATGTTGAAAAATCAAAAGTCAGGCAAGCCGGGCAAACCGGTCGTACTGGTGCCCGCCTGCAACCGCATGGTGGGCGATCACCCCTTTCACATAGCCGGCAAGAAGTACATCGACGCGGTGCGCCTGGCGGGCTGCCTGCCGCTGATCGTGCCGTCCAGCACGCCAGAAGAACTCGATGAACTGCTGGCGCTGGCCGACGGTGTGCTCTTGACCGGTTCGCCCTCCAATGTGCACCCCAGCCATTTCGATGAAACGGTGCACAACCCCGCCCTGCCGCTGGATGCAGAGCGCGACGCCTGGACCCTGCCCTTGGTGCCCAAAGCCCTGGCCCTGGGCATGCCGCTGTTCGCCATTTGCCGCGGTTTTCAAGAAGCCAATGTCGCACTGGGCGGCTCGCTGCACCAAGCGGTGCAAGAACAGAGCGGCTTGAACGATCACCGTGCGCCCGAGGGTCAGCCGCCCGAGATTCAATACGCCGAACAGCACCAGGTGCTGGTGCTGCCTGGCGGCATGCTGGCCGAGCTGCTGGGGCGCGAAGCCTTCGCGGTCAACTCGTTGCATGGTCAAGGAGTCAAGCAGTTGGCCCCCGGCTTGCGCATCGAGGCGGTGGCGGAAGACGGCTTGGTCGAAGCCTTCTCCCATGCGCCCTCGCCCGGCTTCAATCTCTGCGTGCAGTGGCACCCGGAATGGCGCGCCGCCAGCAACCCGGTGTCCATGGCCTTGCTACAGGCTTTCGGCCAAGCCTGCAGCAATTACCAAAGCAGCAAACACGGGCTAGAACCAGAAACCTAGCGCCAAGCCTCCACTCCATTCGGTCTCAAGAACACAGCTTCAAGGTGAATCACGATGGTGAATCGAACGCAATTTTCTTTCAGCGAGTTGGAACAGTGGCTGCAACAACAAAGGGTGACCGAGATCGAGTGTCTGGTCCCTGACCTGACCGGGGTGGCGCGCGGCAAGATCCTGCCGCGCCAAAAGTTCACCGAAGACCGCGGCATGCGCTTGCCCGAGGCGGTGGTCGCCATGGGCGTGACCGGCGAGTTCCCGGAAGAAGGGCCTTACTACGACGTCATCAGCCCGAATGACCGCGATATGCACCTGCGCGCCGACCCGACCACGGCCCGCCTGGTCCCCTGGGCCATCGACCCCACCGCGCAAATCATTCACGACTGCTTTGATCGCCATGGCGAGTTGGTGCCGTTTGCACCGCGCTCGGTCTTGCGCCGTGTCTGCGGCTTGTTCGAAGCCGAGGGCTGGGACCCAGTAGTCGCCCCCGAGTTGGAGTTCTATCTGGTGGCCCGCAACAGCGACCCGGACATGCCGCTGAAGCCGCCCATCGGCCGCTCCGGCCGCGCCGAGACCTCGCGCCAGGCCTACTCGATCGACGCGGTCAATGAATTCGACCCGCTGTTCGAAGACGTCTACGACTACTGCGAAAAGATGGAGCTCAACGTCGACACCTTGATCCATGAGGTGGGCGCCGGGCAGATGGAAATCAACTTCTTCCACGCCCACCCCATGGGTCTGGCCGACGAGGTGTTTTTCTTCAAGCGCACGGTGCGTGAGGCGGCGCTGCGCCACGATATGTTTGCCACCTTCATGGCCAAGCCGATTGCCGGAGAACCCGGCAGCGCCATGCATGTGCATCAAAGCGTGATCAACAAAAAGACCGGCCGCAATCTCTTCAGCAACGAAGACGGTTCGCCCAGCCAAGAGTTCTATTGGTACATCGGTGGCTTGCAAAAATACATCCCCGCTGCCATGGCTCTGTTCGCCCCCTATGTCAACAGCTACCGGCGCCTGGCGCGTTTCACCGCAGCACCCATCAATATTCAGTGGGGCACCGACAACCGCACGGTGGGCATCCGCTCACCGTTGGCCGAACCGAATGCGCGCCGCATCGAGAACCGCGTCATCGGTGCCGATGCCAACCCCTATGTGGCGCTCGCCGCCACGCTGGCCTGCGGCTACTTGGGCATCAAGAACAAGGTGGAACCCTCGCCGGAGTGCAAGGGCGACGCCTATTTGGGCGACTTCCAGCTGCCGCGCAGCCTGGGCGAAGCGCTCAATCAATTGCGCGCCGAGAAGGACTTGGCCGCGGTGCTGGGCGAGTCCTTTGTGACCGTGTACTCCGAGGTAAAGGAGATCGAGTACGCAGAGTTCATGAAGGTGATCTCGCCCTGGGAACGCGAGCACCTGCTGCTGCATGTTTGAAGCACAAGGAACAAGGCCATGACGACAACGACACGTAGCACTCAGGCTTGGCAGACCGCCGACGCCAGCCACTTTCTGCACCCATTCACCGACTTTCAAGGCCTGGCCAAGAAGGGCTCACGCATCATCACGCGGGCCGACAACATCTATCTCTGGGACAGCGAAGGCCACAAGATTCTTGACGGCATGAGCGGTCTTTGGTGCGTGAACATCGGCTACGGGCAGCAAAGCCTGATCGATGCCGCCGCCGAGCAGATGAAGCAGCTGCCCTTCTACAACGCTTTCTTCCAAACCGCCACCATGCCGGCCATCGAGTTGGCCGAGCTGCTGGCCGAGATCGCCCCGCCGGGCTTCGAGCATGTGTTCTTCACCGGCTCGGGCTCGGAAGGTAACGATACGATTGTGCGGATGGTGCGGCGCTACTGGGATGTGCTGGGCCAGCCCGAGCGGCAGGTCATCATCGGCCGCAACAACGGCTATCACGGCTCCACCATGGCGGGGGCCTCGCTGGGCGGCATGAGTGGCATGCATGCGCAGGGCGGCCTGCCCATCCCCAATATCAGCCATATCGAGCAGCCGCATTGGTTTGAGCATGGCCAGGGCATGAGCCGCGAAGACTTCGGCATCAAGGCCGCCCGTTGGTTGGAAGACAAGATCCTCGCCCTGGGCGCCAATCGGGTCGCGGCCTTTATCGGCGAGCCGGTGCAAGGCGCGGGCGGCGTGATCGTGCCGCCCTCGACTTACTGGCCCGAGATCCAGCGCATCTGCGAGAAGTACGGCATCTTGCTGGTCAGCGATGAAGTGATCTGCGGCTTTGGCCGCACCGGCAACTGGTTCGGCTGCGAGACCCTGGGTTTCAAGCCGGATCTGATGACGTTTGCCAAGGGCGTGACCTCGGGCTACATCCCCTTGGGCGGTGTGCTGGTGGGCGAGCGCGTGGCCAAAGTCTTGATCGAGCAAGGCGGCGAGTTCAACCACGGCTTCACCTACTCGGGCCACCCCACCGCCTGCGCCGTGGCCCTGGCCAATTTGAAGCTGCTGCGCGAGCAAAAGGTGGTGGAGCATGTGCGCGAAAACATCGGGCCCTATCTGGCCCAGCGCTTTGCCGAGTTGAACGGGCACCCGCTGGTCGGCGAAACCCAGAGCTGCGGAATGATGGCCGCGGTGCAATTGGTGAAGAAAAAAGCCAGCGGCCAAGACGGCCCGCAGGTCTTCGACCCAGCCCTGGAGGTTGGCATGATGTGCCGCGCCCATTGCTTCGGTAATGGCTTGATCATGCGAGCCGTGGGTGACCGCATGATCGTGGCGCCACCGCTGGTGATGACGCGAGCGCAGATCGACGAAATGATGACCTTGATTCGCCGCTGTCTGGACTTGACGCTGGAGGAATTGATGCGTCGAGATCTGCTGTAAGCCCCAGTGCTGCGGCGGTGTCTTGTCCACCACAACTGCGGGTTTCGATGGATGGGCACAGCGCCCACAAACCCTAGACTGATTGAAGTTCTTTGCTTGTTGTTGCTTGTTTTTTGCTCAGCCTTTTTTGAGAGGAAACCTTCCATGAACTTGATCGCTTCGCGTCGCACCCTCCCCCGTTTCGGCGCGACTTTGAACTCGTTGATGTCGGCCGGTTTGCTGACGGCGGCCGCCTTGTTGAGCCCGGCCGCACAGGCGCAAGAAGAAGAGAAGATCCTCAACATCTACAACTGGTCCGACTACATCGCCGAAGACACGATCAAGAACTTCGAGAAAGAAACCGGCATCAAGGTGCGTTACGACAATTTCGACAACAACGAAATCGTCCACGCCAAGCTGGTGGCCGGCAAGACCGGCTACGACATCGTCGTGCCCTCCAGCTACTGGGCCAAGCTGCAGGCCGATGGCGGCTTGCTGCGCAAGATCGACAAGAGCCAGATCCCCAACTACAAGAACCTCGACCCCGAGGTGCAGGCGCAGCTCGCCAAGCTTGACCCCGGCAATGAGTTCTTCGTCAACTGGCTCTGGGGCTTTACCACCGTCGGCATCAATGTGGACAAGGTCAAGGCGGCACTCGGCAGCATGCCCATGCCAGAGAACGCTTGGGACCTGCTCTTCAAGCCCGAGTACATCAGCAAGCTCAAGAGCTGCGGTGTGAGCATGTTGGACTCGGCGACCGAGGTGGTGCCCGCCGCCCTGCACTATTTGGGCAAGCCACCCTACACCAAGTCCATCGGCGACTTTGCAGGGGTGCCGGCCTTGTTGAAGGCGATTCGCCCCAGCGTGACCTTGTTCAGCTCCTCCGGCTATATCAATGATTTGGCCAATGGCTCGATCTGCCTGGCGCTAGGCTTCTCGGGCGACATCAACATCGCCCGCCAGCGCGCCATTGATGGCAAGACCGGCCAGAAGATCGAAGCCCTGATTCCCAAGTCCGGCGGCATCATCTTCATGGATGTGATGGTGATCCCGGCCGACGCACCGCGCCCCGGCAATGCGCACAAATTCATCAATTACATCTTGCGCCCCGAGGTGCACGCCAGCCTCACCAACAAGGTCTTCTACGCCAATCCGAACAAAGAGGCCAAGAAGTTCGTCAAGCCCGAGGTGGCCAACAACCCCAGCGTGTTCTTGAGCGATGCGGACATGAAGAAGATGGCCGCGCCCGACTCCATCAACAACGACATCCGGCGCCAGATGACGCGCATCTACACCTCCTTCAAGACCGGTCTGTAAACCCACCCTGCCACGGCCCCAGCGAGAACCCTTCACCGATGAGCAGCAACTACCTCCAAATTGACAATGTGGTGAAGGACTTCGGCGGCGGTGCCGTGGCCGTGGACCGCGTCTCCATCGATATCGCCAAGGGCGAGATCTTCGCCCTGCTGGGCTCATCCGGCTGCGGCAAGACCACCTTGCTGCGCATGTTGGCCGGCTTCGAAACCCCCAGCAGCGGCCGCATCATCCTGAATGGCCAAGACCTGGCCGGTCTGCCGCCCTATGCGCGGCCCATCAATATGATGTTCCAGAGCTATGCGCTCTTTCCGCATCTGACGGTGTGGGACAACATCGCCTTCGGCCTGCGCCGCGATGGTCTGCCCAAGGATCAAATCTCGACTCAGGTCGAGGCCATGCTCAAGCTGGTGCAGTTGGGCAAATATGCGCAGCGCAAGCCGCACCAGCTGTCGGGCGGCCAGCAGCAACGGGTCGCCCTGGCGCGCAGCCTGGCCAAGAAGCCGCAGCTGCTTTTGCTCGACGAGCCGCTCGGCGCCCTGGACAAAAAGCTGCGCGAACAGACCCAGATTGAATTGGTCAACATCATCGAAAGCGTGGGCGTGACCTGCGTGATGGTCACCCATGACCAAGAAGAAGCGATGACCATGGCCACACGTATCGCGGTGATGAGCGAGGGCCGCATCTTGCAAATTGGCGCGCCGGCGGACATTTACGAAACCCCGTCCAGCCGCTTCGTCGCCGACTTCATCGGCAATGTCAATTTGATGGAAGGCACGCTCAGCGTCGATGAGCCCGACCATGTGGTGATCAGCTGTCAGGACTGCCAACACTATGTAGGCCACGGCATCACCGGCACCGCCGGCATGGCAGTGAGCGTGGCCTTGAGGCCTGAGAAGATTCGGCTCAGCATCGAAAAGCCCGAGGGGGAGTTCAATCAAGTCCGGGCCAAGGTCCACGAGCTGTCCTATTTTGGCGCCTTCACCGTCTATCACCTGCAACTGCCCAGCGGCCAGGTGATCAAGGTCAGCGAGAGCAATCTGGCACGCTACCGCGAGACCCCGCTGACCTGGGATCAAGAGGTCTGGGCGTCTTGGTCCCCTAACGCGCAAGTGGTGCTGACGCACTGAGGCCGGGGCGCGCATGTTCAAGCTCCAACAATTGCGGACCCGTCTCTCCCTGGTCTTTTCAGGCCGGCGCGCGGTCATCGCCCTGCCCTATGGCTGGTTGCTGCTGTTTTTCGCCCTGCCCTTCTTGATCGTCGTGAAGATCAGCGTCTCGGAAATGGAGACGGTGCATTTCAAGGACCTGATCACTTATGCCGACGGCGTTTGGCGCCTCGCCATCAAGACCAGCAACTATGTGTTCATCACCCAGGATGATCTCTACATCAAAGCCTATCTGGCCAGCCTCAAGTACGCGGCTATCACCACCGCGGGCTGTCTGCTGATCGGCTATCCCTTTGCCTATTTCATGGCGCGCGCCCGGGCCTCGCTGCAACCGGCCTTGCTGATGCTGGTGATGCTGCCGTTTTGGACCAGTTTTCTCTTGCGCGTCTATGCCTGGAAGGGCTTGCTAGGCGAACACGGCTGGGTGGCCGAGGCGATCGAGGCGCTGGGCCTAGACCAGCTGCTCTTTGCCGCCGGCATGATCCCGGCGCCGGGCAAGCTGATGAACACGCCTTTCTCGCTGGTGATCGGCATGGTCTACACCTATCTGCCCTTTATGGTGCTGCCGCTCTATGCCAATCTGGCCAAGATGGACCTTCGCTTGCTCGAGGCCGCCAGTGATTTGGGTGCCACACCTTGGCAGGCCTTTTGGCGCATCACCGTTCCGCTGTCCAAGGCCGGCATCATCGCCGGCTCCATGCTGGTCTTCATCCCCTGCGTGGGCGAGTTCGTGATCCCCGAGTTGCTGGGCGGGCCTCAGACCTTGATGATTGGCCGCGTGCTCTGGGATGAGTTCTTCAGCAATAACGACTGGCCCATGGCCTCGGCGGTGGCCGTGGTGATGGTGCTCTTGATCATCGTGCCGCTGGCCCTGTTCAACCGTTACCAGGCGGAGAGTCAAAGCAAGGGCCATGACGCCGCAGGAGGCCGGCCATGAAGCGCGCCCTGCTCGGCCCCAAAGGCAGCCGCCGGTTCGGCATCGGCTGGATGGTGATGGCCTTCGCCTTCCTCTACCTGCCCATCCTGACGCTCATCATCTATTCCTTCAATGACTCCAAGCTGCCTTCGGTCTGGGGTGGCTTCACCTTCAAGTGGTATGTGGCCCTGGCCAGCGATACCGAACTGCTGAACGGCCTGAAGCTGTCCTTGCAGATCGCCTTTGCCACCGCCACCGCTTCGGTCTTGCTCGGCTGCTTTGCCGCCTTTGCGCTGGTCAAGTACAAGCGTTTCGGTGGTCGTACCTTGTTCGCCGGCATGATCAATGCACCATTGGTGATGCCCGAGGTGATCGTCGGTCTGTCGCTGTTGCTGATGCTTGTGTCGCTGCAAAGGGCCTTGGGATTCCCTGAGCGCGGCATGCTGACCATCTGGATGGGTCATCTCTTGCTGGGCATGGCCTACGCCACGGTGGTGATTCAAGCCCGCTTGAGCGAGTTGAACCCGCAGCTTGAAGAGGCCGCCATGAACTTGGGGGCCCGGCCGCACCAGGTCTTTTATCTGGTCACCCTGCCGATGATTTCGCAGTCCATGCTGTCGGCCTGGCTCTTGACCTTCTCGCTCTCGCTGGACGATGTGGTGCTGTCGGCCTTTTTGTCGGGGCCGGGCTCCACCACGCTGCCGCTGGTGATCTTCTCGCGCGCGCGGCTGGGCGTCAGCCCCAGCATCAATGCGGTCGCCACCGTCATCATCGTCATCGTGGCCCTTGGCGTGGTGCTGGCCAGTTACTTGATTGCCCGAGCCGAGCGCCGGCGCAGCGCCGAGATGGCGGCTGCGATGCGAGGCGGCTCCTGAAACCCTCACCCAACCCTCCGCTGATCTCGATTTCTAAAAAGGAAGACGACCTTGAAACACTCATTCACGCTTGCCGCGCTGACGATTGCTCTTGCTGCGGCCTTCCCCACCCAGACCTTGGCCCAGAGCAATGACGAGGTGCTGAAAGAGTTGCGCGCCCTGCGTGAGCGGGTCAACCAACTCGAGGAGAAACTCAAGGCCGCCGAGGCCAAAGCCCCTGCCGCCGCGCAGTGGGGCATGACGCCACAGCAGGCGCAGGAATTCAACCGCATCGTGGTCAAGACCGAGGCCCTGGAAGATGCCAACGAAGCGATGGGCATCAAGAACCTCAAGATCAGCGGCTTTATTGACCCCACCTTCATCTACAACCGCGCCCAAGACAGCGCCGGCTTTCAACTGCTCAACAAAGACCCCTACGCCTACGACAACGGCTACTTCGGCATGGCCTTGATCGACTTTCAGAAAGAATCCGAAGGCGGCAGCAAGTGGAGGCTGACGCTGGCGCCCGAACGCGGCACCGGCGCGGTCTTCAACGGCGGCTCCATCGTGCATGAGGCCTCGGTCAACATCCCCCTGGGCGACCTGCAAACCCGCCTCTGGCTGGGCCAGATTCCCGACTGGACCGGCTATGAGATGACGCTCTCGCCGCTGAACAAACTGATCACCCACAACCTCTTATTTGATTTCACCGCGCCCACCGCCTACACCGGCGCGGTGTTGGACATGACAAGGGGCAAATGGCTGATCCGCACCGGCTTGGCGAATGTCAACAACGCCCGCAAAGGCAGCGGCAATAAAGAGCCGGCGCTGATCTATCGGGTCGACTATGCCAAGGGCGAGTTCCAAGGCTTTGGCTTCACCGGTCTGCATGGCAAGGCCTACAACTACGCCGCCGACGCGATCTTGGCCGAAGGCGATCGGCCCCGCGACAGCCGCGTGGATCTGCTGGAGTTTGATGCTTACTTCATTCGTGGCGACTGGACCGTCCAAGGCCAAGTCAGCTGGGGTCGCCAAAAAGGCAGCGCCATCTTCCATGACGACGGCCAGTTGCGCGACGCCAGTTGGAGCGGCCTGTCCGCCCTGGCCGCCTACAAGTTCATCCCGCGCTGGGAAGCCGTGGCCCGCTTTGACTACCTGAACAACAGCAAGAACGGTGGCGGCTTGTTCGGCTACAGCGACAACGACAGCCGCAACGGCTTGGGCCGAGGCAACGGCTTCAGCTGGGACGAGGCCAACCCAGACCCCACTGCCGCAGCCAAGGGAGCGGACCGTTACGCCCTGAGCCTGGGCGTGAACTACCTGTTCAACCAGAACACCCTTTTGAAGCTGGAGTACCGCATGGACGCGGCCAGTGAGGCCGTCTTCCTGAACCGCAGCAACAACAGCTGGGGCAAGCGCAACCATTTGCTGGGCACCTCGATGGTGCTGAGTTTCTAAGGCCCGAATCCATGAATGCCACTGCCAAAGCCGCCATCGACTGGCAGGCTCGCGCCCAAGCACTGAAGATTGACGGGCGCCCCGTCATCGGCGGCCGCCGCGTCGACACCGCAGCCGGTCTGCAATTCGACTGCATCTCGCCGCTGAATGGCCAAAGCCTGGGCGCCGTATCGCGCGGACAAACCCCCGATATCGACAGCGCCGTCGCCAGCGCACGCACCGCGTTCGAAGATGGACGCTGGTCCGACCGCTCGCCTGCCCAACGCAAGCGGGTGCTGCAGAACTTCGCCGACAGAATCCTCCAGGCCAAGGAAGAGTTGGCCCTGCTGGAAACGCTGGACATGGGCAAACCCATCCAGTATTCGCTCAGCGTCGATGTGCCCTCCACCGCACGCTGCATCGCCTGGTATGCCGAGGCCATCGACAAGGTCTACGACGAGATTGCCCCCACCGGCCGCAATGCCCTGGCCTTGATCCAGCGCGAAGCCATGGGCGTCATCGGCGCCATCGTGCCCTGGAACTACCCGATGATCATGGCCGCCTGGAAGCTCGGGCCGGCGCTGGCGGCGGGCAATTCGGTGGTCTTGAAGCCCAGCGAGAAATCGCCGCTGACCGCGCTGCGACTGGCCGAACTGGCGCTTGAAGCCGGCTTGCCGGACGGCGTCTTCAATGTGGTGCCGGGCTACGGGCATGAGGCCGGCGAGGCGCTGGCCTTGCATATGGATGTGGACGCCATTGGCTTTACCGGTTCCACCCGTGTGGGCCGCAAGATGCTGGAGTACGCGGGGCGTTCCAACCTCAAGCGGGTCTACAACGAGTTGGGCGGCAAGTCGGCCTTCTTGGTTTTCCCGGACTTTGACGATCTGAAACGCGCCGCACAGACTGTCGCCGGCAGCATGTTCTTCAACCAAGGCGAATCTTGCAATGCGCCCTCGCGCGTCTTGGTGCACGAGAGCATTGCCGATGAATTCGTCGCCTTACTCACCGCCGAAGTGCCGCGTTACCAGGCTGGCGATCCGCTCGACCCCGCCACGGTGATGGGCGCCTTGGTGGACGCCGGCCAACTCGGTACGGTGATGGGCTATATCGAATCGGGCCGGGAAGAAGGTGCCCGTGCGGCAGCGGGCGGCGAGCAATCGCGAGCCGACAGCGGCGGCTATTTTGTACAGCCGACGGTATTCGACGGGGTCACGCCGCAAATGAAGATCGCTCGCGAGGAGATCTTTGGCCCGGTGATGAGTGTGCTGCGCTTCAAGGACGAGGCCGAAGCGGTACGAATCGCCAACGACAGCCCCTACGGCCTGCAAGCCAGCGTCTGGAGCCAACACATCGACCGCGCCCACCGAGTAGCCCGAGCGCTGCGTGCTGGCACGGTGCATGTGAACCAGTACGACGAAGACGACATGACCGTGCCCTTTGGCGGCTACAAGCAAAGCGGCAATGGGCGTGACAAATCTCTGCACGCCTTTGACAAGTACACCGAGCTGAAAACGACCTGGCTGCGCATCAACAACAACTGAGGCTGAAGGCCGTTTCCGGAAGACTCGGCTAGAGTCAGGCCCATGCGTATCGATTTTGTCTCCGACGTTTCCTGCCCCTGGTGCGCCATTGGGCTCAAGTCTCTTGAACAAGCCTTGGCGCGAATGCCTGAGCTTGAAGTTGACTTGCACTTCCAGCCCTTTGAGCTGAATCCACAGATGGTGCCAGAGGGGGAGGAAATCAATGCTCATCTGGCGCGCAAGTACGGCGCCTCGACGGCACAGCTGGAGCAAACCCGTGAAGCGATTCGCCAACGCGGTGCCGAGTTGGGCTTCACCTTCACCAAGGGCGCGCGCGACCGCATCTACAACACTTTTGACGCCCATCGGCTTTTGCATTGGGCTGCATTGCAAGCCGGCCCGTTTCAACGCGATTTGAAACTGGCGTTGCTGAAAGCCTACTTCACCGAGGGGAAGAATCCCGGTTCGCACGAAGTACTCATTCAAGCGGCCCATCAGGTCGGCTTGGATTCGCAAGCCGCTGCGGCGATCTTGGCTTCGCAAGACTTTGCCGAGGAGGTTCGGGAGGCCGAGCGTTTCTGGCAAGCCCAAGGGATTCAATCGGTACCGGCCGTCATCATCGATCAACGACACCTGATCTCCGGCGGTCAGCCCTCCGAGGTGTTTGAACAAGCGCTGCGCCAAATCGCCGCCTCGGCTTGAGTACGCCAGTGTCCGCGCGCTCGGCAGATGATTCTTCTGCAGGCCCTACACTCAACTTGACCCTCTCAAGACAGGCCCCAGCGGCACCATTGCTCATGCCCAATTGGACCCAGCACGGCAGCTTCTCCTTGCACTGGCAAGGCGACATTCTCATGGCCACTTACGGCGGCACCTGGAATGAGGTGGCCGCGCGCAATTTACATCTGGAAGCACGGCTTTTGTGGGCGCAGCGAGACCTGTCACCCGAGGGCAAGCCCAAAGCCTGGGGCTTGTTGAGCGACGCGCGTGAGTGGGAAGGCGGCACCCCCGAAGCCTTGGCGCTCTGGTGGGCTTTTTTTGAGGACGGCGTTCGCCATGGCATGGTCGCCGTGACCGATGTGCTGCCCTCGCAATTCCATGAAGCCATGGTCAAGGCCTTGGCGGAACGGGCGAGCCAACTCACGCGTTATCGACTCAGCCCGAACCTGGAGTCGGCCAAGCAATGGCTGGCCGAACAGGGACTCAGGACCGAGCCCGCGGCTTCAGACTGAAGCCAACCAAGCAGACAAGGTTTGACGAGGCGGACATCACCGTCCCGCTCCCGCCGACGTCCTTCAGTTCATCGTTTGATCGCCGCGGCTTCGGCCGCCAAGCGAGTGATGCGCGCCCAATCGCCTGCGTCCACCGCATCTTGCGGCGTCAACCAAGAGCCGCCGCACACCTTCACATTCGGCAAGCTCAAGAACTGCGGAGCAGTTTCCAGGCTGATGCCTCCGGTCGGGCAAAAAGCCACGTCCGGGAAAGGTCCACCCAGGGCCTTGAGCAGATTGACCCCACCCACCGCCACCGCAGGAAACAACTTCAAGAAGTTGTAGCCGGCTGCATTGGCTTGCATGACTTCGCTGGCGGTTGAAACGCCGGGCAACAAGGGCAAACCTTGCTCGTGGCAGGCCGCACCGATCGCTTCAGTGAACCCAGGACTGACGCCAAACTGGCAGCCGGCATTCTTGGCCGCCACCACATCGGCCGCAGTGCGCAAGGTCCCTGCCCCCACGATGGCCTCGGGCACGGCCCGCGCCATGGCTTCCATGGCCTGCAAGGCACAGGCGGTTCGCAAGGTCACTTCCAACACTCGCACGCCACCGGCCACCAAGGCTTCGGCCATGGGGATCGCATCCTCCAGGCGCTGAATCACGATGACGGGAATCACGGGGCCGTGGCTGGCCAGGCTGAGGGTATTGCTGAGGCTCATGAACAGTTCTTTTCTTGTGGAAGGACAGGCTGAGAAACGAGGATCGCCCTTTACAGCCAGGAGACTGCACCCTCTTCGGCGCTCTTCACATTGCGACGCAGGCTGGCAAACAAGTCACGTCCCAGACCATGGCCGTTTTCATCCATCTGCTCGGGGCTGATGACGGCCAATTCCCGTGCTGCCCACTCGGCCGCTGGCACCAGGGCCAACAACTCGCCGCTGACGGCGTCCATGCGCACGATGTCGCCATCACGCAGCTTGGCCAAAGGCCCACCCGCCAGCGCCTCAGGAGACACATGGATGGCGGCAGGCACCTTGCCCGAAGCGCCGCTCATGCGGCCATCAGTCACCAAGGCGACCTTGAAGCCCTTGCCTTGCAAGACCGCCAGCGGCGGCGTGAGCTTGTGCAACTCGGGCATGCCATTGGCTTGCGGTCCCTGGAAACGCACGACCACGACCACATCGCGCTCCAATTCACCGGCCTTGAACGCCGCAAGCATCGACTCTTGGTCGCTGAAGATCTTGGCTGGGGCTTCAATGATGTGGCGGTCTTCCGGCACAGCCGAAGTCTTGATGACCGCGCGGCCCAGATTGCCGTCCAGCAACTTCAAACCACCGCTGGCGCTGAAGGGCGCGTCGGGCTTGCGCACCACGGTATCGTCCCCGCTCTCGGCAGGCAGGTCCTGCCATTGCACGGAGCCGTTCTCGCCCAAGGTCGGCAAGCGACCAAAAGGTCGCAGCGAATCACCGGCCACGCTCAAGACATCGGCATGCATCAGGCCGGCATCCATCAACTCACGGATCACGAAGGCCGGGCCGCCCGCCGCCTGGAACTGGTTCACATCGGCCGAGCCGTTCGGGTAGACGCGGCTGAGCAAGGGCACCACGCCGGACAGTTCCGAGAAATCGGTCCAGTCGATCAGGATGCCGGCCGCCCGCGCCACCGCCACCCAGTGGATCAGGTGGTTGGTCGAGCCACCGGTGGCCAGCAAGGCCACCATGGCATTGACGATGACACGCTCATCGACCAAGCGGCCGATCGGGGTGTAGCGTGCACGGTGGGTGATGGCCAAGGCATTGCGCACCGCTTCGCGGGTCAGGGCCTCGCGCAAGGGCTCATGCGGGTGCACAAAGGCGGCGCCCGGCACATGCAGCCCCATGGCTTCCAGCAGCATCTGATTGCTATTGGCCGTGCCGTAGAAAGTACAAGTACCCGCACCGTGATAAGCGGCCGACTCGGCCTTCAAGAGCTCGTCGCGGCCCACCTTGCCTTGGGCAAACAGTTCACGAACCTTGGCTTTTTCATTGTTGGGCAGGCCGCTGCTCATCGGGCCGGCCGGCACAAAGATGCAAGGCAGGTGACCAAAGTGCAAGGCACCGATCAACAGACCCGGCACGATCTTGTCGCAAATGCCCAGCAGCAAGGCGGCGTCAAAGACATCGTGGCTGAGGCCCACGGCCGTGCCCATGGCGATGTTGTCGCGCGAAAAAAGGCTCAGTTCCATGCCGGGCAGGCCCTGAGTCACACCATCGCACATGGCCGGCACACCGCCCGCCACTTGGACGGTCGCGCCCTGCTTGTTCGCTTCATCTCGAATCAGTGCCGGATAAGCCTCGTAAGGCTGGTGCGCCGACAACATATCGTTGTAGGCCGTGATGATGGCCAGGTGCGGCGCCTTCTCGGCCACGATGCGCAGCTTGTCGTTGGCCGGCATCGCCGCCACCGCATGCGCCACGTTGGCGCATCCCATCCGTTCGACGCCACGCTTGCGACCCGCCATGCGGTCGAGTCGTTGCAAATAATCGCCTCGGCTGGAGGCGCTGCGCTGACGAATGCGCTCGGTGACGGCGAGAAGGGTTTTGTTCATACGCGCAGCCGTGTAACTCGGCATGGTGAAAGTTGGTAACCATATTACAAGATTCACCCCCCGCGTGGGTTACATCAGGGGTACGAAGCAGGGTTATTCCCGCATTTTCCGCAGGCTCACCTGATGCATGAGGGGAACAGACGTCACCAAGACCTAAGACCCAGTCGGCAGGCCAGCGCCAGTACCTCGCCCCATGGGTGGTCCTCAGCGCATCACCGCAGCGAAGAAATGCCGCGCTCGCACACGCGAAGTGGCTTCAGCCCGGTGAATAATTCTGGCGCCCGACCGACGACACCAGCCCAACACAGACATGCAATCCGAAGGCCACGCCCGCAAACCTCTCAAACGGAAAAAAGCCTTCGCTTTTCCAGCTCCCACCGAAGCTGAAACCGAGGATCAAGCGCCAGGTCCGACCCTGCAGCGCCGCGGTTTCTTGGCGCAATTGGCGCAAGGAGGGCTTGGCCTTGGGCTTGGCTGCGGCCTCATGCTTGGCCCGCAACCCAGTACCGCCGCTGCAAACACGCCGCTTGTGGCCGCGGCCGCCGATCTGAAGTTTGCACTGCAAGAGTTAGCGGACCAATATGAACGGCAAAGCGGTCAAGCCCTGCGCCTGGTGTTTGGCTCCTCGGGCAACTTCCATGCACAGATTCTGCAAGGCGCACCCTTCCATCTGTATCTCTCAGCCGACGAGGATTGGGTGTTTCGACTCGCAGCCGCGGGCAAGACCGAAGACCGGGGGCGGGCCTATGCGCTGGGGCGCATCGGTCTGTATGTCGCCAAGTCCTCGCCGGTGCAGGCCGATGCCGAGTTGCGAGATTTGGCCGCGGCCCTCAAGGATGGCCGACTGAAAAAGCTGGCGATTGCCAACCCGGAACATGCGCCCTACGGTGCCAGGGCACAAGAGGCTTTGCAGCACGCCGGGCTCTGGCAGGCGCTGCAAGGCAAGTTGGTGCTGGGTGAGAACGTGGCCCAGGCGACCCAGTTTGCGGTGTCCGGCGCGGCGCAGGCCGGCATCATCGCGCAATCCTTGGCGCTCGCGCCCGCCATTGCCGAAAGGGGCCGCTTTGCCTTGATCGATTCAAGTTGGCACCAGGTCCTGCGTCAGCGCATGGTCTTGCTCAAGGGAGCCCCCGCTCCTGCGCGTCATTTTTATGAGTATCTGGCGACGCCGGCAGCCAAGCAGGTCTTGCTGCGCTATGGTTTCGCTCTTCCTCAAGACTGAAGCTGACTCCCTCCATGGACTGGCAAGCCTTTGCGCTCTCGATCAAACTGGCCGGCGTCACCCTGCTGCTGCTCTTGCCGCTGGGACTCTGGCTGGGCCGATTTTTGGCCTACACCCAGTTCGCCGGCAAATCGGCAATCGAAGCCCTGGTGGTCTTGCCTCTGGTTCTGCCGCCGACCGTGCTCGGCTACTACCTCTTGGTGAATCTTGGCGCGGGCTCCGCGCTTGGGGGCTGGCTGGATACCCATTTCCAACTCAAGCTGAGCTTCAACTTTCTCGGCTTGGTGATTGCCTCGCTGATCTTCAACATTCCGTTTCTAGTGCAACCGGTGCAGCGTGCCTTTGAGGCAATCCCTCGCCAACTTGGGGAAGCCGCCGCACTCAGCGGCTTGAGCAGTTGGCAGACCTTTTGGCGCGTCGAGTTGCCGCTCGCCTGGCCCGGCATCTTGTCTGCCATGGTGCTGACCTTTGTACATACCCTGGGCGAGTTTGGGGTGGTCTTGATGATGGGCGGCAGCATCCCCGGCGAAACCAAAACCATTGCCATTGCCATCTACGACCGGGTGCAGGCTTTTGACCTGGCAGGGGCGGATCGCATGTCTGCACTGCTGCTGATGCTGTCCCTGTTGGCGGTCGGAGCCTCCTTCTTCGCCTCGGCGCGCTTGGCGGTGCGGCGTTGATGGCCGATCAAACTCTGCATCTGGCCTTGGAGGCCAACATCGAACAAACGCATCCGATGCCACTGTCGGGCGCGCTGCGCTGCGAGGCCGGTGAATTGCTGGCGATTGTGGGCCCCTCGGGTGCAGGCAAAAGTTCGATGCTGCGTGTGCTGGCCGGCCTGATGCGTCCGCAGCAGGGCTACATCCGTGTGGGTGGAAAGTTATGGTCCGACAGCAAATCCGGGCTTTTCGTGCCACCACAGCAGCGACATGTGGGCCTGGTTTTCCAGAACTATGCCCTGATGCCGCATCTGGACGCTTTGCACAATGTGGCCCTGTCGCTGCTGCATCTGCCTCGCCAACAGCGGATGGCCCAGGCCCGGCACTGGCTCGAACATGTGCGCCTGGGCGCGGCGCAGCTGACTCGCAGGCCCGCACAACTCTCAGGGGGCGAGCAGCAACGGGTCGCGGTCGCACGGGCGCTGGCGCGCGAACCGCGCTTGCTGCTGCTCGATGAACCCTTCTCGGCCGTGGACCAGATGAACCGCCAGGCCTTGTACCGATTGCTGGCCGATCTGCGGCGCGATCTGCACATCCCCATCGTGCTGGTCACCCATGACCTGAACGAGGCCCGCCTGCTCGCGGATCGCTTGGTGGTGATGGATGCAGGCGTGGTGCTGCAATCGGGTAGCCCGGCACAAATCCACCAGGCCCCCCGCAATGCCCGCGTCGCCGATCTGGTCGGGATTCACAATCGCTTTCAGGGACATTGGCTGGGCCCCTCCGAGGAACCGGGGTGGGGCCAGTTGCGCTGGTGTGTTGATGGCGCAGACGCTGCTTCTGCGCCTGTGCTGAAGGTACGCGACAAAGGCCGTCTGAGCGAAGGCCAGGCGGTGCACTGGGTGATTCCAGGGGATGGCATTGCCTTGCTCGACAAGGCCGATGAAGGCTTGCCCAACGAGTTTTCGGCCACGGTCACCCAGGCCAGGCATCTGGGTGAAATCAGTCTTTGCAGCCTCAGTCTGGATCGCGCTCCAGGGATCAGCCTCTTGTTGACATTGTCGGGCAGCGAACGCCGGCAACTGAGCCTGGGGACGCAGCTCGGTGTGCGCCTCGAGATGGCCTTGGTCCATGTCATGCCCTGGCGCCAGGGCTGAGCGCCCCAAGCCGGCCCGCACCTTGAGTTTGGCGTTAGCATCCACCGCAGGTCTTGCTTTGACCACGCTCGCTCAGGCTTTGAACTGATGATTCCAGCTCTGTTCTCGTTGAACGCCAAGCCGCCGGCTGCATCGACGGTTGTGCGAGTTTGCCTGTACGGGGGGCTGCTGCTCTTGTTGGCCGCTTGCGCGAGCGCGCCTCTACCCGGCCCCAAGCCCCCTGCAGCCTACGCCACGCCGCCCCAAGACACGGGCGTTTGGGCGCAGACCGAGGCGCAAGTTAAGGCACTGCATGGCCCAGAGAAGTCCGGCTTTCGCTTGCTGGACAAAAACTCGGAAGGTCTGAAATGGCGCCTGGCCCTGCTCGATCAGGCCAGCCACAGCATCGATCTGCAGTACTACGTCTGGTTTGCTGACACCAGCGGCCAGTTGCTGATGGCTCGGGTGATTGCCGCGGCCGATCGGGGGGTGAAGGTGCGCCTGCTTGTCGATGACTTGAGCACCATGCTGCGCAATATGTCGGCGCTCGAGTTGCGCGACGAGATGCTGGCCGCCGTCGACTCGCACCCCCATATCCAGATCCGCACCTTCAATGCCTGGCATCAGCGCCACTGGCTGGGCCGCATCACAGAAGGCGCCAGTGACTTCAGCCGCATCAACCGCCGCATGCACAACAAGCAGATGGTGGTGGACAACCGGGTCGCCATTATTGGGGGACGCAATATCGGCGACGAGTACTTCGGTTTGAATGAGGAATTCAATTTCCACGACCTGGATGTTCTGGGCGTGGGGCCGGTCGCCCGGCAGGCCAGCGCCGTGTTTGACCGCTATTGGAATAGCGACTGGGTCCAAGCCATCCCGCAGCGCGCTGCGGGAGATGGCAACAAGCCTCTCCTGAGTACGCTGGTCGACTTGCCCGCGGCGATGGCCCATCAAGCCGCACTACAAGCCCTGCTGAGCCGACGACACAGCGAGCACGCAGAACAACAAGCCTTTGGCGCCTCCTTGACCCCGGGCCTTAGCGCGGTTCACACCGACTCGCCCTCCCGGGCAGAGGGTGTGCAAAACCATATGCCGGGGGCTTTTCGGACCTTGATGCGATCGGCGCAGCGCGAAGTCTTGATCACCAATGCCTACATCATTCCCGATGCCCACTTCATGCAAGACTTGGCGGAGTTGCAGTCGCGAGGCGTGCGGGTGCGCCTCTTGACCAATTCGCTGGCTTCCCACGATGTGCCGGCCGTCAATGCCCACTACGAGGACTGGCGCGCCCCCATCCTCAGAACCGGCGCAGCGTTGCACGAGTTAAGGCCTGACCCCGCGATCAAGGCCGAGCATGTCGATACCGACCCGATACGTTCAGGCTTCGCGGGTCTGCACACCAAAGCCATGGTGATCGACCGTTCACGCAGCTTCATCGGTTCAATGAACCTGGACCCTCGGTCTGAAATCATCAACTCAGAAATGGGCGTGATCATCGACAGCCCGGCCTTGGCTACGAGTCTGGCCCTGCGCATGGAGCGGGATATGAGCAGTGCCAACAGTTGGCGCTTGGCGCTGAATGATCAGCAGCTCGTGGTCTGGCATGGCGAGAAAGGGGAAGTACTGGACAGAGCGCCGGCCCGCAGCCCTTGGCAGCGGCTGCAGAGTTGGTTCTTCAAATGGCTGCCTTCGAGCTACTACTGAGACAGGCCCGGGATGTACGCAAGCTTTCATCGACGCCTCGCTCTGGCTGTGCTGCTCATCATCAGCGCAGCCTTGAGCGCCTGCGCGAGTTTTTCACCCCAAGCCGCACCCGACAGCCAAGATCCAGACCAAGGCGACTACCAAACCTTGACCACGCCGATTGTGGCCCTGGGCGACACGCAAGAGCATGAGCCGACCGGCTGGCCGCTGTACGACAACGACAGCGCGATTGATGCCTATGTGGAGGTGGCGCAGCGCCCACCCGAGCAACCCCTGTTCGGGCGTCGCATCATGGAGTGGGCGCTGCAAGCACACCCGGATGAGCACTTCCTCCATCTGGGTGATGTGCTGGACATGTCCTGCCGCTCCGAAGCGCAACGCATGAGCAAGGTCTTCAATGCCGCAGGGCGCGCCGGCGCCATCCTACCCGGCAATCACGACGGACTGATGTTCGGCATTTATGGCTACAGCATCATGGACGACATCCTCAACCGCGACGCGCTGAAGTGGAACCAAGCCTGTCGTCGCGGCGCAGAGATGGAAAACAAGGCGCACAAATCAAGCAATGAAGCCTTCAGCAAGCGCGATTTCATTCAGATGTATTTGGCCGGACAAGCCGCCGTACCCAGCCAACCCGGCATTGCTGCGCCACCCGCCAAGGGCTCCTACCGTGTCAGTTGGCGCAACCCCAATTCCGAGGCCTTTCTCAGCGGCATCGAGGCCCATGTGCTGGACGGCTTTGCCTATGCCGACTCTTTTCTGGCGCAGCGCATCAAGCTGCCGCGAGCCAAAGACGCCGCCCGCCAAGTGATCGTGATCGGCCTGGACACCAATCAAGCCGGCGCCCTGGTCAGCAGCTGGGATACCTTGATGGGGCGCAGCCCAGGCAGCATCGGTCATGTCAACTTGGATCAAGTCCGCGCCATCACCCACTGGGTGACCGAGGCCATGCGTGATGGCGACCTGGTCATCTTTGCCGGTCACCACAACTGGCGCGCACTCGGCCTGCCCTCTCGGTTGCTGCTGCGCAACTTGATGTCTCAGGTGACCCACCCCCTGGTGTACGTGTCGGCCCACACCCATCGCGGCTTCTGGGCCGCCCATCGAGAGTTGGATACCCGACCGGTGCTGGAACTGAACGTCAGCTCCCTGTCGGACTGGCCGATCGCCTACCGCCGCATCAGCTTCGCCTACGACGAAGCCGCCAACCGCATCAAGGTGATCGGGGAATTGATGCCGCGCGGTGAGCAGCCCACACGAAGCGATGCCGATCTCTTAGCCGCCTGGGAGGCGCAGACCTGCGGCTCATTGGATGTGGCCCTTGAACACATTCAAGCCTTTGACCATGAATTGGTTCGCAGGCAAAGAGAGTCGCGCGGCAGCCTGCTCGGGTGGCTCGTCGACCGTTTCGGCCCTGACTGCGTAGGCTGCGACCAGAGCTTGTATGAACACGCCCAGGTGTATCAAGATGCCTTGCTGGATGCCATTTTGCAGGTCAAGCAGTTTGTCAGCGCCGACACCAAAACTCTGGTACTGGCCGACTTGCCTCGCTGGTGCAAGGGACATAGCTTTGAAGCCTGTATCGCCTCGCTGCGAACCGAACAGCCGAGTGATTACGCTGGCCATGTGGATCTGTTCCGGCGCAAGGCCAAAGTGGTCGACCTGCTGGCCACCCGTCTCGATGATTTGAACGAGCCGCGCGCCAAGGCCTATATGACTTGCCGCGCGGTCCAGGCCGCCAAGATTGACTTTGACGCCACCGCGGAAACACGCAACGAAAACCGCAGCGAAGCCAATCGCAGGGCTGAACGCTTTTTTCTGACAGAAGCCACCGTGGGTATGAACTGACCGTGAATTCACTGCGTCTGAAAGCAAGATTTGCACTGCTGCTTTGCGCGCCGCTATGGCTCGGCGCTTGTGCCAGCTGGGTGACTCCACCCGCTGTGATGAGGCCGCATCCCATCGTGAACCTGCCCATCGCAGCGGCAGGCATCAGCGACGAGCGGCAGCGCTTTGGCGCGCTGTTCCAACAAGAGTTGCACGCGCACCCCGGCGCCAAGCCCCAGCCGGTGCAAGCCTGGATGTATGGCTTTAGTCCCACATCGGATGAGCCTGGCTCTGGCATGGCCAGCAGCGACAAAGACCTTCAGGCACTCCATCAACGCTTTGAAGCCTTGGCGCCTGGCACCTCGGTCCTCTTAATTCCAGGCTTGTTCTCCGACTGCTTTGATGACCAGTCCGTCCCCTTTGGCGATGGACTGGTTCGTGAGCGCAGCCTGAACCGCACCGAGGCCTACCGTCAGTATGCCGATCTAGGTTTGGCGGGTATTCGGATGGTGGCCTTGCCGGGCCGCGAATCGAGTGCGGCCAATGGGAAGCGCGTGGCCGAGGCGATCCGCCAGGAGGCCGCGCGTCCGGGGGTGCAGCGTATTGTTCTGGTGGCCTATTCCAAGGGCGTGCCAGACAGCCTGCGGGCCTTGAGCTTGTTGCAAGCCGAGCCTGCGGGTGTGCCGCGGGCCGTCTCTGATCTGATCTCGGTGGCGGGCGTGGTCATGGGCACGCGCTTGGCCGATCATTTTGAAGACTTGTTTGAAACCATCTCGCCTCGCATTGAAGCCTTTTCTTGCTCGGCATCCGATGGGCAGGAAGTCAGCAGTGTGACCCAGCGAGAAAGCGTTGCTTGGCTGGTGGCAAATCCGCCGCCGCCAGGTCTGCGCTATCACTCGGTGGTCGGTTTTGTCCCCAGCAGCGAGGTGGGCGTTTCCTTGCGCCCTTTCCATAGCGCGCTGAACACGGTCGACCCGCGCAATGACGGCCAGTTGCTCAGCCGCGACGCCATGCTCCCCAACAGCAGTTTGTTGGCCGAAGTCAGGGCCGACCACTGGGACATTGCCTTGCCGCGCGAACGCCACCCCAGCGTCTGGATGCGCGCCAGCACCAGTGAGCGCGGCTTTCCCCGCGAGGCCCTGTTCCGTACCTTGATCAAATGGACGCTGGGGACAAGCCCCTAACTTCTGCTTTACTCAGCAGATACAGCTTGTCACCTGCCGCTCAACAAATGCGATTAAAGTGAAATTTCAAAGGCGTGATGCAAAGCAACGCGAGGCCCAATCCACTGCCAGTTTTTTCCAACCGCAAGGAACACTTATGAACAAGCGACGCTTTTTCTCTGTCCTGGGGCTTTCTCTCATGGCCCTGGCCGCAGCACCCGTCATGGCGGACGAATACCAAAACACGGTCAAGGCTTTTGCCAAGGCCGAGGAGAGCGGCAGGATTGCGGAAAAGGCCTATGGCTACGCAGTCTTCCCGACCATCGGCAAGGCCGGCATCGGCATCGGCGGCGCCTACGGCAAGGGTCGCGTCTATGAGCAAGGCAAGCACATTGGCAATACCTCGATGACCCAGGTCAGCGTCGGGTTTCAACTCGGCGGTCAAGGCTTCAGCCAGATCATTTATTTTGAGGACCAAGCCGCCTTGAAGACCTTCACCAAGGGCGAGTTTGAGTTCGGCGCCGAGGCTTCGGCCGTGGCCATCACCGCCGGCGCGGGCGCCAAGGCCACAACGACCGGATCCTCCGCACAAATCAGCGGCGGGCGCGAGAATGCCAAATCGGTCGGCGCCTACAACCACGGCATGGCGATCTTCACCCTGCCGCATGGCGGCTTGATGTATGAAGCCACCGTCAGCGGACAGAAGTTCAGCTACAAGAAGAAATGATCGATGCGGGAGCGGCCGCTCACTCGGCCGCTCCTTTACCGGGCACCGCGGGGTCGGGAATCCGCCCCACGCTTATTCCCCCAGATAAGCCGCCCGCACCTTGGGGTCGCTCAGCAAGGCTCGGCCCTCACCTGTCATCGTCACCTCACCCGACTCCATCACATAGCCGCGGCTGGCGATCTGCAGGGCCCGGCTGGCGTTTTGCTCGACCAGCAAAATCGTCACGCCCTGGCTGTGGATG
>NZ_JBMLSK010000169.1:0-3168 GCF_049240545.1 Roseateles sp. | reverse complement strand
CAGCCTCCGGCTGATCGGCCGCTTGTCGTCAAGGTGGCGAGGCTGGACGCTCACGATACACAAGATGCGCATTGATTGGGCGCGAGCGCCAACCCTGGAAGGGTTCGACCAAGCGCCCCTGAGCCAGGGCCGATGCGACCATGAAATCTGGTAAGAACGCATGGCCCTCGCCCCGCTCCGCCAGCTCCTGGAGCGCGCGAAAGCCCTGCACGGCGATCTGCCCTGATACGTCAAGTGTCAAGACGCTGGAGGTGTCGGCCTGATTGGCCAGCACCCATCGGTCATCGAACGCGTGATCCGAAAAGATTAGGGCAGGGTGCGAACTCAGGTCGCGCGGATCGCTGAGTGCCAGACGGTGCGCCAGCCTCGGACTGCAAACCACGCGTCTTTGAAAGCTTCCCAGCTTGCGCGCCACAAGCTGAATGTCCGCCACCTGCCCGAGCCGCACGGCAAAGTCGTGCCGCGGGTTTTGGATGTCGGCTGGGTCGTAGCTGAGGTGCAGGGCCAATCGAACTTCAGGAAGCCTGACGGTGAGCCTTGGAACTAAGGCCGCAGCCAGCATGGTTCCAAATTCCGGCGATGCCGAGATCCGGACATCGCCCCGCACCTGCGTGTGCCCCTGAAGCGCGTCTTCGCGCAAGTGGTCCAACTCGGCCAGGACGGACTGCGCGCGCCGAAGCACGAGTTCGCCCTCGGATGTCAGCGAAACACGCCTCGACGAGCGCACGAACAAGCGTACACCGAGTGATTGCTCCAAGAGGCGTATGTGATTGCTGACCGCCGACTTGGCCAACCCTAGTGCGTCCGCTGCACCGGTGAAGCCCTGGTGTCGCGCGACCGCCACCATGCTTTTGAGTTGAGAAAGCTCCATTTGTTGTTCTCAAACCCAGAACGTAATGTTCTTGCAATGATCATTGTGCACGTTTTGATAAATTGATGCAATGCGTTTCCCCTCACTTGCTCCCAGGAAACGCACCATGAACCTCAAGAAGATCGTTGCCGGCGCCATCGCTGGCCCCCTGCTAGCGGCAAGCGCCGCGGCAGCTGTCGCTGAATCGCCGTTGGAGTACGAGATCGACGGCAAGCCGTTCTCCAGTGAACTGGTGCGCGCAGCTTCCAAGGGCTCTTTGTCGTCGTCAGAAGGCGTTGTCGGAGTGCTCCTCACACCCGACTGGACAGGCATCAATGAGCACGCCCGCCTTCAGGCTCGCAAGCTGGCGCAGCAGGGTGCCGTCGTACTGATCGTTGATCTCTACGGTCGCGGCATTCGCCCGCAAGACGACAGCCAGGCTCACGCGGCATCGGCTCCGTTGCTGGCGGATCGCATGGAGGTCCGGCGCCGGATGCGGGCGGCGCTATCAGCACTCCAGCAGCAGCTGCCAGCTGGCGTGCCGGTGAAAGCCCTGGGCTTCAGCTTCGGTGCCATGGCCTCGCTGGAATTGGGTCGAGGCGGCGCAGCCCTCTCCGGCGTCGCGGTGGTGTGGCCCGTGCTGCACAACCCTGATGCGGCCTCTGCTCGGCACATCAGCGGGCCGGTGCTGGTCATCCAAGGAACGCGTGACGGGTTCTCGACGCTGGCGCAAGTTCAGTCCTTCGCGGAGGAGATGGATGCCGCCGGCCGGCGCTACGAGATCGTCCTCTTCGGCGGTGTTAAGCACGGCTTCACGATTCCCGGCCTTCCGAACCGTCCTGACCACCCGTTGGCCACTGACCCCGCCGCCAGTGACGCCACCGACATCCGCCTGCTGCAGTTCCTGCTGAACAAGGGCTGAGCACGAGGCTGAGACCAAGGCGTGCGTGTAACGCGTTCTGTGGGGTGCCCGTGGCGTACCAAGCGAGCCTCGGTTTGAAGGTGCAGCACTTCCTGCTGCGCCGGGCCACGCCGATCGTCTGCGCCGAAGCGGCGGCGCAGCAAGTGCTGGCCGCCCGCGCGCCCTTGTTCGCCCAGCCGGTGCGGCTCCTGCTCATCAGCTGGGGCCTGTTAACACTAATTGCGCCGAGGCCATCTGACTGCGACAGTCGTCACATGGAGATCACCAAAGCGCAGTTCGAACAGATCGCTGAGTGCCTGCCGCGTCAGCGCGGCAACGTCAGCCTCACCAATCTGCAGGTGCTCAACGCCATCCTCTATGTGGCTGAGCACGGCTGCAAATGGCGCGGCCTGCCCAAGCGCTTCGGCAACTGGCACACCATCTACACGCGCATGAGCCGCTGGGCCAAGTCGGGCGTTCTTGATCGTGCTTTCGAGCAGCTACAGCGCGCGCAGATCGTGCAGATCAAGCTCGAAGCCGTGTCGCTGGATTCCACCAGCGTCAAGGTGCATCCAGATGGCACCGGCGCGCCAAAAAAAACGGTCCGCAAGCTATCGGCAAGTCCCGTGGCGGTTGGAACACCAAGATCCATCTCGTCGCGGCGGACGCGCGCACGGCCATAACGTTCTCGCTCTCGCCTGGCCAGGCGCACGATGCCGCCGAGGGCCGCGAGTTGCTGACCCGCTTGGGCAAGCCAGATCGGCCCCTGCACCTCATCATGGATCGCGCGTACGAGGGCAACGAGACTCGGCAACTCGCGCTGGACTTGGGCTACTCGCCAGTGGTGCCGCCCAAGAGCAACCGGCTGGAACCTTGGGAATATGACCGCGAGATGTACAAGCGGCGCAATGAGGTCGAGCGACTGTTTCGCCGCCTCAAGGGCTATCGCCGCATCTTCTCCAGGTTCGAAAAGCTCGATGTGATGTTCCTGGCCTTCATCTGCTTCGCACTCATCGCAGACGGGCTGCGGTAGTGTTAACAGGCCCTAGTCAAAATGCCGACGACTGCGAGGCCAAAGGCCATCAATTCGAGTGCGAGGACCGAGAGCACCGAGATTTGCGATGCAGCCCGCTCATCTGCGAGGCAGTAGCCACTCTGCTGATAGCGCTTTAGGCATGCCCAGGAGGCGGCGGCAAACACAAGAGCCACCAAAAGGAGGGCCAGTGTGCTGACGACGGCCTGCGCAGTCGCAGCAAGTTGGAGGTGTGCGGACTTGATGAACATGGCGCCTAGCAAGAGCAACAGGACCAGGAGCGGAATCGAGGCTCTGTAGGCGCCTGCCATGGTGCCGCTGAACCGGCCGCGCTGCGGCGAGTGCGGCCACGACAAGCTGCTGGCGTTCAGCTGCAAGCGCCGC
>NZ_JBMLSK010000168.1:0-46929 GCF_049240545.1 Roseateles sp. | reverse complement strand
ATCTTCCGGGTAAACCTAAATCCGCCGCAGCAGATCGGCTTAAGAATGGAGCGAGGCTTGACCTTCCCATGATGGCAAGCTTTAAAGTGAAGCCATGATGAACGCAAACAAGAGCTCGGCGCTACAAGTCTTCACCCTCCCCATCGCGGGCATGACCTGCGCCTCCTGCGTCAAGCGGGTGGAAAAGGCCCTGCTGCGCGTCACGGGCGTGCAGACCGCCGAAGTCAATCTGGCCACCGAAACCGCCACGGTCAGCGGCAGTGGCGAGATGAGCTTGGCACCGCTGCGGGAAGCCATTGAGGCCGCCGGCTACAGCCTGCCTGAGAAAACCCTGACGCTGCAAATCAACGGCATGACTTGCGCCTCCTGCGTCGGCCGCGTCGAGCGGGCACTGCTGAAGTTGCCCGGCGTCTTGTCGGCCGAGGTCAATCTGGCGACCGAGTCGGCCAGCGTCCACATGCTGGCCACCGTGGTGGCGCAAAGCTTGATCGCAGCCATCGCCAAGGCCGGCTATGACGCGCGCCTGCCGACTGGAGATGCCGACGCCGCCCCCATAAAGCCCGATTGGCAACACAGCGGCTGGCCGGTGCTGATCGCAGCGCTGCTGTCGGCCCCGCTGGTGCTTCCGATGCTGGGCATGCTGTTCGGCCGCCACTGGATGCTGAATGGCTATTGGCAACTGGTGCTGACACTGCCGGTGCAGTTCTGGCTGGGCAGCCGTTTCTACAAGGCTGGCTGGGCCGCGCTGCGCGCAGGCAGCGGCAATATGGATTTGTTGGTGGCCTTGGGCACCAGCGCGGCTTTTGGCTTGTCGGTCTATGAGCTGTGGCTGAACGGCCCGCACACGATGGCGCTGTACTTTGAGTCGGCGGCCGTCGTCATCACCCTGGTGCTGCTGGGCAAGTGGCTGGAGGCGCGCGCCAAGCGGCAAACCACCGAGGCGATTCGCGCGCTCAAAAAGCTGCAGCCCGAGACCGCGCGGGTGCGCCGCGACGGCAAAGAAGAAGAGCTGCCCTTGGGTCAGCTGCGCCTCGGTGACGAAGTGCTGGTGCGACCCGGTGAGCGCATCCCGGTGGACGGCGAGATTCTGGAAGGTGCATCGCATGTGGATGAATCGCTGATAACCGGCGAAAGCTTGGCCGTCAGCAAGGCGGTCAAGGACAAGGTGGTCGGCGGCGCGGTCAACGGCGAGGGTTTGCTGCTGGTGCGCGTCCGCGCACTCGGCGCCGAGTCGACCTTGTCGCGCATTGTTCGCCTGGTGGAATCGGCCCAGGCCAAGAAGGCACCGATCCAGCGCATGGTCGATCAGGTCAGCGCCGTCTTCGTGCCGGTGGTCTTCGGTCTCGCCCTGCTGACCTTGCTGGGCTGGGGCTTCTTCAGTGGCGACTGGCAACAAGCGGTAATGAACGCCGTCGCGGTGCTGGTGATTGCCTGCCCTTGCGCCTTGGGCCTGGCCACGCCGACGGCCATCATGGCCGGCACCGGCGTCGCCGCCCAGCATGGCATTCTGATCAAGGACGCCGAGGCGCTGGAGTTGGCAGCCAAGCTGGATGTGGTGGCCTTTGACAAAACCGGCACCCTGACGGTCGGCAAGCCGCAGCTCATCGCCCTGCTGTCTGCGCCCGGCACCGAGGAAGCACAGTTGCTGGCCTGGACCGCCGCGCTGCAAGCAGGAAGCGAGCACCCGCTGGCCCATGCGGTGGCCGAGGCGGCCGCTAGCAAGGCGGTGGAAGTTCCGCAGGCGACCGAGATGCGGGCCGTGGCCGGGCGCGGTGTGGCCGCAAGCTTGATGGTCAGCGGCGCGACGATGGAATTGCGCCTCGGCAGCAGTCGCTTCATGCAAGAGTTAGGTGTCGCAACCACCGACTTGCAAGCGCAGGCCGATGATTTGCAGCGCCATGGCCGCACGGTTTCATGGTTAGCCGATGTGTCCCCCGCTGGCACCGCACCGCGCCTGCTGGGCCTGCTGGCCTTCGGCGACAAGATCAAGCCCAGCGCAGCGGCGGCCGTGCAGGCCCTGCACAAGATGGGCGTTCGCACCGTCATGCTCAGCGGCGACAACGCCGGCAGCGCCCACCACGTGGGCCAGCAACTGGGTATCGACGAAGTGCGGGCCGAGGTCTTGCCCGAAGACAAGGCACGCATCGTGAGCGAGCTGAAGCTTGCCGGGCAATCCGCCGCCGCTCATTCGGGCCCGCAACGCGTGGCCATGGTGGGCGACGGCATCAATGACGCCCCGGCCCTGGCCGCCGCCGATGTGGGCCTGGCCATGTCCACCGGCACCGATGTGGCGATGGCGGCGGCCGGCATCACGCTGATGCATGGCGACCCGGCGCTGGTGGCGCAGGCCATCGATCTGTCGCGCCGCACGGTCGCCAAGATCCGGCAAAACCTGTTTTGGGCCTTTGCCTACAACGTGGTGGGCATCCCGCTGGCGGCCTTGGGCTACTTGAATCCGGTGATTGCGGGTGCGGCCATGGCGCTGTCCAGCGTCTCGGTGGTCAGCAATGCCTTGCTGCTCAATCGCTGGAAGGCGGCACGATAAGGCAAGCCGCCCTGCGCCGTGAACTCAGCGCTGTTGGCTCAGAAAACCGTCTTTCTGCATGGCTGACAAGGCTTCGTCCAACTCCCTCAGATGCAGTTCCGAATCCTGGGACAAGGCACAGCGCAGCGCGACTTTGTCGACCAACAAGGGCGTATGCATTGCCAACGTGAACAAGCCCTGCGAACGCTGAAACTCCAAGTAGCTGCGGCTGACGATCGCATGCGAGATTCGCTTGGCCGCCAAGCGCCGCAGCAAGGCCTGGGCATCGGGGCCGTCATCACGAACGAATCGGGTGCCGAGTTGTCGCTCGGCACCCGAATATCGAAAACCGGCAATGGTGCCGACCGCCTGATCGGCCACATCGCTCAGCCGCCGCGGCGCCGGCGCATCGGCACGGGTGATCAAGATATCTTCGTGCTGGGCCATCGGTCGGCTCCACTGAAAAGGGCCGCTCAGCCAATGGCGGGCATAACCGCACACCAAATCGGCTTGCCCGGCCTGCAACATCGTGGTCAAACGCTTACGGGCCACGGGCACAAACTGCACCTCACGCCCCAAGCGGCGTGCCAACTCGATCCCTAAGTCGCGGCTCAAGCCTTCCTGCAGCTCTCCACCTTCAAAGCGGGCATAGGGCATCGAGGCACTGGTGTCCACCAGCACACGCAAAGGCGCGGCATCGACACGCAGCGTCAACAACGCACAACACATCACGCCAAGCATCCATCGAACCACCTCTTGAGCCCCTCGCCGCTTCTTCATCCACACGCACAAAGCCGCGAGGATACCGTCTTCGAAGTGCCTGAATCACAACTTGGGCGGGATCAGGACGCAATACCGCACGGCACGCCGGGGACTGTTGCCCCCCTCAGGCAAGCACACCGGCCTGAAAGTCGCGCACCGCCTGGATCAACTCGGCCTGCGTGTTCATCACAAACGGCCCGTGCTGCGCAATCGGTTCGTTCAAGGGGCGCCCCGCCACCAAGATGACTCGCGCGCCAGCCTCACCGGCGCTAAAAGCCAACCCGTCGCTGCCCGGCGTGTTGGCCAACAGCGCCATGCGCTGCTGCGGCACCAGCACGCCGCCGTCAAACTGCAGCTCACCCCGGTACACATAAACGAATGCGTTATGGCCTTCAGGCAAGGCCTGGCTGAAGCGGACACCGGGCGCCAGATGCAGGTCCAAATAAAGCGGCTCGGTGTGATCGCGCTGCACCGCGCCGGCAATGCCATGGCTCTCGCCCGCAATCACCCGCACCTTGACGCCGTCCACCTCCAACTCTGGGATCTGCGCGCTGGGGATGTCGCGGTACCAAGGCGCGCGCATCTTGTCGAAGCTGGGCAGGTTCAGCCAGAGTTGAAAGCCTTCCATGCGGCCCTCTTCCTGCTCGGGCAACTCGCTGTGGATCACGCCACGCCCGGCCGTCATCCACTGCACGCCGCCATTGCCCAGCAAGCCTTCGTTGCCGGCCGAATCACGGTGACGCATGCGGCCTTCCAGCATATAGGTGATGGTCTCGAAGCCGCGGTGCGGATGGTCGGGGAAGCCGGCGATATAGTCGTCCGCCTTGTCCGAGCCAAAGGCATCCAGCATCAGAAAAGGGTCGAGGCGACGTTGCAGGTTTTGCGTCAAGACGCGGGTCAGCTTGACCCCGGCGCCGTCGCTGGTGGCCTGGCCGGCAATCAAGCGCTCCACTGCGCGCGGCTGTCTCAGGGTTTGAGTCGTGCTTGTCATGATCTGCCTTTCTTCGTTTTCTTGGTCTTTACTGCGTGCAAACAGAGAGCGCTGATTGTGTGGGCTCGGGGCTGCGCCCGGAGAAGCCCAAACTCAAAGCCAGCACGATCAGCGCGGGAATGCCCTGGCTCAGCGGTGTGTACAAAGCATGGAAGCCCAAGGCCCCCAGCATCACCACCGCAATGCCAGACGCCGCCCAGGCCCGCAGCGGCCGGAAGAGCAAGCCGATGGCCCCGGCCACTTCGGCCGCGCCGATGAAATAGCCAAACCAGGCGGGCAAGCCCATCAAGGCAAAGCTGAGATGCAGCTGCGGCACACCGGCCAGCTTGGCCGCGCCGGCCGCCAGCAAAGGCAGGGCCAACAAGAGCAGCGCGGCGCGGCGCAGCCAGGTCTTGGTCTTGCGATCGGTCTTGTTCATCCCTGGGCTCCGTTTCTTTCTAACGATTGGCTTCGCCGGCTTCACCGGTTTCAGACGCTCAGCGCGGCGATCTGTTCACGCGCCGCCACCAGGCCGCGGGCCTCAGACTCCGGCCCCATGGCCAGACCTTCGGCATAGATGAACTCCACATCGCTCATGCCCAAGAAGCCCAGCACGGTGCGCAGATAAGGCACCATGGTGTCGGACGCTTGGTCGCGGTAGATGCCGCCACGGGTCAGCACCACAAAGACCTTTTTGCCGGTCAACAAGCCCTCGGGGCCGTTGGCGGTGTAGCGGAAGGTGACGCCGGCCTTGGCCACCGCATCGATCCAGTTCTTCAGCTGTGCCGGCACGCCGAAGTTGATCATGGGCACGGCCAGCACCAGCACATCGGCCGAGCGCAGCTGTTCCACCAAGGCCATGTCCAAAGCCACTCGCTCGGCTTGGGCCGGGCTGCGGCTTTCGGCCGGGGTGAACATCGCTTGCAGCGCGGCTTCGTCCAGCACCGGATGCGGCTGCACCGCCAGGTCCAAGACTTCAAGCTCGGCAGCCTGAGTCTGGGCTTGAGCTTGGCTCAGCAGACCCGCCACCAGCTCATTCGCCAGACGGGTGGAGTTGGAGCCTTGGCCGTCTTCTTGCAGGCGGCGGGCGCTGGAGTTGATTTGCAGAATCTTCATGGCGGGGTCCTTCTATCTGGCGCTGAGTGAGCGTCTTGTGTTGACGATGGCCTCACTGTATTGATATTCGATTTGCACCAGAAGCCATTGAATTGGATAACATCGTTCCACCAATGCACCAATCAAACCCAAAGAAACCATGAGCCTGGACGCTGACGACCTTTTGCTTTTTGCCCGGGTGGTGGAGGCCGGCAGCTTCAGCCGCGCGGCCGAGCGGGTCAATCTGCCCAAATCCACGGTCTCGCGCCGAGTGGCTGCGCTGGAGCTTCGCCTGGGTGAAAAGCTCTTGCAGCGCAGCACCCGCAGCCTGACGCTGACCGAGTTCGGCTCCGGCGTCTTGGAGCATGCCCGCGCCCTGGCCGGCGAGGTGGATGGCGCCCTGGCCCTGGCCCTGCATCGGCAACAACGCCCGCGTGGACGGTTGCGCGTCTCGATGCCGGGCGACCTGGCCAATCTGGCCTTGAGCCGCATGCTCAGCCGCTTTGTGCTGGACTACCCCGAGGTGATGCTGTCCCTGGACCTGTCACCCCGGCGGGTGGACCTGATTGCCGAAGGCTTCGACCTGGCCGTGCGCATGGGCCCCTTGCCTGAGGACAGCCAGCTGGCCGCGCGCCGCCTGGCCCTGTTCAGCAATGGCTTGTATGCCTCGCCGGCCTATCTGCATGCCCATGGCGAACCCTTGATGCCCGAGGCCTTGCAAGACGCCCACGGCCTGATGATTCTGAGCCGCTCCGGCGAGCCCATGGCGTGGGACCTGCGCAAAAGCCAGGGCGAAGGCGCCCCCGAGCTGCGCTGGCAAGGCCTGCCGAGCCGCCGTACCCTGGTCAACGCCCCCGATCTGCTGCTGAGAATGGCTTGTGCCGATGTCGGCATCACCGCTGTGGGCGAACATTTCGCTCAGGACTATGTGGCCCGCGGCGAGCTGGTGCGCATCCTGCCGGACTGGTGCCTGGCCCCGGTGCCCTGCTGGGCCGTGTTCCCAGAGCGCCGCTTGATGCCGCTGCGCACCCGGGTCTTCTTGGAAGCTTTGGCGGGGGCGCTGTCGAATTGCCCGGGACAGGGCTGAGCGGATAGTGCCAAGTCCTTCAGCCCGGGGCTTGCTGCACTTCAGTTCACCAGCGCGAAGGTGACAAAACCACCACCCGCATCGGCCAAGCTCTTGAGGCCCACCGTGCTGGCACTGATGCCGAGGAACTTGACCTGCCGTTCAACTTCCTTGGCATGCTTTGCGATCGCCAAGGCCGAGGCCATGCGGTCGCTGGCATGGGGCGCCAGATCGTTGTAGCTCAGCTCAAGATTCGCGCCTGCGGTCATCAGCGAGTTCAGGTACGCGGGCTGGAGCGAGTTGCTGTGCATGTGATGCCTCCCTTGGGTTCAGCCAGCATAGTCCTGGATGGCGCCCACAGCATCTAGCGCTTACGAGGAGTGAGCCGAAGGTGTAGCGCGCGCGACCAGAATGACCGCGGGGGGGGTGTTGCCGCTCAAGCAAGCCGTGCCATACTTTGCCAAGCACTGCTGCGCAACTAACCGTTGTCTTCATCGCAGGCTTGCCCGTGAGATCTGGGCCATTGTTCGCTCGGCCCCTGACAGCTTTGTTCGGAGGATAGGACATGGATCTGACTTTCTGGATGCGCCGTTTCACGATCCGCACACGCATGCTAGGAGCCATCGCCATTGTGCTCGGCATGTTTGCCCTGGTCGGGATCACCGGTTTTCTTGGGGGCCAGCAGCTCAAGTCGCTGAACACCGAGTTCATGGAGCACTCCGTCAAGGAGCTGACCCAACTCGCTGAGATCCGCAGCGCACTCGCCGATGTGCGGCTGCTGGAAAAAGAGATGGTGATCAATTACGAGGACGGTGTCGCGGTCCTCAAGGCGCGCGAAGGCTGGCAGGCCGCCATCAAGCGAACGAAAGTCGGCTTGGTCTCGCTGCTGCAAGGCGAAGAGGACGAAGACAACGCCCTGGCCCGCGAGGCCACTGAACTGATGGACGCCTACAGCAAGGCCTCGCTGCCGGTGCTAGCGCAGATTCAAGACGGAGGCTTTGATACCGCCAAAGTAGCTGACCGCATGCTGGGTCGGGCCAAAGCCCATATGAGCGGGGTCGAAGAACGGGTGAGCAAGATCGCCACCATCGTTGAGCAAGAGGCCAACGAAACTCAGCTCAGCTTCGACGCCTCGATGCAACGCATTGGCTACGCCTTCTTGGGCGTGCTGGCCGTGGTCGTGCTGCTGGTGGTGCCCTTGACACTGCTGAATTCACGCACGATCACCAGCCCGATCAGCTACGCCCGAACCGTGGCCCAGGCGATCGCATCGGGCGATTTGAACCGGCAGATCCGCGTCGAAGGTCATGACGAGGCGGCCGACCTGCTCGGCTCATTGAAAAGCATGCAGGACTCGCTGCGCCAACTGGTGAACCAAGTGCGCGAGTCCACGCGTTTCATCGAAAGCGCCAGCGTCGAGGTTGCGGCCGGCAACCAGGATCTCAGCGAGCGCACCGAGCAGGCCGCATCCAATCTTCAGAGCACCGCCAACTCGATGGATCAGCTGACCGGCGGCGTGCGCCAAGGCGCTGAAGCCGCCATGACGGCCAAACAACTCGCCAGTTCGGCAGCGGAAGTTGCTCAACGCGGCGGCATCGTCGTGTCTGAGGTCGTCTCCACAATGGACCGCATCAACCAGAGTTCGCGCCGAATCGGCGACATCATCGGGGTGATCGATGGCATCGCGTTTCAGACCAATATCCTGGCGCTGAATGCGGCCGTCGAGGCAGCGCGCGCGGGAGAACAGGGCCGTGGCTTTGCCGTGGTCGCCAGCGAGGTGCGCTCGCTGGCGCAGCGCAGCGCAGCGGCGGCACGCGAGATCAAGCAGTTGATTGGCGCCAGTGTCGAACAGGTCGGTGCCGGCTCACAACTGGTTCAAGACGCGGGCAAAACCATGGACGAGATCGTTGCCTCGGTGCAGCATGTCAGCGACATGATTGGCGATATTGCAAGCGGCACCTCAGACCAAAGCCAGCGCATCGGCAACGTCAACCAAGCGATCAACCAGCTCGACCAAATGACGCAGCAAAACGCGGCCTTGGTCGAACAGTCAGCAGCTGCGGCAGAGAGCCTGCGCGAACAATCACAAAGGCTGGGCGCTGCGGTGTCGCAATTTCATCTTGACGCCAACTGAACGCAGAGCCGAGCTTCAGCGTGCAGCCTTGAACACCGCTCTTTGCTGGGCCTCTTGCTCACTGCGCCGGGCAATGCTGCCGCAGACCAGGTCGCACAAGTCATAGACCGAGGGGTCGGCAATGCGGTAGAAGGCGCTGGTACCACGGCTTTCGCGCTCGACAAAGCCGTGCTGCTGCAGCACGCTCAAATGACGCGATACGTTGGCGGCACTGAAATTGCACAACTCGGCCAGCTCGCCGACCTTGCGCTCTTGCTGACGCAAGAGGTTCAGGATCTGCAGGCGCGTGGGCTCAGACAAGACCTGGAAGTAGGCGGCCACCTGGACAAGCGCGTTTTGAGGGAGGTCCTGCATGGGCGTGAGAGGGGAAGACAACACCAAGGCCCGCCTCACCCGGCCGAACCGCCGGGCCAAACTCCTGAATCCCGAGCTGGGACTCTTGGCCTTTTGATGCGGAATTCTAGTGAAACCCCGCTTTCATTGCGTGCTTGATTGTTTGCAGGCCAACGCAAACAAGATATCCGGGCTCGCTAGGCCCCATGCAGTCCCATACGGCGCCGCCGCGCTGCAGCGTCTACTGCAGCGCCACACCGCTAAGCAAGGCCGGAGCAAACAATGCCCCCTCAATGCAAGCCTGAGATGCCGGCCAAGCAGAGATTGAACCAAGCATGCATGCCCACGCACAGCCAGTACTGCCGGCGCTGGCTCCATAAAAGCCCGAGCGCCAGGCTGGGAACCAGGAGGTCCAGCCGCCCCCAAAGTGGCAGGCCCGGCTGATGCGAGATCACAAAAGCCAGGCTTGCGAGCAGATTGGCCGCGCCATGAGCGAGCCATGAGCCTTGGCGCCCGACGGCCCGACCCAGGGCCTGTGTGAGCGACTCCTGCAAGCCCCAGCGGAAGATGGCCTCTTCCAGAAGCGGCGCCCCCATCAGACACCACAACCAGCCCGAGACGGCGCCAGGTGCGATCTGCCGCCCCAAGACCGCATGGGCGCCCCAAGCCAGCAAGGGCGCCGCTAGCGCCATCGCTGCGGGCCACCCCAGCAGAGCCCAGGAGCGGCAGCGCCCACCGCCCAAGTCGGCGATGGGGCTGCTTTCACCGCGACTTTCAAGGCTGCCACGTGGGCCAGCCGCAGCGCCCAGGGGCTGCGTCATCGCCGTCTCAGCGCCGGCGCTGTGCTGGCCCCGTTGGCCCATGCTCAGCGCTTGCTGCCGAAGGGCAGACGGCGACGCAGCGCCAGGGCCAGCAGCGCCCAGCCGGACAGGAGGGCCAAGCTGGCATCACGGCCATCAGGGTTGGTGGTGCAACCGCCGCCGCTGGCCGACGCTGCTTCAGCATTGGCCCTTTCCTGCGCCACCTTCTTCGCCGCTTCTGCAGCCACGGCAGCAGCGGCGGCCGAATCGGCGGCCGCTTTGTCCGCCGCTGCCGCAAACTGCGTCATCGTGGTCTGGTCCTCAACGAAGAACTCAGCATTGGCCTCGCGAGTGAAGGCCTCAGCCGCGCTGCCGTCCAACAACTTGGAAGCTGCGCCCACCGTGCCTTCCACAGTGACTTCATAGTCACCCAAGGGGAGCTTGCCGCCCAAATTGGCGGTGTACACCCCGTCAGACTTCACATAGTCGCCGTTTTGACCGTCATCGCTGAGCGCAATGTTCTCCAGCACCACATTACCCTCGCGGTCGTAGACGGTCGCCACCAAGCTGGCATTCAGGGCCTTTTTCTGGCCACTGCCCAACTCAGCCGTGATCACCAGCGGCCGCTTGTCTGCCGCCGTGCCGCCCACCATGGTCACGTTCAAAGGCGAGCCCCCTTGCGAAGACACGTCCACGCTCAGCGCCTCGACCATATCGATGGCGGCGCTCAAGCTCAGGGCCCATTCGCCGCCTGTGGCGCGTGACGCCAGCTTGGCCGGGACGGTGATCTCGTAAGTCCCCTCGCTGGGCTGAATGTTGTAGCCATAGCCGCCCACACTGCCTGAGGCCTTGGTGTCGGTCGACCTGGGCAGAGTCACCACGCCACCGCTTGGGTCACGCAATGAAGGCGTGAGCTTTTGGATGTCATCGCCATCAAAGAACAAGGTGATGGAGACATCGTTGTCGGTGTTGCGAGAGGCCAGACGGAAGCTCAGTGTTTGCGAAGCGTCGGCCGCCAAGGGGTCGACGCTGCCGCTGAAGATGGTGGACTCTGCACGACCCAAGAGTTCATTGCTGGCCTGCGCCATCTTCTTGGCGGCCTCAGCACCGGTCTTGGCCGTGGCGGCATTGCCGCCGGTCAAAGCGGCCAACTTGGCCAAAGACATTGTTCCCGTGGGCAGCGGCGTCAAGGCCGCGCTGGCGGCCGCAGCTGGCGCAACGGCCCCCGCGCTGCGCACCGACTGCGCCACCCGCTTGTTGCTGGCGGGCGCCGGCGTGCTGTTCACCTGCTTGATCAACAAGGTGTTCAAGGTGATACGGTTTTTCTTCAGCATCTTGAGTGTTTCTTCACTCAGACCCGGCTCGGCATCGGTGATGTAGTGGATGGTGGAGAAGCCCCCGTCCGTGCGGGTGGTGTCGCTGTTGAGCACCGAGACTGCGTACTGCACCGCGTTGTCAAACGAGTATTTGCCGTAGTCTTCTGGGCAGGTCGCCGCCACCGTCCCCGGCCCCGGCTTGACACGGCTCTTTGCGGTGGCGACAAACTTCTCGTACACAGCTTGCAAGTCGGCGGCTGAGGGCTTGTACTGCGCATCATTGCCGCCGTCGGCCTTGTTCTGCGAGAACGCAATTTCCTTCTTCGCCGCAGCGCCGATCAGATTGTTCGCCGGGTTCTTCTGCGGCAAGACATCCATCGAGGCGGCCGGGCCTTTGCAATCGACCTCGACCGTGTCCCTGGTGTCGTTGAAGGGGGCTTGCGCCACGACCGGCGTCGAGATCATTGCAAACTGCGACAAGGAGCCGCCCGCCTCTGCGGCCGCCTGCAAGATCGGGGCCACAGCGCCCAAGCGGTTGTCACGGTCGGTCTGCCTGCCGTGGAGGATGTCCACCAGCACCACATCCTTGCGATAGACCGTGTCGACAAAAACAATCTCAGGCAAGGTGCTGGGCACACCCGTGCCGTTGGGCACGTTTTTTTGCCAGTCATAGTCGGCCAGGGCGGGGAAGGCGGTGCGGCCCAGGCCCAGCGCCCCCTTGGGGTCGCTGCTCACCGGACGGGACAGCATTTCCCAGGCACTGGCGCCCACGGCATAGGTCTTGTCCGGGCCAAAATCCGTGGAGCTCGCCCAGACGCGCTGTTGCGCCGTGACGGCGGGCGCCGGCGCCAAGCGGGCTTTTTCCGCATCGCGCAGGAAGAAGCGGCTTTGGATGTAGTCCATCGGCGTGGTCAGGCGACGCACCGCCCCGCCCGCCTCATTCTTGGCATTCGGGTTCAGCAAAGACTGGGCGCCCGAATCGGTATCGCAGCTGACCGCTGGGTTGACATTGCAGGGGATGCCAGGACTCTGTCCCTCACTGGCCAGTCCGTACAAATAACCCAGCAGGCCCCGCGCCACTTCCACACCCACGGTTCCGCCAATCACTGAATTGGTGATCGGCGTTGGCGTGTTGTTGCTGACCACCGCGCCATTGCTGATGCTCAACAACTCGTGCGACAGCATGACCACGTTTTGCTTGTTGGGCTTACCCCAACCGGCCAAGTCGACCAAATTGTTGCCGTGGGCATTCACCAGGGTGACGTCGTAGTTGGTGTCCTTGACGTTCCGGTACACATAGATCTTCTTGATCATGTGCCGCGACTCGGTGGCGGCATAGATCAGCGCGGAGGCATCGGTCAAGATGCTTTTGATGGCGTCGCGATCCAGCGTGACCGCGCCATTGCTATTGACCTGCTTGACGCCAGCATCCCAGTCCCAGTCCACGCCGACCGTCAGCGTGAGATCTTCCGTGATCTGACCGGGCGTGTTGTTGGCGACGACCGCGGTGCTGTAGACCGACTGAGCGGCAGACGCGGGTACAGCATGTTGAAGAACGAGTGCACTGCCGAGCAGGGCGGTGACGATTTTGTTGGAGCGACGATTGGATTTCATGACAGCGAGTTTTTTGGCTAAGAAGGGTTGAGTCGGGTTTCTGAGTGACGAGCGCCTCACCACGCCCGACAGAGATCAACGAAATGCGTATGCGCCAAGCCGCGCATAACCGCTGATCTATTCGGCACAGCACACGAGCTCTTGAGGGAAACGCTAACGCCCAATTCACACAAACCTTTTTGCACCATGAAATAAATCACGCAACATCCACGAGCGCTTGACAAGCAAGCCACTGCTACACGCCACAGGAGTCGCAAATCGCGCGAGACCATCGACTCCAGCAGATGGTAGGCGCCTGCATAACCTTCCACAAACACGGAACTAGACTTCGCAAAAATTCAAGGCAAGGCCAGGCCTTCCAAGCAAACCTAAGCCACCCTAATGCTTGAGGCTAGCGCTGCATTTCGGCGGACAAATTTCTGCGAGCACAGACCCATGCGCGTGAACTAGCTAACGCGAAATTCAATCTGTCCCCTCATGTGAGGGCAGGTGAGCAAAGGGCAGGCCCCTACACTTTTCTCACCCAGACGGACGGGCTTCTTGAGCAGCAAAAGCTCGTTCTTTTTTACTTCTATTGCGGGCAAGGCCCAAGAGGTTGAACATGCAGAAAGCTATGAGGACTTTGGCAATTTGGGTGGGCGCATTGGCCTTGACTGGCGCCGCACAGGCGGGCCCAGTGGTCCTGACCAAGTTGGATGACAAGCAAGTGCTGGACAGCAGTACCAAGCTTGTTTGGGCCTCTGACTGGAACCTCGCCAAAACCACCGGCTACGCCAGCGATGGCCGGATGACATGGAGCGAATCCATGGCCTGGATCGCCAAGCTCAACGCCAGCAACTACGCCGGTCACAACGATTGGCGCTTGGCCTCCACCAACACCACGGCCCCATCGAAATGCAACGAAAGCTACAACCCCGGTGGCGGCCATGCTGACCAATACTTCGGCGCCTTCTGTTCCGGCAGCGAAATGGGTCATCTGTTTTATGAAGCACTGGGCGGCAAGAGCGGTGAGAGCGTCTTGAACCAGGCCGGCGACAGTGCCGTCGAAAAGGCCAATCTGGCCTTGTTCAAGAACGTGCAGGCTGATTTCTATTGGTCAGCTACGACTTTCCCACCAAATTCTGACTATGCATGGGGCTTCTATACCCAATTCGGAGGCCAATACCTCACCGACCGCAAGGATCTCTACTTTGCGCTGCCGGTGCGAGCCGCCGATGTGAGCGCCTCCGTGCCGGAGCCTCAAACATTGGCCTTGACCTTGCTTGCGTTGATCGGGCTGACTTTTGTTCGACGCCGCCGAGCGGCTTGAGGCCGTACCGGCCTCGTCGGACCTTGAAGAATGAAATGGGGGCCTTGGCCCCCATTTTGTATCTGCGCCGCCAGCGACCGATTGGAATGACGCCGCTGCCGTTCTGGCCCTTACTCGACTTGGAACCCAATCTCCACCGAAGCAACGCGTGGCGCCTCAATGGGCGCAAAGCGCCACTGCGTCAGCGCTGCGACTGCTGCCGAGGCCAGTCGCTTATTGCTGGCATTGACGGCCTCGGCCTGCTCGACCGAGCCGTCCGCCTTCACCGTGAAACGCAGCTTCACCGAGCCGCCTCGGAAGTCGCGTTGCAGTTGGCGCGGCACCTCGGGATCAACCTTGTGCAGCAACTTCAGCGGGGCCGGTTCTGGCTCCGGCTCGGGCTCCGGTGCCACCGGCGCATGCACGCCTGGCTTGGGAACGGCCAAGCTGGCCGCAGCCAACACGGTCTTTTCATTCGGGGTGGCAGTAGTGGCCGGTGCGACCTCAAGTTCTTGAGGTGGCTGTTGCCGCTGCACTGAGGACATGGTGTCACTGCCTGAGGGCAAGACCGCCGCAATCGCCGCCGCAGCGTCAGCGGGCACTGTAGGTGGAGTGGCGGCAATGGCCGAAGTGGAGGCCGTGGACGTGGGCTTGCTCGCTGGCTTGGCCACAGCCTTGGCCTGAGCGCCGGCATTGCTGTTGGCTGCTGGCTCAGCAGCCGGCGTGTTGCGCTTGGCCTGCGGCTTCTCGGCGTGCAGGCGTATCCAGGTGAAAACCTTGTCGGCTTGCTGCTGGGCCCGCGCTTCAGCGCTGGCGGCAGCGGGGCTAGGAGCAGCACTCTGTGCCTGAACGGCAAGAGCCAAAGAAGTGCCCAGCATCGTCATCACCGCCAGGCGCAAGCGTCGAAACATGAAGAGACACTCCAACACAAAGCCAATCACATCAGAGGGCGCAATACGGCGACGCCAGAGGCCGGCAGTTTAGACACAGCCCCCACTCAAACGAGTGTCGGGTTTTTACTTAATGGCTTGGCCGCACATGAACTAATGCACATCTATACTGCGCACTTGCTCCGGGGTGCCCTGCTGCATGTTGTTTTGTTCAAACGAACATTGACGAGATGCCGGGCTGAGATGTGGTGGAAGCCATAGACCCGCTGAACTTGATCCGGTTGATACCGGCGTAAGAAGAGCCCGTCCCCCTGCCTGGGGTTGCGGGCCCTGGATGTGTTCCGGGGCCGGCCGCTGTCACCACAGCCGCCTCCACCCCTCGCACCGCCAAGGCCCCATCCCTCGCCCGCCGCAGTGCCATCACCGGCAATGCCCAGGGACAGTCCCATTCTGACGCCGGTCCACCACCGACAACGTTTCGGCCCTCGTAGCACACACCTGCCAACGAGAAAGCCACCGATGAACACCGTGACCGACCCCGGCCTGAACACCATCAAGGCCCTGAACTCCAGCCTGAAACTGACGCGCACACCCTTGCCCGGCTCCAGCAAGATCTACATCGCCGGCGAGCGCCACCCCGAGCTGCGCGTGCCCATGCGCGCCATCAGCCTGACCAATGGCGAGGTGGTCAGCGTCTATGACACCTCCGGCCCCTACACCGATGTTTCAGCGGCGATCGACGTCAAGACCGGCCTGCCCGCCACTCGCGCCCCCTGGGTGGAAGCGCGCGGCGACACCGAGGTCTACGAAGGCCGCCCCATCCAACTGATCGACGACGGTCTGCGCGAGGCCAGCCAGCAAGAGCAGCTGATGCAGATGAGCGCCGGCCTGCGCCGCCAGCCACGCCGTGCGGTCCAGGGCGCCAACGTCACCCAAATGCACTACGCGCGCCGCGGCATCGTCACGCCCGAGATGGAATACATCGCCATCCGCGAGAATCAAAAGCTCGAGTGGATGCACGAGTACCAGCAAGACGCAGGGCGCGAAGCCCGCCTGCGCGGCAACTCCTTCGGCGCCAGCATCCCCGAGCTGATCACGCCCGAGTTTGTGCGCGACGAGGTGGCGCGCGGCCGCGCGGTGATCCCGGCCAATATCAACCACACGGAGCTGGAGCCGATGATCATCGGCCGCAACTTCCTGGTGAAGGTGAACGCCAATATCGGCAACTCGGCCGTCACCTCCTCCATCGAAGAAGAAGTAGAAAAACTGGTCTGGTCGACCCGCTGGGGCGCCGACACGGTGATGGACCTCAGCACCGGCCGCAACATCCACACCACCCGCGACTGGATCATCCGCAACAGCCCCGTGCCCATCGGCACTGTGCCGATTTACCAAGCGCTGGAGAAGGTCGGCGGCGTGGCCGAAGACCTGACTTGGGCGCTGTTCCGCGACACCCTGATCGAGCAAGCCGAACAAGGCGTGGACTACTTCACCATCCATGCCGGCTTGCGCCTGCCCTTCATTCCGATGACGGTGAAGCGCCGCACCGGCATCGTCTCGCGCGGCGGCTCCATCCTCGCCAAGTGGTGCATCTCGCATCACAAAGAGAACTTCCTGTACACGCACTTCGAAGAGATCTGCGAAATCATGAAGGCCTATGACGTGACCTTCTCGCTGGGCGACGGCCTGCGCCCCGGCTCCTTGGCCGACGCCAATGATGAAGCGCAGTTCGCCGAGCTGCGCACGCTCGGCGAGCTGACCAAGATCGCCTGGAAGCACGAGGTGCAAACGCTGATCGAAGGCCCAGGACACGTGCCCATGCACCTGATCCAAGCCAATATGACCGAGCAGCTCAAGCACTGTGACGAAGCACCCTTCTACACGCTCGGCCCCTTGACCACCGACATCGCGCCCGGCTACGACCACATCACCAGCGGCATTGGCGCGGCCATGATCGGCTGGTTCGGCTGCGCCATGCTTTGCTACGTCACCCCCAAGGAACACCTGGGCCTGCCGAACCGCGACGACGTCAAGGCCGGCTTGATGGCCTACAAAATTGCCGCCCACGCGGCCGATGTGGCCAAGGGCCACCCGGGGGCGCGGGCGCGTGATGACGCCCTGTCGAAAGCGCGCTTTGACTTCCGCTGGACCGACCAGTTCAACCTCGGCCTGGACCCCGAAACCGCGCGCGACTTCCACGACGAAACCCTGCCCAAGGACAGCGCCAAGGTGGCGCATTTCTGCTCCATGTGCGGGCCGAAGTTCTGCTCGATGAAGATCACCCAGGATGTACGCGAGTACAGCGAGGGACTGGCGGGCATGGCTCAGAAGAGCGCCGAGTTCAAGGCGCAGGGCGGCGAGATCTACATTCCGATCGCCGTGGACAACAGTCCTAAGGACAACAAGGCTTGAACGAAGTGGCCACGATAGGAATCGCCGGCGCGGGCCTGGTCGGGCGCCTGGCGGCCTGGGGCTTGAGCCGGGCCGGCCATTCGGTCGAAGTCTTCGACCCCGCACCCGACGCCCTGCCGCGCTTCGACGGCCAAAGCGCGGCCGCCTTCACCGCTGCCGGCATGCTCAGCCCCATGGCCGAGCTGGAGGCGGCCTCGCCCGAGATCGCGGCCCTGGGCTTGGCCTCGCTGCAGCTCTGGCCGGGCATTGCCGAGGCGCTGGGGGTCAGGTCTTGCCTGGCGCTGGAGGGCAGCCTTTTGCTGGCGCACCGGCAGGACCTGGGTGCGGCCGAGCGGGTGCTGAGCCGGCTGCGCGCCAGCGGCTTGGCGCAGGCCCAGCCCTTGAGTACAGCTCAGCTGGCGCAGCGGGAACCTGCGCTGCTGCCGGGCCTGCAAGCCTGGTCGCTGGCGGGCGAAGGCTTGATCCACCCGGTCGAGCTGATGGCGGCCTTGCATGCCCGCGCTGAGGCGAACTGGCATTGGAAACAAGCAATCGTTGCGGTTGAGCCGGGCCAGTTGCAACTCAGCAATGGCGAAACCCGTCGCTTTGATTGGGCGCTCGACGCCCGCGGCCTCGGCGCCAAGCCGCAGCTGCCGCAGCTACGCGGGGTGCGCGGCGAAGTCATCACGCTGGATCTGCCCGGCCACGGGCTAGTCCGCCCGCTGCGCCTGCTGCACCCACGCCACCGCATCTATCTGGTGCCGCGCAGCCGCGATCAACTGGTGCTGGGCGCCAGCGAGATTGAAAGCGAAGACCGCAGCCCGGTCAGCCTCAAAACCGCCGTCGAACTGATGGCGGCGGCGCACAGCGTGATGCCCTCGCTGGCCGAAGCCCGCATCGCCCGCTTGGACCGCAATCTGCGCCCCGCCCTGCCCGACAACCATCCCCACAGCCATTGCGAGCCCGGCCTGCTGCGCCTGAACGGTCTGTACCGCCACGGCTGGCTGCTGGCGCCGGCCCTGCTTCAACGCTTGCTGCAGCAAAGCGAGCTGGCAAGCCTGAACGACGAATGACGAGGTTCACGTGAACACCACCCCCATCGCTACTCCTTCTTCCATCACCATTTTTCTGGACGACGAGCGCCTGCAGCTGCCCGCGCCCAGCGCCATCAGCGATCTGCTCAGCCATTTGCAGCGCGCGCCCGAGAGCGTGGCCACCGCATTGAACGGCCGCTTTGTGGCCCGCGAGGCACGCGAACAAACACGCTTGCAAGACGGCGACCAAGTGCTGCTCTTCAAAGCCATAGTGGGAGGTTGAAGCACCATGACGAACACGCATGACAGCTGGAAGATTGGCGAGGTCACGCTGAACAGCCGCTTCTTGCTGGGCAGCGCCGGCTACCCCAGCCCGCAGACGCTGGTGCACGCGATCAAGCTCTCGGGCACGCAGATTCTCACCGTCGGCCTCAAGCGCACGTTGCAGGCCGAGGGCGACAACGGCTTTGTCGCCCTGGCCCTGCAAGCCGCCCAAACCCAGGGCGCGCGCCTGCTGCCCAATACCGCCGGCTGCCGCAGCGCCCGCGAGGCGGTGCAGCTCGCCTGCATGGCACGCGAGCTCTATGGCACACCCTGGGTCAAGCTGGAGGTCATCGGTGACGAACACACCTTGCAGCCCGAGCCCTTCGAGTTACTGCAAGCGGCGACCGAACTGGTCAAGCTGGGCTTCACCGTGCTGCCCTATTGCACCGACGATCTGATCTTGTGCCGCCGTCTTCTGGACGCCGGCTGCCCGGTGCTGATGCCCTGGGGCGCGCCCATCGGCTCCGGCCAAGGACTATTGAACCCTTATGCGCTGCGGGTGCTGCGCGAGCGCTTGCCCGACGCCACGCTGATCATCGACGCCGGCATTGGCGCGCCCTCACACGCGGCCCTGGCCATGGAGATGGGCTTTGACGCCGTACTACTGAACTCGGCGGTATCGCAAGCCACCGACCCGGTCAGCATGGCCGAGGCCTTCCGCGATGCGATTCGCGCCGGCCGCAAAGCCTACCGTGCAGGCTTGATGTCAGCACAAGACTTCGCCGTGCCCTCCACCCCGGTGAGCGGCCATGCCTTCTTGCTCGGGGATGCGCCATGACTTGGTCGCAAGACCTGGCCCCACCCATCATCTGGTCGATAGCCGGCAACGACAGCGGCGGCGGCGCCGGGCTCTCGGCCGACGCGCGCATGGCCGCGGCCTTTGGCGTGCATCTGTGCCCGGTGCTGTCCACGCTAACGGCGCAGAACTCGCTGGGCGTGCAAAGCCTGTGGCCCGTCCCCATTGAGCAACTGCGCGCCCAGTTGCAAGCACTCGCCAGCGATTTGCGGCCTTGCGCCATCAAGACCGGCTTGCTGGGCTCGGCCGCACAGATCGAACTGCTCTGCGAAGTGGTGGATCAGCTGCGGCAAGTCGGGCCGGTCGCCCTGTTTGTCGACCCGGTGCTCAGCGCCAGCGCCGGTGGCGCCGACTTTGGCCACGAAGCCCTGCTGCGCGCCTACCGCGAGCAACTGCTGCCGCGCGCCGATCTGGTCACGCCGAATCGGCGCGAGGCCGAGCGCCTGCTGGGCCTGGCACCTGGCACGGGCGAGCCGCAAGCCATGGCAGCGGCGCTGCAAGCACTGGGCACCGCCAGCGTCTGCATCACCGGAGGAGATGATGTCAGCACCACGCACGCGCTGGCCATCGACTGGCTGAGCAGCCCCTTGGCCAGCGGCTATCTGGCGCTGCCACGCCTGCCGTCCTTTCATCACCATGGCAGCGGCTGCAGCTTCACCAGCGCAGCGGCGGCAGCCACCGCGCGTGGCTTCGCCATGCCTGACGCGGTGCTGCTGGCCAAGATGGCCACCTGGTGCGCTGTGCGTGACGGTTATGCCGCTGGTGCAGGTTCAGGCCCGGTGCGAGCGGGGCCTGGGTTTTTGTTCGAGCCGCGCGCCATGCCGGTGATGAGCTTTGGCGCCGAGCCGCTGGACCCTGCCAAGCTGACCCGCTGGACCGAAGTGTTGCGCCGCGAACCCGCAGCGCCAGCGCCGCTGGGCCTGTACGCCATCACCGAGCGTGCCGAGCGTGTGGCCGAACTGGCCGCGGCGGGCCTGCCGCAGATCCAGCTGCGCATCAAACCTGAGCAGGTGCGTGACGAACAAGCACTGCGCGCTGCCATCGACGCTGCACTGCAAGCGGTGGCCGGCAGCCCAACTCGCTTGTGGATCAATGACCATTGGCAAATCGCCCTGGCGGCGGGAGCGCAGGCCCTGCATCTAGGGCAGGAAGACTGGGGTGCTTTGAGCCCTGATGAGCGCGCAAACCTCTTGAGCAGCGGCGTCCTGTTGGGCCTGTCCAGCCACAGCCTGTGGGAGCTGGCGCGGGCTCGCGGCCTGGCTCCGCATTACATCGCCTGCGGCCCGGTCTGGCCCACCACCACCAAAACCATGCCCTGGCAGGCCCAAGGCATGGACAACCTGGCCTGGTGGGTGCGCATGGCCGGCTGCCCGGTGGTGGCGATTGGCGGCATTCTTTCTCCCGAGCAGGTGCAAGCCTGCGCCGAACAAGGCGCGGCAGCGGTCTGCCTGGTCCGGGCGCTGGAGCAGGTGCCCAGCCAGCTGCCGCAATTCCAGGCGGCCTTTGAGCTAGGGCGCAGTGCGCCTGCCCAGGGAGCGATCCAGCCGCCGCATCCTGCGCTGATTTAAAACGTCAGCACAAAGCAAGCGCCGCCGCTGACCGGCTTGACGTAGCGCACGCTGCCGCCCATGCCATGGACCAGATTGCGCACCACGGCCAGGCCAATACCCTGGCCGCCGGCGGCCTTGTCTTGCAGCGATGAAGGCTTGGTGCTGACGAAGGGCAGGAAGATGTCGTTCTCCATGCCGGCCGGCACGCCGGGGCCGTTGTCGCGCACCTCCAGGCTCAGCCGCGCGCCGCGCACCAAGCGGGCGCGCACCGTCAGTCGCGGCTTGTCTTGCTCGACGCAGGCTTGAGCGGCGTTCTTGATCAAGTTCAGCAGCGCCTGCTCCAGCTGACCCGCATCGGCCATCAGACTCAGGCTCGGGGACTCCAACTCGAACTTGGCCTCGCCACCGCGTGCCCGCCAGTCCGCCCCCACCATCTGCTCCAAGCGGGCAAACAGCTCGCTCAGCAGAATCGGCTCCAGCTTGGGCTCCGGCCACTCGCTGACGCGACGGTAGTTGCCCACAAAAGTGGCCAAGGCGTCGGCACGGCGAGCGATGGTGTCCATCGCCAGGGTCAGGTCTTGCCGGTCGGCTTGGGGCAGCGGCGCCTCACGCAACAAGTCTTGCGCGGTGCGCGACAGCGACGCAATCGGCGTCAACGAATTCATGATCTCGTGCGTCAAGACATGCACCAGCTGGCGCCAGGCCTTCAGGGTCTCGGCCTCCAGCTCCGACTCGACCGGCATCAGCGCCAAGAGCCGCGCCGACTGCTGCTGCATCACCAACTCTCGGCTGGCCAAGAGGCAGCGCTCGGTGCCGCGTTCGCTTTCATAGCTGAAGACGCTGTGCTCGCTCGACCCCTGCGCCTCGGCCTGTGCATGCGCAGCGATCTGCGCGAGCAAATCCGCGCGATCACGGGCGCCGCCGGGCGCCAGCATGCGCCGGGCGGCGTTGTTGAGCGCCTGCACCGAGTCAGCTAGGTTTGCGCCTTGGCGACTCCATTGCCAGAGAGCCACCGGGGCATGCTCCAGCCTGGATTCGAGCGCTAGGTTTTGCTGCCGCGTCAGCTGATCGACCGAGCCCTGAAAGCTGAGCCCCGCCTGTTCACGTGACTGCGCGTCCAGATCCATTTGCATCAGCACACGCCGGCCCCAGCGCCAGGCAAGCAGCAGACCAGCCATGGCGGGCAGCAGCGCCAAGACGACCAGCCGGGGCGATTCATGCTGCCAGCCGGCCAGGCCCGCGCCCAGCAGCATCAAGACCAGACCCAGCACGGCGGGCCAGGGCCGCAGGCGGCGTCTAGAGTCCATATTTCTCCAAGCGGCGGTACAGCGCGGCTCGGCTCAAGCCCAGCAAGCGCGCGGCCTGGCTGATATTGCCCTGGGCCGCCTGCATGGCCTCTTCCAGCGCGGCGCGCTCGCGCTCGCTAAGCGGCAACAGGGCCGGGCTGGCCTCGGCTGAATCAGCGGTGACAGCCGGCGCAAGCGGCGAAGCAGCTGAAGCTTGGGGCGCACGCTGCAAAGCAAAGTCCGCCAATTCGAACTGTTCGCCGGGCGCCAAGATCACGGCGCGCTCACAGGCATGGCGCAGCGCACGCACATTGCCGTGCCAATCGCGCGCCATCAAACCGGCCAAAGCCTGCGGCGAGAGCGCACGGTCGGTTTTTTGATACTGCGCCGCGTAATGGGCCAGGTAATGCTGGGCCAGCAAGGGGATATCTTCGCGTCGCTCGCGCAGCGGCGGCAGGCGCAGCACGATGGTGTTCAGCCGATACAGCAAATCGGGGCGAAAGCGCTGCGCATCAAAGAGCGCGGTTTCGTCCAGATTGGTCGCGCTGACGATGCGCACATCAATCGGCACGGCCGCATCCGCGCCCAGCGGCGTCACCTCGCGACGCTCCAAGACGGTCAGCAGCTTGGCCTGCGCCGCCAGCGGCATATTCGCCACCTCATCCAAGAACAAGGTGCCACCCTGCGCGGCTTGGAAGCGCCCCAGGCGCTCGCTGCGCGCATCGGTGAAGCTGCCACGCTTGTGGCCGAAGAGTTCGCTCTCCAGCGTGCTATCACTCAAGGCGCCGAGGTCCACCGACAAAAAGGTCTGGCCGGCGCGCTTGGACAAAGCATGGATCTCGCGCGCCACCAATTCCTTGCCGGAACCCATCTCGCCCAGCACCAGCACATTGGCATCGGTGGGCGCCACGCTGCGGATCAGCGAGCGCAACTCATGCATCACCCTCGACTCGCCCAGCAAGGCCGAAGCCACCTCAGCTTTGGGCTTGCGGCTGGCCAGCGCCGCCGCAACGGTGGCGAGCAGTTTGTCGTTGTTCCAGGGCTTGGTGATGAAGTCAAAAGCGCCGGCCTTCAAGGCTGCCACCGCCAAGTTCACCTCGGCATAGGCCGTCATCACGATCACGGCGGGCGGCTGCGCGCGCCGCATCACCTCGGCCAGCACCGCCTGACCCTGCGCACCGTCGATGCGGCCGGGTAGGAAATTCATGTCCAAGAGCAACAGTTCGACCGGTTCGGCATCCAGCGCTGCGCTCAAATCGGCGGGCTGCTGCAAGAGGCGCACCGGGCCAAAGCGCCGCTGCAAGAGCAGCTTGGCCGCGATGCCGACATCGGGGTCGTCGTCAAGAATCAGGATGGACATGGGCGAGACGATAGCAGCCCACACCCAGGTTTCGAGACCCACAAGTCCCCCGGCCTGCAGACAAAAGCTGGACTGTCCGATTCCGGACAGTCGGAGGCGCCAACCACTGTCCGGAATCGGACAGTGACCCATTAAAAGCACAGTATTGAGTGCCCAATAGAGATGGCACGGCTCTTGCGCTAGTGAGGGCATGAACGCGAATCTGCATCGATTACCCCCCGTCACCGGCGCCGCCATGGACCGCGCCTTGCCCAAGAACAAGTACGCCAAGCCGCTGCGCTGGGCGGGCGCGGCGCTGGCCCTCTTGGCCGTGGTCGGACTCCTGGTCTACAGCGTGCCGCGCGGACTCAGCGTGCCGCTGAGTGAGCTGAGCCTGGCCACGGTGGGCGAAGGCGAGTTCCGCGACGAGCTGGTCTTGCGCGCCCAGGTCGTGCCGGCGCATCAGGTGCTGCTGGATGCGACCGAGAGCGGCCGCGTCGACGCGGTGTTGGTGCGTGATGGCGATATGCTGAAAGAAGGCGCCCTGCTCTACCGATTGTCGAATCCACAGCGCGAGCAAGAGGTCTTGCAGCGCTCGTCGGAAGTCGCCCAGCAGCAGGCCAATCTGGCCATGCAGCGCACCGCGCTGGCGAACGCCCAGGCCATGCAGCGCCGCGACCTCAGTACCTTGCAACATGAGCTGACCAAGGCGGAGAACGATCTGAGCCGTCAACAAGGCTTGGCGGCCCAAGGCTTTGTGTCGGCCTCGGTGCTGGAAGACGCCAAGCTGCGTCGCGAACAACAACAGCGCCTGCTGAACCAGGCCCGCGAAGACGGCGCGGCCGAGTTGCGCACCCGCGAGCAAGCGGTGGCCGAGATGGAGCGCGCCGTCAAAGGTCTGAGCGAAGGGCTGTCGGTGGTGCGCAAGGCGGCCAGCGGTTTGTCGGCCCGCGCCCCGCGCGATGGTCAGCTGAGCGGCTTCACGCTGCAGGTAGGCAGCTCGGTAAAGCCCGGCGACCGGCTTGGCCGCATCGATGACATCAATGGTTTCAAGCTCAGCGGCAATGTCGATGAGTTCTACCTCAGCCGCGTGCAAACTGGCCTGAAGGCCAGCTTGGAAGCCGGAGGCAAGACCTGGCCCCTGACGGTCTCGCAGCGCCTGCCGCAGGTGAAGGACGGTCGCTTCGGCGTCGAGCTGGAATTTGCCAAGGACATGCCGCCGGCCCTGCAAGCCGGCCAGAGCCTGGACGCCCGCATCGTGCTGGGCCAGCCCAGCCGCGCCAAGCTCTTGGCCGACGGCCCCTTCTACGCCGACAGCGGCGGTGCCTGGGTCTATGTGCTGAGCGCCGACGGCAGCAAAGCCGAGCGCCGCAATGTGCGTCTGGGCCGCCGCGCTGCCGGCCAGATCGAAGTCTTAGAAGGCTTGGCACCCAACGAGCGCGTGATCGTTTCCAAGGTGCGCCAGTTCGGCGAAGCCAAAACCCTGAATCTCAAATCCTGAACCCCTCATCCAGAACCCAATTTCCGAGGAGCGAACCCATCATGATCCAGCTGAAAAACCTGAGCAAACTGCACCGCAATAGCGAAGTCGAAACCACCGCGCTGAACTGCATCGACCTGCAGATCGAAGCCGGCGAGTACCTGGCCATCACCGGCCCCTCGGGCTGCGGCAAGTCCAGCCTCTTGAGCATCCTGGGCCTGCTCGATGCACCCAGCAGCGGCGAATACTGGTTCGACGGCCAGAACGTCACCGGCTGGAACGAGCGCCAACTGAGCAAACTGCGCCGCGGCCGCATCGGCTTTGTGTTCCAGAGCTTCAACCTGATCGATGACCTGAGCGTGCGCGAGAACATCGAGTTAGCACTCGAGTACGGCGAGGTGCCGGTGGCCGAGCACAAAGGCCGCGTTGATGAAGCGCTGCACCGCCTGGGCATCACCCACCGCGCCAACCATCGCCCCTCGCAGCTCTCGGGTGGTCAGCAGCAGCGCGTGGCGATTGCCCGCGCCATCGTCTCGCGCCCGGCTCTTCTGCTGGCCGATGAGCCAACCGGCAACCTCGACAGCGCGCAGGGCGACGAGGTGATGCGCATCCTGCGTGAGCTGAATGCCGAGGGCACGACGCTTGTGATGGTGACCCACTCGCCGGCTCATGCGGCCCAGGCCTCGCGCAGCCTGCGCCTGCTGGATGGCCGCATCCTGGTCGACGCCCTGGCCGCTTGATTGCGGGAGAACAGACCCATGAAACTCAAAGACCTGCGCGTCAGCTGGCGTCAGCTGCTGGCGGAACCCGCCTACTCCCTGGTGGTGGTGCTGGGCCTGGCCGTGGCCATCGCCGCCGCCTACCTGATCGCCCTACTGCTCAACGACCGCTGGCTGCCCGACCCCAGCGTGCCCCGCCCCGACCGCGTCGTACGCCTGGAGTTCAAGGGCAACATCCCTGGTCGCAATGACGATTGGTTCAGCTCCATGCCCTACGTCTTCCGCAACGCCTTGCTGGATGCGAAGGCACCGGTCAGCCATGTGGCGCGGGTGACGGAGAGCGAGCTCGGCCTGCGCGTGGGCGAGCAGATCAGCAAGAACCGCGTCATGTTCGCCGACCCTGAGCTGGTCGCCATCTTCGGCCTCAAAGCCTTGAGCGGCGATGTGCAGGCGGCCCTGAGCAAGCCCGACACCGTCGCCCTGACCACCAGCGCGGCCGAGCGCCTGTTCGGCCGCAGCAGCGATGTGCTGGGTCAGCGCCTGCGCATGCGCGGCCAGGAGATGACCGTGGCCGCACTGCTGCCGCGCCAAGCGGCCAATAGCGAGCTGGAGTTCGATGTGCTGGCCAGCTTCGAGTCGCCCGCAGCCAACCAAGCGCCCTGGATGCTGAGCGCCTGGTACTTCATCAACGGCAATGTCTATGCCCGCCTGGCCGATGGCGCCAACGCCGCCCAACTCGGCACGCTGATGCAGTCCATCTTCGACCGCAGCCCGGGCACGACCGAGGTCCCACCCGAATGGCGCGCCGACGGCCGCAAGAGCGCCTTCGTGCGCGCCGTGCCCCTGACCCGCATTCCCTTCGAGGGCGGTGGCAGCCAGACCCGACTGATGCTCTACAGCGCGCTCAGCGTCATGGCCCTGACCATGCTGGCCCTGGCGGCCATCAACTACGTCAACCTCAGCAGCGTGCGAACCCTGCGCCGCCAGCGCGAGATTGCGGTGCGCAAAAGCCTGGGCGCCAGCCCAGCACGCCTTGGCCTCCAGTTCGTGCTGGAGTCCAGCCTGGTGGCCTCGCTGGCCGGTGCCATGGGGCTGCTGCTGGCCTGGCTGTTGGCACCGGGCTTTGCCGATCTGCTCGATGTGAAGTTCGCGAGCAAGTTGTTCGCGCCGGTGCAGCTGGCCAGCCTGGTCCTGGCTTGCCTTCTGCTGGGGGCCTTGACCGGGCTTTACCCGGCGCGTGTTGCCCTGGGGGTGCACTGCGCCCCGGCCCTGCAAGGCCGCAAGCAAAGCGAAGGTGCAGCCGGCCGCCGCATGCGACGCGCCATGACGGTGCTGCAGTTCGGCGCCGCGCTGACCCTGTCGGGCGCCGCCGTGGTGGTGGTCTGGCAGAGCGAGTTCGTGGCCCGCATCAACCCCGGCTTCAAGACCGAGGGCCTGCTGGCCATCGACCTGCCCGAGACCGCCAAACGAGAGGCCAAGCGAGGTCTGTTTGACACCTTGCAAAGCCATGCGGCCGTTCGGCAGCTGAGCATGAGCGATGACATTCCGGGCCGCAACGGAATCGGCAGCGTCACCAGCGTGGCGCGCGGCGAAACCAAGGTCGCCGTCCGCAACAGCGCTGCGGACGCGCAGTTCTTCAGCACCTACGAGATCCCCTTCCTGGCAGGCAGCCTGAACGGCGTGCAGATCCCCGAGCAGCCGCCTCGTGGACCAGAGGCAGCCAAAGAGGTCTGGCCCACAGTGATCGACGCCACCGCCGCCAAGTCTCTGGGTTATGCCTCGCCCCAGGACGCCTTAGGCCAAGTCATCCGCTCCGATGAACTGCAGTTGCGTGTGGTCGCAGTGGCAGGCGCGATTCGCCAGGAATCGGCGCGCGAGCTGCAGCAGCCGCAGCTCTTCATGCTGCACCAGAACGGTCACCGGGTGCTGACCCTGAACGGCCCGGATATGGCGGCGCTGCGTGCCGCGGCCCAAGAAGTCTGGCCGCGCTACTTCCCAGACGATGTGTTGCTGATGAATGGCGTTCACGAAGAACTGGCGCAACGCTACCGCCTCGATCGAAATATCGGTCGCCTGATCGCCGCGACCAGCCTGCTGGCCCTGCTGCTGGCAGCCTTCGGCGTCTACGCACTGGCGGCCTACACCGTGCGGCGCGCGGCATTGGAGATCGTCATCCGCAAGCTGCACGGCGCCGGCCACCGCCACATCGCCGGCCTGCTGATCAAGGAGTTCGCGCCCCTGCTGGGTCTGGCGGCCCTGGTCAGCCTGCCGCTGATCTGGTGGATTGCCCAGCAGTACCTGAGTGGCTTCGTCGAGCGCGCGCAGATGGGCGGCTGGCCGCTCTTGGTTGCCCTGGTCGCTACCTTGCTGATGAGTGGGCTGGCCGGGCTGCGCCATGGCTTGGCGGCGATGTCGATGCGGCCTATCTTGGCGCTGCGCGACGGGGGCTAAGCGCCCAATCCAAAAGCCGAGTCAGGCGGGAGGCTGCCTCTCCCGCCCGACTGCAGATCAATCGAAACGCAAGACCTGACCCTCGATGAGACTGCTAGACCTGAGAGTTGCGGCGCGTCAGCTCCGCGCAGAGCCGCTCAACGCGACCGTGCTGATCGTCGGCCTGGCCTTGGCCCTGGCGGCCTGCTACTTGCTGGCCTTGCTGCTGGGCGAGCGCCTGCGCCCCGACCCGGCGCTGCAAGATCCGGAGCGCATCGTCTTGATCGACTTCCACGGCAATATGCCGGGTCGGCAAGAAGACTGGTTCATGGGCGCGCCCTTTGTGTTCAAGCAAGCGCTGCAAGACGCCCGCGCACCGCTGGAGATGCTCACCCGGATTTCGGATGACAAGCCCAGCCTGCGCGTTGGCAATCGCAAGCTGCGCGCTCAGGTGACGGCGGCCGACGCCAGCGCGGCAGCGCTCTTCAATCTGCGCGCTCTGCAAGGCGATCTGCAAGACGCGCTCAGCCACCCCGACACCATCGCCTTGACCGAGCCTTTGGCGCAGCGCCTGTTTGGCAGCGACAAAGCCCTGGGGCGCAGCGTCGATATCGGCGAGCACCGCTTGCGCGTGGCCGCCGTGCTGCCCGAGCCCAGCTCGCGCAGCCTGCTGCGCGCTGAGGCCTGGGTCGGCTTTGACTCGCCGGCTGCGGGGCTGGACGAGGAGACCCGCAGCGCTTGGTTCCAGATCAATGGCCAGGTCTTTGCCCGCCTGGCCCCAGGGGCCAACACCGAGCAGATTGGCGCGCTGGCCCAAGCCCTGCTCGACCAAAGCCCGGTGATAAAACAGCTGCCGTCCGACTGGACAGCGGGCGGGCGCAAGGCCGCTTTCATGCGCGCCCTGCCGGTGCCGCAAATGCCGTTTGAAGGGCGCGCGGGCCGGCAAAGGCTGCAGATGCTGGGGGCGCTGGGCGGCGTGGCGGCCTTGCTGCTGAGCTTGGCGCTGCTGAATCACATCAACCTCAGTGGCGTGCGCACCTTGCAACGTCAACGCGAGATTGCGGTGCGCAAGGCACTGGGCATCAGCCCGGCGCGCTTGCTGCTGCAGTTTGCGGTGGAAGCACTGCTGATCATCGCCCTGGCCGCCGGCCTGGCCCTGCTGCTGGCCTGGCTGCTGCTGCCTTGGGCCAGCCTGGCCCTGCAAGTGCCGCAACCCGACAGCCTGCTGCAAGCCCAGCCACTGGCCGGCCTGCTGCTCGCATGCGGCCTGCTCTCGGTCTTGGTGTGCCTCTACCCCGCTCGCCTGGCCTGGCGCATGCACGCCGCTGCCGCGCTGCAAGGGCGGCAGGCCAGTGAAAGCCCGGGCGGCCGCTGGCTGCGGCGCGCTTTGACCGGGCTGCAGTTCGCCATCGCCTTGTTTGTGGTGAGTGCGGCCCTGATGTTGAGCGCGCAAAACCGCCATGTACTGAGCCGGGAGCTGGGCTTCCAGCCCGAGGGTGTGATCACGCTGCGCTTGCCAGAACAAATCAGCGCCCAGCAAGCCCAAGATTTTCATCAAGCGCTGCAACAAGGGCCCGATGTGGCGGCACTGGCCTGGAGCGACAGCGTGCCGGGCAATGTCTTCATGGACCGTAACGCTCAATTCACCCGTGGCGATCAGCAAGCCGAGCTGCGCTTCAACGAAGTGGACTCAGACTTTTTCAAGCTCTACCGCATCCCGGTCTTGGCCGGTCAAATCGAGAGCCAAGGCCAAGACGGCTTGGTGCTGGATGAGGCAGCCACCAAGGCCTTGGGCTGGGGCTCGCCGGCACAGGCACTCGGTCAACCGCTCAACACGATGATGAAGGGCTTGAACCAGACCAGCTCCACTTGGCGAGTGGTGGCCGTGGTCGCCAATCAGCGCCTGGAGAGCACCCGCGAAGCCGGCCGCCCCCACGCCTTTTATCTGAAGAGCCGAGCTCAGGCCTTCGGCGGCCAGCGCGCCTTCTGGGTGCTGAACTTGCGCATGAACGCGTCCGGCGACCCAAGCAAGGTCTTGGCCCCACTTTGGGAGCGCTATTTCCCTGGCGAGCCCTTGGTGTGGGAATCGGCCGAGCAGGTCTTGATGGCTGCCTACAAGTCGGACCTGCGCATTGCCCAGTTGGTCAGCGCTTGCGGCGTGCTGGCCTTGCTGCTGGCCGGCTTCGGGGTCTATGCCCTGGCGGCCTTTTTGGTGCAGCGTCATGCCAAAGAGATCGTGCTGCGCAAGCTCCATGGCGCCTCGCCGCTGCAGGCGATGAAAAGCTTGTTCCGGGAGTTTGCAGCGCTGCTGCTGGGCGCGGCGCTGCTGGCCCTGCCGCTGTCCGCCGTCTTGGGAGAGCGTTATCTGGCGCAGTTTGCTGACCGGGTCAGCCTGGGCGGCGGGCCACAATCCTGGGCTCTGGCAGGGCTGGTGTTGGTGACTTTGCTGGCCAGCTTGCGTCATGGCTGGGCGGCGCTGGCGATGCGGCCGGTTTTGGCTTTGCGGTCCTGACCGAAGTACGGCAGCAGAGCCAAGGAATCGTCACGCAAGTCAGGTCCAATGCGCAGGTTTCAACTGCTGGCTGACCATGAGCCCCTCCTCACTGCCGCGCCTGTTCGGCGCTCTTTTACTGCTGTTCTTGAGCGATACCTCGCAGGCGGGCCGGCCCTTGACGACCGACGATGCAGGCGTGGCCAAAGCCGGCAGCTGCCAAATCGAAAGCTGGCTGGAGCATCAGCCGGGCTCCCCCGGCCCGCGCCAGCCCCAGGGTTTTGTGCTGGCGCCGGCCTGCGGATTGGCGCCGGGCTGGGAACTCGGCTACGCCTATGGTCGGCAGCGCCAACTCGATGAACCGGCCCGCTCGCAAAGCAGTTTCGGGATCAAGTACGCCCCCTCCCATTGGCGAGGCCAGGGCGCCTTGGGCGAATGGCATGCAGGCTTCCGCCTGTCCAGCAACCACGAGCAGTCTTCCTCTCGGAACTGGCAGCAAACTCAGTATGGCTTGGTGAGCCTGCTCAGCTTGGCGATCAGCCCGTCTTGGACCCTGCATGCCAATCTCGGGCTGCTTCGGCAAAGAGAGGCGCGCCGCAGCGCGGCCTCGATGAATCTGGCCGCCGTTTGGAGCCCGCGCGAGCATGGCTTCTTGTTTCTTGAAATGCAGGCCAATGACCAACACCCAGCCGTCGGCCCCAATAGTTATGCCCTGGGAGGCCGCTGGTGGCTGCAAAAAGATGTCTTGGGGCTGGATCTGAGTGCCAGCCGGGACGATCAGGCCGGCAGCCGCGTGCTTTGGACCTTGGGCCTGAGCTGGTACGGCATCAAGTTCTGAGCGCCGTCGTCAGGGCAGCTGATTCAAGCCGCCGCCCGCGAACAAGGCCGCCGCCAAAGCCTCTTCCCGCGAGCGCACCGTGTCCAAAAACTCATCGGCGCCGCGCATGGCTTTGAAGGTGTCAAAGCCTCGCTCCAAAAAGCTCTGCAGCTCGCTCAGGCCTGCTGCTGTAGCCGGGCCCCGCATCATGCGCAGCGCCTGACGCAGCAGCGGCTTGCGGGTCAGCTTGTCCAGCGAGACACCCACCGCCAGCGTCAGGTCGATTTGCTGCTGACGCAAGCCGGGCTCACCGCAAGCGCACCAAGCTGCTTGATAACTTTTGGCCTGCACGGGCTCTTGACCCAGGGCCTGAGCCATGCGGGTGTCCAAATCTTCGGAGATCGCGTGCAGAGCCGCTAGCTGGGCCACGGTCGCCACCACTTCAGACGGGAAGATGCGCACCAGCGCCGGCACCACACGGGCAAACTGCGCATCACGCCGCGAGAAGTCACCGGGGCCGTAAAGCTCCCGCAAAAAGAAGGTGGTGGCCGCCTCGTAGCGCGGCGACAGCAGCAAGTCGGCATAGGTCAGCGAAAAACGGCGCTGCTGGTAGAGCTTGAGGGCTTGCACCCGCGCCTCCAGCCCCGCTTCGTCGATGCGCAACTGCCTCTGCGCATCCACCTCAGTCAGGTGATGGAGAATTTCGTCTTCAATCGGGCGCGTCATGGAAAGAGGAAACAGCAGCGAAGGAGTCCCTATTGTGGACTGGCTGCTCGGCCCTTTAGTAACTCACCGAATGCGATGCGCCCCCGCGCAAAAACCTCAGTCCGGCACCACTTGATCCACCTGCACCAGCGCAAGTTGCCCGGCACTGTTGCGCCTGACGCTGTAGACAATGAAGGAGCCGGTGCTCAAGTCGCCACGAGCATCCCAGTTGACTGCGGTCTTGGCGCCTTCATAGTCCCAGTCCATGCCTGGATTCTTCAGGGCCAAGCCAAACTGCCCTGGGATGATCTTCAAGGGCGTGGCCGTGTCGGGCCGCGAGACAGGTCGCAACCACTTGGCCACAGACGCTTTGTCGGTGCTGCCGCCGGCCTGCGCCGCCAGCGCGAACAGATAAACCGCGTCATAACCGGAGGGGCTGATGCCCACATCCGGCGGCGCGCCATAGGCTTGGGCAAACAAGTCTGCAAAGGCGAGGTATTCGGGTCGCTTGGGGTTGTTATCCGCGCCCATGATGGTCATGCCCTCAACCACCGACGCGTCCGCCGTGGTGACAAACTGCGAGGTGCTGAGCGAACTGGCCGCGTACATAGCCGGGCGCGGTCTCGCCACACCTACGGCCAGGTCTTTGCTCAGCCCAACCGCCTCAGCGGACTGCGCGGCGATGTAAATCGCGTCCGGCCGCCCTCCGCTCATGGCCTGGCTGACCACGGCCGCAAAGTCCGAGGTCTTGCCCGCCTTGAACGAGGCGCTTGCCAACACCACGCCGCCCCGGGCAACAAAGGACTTGCTGAAATTGTCGCGCGCCGACACGCCAAAACTATCGTCGGAGTGAATGATGGCCACCGTTGCCTTGCCATCGCGTCGAGCAATCTGAGCGGCCACACCGCCGGAGAACGAGTTGGAAACGATCAGTCGATAAAAGACGCTAGGCGTTCCCCGATCCATGGTGTCGAGATCGGTGGTGCTGGGCCCCGTGGCGACCACAGGCCCCCCCGTCTTGATGATGGTGGGCGCCAGCAGCAGCGCCTCGGCGCTGGTCAAAGGGCCGATGATGCCGAAGCAACCGGCACTCACCAAGTCCAGATACTCGCCGATTTGCGCGGCGCTACCCTCGGCGGTACCCGCCTTGGTGTCGCGGACCATATAGCCCAAAGTTTTGCCGTTCACGCCCCCGGCGGCATTGATCTCTGCGACCGCTTGCCGAATGTAGCGTTCGCGAGAGTCGGCGTTGGCCGATGAGGTGCCGGTGAAGGGGAACAAAACGCCAAGCATCAACTCGCCTTGAATGCCCGGACGCATGCTGCCCACCGGCCCTTCGGCCTGCGCGCTGCTGCCTTCAACTCCGCCTCCGCCGCAGGCGCTCAACAAGGCCGCACCGAGCAAACCGAGGCCAGCGATGCTGCGCACAGAAAACATGGATGTACTCATGATGCTCAGTTCCAACGATAGCGATAGCTCAGCAAGGCACTGCGGCCATTGCCCGGGAAGTCGACACTGCCATAGCCCACCTCGGAATACTTGGCATTGAGCAGATTGTCCAGGCGCAACTGCACCTCATGGGCATCCATCGTCTTCGTCCAGACCAAGTTCATCCGGGTGCTCGGCGCCAAGGAGTAGGGCGTCAAGAAATTCGCGAACGCATTGCTGAAGCTGGCGTGTCGCCGCGAGGCATACAAAACTTCGGTCGCCCACTGCCCCAATTGCGCCGAATGCCAGCGCCACTCCGCTCGCACCGAGTGCTCGGGGAAGCGTTCCGGTGGCCGGACCAAGTCACCCACCAAAGGAACCGGGTCGCGCTCGGTCAAGTTCAGGCCGGTCCAGGCCAAGCCGAAACGATGCGCCCCGGCTTCATAACGCATATCCAACTCAGCCCCCTGACCCGAGAATCGCCCGCGATTGACGGGCTGGTAGTTCAGTCCGGTTTGCTGCAATTCAATCTTGTCCCTGACTTCCAATTGATACACATTGGCACTGAGATGCACTTTGGGGCTGGGGCGCCAGTTGATCTGGAGTTCGGTGTTGCGCGCCGTCTCTGCGCGCAATGACTGATTGCCGACCACATCACCGCTGTACAGGGGTTGTGCCATCAAATCAAACACGCTGGGCGCCTTGTATGAGGTGCTCCAGATCAGTTTGGCATTGAGCTCCCGGCTTTGCTCAAACACAGCCGCAGCCCGCCAGTTCTGATTGGCTCCGAAACGATTGTGTTCATCTTGTCGCCAGTTGCCGCTCAGCCCCAGGCGCTCGGTAAGCTGCCACAGGTACTGAGCAAAAACGCCGGTGTTGGACAAACGCAATGCAGTGCTGGGTTGGCCCTGCAAGCTGGTACTCCCATTCGCGGACACCCGGGTCACTTGCATGCTTTGTTGCCGATCAACGGTGCGATCCAGGCCCACATTGAAGCTGTGGTCGGGATTAGGCGCCCAATTGATGTTCAAGCCCAAGTCATTGGCCACCGAGGAAAATTCCCTCTGCGGGTAGTTGGTGCTGGAGTTAACAGAGAGACGCTCATCGGGGCCGGGCGCCGACTTGCTGGCATTCCAACGAAACTTGGCCTGCCACTGCGGGCTGATGTCCCAAAACGACTGCCAGCCCACCTGCGCACGATATTGTGAATAGCGATTGCTCGGGCTGAGCGTGCCGAAATCCAAGAACTGAGCCACGCTGTCGATGCGCGAGTAATTGATCTCCAACTGATTTTGCAAAACGCCTGTATCCAAGCTGGCGCGCGCCATCAAGGACAGCGGGCGCTGCCAGGCATCGCGGGACTTCTGATCACGCAAGCTGGGCTGCGCGCCCAGGATGGGTGAACTCTTGGGGACGCGCAGGTCATTGAGCTGATAGCGTTCCGCTTGCACCGCCAGCAACAAGCCCAGGCTGCCATTGCCTCCGGCCACGCTGAAGTCCAGCCCGTTCGCGCGGCCGCCGTAGGCGCGGGCCCGCAAGCTTGCGTCGTTAGCACCAACGTAATGCTTGCGCGTCACCACATTCACCGTGGCAAGAAAGGCGTCGGCGCCGTACAGGGCCGAGGTCGGGCCTCGCACGACTTCAATGCGGTCGATGCTGCTCATGGGCATCAAAGCCGCACTGAGAAAATTGACCGCATCGGGCCGAAAGGCTTGTGGCTGGCCGTCGATCATCAGCTTGATCTGACGATTCCAGGCGCGCTGGCCGCCGAACAAGCCTCGCACGCCAACATCCTGAAACCCTTGGGCATCGACCCGGTACAAGCCCGGCACGCGGGCCAAGGCGTCGGCCACCGAGCGATCACCCCAGGCCTCGATCTCCTCGCGGCCAATCACCGAAACAATCGCAGGCGCTCGGGACTGCGCCACCGCCACAAAGCTGGCCGCCGCCACCTTGACCTCGGCCAATTGCTCCAAGGACAAGCCGAAAAAGGCGGTCTCCTTCTCATCGCTGGCTTGTGCAAAAGCCGCTGCGACGCAGCAATTCAGGGCAGCAAGCGCCAGCCATGGGGCGGCGCCGACGGCCCGTCGATCAGAAGCGCTTCTCTTCATCTTGACCCATCCTTGCTCATCATGAAGAAAGCGGCAAAGCCGCTGCGGCCATCCAGCCCGCTGCGCAGTATTCATAACAACCCGTGTGTGCGCAAGCTTGATCTGCCCAAGAAAGTGGCTGTAGTTCAAGGCCTTGACTCTTTGGTAAAGAGATGCTGTGCATGGACTAATATGCCCCGTCATGAACGTGCCTCCTCACTGAGGATTTGCACACAATGCCGGCCTCGCAAGCCCAGGAGCGATTGATGCCCGATGACGACCTGATCATGCTCATTGACGCAGAGACCCCGGACGCAAGTCCAGGGCAGAAGCCTTGGCGGGTCTTGGTCATTGACGATGACGACGAGGTACATCGGGCCACCCAGTTCGCTTTTCGCAATGCTCACATCCTGGGCCGGCCCATGGTCTTGATGCATTGCTATTCCGCCACAGAGAGTCGCGCCCTGTTGGCGCAAGACAAGGACTATGCCTTGGTGCTCTTGGATGTGGTGATGGAGGATCCTCAGGCCGGCTTGTCACTGGTCGAGTACATCCGCACGTACTGCCAGATGCATGAGACTCGCATCATCTTGCGCACAGGCCAGCCCGGGTCGGCCCCTGAGTTGCCCATCATCGAAGCCTATGACATCAACGACTACCGCACCAAAAGCGAGCTGACCCAAACCCGGCTGATCACCGCGGTGACCGCCGCCTTGCGCTCCTACGAACAGATCCGCACGATTGCAGAAAGCCGGCGCGGTCTTGAGTTGATTGTTCGCTCCTCCGCCGACCTGATGGAGCGCCATGCCATGCTCAGTTTTGCGGAGGGCGTGTTGACTCAGTTGGCGGCCCTCTTGGGTCTGCCCAAGAACGGCATTGTTTGTGTGCACCGGGGCCAAGAAAAACGCGGCGAGCGGGCAGACGCGTTTTATGTCATCACCGCCGGCGGCCAGTTTTCTGACTATTTGAGTTGCACCCTGGACACCCTCAGCAATAGCTTGGTTCGCACAGCAGTGCTGAAAGCCTTGGAACAGCGTGAGCATCACTTCGCCAACGATCACACCGTGCTGTTTCTAGAAGCAGAAGGACATGAAGCCGCCGTCTACATTCAATCGCCCTTGCCTCTGGCGCCCATAGACCGGCAGTTGGTGGAAGTTTTTGCGACCAATATTTCAGCCTATTTCGGCAATGTGCATCTGATTGGTGAGCTCAACCGTCTGGCCTTTTGGGACACCTTGACCGGGCTTGCCAATCGAGCGCAGTTTGTCAAAGACATTGAAGCCGCGCTGCAGGCCGGCTCCGGCCATCATGCCCTGTTGCTGCTGGACATCCGGCGCTTTGCCGAGCTCAACAATGGCTTGGGCCACGATGTCGGCAACGCCCTTTTGACAGCGATTGCTCAGCGCCTGCGCGCCGGCTTCTCCAGCCGCACCCAAGTGGCGCGGCTGACAGGTGATGTGTTTGGCCTGATCGGCCCGGAAGAGGAAGTGTCAGCGGCCCAGGTGGGGGCCTTGTTTGATGAGGCACTGCAAGTCGGCGAACACCACTTGAGCGTGGCCTTTTCTTCCGGTTGCTACCTGCTGAAGCAACATCAGGATTCAGCCGCGGCCGCGCTGCGGCGCGCCAGCATCGCGCTCACCGGCGCAAAGTCCAGCCCCCAGGTGATGGCGCTGCAATTCGAAGCCAGCATGGAGGCTCACACCCACAAGAGGCTGGCGCTGCTGCGTCGACTGCGCAGCGACATCGAAGCCGGGCGCCTGCAACTCTGGTATCAACCCCAGCTCAGCATGCAAGGCAATCAACTCAGCGGCATTGAAGCCTTGATGCGTTGGCCAGAGAACGAATCGGTATCGATGGTGGAGTCACCCGCCGTGTTTGTGCCGCTGGCCGAGCAGTCTGGCTTGATCCATGTGCTGGGTCGCTGGGCACTGGAGCAAGCGGCCGAGGACTGGTGTGCCTTGCAATCAGTGGCCGGAGCGCCACCCCGGGTCAGCGTCAACATCAGCATGCCGCAGTTCCGCAGCGGCGAGCTGCAAGCCCAAGTGGACCAGGCCCTGGCAAAGCATGGCATGCCTGCCAGCGCCCTAGAGCTTGAGATCACCGAGAGCATGGCGATGGATGAGCCCGACTTGGTGATTGCCGCCTTGCAAGCGCTGCGGCAGCGTGGCGTGCGTGTGGCCCTGGACGATTTCGGCACCGGCTACTCGTCGCTGGCGCATTTGCGAGCCTTGCCCATCGATGTGCTGAAGATCGACCGGTCCTTTGTCCAGCAAATTGGCGAACCTCAAGGCCAGGTTTTTGTCGAAACGATGTTGTCGCTGGGCAAGCGACTCGGTACCGAAATCATCGCCGAAGGCGTGGAGACCGAAGGGCAAGCCGACTTCTTGCGCCAGCAAGGCTGCCATACCGCGCAAGGCTGGCTCTACGCCAAAGCCATGCCCTTGGCGGAGTTGAAGGCCTGGATGGCGGCGCGCAGCGCCAAGGTTTGAGGCAATGCTTGAAGTAAGACTTAAAGCGACACCCTGAGGTGCCCCCTTTGCCTAGAGCTGGTTCATGGGCGCGCGGCTCGGGAAGCGCAGCTCAAAGCAAGTGCCAACGCCTTTTTCGCTACGCACCTCAATGCCGCCGCCCAGCGGGCTCTTCGCCAAACTGTGCACCACATGCAGCCCCAATCCCGAGCCGCCCTGCCCCAGGCGCGTGGTGAAAAAGGGCTCAAAAACACGCCGCAAATGCTCGGGCGAGATGCCAGCGCCCTGATCCGTGACGGTGAGCAGCAAGTCACTGCCGCCTGATGGATCCAAGGGGCCAGTACGTCGAACCTGAACGTCCACCACACCCCCGCCGATCGGCTCCAAACCGTGGCGAGCCGCGTTCTCTACCAGATTGCTGACGATTTGAGTCAAGGCGCCGGGGTAGCTGTTGCACGGGATGCCTGCCGCGCAGTCGAGCCGAATCTCAATCGGGCGATGCTTCATCCCGGGGCCCAACAAGGCGATGCAATCGTCCAAGACCTGGCGCAGATCAAAGTCCATCCGAGCTTCGCTGGTCTCATTGACGGCCACCGATTTGAAGCTGCGCACCAAGGCGGCCGCTCGTTCCAAGGAGCGCGTGACGATGCCCGAGCCTTCTTCGACCGAAGAGACGAAGTCGTCCAAGCCCTTGCGGCTGAGCGAGTTGCCGGTCATCTGATCGCGCATCTGGTGGGTGTTCTTGCTCAAGCTGGTCGCTGCCAGCAAGGCATTGCCAATCGGCGTGTTCAGCTCATGAGCCACACCGGCCACCACATTCCCCAGCGCAGCCAGCTTCTCGCTCTGCATCAGCAATTCCATCGCCTGCTCCAACTCCTGGCTTCGCTCCTGGACGCGCTGCTCCAACAAATCATGCGCCTGCTGCAAGGCGGCATCGCGATCACCCACCACGCCCAGCATGCGGTTGAACTCGACCGTGAGCTGCCCAATCTCGTCATCGCTGCTCTTGAGCACCCGCAGCGAGAAGTCCCCCGTTCGCCCCACCTCCACTGCCGTCTTGCTGAGCCGCTCTAAAGGCTCGCTGATCAGCCATTGCGTGGCCCGTTGCAACACCAAGCCCAGCACAAGAATCGCCATCGCCAAGGCGCCAAACATGATGGCGTATTGAGGCATACGCTGGACCAAGGGCGGCAACTGCACCCGCACCCAGATACGGCCCAGCTCATGGCCCTCACGCGCGACAGGCAGGGTGAGGCTGGCATGAGACAACTGCTGCACCACCCCATCTTTGGGTGGCGCCGATGGGTGCGGGGGCTGCGCCCCAGTAAGCTTGAGATCGGCTTTAGTCCAAGTCGCAAACACACTGCCGTCCACACGGTACAGCGCCCCGGCATCCACGCCCTCATACAAACGCAAGAAGGCCAGGTTTTCTGTGGCTTGATCTTTGTCATCAAACTCCAGGGCCGCCTGATTGACGTCCGCCATCACCTTGCCGACGGCTTCTAACTGCGCCGCCATGCGGGGGCGGAAGCTGGTGGTTTCATAGGCCAAGACCGCCAGGGCGGCCACCAAAACAGCCAGCAAAGTGCCAAACACCATCGCCAGCAGGATCTTGCGCTGCAGCCGCATGGATGAAAGTCGCTGCATCATCAGCGCAGTTCCTCATAGGTGTTGAGTGCCAACTGCTGCAGCTTGGCCGAAACCTTCAAGCCCGAACGCTCGGCCGCCTTGGCATTGAACTCAAAGCGGAGGCGATCTTTGTGCATCAACAGTCCGATCACTCCGCCTCGGTCCAGAAACGCGGTGCCGGCTCCCACCGTCAACACCGACAAGCCATTCAAGGGCCGGAGCGATGCGGTGTTGCCCTCGGGCACATAAAGCATATGAATGCGGGTGGCCTGAAGAATGCTATCGATGCGACGCACCTGCACCTGTCGGCCTTGCAACTTGCGGGATTTGAAGCCCGCCTCCAAGAGGCGCAGCATCGGCTCGTCATCCATAACCCCAATGACAAACGGCGCCTCCGCATCTGCAAACGCGGCCGCCGGCCATTCGATATAACTGCCAAACCCCGCCACATAGCTGGCCCGGAGTTGATCCTCATTCGGCGCGGCCAGCGCCACTTGCGCATGGCTACTCGTGCCGAGCAAGAGCATGCTCAACAGAGTCATCACAAGGAAGGAAGCGAAACGGGCCATAACTCTGGGAGTTTCACCTCATTATGAATGGGTCAATCGCAATATATGGCCCCCAAACACCGCCAAGCCGGCGGCTCAACAGCGCACGCCCAATTTCGGCTAACGCATCAAAGGCCCGGCTTCCCTTCAGCCAAAAGACTGAGGCAGCGCTCCTCATGCTGGCTGATTTCGGCAAGCGTCACTTCGATGTCGTCGAGTTGCTGTTCCAACTGACTGCGATGCTGCTGCAAAACCGCCAAAAACGCGCGCAGCTGCGATTCAGCGCCGCTGGACGCGTCGTACATGTCCACCAACTGCTTGATCTCTTGCAGCGTCAAGCCGAGTCGCTTGCCACGCAGGGTCAGCTTCAAGCGGGTGCGGTCGCGGTGGGTGTAGACGCGGTTGCGGCCGGCGCGGGCGGGCTCCAGCAAGCCCATATCTTCATAAAAACGAATCGCGCGCGGCGTGATGTCGAACTCGGCAGCCAACTCGGTGATGGTGAACAAGCGCCCGTTGCCCTCGGGGGCGGCTGCAGCCGGGACTGCGGGGCGGGAATCGTTGCTCATGGCTAAACTGGGGCCTTAGTGACGTTAACGTAAACGGCAATTCTATTCATTGCCCGCCGCTTCAAACCGCGGGGCGGCAGCACAAGGCAGTCTTCATGGCCAATCTCAGAGAATCCGAACTCCACTATCCCTTGGGTGACGCGCTGCCTGCGCCGGGCGGTGTGCTGGAGTTGGCGCCGGGCGTGCGCTGGTTGCGCATGGGCCTGCCGTTTGCGCTGGACCACATCAATCTGTGGCTGCTGCGCGATGAAATTGACGGCCAAGCCGGTTGGACCGTGGTCGACTGCGGCGTTGCGAATGACGCCACCCGCGCGCTGTGGGAGCAGGTGTTTGCCGAGCATTTGGAAGGTTTGCCCGTTCTGCGTGTGGTCGTCACCCACTTCCACCCCGACCACATCGGCCTGGCCGCATGGCTGACCGAGCGCTGGCAATGCCGCGCCTGGGTTAGCGCCACCGACTTCAATCTGGCCCGACTGGCCAGCGGCTCCACCGTGGGCATGGGTGGCAACACGGCCGCAGCCTTCTTCGCCAGCCACGGCCTCAGCGACGAGGATTCGCTCGCCAAGATCCGTGCCCGCAGCAGCTACTACCCGAGCATGGTGCCGGCCGTGCCGAGCAGCTTCCGCCGCTTGATGGACGGACTGCAGCTGAACATCGGCGGCCACGCCTGGCACTGCATCACCGGCTACGGCCACGCGCCCGAGCACATCAGCCTGCACTGCCCCAGCTTGGGGTTGTTGATCTCCGGCGATATGGTGCTGCCGCGCATTTCCACCAATGTCTCGGTGGTCGATGTGGAACCCGAGGCCGACCCGCTGAGCCTTTACTTGAGCTCCATCCAGCGCATGCTCAGCTTGCCCGCCGACACCCTGGTGTTGCCCTCCCACGGCAAGCCCTTCACCGGCCTGCACGCCCGCGTCGATCAGCTGCAAGAACACCACGATGAACGCCTGGCCGATGTTCTGCAGGCCTGCAGCACCAAGCCCTGCCATGCCGCCGAACTGCTAGACCTGCTGTTCAAGCGCAAACTGGACCTGCATCAAACCACCTTCGCCATGGGCGAATCGGTCGCCCACTTGAACGCCCTGTGGTTGTCCGGCCGCTTGCAACGGCGTTTGGATGCGGACGGGGTGTACCGCTTCAGCGCCCGCTGAACCGGGCGGAAGACAAGGCAAAAAAAACCGCCGACACTCAGCAAGAAACTTGCAAGGTGGCGGCGGAATTTCAGCCTTTTGTTTTGACAAACAGGGAAGAGCGAACTTGCTTGCCCCTCGAATCGACCTGTTCACACAGATCCTGTTTGCTGGCGATGACAGCTTGTGAACAAAGTTTGCGGGAAGCCCCCCGCACCAACAAGCCCCCCTTAAGTGGGATGGACGCGACCGGGCTTTAGAAGCGACTGGTATTTCTCTGGTATCTACTCCGCAATGATGGACTCATCGCGCAGCTGGCTTCGTGCTTGCTCAAACTCGGGAAGCACCGATCGCACCACCGCCCAGAAACGGGCACTGTGGTTCATTTCCCGCAAATGCGCCAACTCATGCGCCACCACATAGTCAATGATGGCCGGCGAAAAATGAATCAAACGCCAGTTCAAACGGATCGAGCCGTCCACGCTGGCACTGCCCCAACGGGTTTGCGCCGAGCTCAGGCGAAGATGCGTCATCTGCACCCCCAATGCCTGGGAGAAATGCAGACAGCGCGGTTCAAACACAGCCCGCGCACGACGTTTCAGCCAAGCCTGAACCATATCGCGCACCTGCTCTTCACTGGCCTGCAACGGCAGTCCGATGATCAGCAATGCGCCGGACTCATCGAGCTTCACCCCGGTGGCGCGGGGATCCAGCCGCAGCCAAAGTGGCTGGCCGAGGAACTTCAGGCTGCCACCATCGCGCCATTCGATTCGCGAGGCCTCGACACGGCGCGCACGCTCGCCTTGCTCCACCAGCTTGCGCAAAATCCAGTCTGACTTTTGCAGCAGAGCGCGTTCGATATCGGCCTGCGGCAACCAGCGCGGCGCGCTGACGCGCAAGCCCTCCGTACTGACCACAAAACCGATGCTGCGCCGACGCGCACGGCGCAACTCATAAGCCACGCGATGCTCACCCAGACTTAACTCGCGCTGCGCACGCGCCCCCGGTGTGGCGTCCGCAGTTGGGGGCTTGGCAACAAGGGGCGGCACCGCATCCACGGCATCTGCGTTAAACAAGGACAGCTGTGCGTCTTGCAAGAGCTGAGCCATTCGTTTGAGCATGAGGCCGGGCCTTCTTTCTTAAACCATCAGGCTTGCGCGGCCGCCACATGGGTCGAGGAACTGCGGTAGGCCGAGGGATCGAGCCGGTGCATTTCGGACTCGATCCAGGTTTCAACCTCGCGCATCAACTCGCCAGCCTCGCGGCCCACGGAAGGAATCGGCTTGCCAATCGAGATATCCACCACACCGGGCCGCAGCAAAAAGCTCTTGCGAGGCCAGCATACCGCCGAGGTCGCCGCAATCGGCACCACCGGCACACCGGTCTCGATCGCCAAGCGGCTGCCGCCGGTTTTGTACTCACCTTTTTTGCCGCGCGCAATACGCGTGCCTTCCGGGAACATGATGACCCAGTGGCCCAAGGCGGCCAGGCGCTTGCCTTGCTCGGCCACCTTGGTCCAGGCCTGGGCCCGCTTGCTGCGGTCGATGTGAATCATGTCCATGCGCGCCATCGCCCAACCGAAGAAGGGCACATAAAGCAACTCACGCTTGAACACATAGGCCAGGGGGTGCGACATCAGCGCCGGGTAAGCAAAAGTCTCCCAGGTACTTTGATGCTTGGACAGCAGGATCACCGCCGAGCGACGGTCGGCCTCGGTGGGCAGGTTTTCCATGCCCTGAATGCGCCACTGCACGCCGCAGATATAGCGCGCGCCGTAAATCGCCAGCCGCAGCCAGCCCGCGCAGGACCAGTAGACCTTGTCGCCCTTAGCGAATACAGAAATCAACAAGACGGCCAGGGCCCAGGGAATCACCGTGACAGTCAGAAACAAGACAAACAAGAAAGACCGCACAGCGGCGAGCAAAAAAGACATCAGTTCAATTCTCCAGGGCCGGTATCCGGTGGCAAGCCTTCGCCGCGCGCATCGGCTTTGCTGCGGCGTTCTTCATGAATCAGGGTTTCGGCAAAGGCGCTGAGGTGGGCATGAACCCGGGTGCCTGGCACCAAGGCCACCATATCGGCCAATTGTTCCTCATCCAACATACCGAGGCGATCGCTGCGAACCAGATGCGGAATGCAGCCCGCCGCCTTGGCGGTTTGCAGATCACGCAAGGACGCGCCCACCATATGCACCTGCGCCAGTCCGACACCAAAACGCTCACCAATCTGCAGCAGCAAGCCAGGCAAGGGCTTGCGGCAATCGCAGCCCTCTTCCGGCGTGTGTGGGCAGAAGAAGGCGGCGTCCAGACGACCGCCTTTCTCAGCCAGCAATTGATTCAGTCGCAAGTGAATGGCATTCAACGAAGCCATGTCCAAAAGCCCACGGCCAATACCGGGCTGGTTGGTCGCCATCACCGTGTGCCAGCCCGCGTGGTTCAAACGCGCCACGGCCTCCAACGCGCCAGGCAGAGGCTGCAACTCCTCGACCGACTTCACATGGTCATCGCGGTAATGGTTGAGCGTCCCATCACGCCCCAGGATGACCAATTTCATGGGGTGACCGTGATCGGAACGCATGGGCAGGTCCTCGTGAGTAAAGCGTTAGCTGGCCAGGCGCGACAGATCGGCCACGCGGTTCATGGCCTCGTGCAGCGTCTTCAACAGGCCCAGTCGATTGGCGCGCAGGGCTGGGTCTTCGGCATTCACCATCACGCCGTCAAAGAAGGCGTCCACCGTTGTGCGCAAGGTCGCCAGCTCACGCAGCGAAGACTCGTACTGACCGGCATGGAAGAGGCTGTCCGCAATCGGCTGCACATTCTTCAAGGCCGTCGCCAAATGCTGCTCCGCCGCTTCTTGCAGCAGGGCCTCATCGATACGCGCCTCGACCGCCTGCTCGCTCTTCTTCAGAATATTGCCGATGCGCTTATTGGCTGCGGCCAAAGATGCGGCTTCGGGCAACGCTGCAAAAGCGCGCACCGCTTGCAAGCGCGCAGCCACATCGGCCAGGCGCTGCGGGCGCAGGGCCAGCACGGCGTCAACCTCTTGCGCGCTATAGCCCTGCTCGCGCAGCGAACCAGACAAGCGGTCAAAGACAAACTCGCCCAAGGCCACGCTCGGGTCTTGAATCAAAGCGCCAAAAGCTGGCACCGCCGCCTGAATCAAAGCATCCAGACTCAAGCCAGAGGCTCGCTCGCTGAGCATGCGCACCAGACCCAAGGCATGGCGACGCAGCGCAAACGGGTCCTTGTCGCCGGTAGGCAGTTGGCCAATGCCGAACATCCCAACCAGGGTCTCCAGCTTGTCGGCCAGGGCCACGACCAAACCGACCTCGTTGCGCGGCAATTCATCACCGGCAAAGCGCGGCTTGTAATGGTCTTCAATGGCAAAGGCCACCGCTTCGCTGAGGCCGTCATGGCGAGCGTAATAGCCGCCCATGATGCCTTGCAATTCGGGGAATTCGCCGACCATATCGGTCAGCAAGTCGGCCTTGGCCAGATGTGCGGCTTGGTCAACCTGCTCGGTCAGCGCGCCGCCGCCCAGCAGGCCGGCAATGGCGCGAGCGATGGCTCGCACGCGCTCGACGCGCTCACCCTGCGTGCCCAGCTTGCCGTGATACACCACCTTGGCAAGACCTGGCACCCGATCGGCCAAGGTCTTCTTGCGGTCTTGATCGAAGAAGAACTTCGCGTCGGCCAGGCGCGGGCGCACCACGCGCTCATTGCCTTGAATCACGGCACTGGCGTCGGCCGGGCTGATGGCGCTGACGACGAGGAAGTGGTTCGTTAGCTTGCCGGCGGCGTCGAGCAGCGGGAAGTACTTCTGATTGGCCTTCATGGTCAGAATCAGGCACTCCTGCGGCACGGCCAGGAACTCGGCTTCGAACTGGCAGCTCAGCACATTCGGGCGCTCGACCAGGGCCGTCACCTCGTCCAACAAGGCTTCGTCCTCGATGGGCTTGAGGCCTTGCTTGGCAGCAGCGGCCTGCAACTGGCGAGCGATCTCGGCGCGGCGCTCGGCAAAGCCGGCGATCACGGCACCCTGCTCGCGCAGCTGCGCGGCGTAGCTGTCGGCGCTCTCAATCGTCAGCTCGGGCGTGCTGGCTTCGAAGCGGTGGCCGCGCGTGGTGCGGCCCGATTGCAGGCCCAAGGCCGAGACGGCCACCAACTCGGCGCCGTGCAGGGCGACGATGCCGTGCGCCGGGCGCACGAACTTCACATCGGTCCAGCCGTCTTTCAGCTGGTAGGTCATGACCTTGGGAATGGGCAGCTTGGCCAGGCTTTCGTCCAGGGCTTTTTGCAGGCCTTCGGCCAGGGTGGCGCCGGGCACCAACTGGTCCAGGAACAGCGCTTCGGCCTTGCCGTCGGGCAGGCGCTTGAGCTGGGGCAGCACCGAGGCATCGGCGCCGACGCTGGCCAGCTTCTTCAGCAGGGCCGGCGTGGCCTGGCCATCGGCGGTCAATGCCACCGCCACCGGCATCAGCTTTTGCTGCACGGCGCGGTCGACGGCCTTGGGGGCGACGTTCGTCAAATGCAGGCCGAGGCGGCGCGGCGTGGCGATGGCGGTCGCTTGCGCGCCCTCGCCCACCAGGCCCTGGGCCTTGAGGCTGTCCACCAGCACGGCGGAGAAAGCCTCGCCCAGCTTCTTGAGCGCCTTGGGCGGCAGCTCTTCAACAAACAATTCAATCAGCAGATTCTTGTGCGCGCTCATGACTCAGGCCGCCTTTGCTTTCTTTTCAATCTGGGCGATGACTTGATCGGCCCATTCCTTGGGCGCCATGGGGAAGCCCAGGCGTGCGCGGCTTTCCAGATAGCTCTGCGCCACAGCGCGCGCCAGATTGCGGATGCGGCCGATGTAGGCCGCGCGCTCGGTCACGCTGATGGCGCCGCGGGCGTCCAGCAGGTTGAAGCTGTGGC